>DASYWJ010000027.1:0-10875 GCA_035936155.1 Tepidisphaeraceae bacterium | reverse complement strand
CGTGATGATTCGTGCTCATTCGTGGCCGACGTCAAGCCCCTCCGCCAGCTCCCCTCCGCGGCGTAAGTCTTTCCGCTGTTACAATGCGCTGATGCCCAGGCGACTCGCCAACGGTCTGACGCTGCTGTCGGCGGTGGTGTGCGTGGGGTCGGCGATGCTGGTGGGGCGATCGTTCTGGCGCGTGGACACAGTGACTGTGCCGGTGGGGCGAACCACCCAGGGAGCCATAGCCGCCGCGGAGGGGCAGTTGTGGCTGATCGGTGTCCGCGCCAGAACGTCGTTCTCCTATGAAGAGCTGGAGTATACGCCTTCGCTCCGCTCAGAGATCGGGAGCATTTGGGGCGAACTGCATGGCATCCGATGGCTGGGCAGCGGGTACGGCAGGTACGGGGGGACAACGTACCTCATCCTCCCCCTCTGGCTCCTCCCGCTGCTGACGGCGATCCCGCCGGTGTGGTGGTGGCGGAAGCGGCGAAGGGACGGGGGGCGGGGGTTTGCTGTGCAGGCGGTCCTCGCGGAGTCGGCGGGTCGGGACTAGAATCCCCGGCCGATTCAATCCCTTTGGAGGACCCTTGATGCGCTTCGGGATCAACACCTTCCTGTTTACCTCGCCGTTCACGAACGCGTCGACGAAGCTGTTCCCGCAGTTCAAGAAGTGGGGGTTTGAGTCGGTGGAGATTCCCATCGAAGACCCTGCCCACATCGACCCCGCGCACGTGAAGCGGGAGCTGGACAAGGCGGGGCTGGTGTGCGGGAGCGTGTGCGCGTGCATGGGCCCGGATCGCGATCTGCGCGGCACGCCGGAGAATCAGGAGACGGGGAAGAAATACCTCAAGGCGATCATCGACCAGGCCGCGGAGCTGGGCGGGGCGAAGGTGATCGGGCCGGTGTACAGCGCCGTCGGGCGCGCCGATGCGGTGGAGCCGAAGGAGTACGCCAAGCAGTGGAAGACGGTCGTAAAGCATTTGAAGGAGATCGCCAAACACGCCGAGAAGCGGGGGGTGATCATTGCGCTGGAGCCGCTGAACCGGTTCGAGACCGACTTCATCAACACGGCGGATCAGGCGCTGAAGATGGTCAACGATGTCGGCAGCCCCAATCTGAAGGTCCATCTCGACACGTTCCACATGAACATCGAGGAGAAGGACCAGGCGAAGGCGATCAGGAAGGTCGGCAAGCAGCTGGCGCACGTGCACGCCTGCGGGAGCGACCGGGGGACGCCGGGCGGGGATCACATCGCCTGGCCGCAGATCATCCAGGCGCTGAAGAGCATCAAGTATGACGGCGATCTGGTGATCGAGAGCTTTACCACGGATGTGAAGGTGATCGCCCGCGCTGCGGCGATCTGGCGGCAGATCGAGCCCTCGCGCGACGACATCGCCGCCAAGGGAGTGAAGTTCCTGAAAAAGGCGTGCGCCCGGTAGCCAGACGATCCTGTGGCGAATCCAGGAAGCGGGAAGTGCACGCGGTTTGGCATTGGTGATGAGGTGATGATGTTTCGTTTGTTCGCGATTGTGGTTGTGTTGCTGGCTGCGGTCCCGGCCATCGCGCCGGCGGAGGAGGCCGCGCGCGTGAAGGTCCTGTTCCTCGGCGACAATGGCCATCACAAGCCGGCCGAGCGGTTCGCGCAGCTTGCGCCGGTCATGAAGCAGCGCGGGGTGGACCTGACGTACACCGACCGGATGAGCGACCTGAATCCCGACACGCTCAACCAGTACGACGGGCTGATGATCTACGCCAACGAGACGCACATCGCGCCCGAGCAGGAAAAGGCGATGATCGAGTACGTCCGCGGGGGTGGTGGACTCATTCCCATCCACTGCGCATCGTACTGCTTCCACAATTCGCCGCAGTACATCAAGCTCGTGGGGGGGCAGTTCCAGAAGCACAAGACCGGCACGTTCAGCACGCGCATCGTCGATCCCAATCACCCGATCATGAAGGGGTTTAAGCCCTTCGAGACGTGGGACGAGACATACGTGCATACGAAGCTCGGCGAGGACATCCACGTGCTGCAGGTGCGCCCGGAGTCGGTCGAGGGGGGGTATGGCGGCGACGGGGAAGAGCCCTGGACGTGGGTCCGCAGCGAAGGCGAAGGGCGCGTCTTCTACACCGCCTATGGGCACGACCACCGCACCTGGGGCAATCCGGGGTTCCAGGATCTGATCGAGCGCGGCACGCGCTGGGCGACGCGCACGGACGCAGCATCCGCCTTCGATCGCCCCAGGCTTGTCGGCCCCGACCCCGATGCCAAGCCGTTTGAGTACGTGACGGCCGAGGGCATTCCGTTCTACGAACCAGGGGGTAAGCCGTTTCACGCCGGCGGGACGTGGAACCAGATGCCCACGCCGCTGTCACCGGAGGAGTCGAAGAAGCACATGATCCTGCCGGAGGGGTTTGAGGCGAAGCTGTTCGTCGCCGAGCCGGACGTGATCAAGCCATTGACGATGGCGTGGGACGAGCGCGGGCGGCTGTGGGTGGTCGAGTCATTCGATTACCCCAATCGCGTGACCGGCCCCGGCGGCGGAAACGACCGCATCAAGATCTGCGAAGACACCGACGGCGACGGCAGGGCGGATAAGTTCAGCGTCTTTGCCGAGGGGCTGAACATCCCGTGCAGCATCACGTTCGCCAACGGGGGCATCATCGTTCCCGAGAGCAAGAGCACCTGGTTCCTGAAGGACACCGACGGCGACGGGAAAGCGGACGTGAAGCAGGAACTGTTCACGGGCTGGTACCCCCGGCAGATGGACACGCACGCGGGGCCGAACAACTTCCGCTACGGGCTGGACAACTGGATCTGGGGCATGGTGGGGTACGGCTCGTTCGACGGCACCGTCGGCGGAAAGTCGCTCCGCTTCCAGCAGGGATTCCTCCGCTTCAAACCGGACGGCAGCGCGCTGGAGTACCTTCGCTCGACGAGCAACAACACGTGGGGGATCGGCTTCTCGGATGAGGGGATCATCTTCGGCTCCACCGCCAACGGCTGCCCCAGCGTCTATCTGCCCATTCCGAATCGCTACTACGAATCCGTTCGTGGCGGGTGGGCTCCGGGTGTGCTCAAGATGATTTCGCCGCACTACCTGTTCGATTCGCCCAACCCCAAGGTTCGGCAGGTGGACTGGCACGGTGGCTACACCGCCGCCGCAGGGCACGCGCTGTACACCGCCCGGGCGTATCCGAAGGAGTATTGGAACCGCACGGCTTTCGTCGCCGAGCCGACGGGGCACATCGTCGGCACGTTCGTGCTCGAGCCGCAGGGATCGGACTTCAAGAGCTATAACCCGTTCAACCTGCTGGCGAGCATGGACGAGTGGACGAGCCCGATCATGGCCGAGGTCGGGCCCGACGGGTTTGTGTGGGTGATCGACTGGTACGCCTACATCGTCCAGCACAATCCGACGCCGCAGGGGTACGAGAACGGCCCGGGCAATGCGTACGTCACGCCGCGCCGCGACGACCACAAGCACGGGCGCATCTACCGCATCGTGTACAGCGGCGCGACGCCCGGCAAGTCGCTCGATCTGTCGAAGGCTGCGCCGGCGGGGCTTGTCAGTGCGCTGCGCAACGACAACCAGCTGTGGCGCCTGCACGCGCAGCGGCTGCTCGTGGAGAAGCAGGACAAGTCGGTGGTCGGGGAGCTGATCAAGCTCGCGACGGACCAGAGCGTCGACGAAATCGACTTGAACGTCGGCGCGATCCATGCGTTGTGGACCCTGAAGGGGTTGGGCGCGCTCGATGGCGCGAACGAAGACGCGCTGGCTGCGGCGGTGGCGGCGCTGAACCACCCATCAGCGGGCGTGCGCCGCAACGCGGTGCAGGTGCTGCCGCCGGGGGAGCAAACGCTGCGCACGATCCTGGACGCGAAACTGCTGGATGACCCCGATGCGCAGGTGCGGCTGATGACGCTCCTGGCGATCGCCGACCAGCCCAGCGGCAGCGCGATCAGCGCGACTGCCGGCGCGGCGGTGTACGCGGCGCTGCGGAAACCCGAGAACCTCATCGACCGCTGGATCCCCGATGCCGCCGTCGCCGCCGCTGCGAAGCATGATGCAGCCTTCCTGCACGCGGCGCTGGCGCGCTCGGCGAAGCAGAACGCCGCCGCGCCCGCGCCCGCTCCGTCCACTCAGCCGCAGGCGAAATCCGCAGGAGCGAAGCAGCCGCAGAACCTGATCGTCAACGGTTCGTTTGAGGACGTGCAGAATGGTGGTCCTGTCGGCTGGCGCGCGATCATGCACGCCGGACGCGGAACGCTTAGGGTGGACTCCACCGCCAGGACCGGCGCCCGCAGCGCCATGATCGCGTCGGCCGAAGGCGGCGACGTCAGTTGGAGCCAGGACGTGCGCGTCAAGCCGAACACGCGCTACCGCCTCTCCGCGTGGGTGAAGACCCGGTCCGCGGGCGGCGATGGACTGGGCGCGTTGTTCAACGTGCACGAGCTCCAGCGGCAGGGGGCGGCCACGCCCCTGCGCGGCGATAACGACTGGACCGAACTCACTGGCGAGTTCGCCACGGGGGAGCGGTCGAGCATCACGATCAACATGCTTTTCGGCGGCTGGGGCCGCGCGACCGGGGAGGCGTGGTACGACAACGTGCAGCTGATCGAGCTCGGCCCCGCCGACCCCGCAACGCTTGCAACCGCGGGAGAGACCGACAAGCTCGCGCAAGCGGTGAAGATCGTCGCCCGCCACTACGCTGAAGGCGCCCCCGCCGACACGATCGTCGCGACGCTCGATGCGCTGAAGGGGGTCGAGACGGACGTGGCCGAGAACGTCCTGGACGGTCTCGTCGCCGGCTGGCCCGATCGCGCCGACGCCGCCCCGAGCTTCTCCGATGCGGAGAAGCGCCGCATCACGATGCTGGGGGAGGCGCTCTCGGCCGACCAGCGCGACCGGCTGCTGGTGCTGGCCAACCGCTGGGGGCAATCCGACATCTTTGCCGGTCAGATGGACGAGGTGCTCAGGGCGCTGGAGGCGACGCTCGGCTCCGCCGGCGCTTCGCCCGCCGAGCGCGCCGACGCCGCAAAACGCATGATCCGCTTGCGCGACGATCCTGCGACGATCAAGACAATCCTCGCCCAGGTCACGCCGCAGGCTTCGTCGGAGTTGTCGCGGATGCTGATCCTCGCGCTGGCCGACAGCCGCGAGGACGCCGTTGCCGGCCACATCCTTGCCAAGAGCGCGATCCTGACCCCCGCCGCCCGCGCCGCCGCCGTCAGCGTCATGATGCGCCGCGTGCCGTGGACCAACGCCATGCTCAAGGCCATTCAGGAGCGCAAGCTCACCCGCGGCGACCTGACCGCCTCCGACTGGCAGACGCTCAAAACCCACCGCGATCGCGGCATCGCCTTGCTCGCGCGCAAGCTCGACACGACCGAAACCAACCCCGACCGGTTAAAGGTGCTGGAAGCGATGCGCCCCGCGTTGGAAATGAAAGGCGACATCGCCGTCGGGCAAAAGCTGTTCACGCAGTTGTGCGCCCAGTGCCACACGTTCAACGGCCAGGGCGGCAACCTCGGCCCCGACCTTACCGGCATCGCCTCGCGCGGGCCCACCGAGCTCCTCGCCGAAATTATCGACCCGAACCGTTCCGTCGAGGCCAATTATCGCGCGTGGGACATCGAGACCAAGTCCCGCGACCACTTCTCCGGCCGGTTAAACGCCGAGACCCAGACCACGGTCGAGCTGCTCGACGCCACCGGCCAGCGTCACGTGATCCAGCGAGAGAATATCCGCTCGATGACCGCCAGCAACTTCTCGGTGATGCCCGTCGGCCTGGTCGACACGCTCAAGCACGAGGAAGTCGCCTCGCTCCTGGAGTACCTGAAGACCGGCCACCCCCCGCAGCCGAAGTAGCGACGCTTTTTTTCGCAGGCCCGGCGGGCGAACTGCGAGGGGAACTTGATCGTCCTACTGTTGCGGATACACTTAGGCGCGCTTCCCACGCCCGCACGACGGCCACGGGAGGTGACAATTTGGGCTATGGTGTAACGGTAGCACAACTGACTCTGGATCAGTTTGTCTAGGTTCGAATCCTAGTAGCCCAGCTTTCCCCGCTCCCCTGATACAAATTGAAACTTCCGATGACACGGCTTAGGCGCGGACAGGTCCCCCTGTGGGTTGTCGTCTGCCTCGCCGTTGGTCTGGTAGCCGTCATCGCGTGGTGGACGCTTGGCAGCACGTCCAACGAATCGGCCGACGGACGCGAGACGATCGTCTTCTGGGGGCACGCGGATCTGGGCGAGGACGTCGAAATCCTCCTGCATCGCTTCCAGCAGCGGCACCCCAACTACGGCGTTGTGATGAGCAAGGCTGCCGCGCGCGATCTCACCGGAGACGCGCAGCGGCTGATGAGCGCAATCGCGGGTGGGGTCCCGCCGGACGTGGTCTTCTTTGACCGATTCGCCATCGGGCAGTGGGCCGCGCGCGGTGCGCTGGCTGACCTCAAGCCATTCATCGATGCGCAGTTGCCGGACGCTCCCGACCGGCTGAATCTCGACGACTACTATGACTACACGATCGCCGAAGCCAGCTACGGTCCGCCTGGATCCGCGGAGGAAGCGGGCATCTACGGCATTCCGTGCACGACGGACATCAGGCTGTTGTACGTCAACCGTGATTCACTGCGCCAGGCGGGGCTGGTCGACGCGCGCGGCGAGCCGCGTCCGCCGAAGAGCTGGGAGGAGCTTCACGACTACGCCAATCGTCTCACGCTCTATCGTGTGCCCGGCGACAAGCGCAGCGGCATCGTGCGCCTCGGTTTCGGGCCGATGACCGGCAACAGCTGGCTGTACCTTTACGCGTGGCAGGCGGGCGGGGAGTTCATGAATCCCCAGCGCACGCGCGTGACGATGGACTCGCCTCCGGTCGTGCGGGCGCTGCGGTACGTGACTGACATGTACGATGACCTCGGCGGAATCGGACAGGTGAAGGGGTTCGAGGAGGTGCAGGGCACGGCCGCGATGGACCCTTTCATGCTCGGCCGCCTCGCGATGAAGATTGACACGAACAATGCCATGAACCACATCGCCGACTGGCGGCCGGACATGGACTTCATGCTCGTGCCCGCGCCGATGCCGCAGGACCGGCTGGACGCGGGCGAGAAGCCGGTGGCGTGGTCCGGAGGGTATGCGCTGGTCGTGCCGTCGACGGCGCGGCAGAAGCAGGGGGCGTTCGAGCTGATCAAGTTCCTGCGATCGTGGGAAGCGGTGAAGCTCGCGCAGGCGGGAAAACAGGAGCAGCGCAACGCCGAGGGCCGGCTGTTCCTGCCGGGGATCGACGTCAACCGCGTGTTCTTCGAGCGACTTGTCTCGGAGTATGTCGATGGCAATCCCGCGCTCCCCACGCCATTCAAGCGCGGCTACGAGACGGTCCGCGCCATGCTGCCGAACACGCGCATCCGCCCGGTGACGGCGGTGGGGCAGCTGCTGTGGGCACAGCAGGTCCGCGCCATGGACGCCGCCGCCCGGCACTCGATGGCTGACGAAGCGAGGCGTGCAGGGGTCGACGAGATCGAGCTTGTCCTGCGCACGATGCAGCAGCCCGTCCAGGCCGAACTCGAGAAGCACCTCGCGCCGCCCCCGCCGACAGTCGTGAAGTGGCGGCCGTACCTGTGGGCCTACGCCGCCCTCGTGGCGATCCCGTTCGTGCTGATGTTCGTCGCGTTCCGGCGTCGGCGGGTGGAGTACGGATACCGCGCGCGCGAAGTCGGGGCGGCGATGCTCTTCGCGTCGCCGTGGATGATCGGCTTCGTGGCCCTCGTCGGCGGGCCGATCCTCTTCAGCGTTGTGTTCAGCTTCACGCAGTACGACGTGCTTAACGAGGCGCGATATGTCGGCATCAAGAACTACGCCGACGTTGTCTCCGACCCCGTCTTTTATCGCAGTCTGCTCAACACGCTGTTCATGATTCTCAGCGTGCCGATCGCGATGGCCGTCAGCCTTGCCATCGCGCTGCTGCTCAACCACGCCGTTCGCGGGATCGGTTTCTACCGCGCCGCCTACTATGTGCCGGCCATCATCCCGCTGGTGGCATCGAGCCTGATGTGGGTGTGGGCGTACAACCCCAACTACGGGCTGATCAACTCGTTTCTGATCTGGCTGTACGACACGTCGCTCATGCAGGCACTGGAGCACGTCATCGGCGCGATCACGGGCGACACGTTCCACTTCACGCTTCCACTGTGGCTGCAGGACAAGGACTGGAGCAAGCCGTCGATCGTTGTCATGCGCGTGTGGGCCGGGGGCGCGGCGATCATCATCTGGCTGGCGGGGCTGCAGTCAATCCCGCAGGAGCTGTATGAAGCCGCAACCGTCGACGGCGCCAGCGCGTGGCAGCGGTTCCGCAATGTCACCGTCCCCATGCTCAGTCCGTACATCCTGTTCAACCTGATCATCGGGCTGATCGCGACGATGCAGATCTTTGGCGAAGCCTACATCATGACCGAGGGCGGCCCCGCCGACTCCACTCTGTTCTACGCGTACTACCTGTTTAAGAACGCCTTCCAATATTTCCGCATGGGATACGCATCGGCGCTGGCCTGGATCCTGTTCCTCGTGGTGCTGTCGCTGACGCTCGCGCAGCTGTGGCTCAGCAAACGGTGGGTGCACTATGAGCAGGGCTGAGAAAATGCCGCTTGCCGATTTGCGCTTGCCGATCGACGGGAAGCGCGCGCCCGTTCGTTCCCATCGCAAGACGCAAATCGCAACCCGGCAACTGGCCCGCTACTTCGTCGCGCGCGGCTGGCTGCACCTGATTCTGCTGACTGGCGTGGGCATCTTCGTCTTCCCGCTGGTGTGGATGGCCGCCACCAGCATGAAGACCGACGACGAGCTGACCAACGGGCGATGGCTGCCGCAGATGCCGCGTTTTGTCGGGCGATCCCCCTACGTGCTCGCAGCGCCGGCGCCGGTTAAGCCCATCGGATTGTCGGCGGAGCAGTTCGCGACGTTTCTGCCCATCCTGCAGCAGACCACGCGCCACGCGGTGGACGCCGCCGGGCCCGAATCGCCCGAGCATGCCGCCGCCGCCGCGGCGGTGCTGCTCAACCGCATGACGGTCCGGATCCCCGCAACGGTCTGGGCCGGCGGTGACCAGGCGACGCTGCGCGACACCTACGCGGCGCTTCTCACACCCGAGGCTGTCCGCGAGGCGCTGGCCGATCGCGTGGCGCGCTTCGAGCTCCGGGGGCTGCTCTTCCGCATGCTCGACGCGCATGTCACCAGCATCTGCGACCCCGACACCCTCGCCAGCACGTGGCGAATCGAGAGCGGCGACGCGCAGCTCGTCGCGCTGCCCGAAGGGGGAGCGTACCTGCGGTATGCCTTCGCCGATGCCGGCGCCGCGCCCATCACGCTCTGCTACGACTTTGATCTGCCGGCCGATTTCTCGCAGCTCCACCGGCTAATGGTTTCCTACAAAGCCGACCGCACGTGGCATCGGATCGACGCCGAGCTGAAAGTCGGCGGCGATCGCTGGATCGGCCAGCGCCCGACGTACCTCGCACAGGCCCGACCGGCGAGCATCCTCCTCCAGCCGCCGACCTTCGAGGACCACACGTTCAAGAACAAGATCTGGACCCCGCTGAAGCTCGTCTCCTCGGCGCCGTTGCCGTCCGATGCGCCGCCCAGGGCGACGCTGCGGCTGATGCTCTCGCCCAGCTCCACCCTTGAAGCGATCGGCGCCAAGATGCAGTTCAACTACGATCGCGCATTCCACTACGTCCCGTTCTGGCGCTACGTCGCCAACAGCCTGATCCTCGTCGCGCTGTGCACCGCCGGCACGCTGTTCAGCAGCACGTTCGTCGCCTACGCGTTCGCTCGGCTGCGCTGGCCCGGGCGATCGATTGCGCTGGTGCTGCTGCTCTCGACGATGATGCTCCCCGCGCAGGTGACGATGATCCCCTCGTTCATGATCTGGCGCGAGCTGGGCTGGTACAACACATTGAACCCGCTGTGGGTGCCGGCCTGGTTCGGCGGGGCGTTCTTCATCTTTCTCATGACCCAGCACATGAAAACCATCCCGCGCGAGCTCGAAGAGGCCGCGCGCATCGACGGGCTCAATGCGGTGCAGATCTGGTGGTATGTCATCGTGCCGCTGGTCAAGCCCGCCGCCGCCGCCATCGCGATCATGTCCGCCATGGCGGCGTGGAACGAATTCATGGGGCCGTTGATCTACCTGCGCGATCAGGCAAAGTTCCCCCTGAGCCTGGGATTGTGGGGCATGCGCACCGACTTCACCAGCGGCATCGACTGGACGCTGATCATGGCCGGCAACGTGCTGATGACGCTGCCGGTGATCGTGCTGTTCTTCATCTGCCAGCGCTATTTCATCCAGGGCATGGCGATGAGCGGCATGAAAGGATGAGCCCCACCAACCACCCCCCGCCGCCCCACACCCCCCATCCACCGCCCCACCCCGCTGCCGCCCCGCACCGCAAGCGCGTCCCGCCTCGCGACAAGCGCGTTCCGCCTCCCAACACCGGTGTTTCGCCGCCCAACAAGGGTGTTCCGCCTTCCAACAACGGTGTTTCGCCTTCCAACAACGGTGTTTCGCCGCCCGACACCGGCGCTGCGCAGCGCAACAACGGTGTTTCGCCGCCCAACACCGGCGCTGCGGGGCCCAACAACGGCGCTGCGCTGCCCAACACCGGCGCTGCGCTGCGCAACACCGGCAATCCGCCGCTTCGCGCCGGTGATCGGCGGCGCAGCAACGGTGTTTTCAGTGTCGCGGGCGTCTAGTGGATTAACACAGTTCCTCTGAAGTGTGAAGGTGCGTCATGCTGTGGCCATCAATGGCAAGGAGGCCGGATGGCGAAGAAGTACGTCGTGAAGCTCAAGGGTCACGAGCGGCTGGCGTTGCAGCGGAAATTGCGGGC
>DASYWJ010000026.1:0-3572 GCA_035936155.1 Tepidisphaeraceae bacterium | reverse complement strand
AAAGCCGAAATGACAGCCATCCGTGGCCTCCTGTTGGTTGGTGACTAAACCACCACCATTCTGACAGGAGGCCGCTTATCGCGCTAGTATAGTAAATGCAGCTGCGGCGCGGAGTTGCGGATTATCCGAATGGCATTCACTGCTGTACTGCTTCTCGATCCCGGCAATCTGCTTCTCGGTGACCTTGTGCAGTGCATCGGCGTCAGTGACGCCGAGGGCGACAACGATGGGCCTTATGAGAGAGGTCAAATCCAGATCCCCGATCCGTTTGTTGGTGGGCGGCTGCACCGTTTGCGGCCCAATCTTCGCGCGCACCAGTGGGTCAACGTGGTCGGCGTACCAAGTCGCCCATTCGAACCGCTCCGCAAACGCGGCTTCGTTATTCGGACGAGCAGTTCCAGCAACGAGCGCTTGTCGCATCGCGGCCAGGTAATTACGGATGGCGGCAGCTTGCTGCCAGCAGTCCACGTCGCGCGTCAAGGCCTCTCGTCGCTGCTCTTCTGCCTCCGCAAATCGTTGCGCCGCACCACGACGATGCTCGGCGGCTGCAGGTCGCCCTCCAGCCGGTGAACGAGCAGTCCGAACATCTCGGCGATGATCGTCGTCGCCGTCGAGATTTGATGCGAAGTCGGCAAGTTGCTCCGCCAGATGCGCGACGGCCGCGTCGATGTCCACCGGTGCCGCGGGCGCGGGCGTTGATCGCATCGCCGCCTTCAGCCGCGCGGCCTCAGCGCGGTACTCGGTCAACTTCATGTCGATCGGGCGGTCCAGGGCTTCATCGCCGGTGAGGTTCTCCAGCGCAGCGGCGATCTGCCGCTGCTTCTTCATCAACTGCTTCTCGATCTGCGGGCGGTCGTAGGCGGGGATGTGCTTGCCCGCGTGATGCTCGGCCGCCCGCCGCAGGGCGTCCATCAGGTCCGGCTTGTTCAGCAGGACTTCGCGCAGCACCCGAAGCATTTCCTTCTCCAAGGCAGTCGCGTTAATCGCGCGGTTGTACATGTCTCCGGTCTTCGGGCAGCGCTTGCCTCGGGACGTGTGGTAGTAGCGCTTCTCGCCGTGACGGCCGCTGCGCTTCCCCGTCATCGGGTAGCCGCCTTGCTTGCTCTTCAGGATGTTCTTCAGGAAGAATGGGCTGTTGCGATGCTTGTCCTTGCTCCGCGGCACCGGGGGCTTCGCTTCCCCCTCGATCCGCATCGTGGCTTCGATCGCCGGCCGGGCGACCTTCGCCGGCGAACTCGAAGCGTGGGCGCCGATCAGCGATGCACGGCTGTTCGACGCCGGGCAGTAGCGCCGATACCGACATGCTGAACGAACCGAGGTCGAGCATCGGTAGTCCGGAGATCGCGGCCAGAATCAACTCGACGCGACGACGGGGGAGGCCTGGCGCGGTGATCAGCAGCCGTGAGCCCGGCGTGGGGAGCGATACAGACGCCTGGATCTCCGATTCGCCGATCGCCGAGCCCATGTACGTGCGCGCCGCGCCCGTCACCGGCGTGATATGGGGCGACGGGCGCAGCGCCGTCGTCACCGGATCGATCAGCAGCGCAACGCCGTTCGCCTGCTCCGGTCCGAACCGATTCTTTGTCAGCGACAGCACGCGGAAGTCGCCGACCTTCGCCAGTTGCAGGACGACATCGGCATGGTGCTCCAACGCCCGCGGGCCCGACAGGCCGTTAGATTTGGTGAGCTGGCAGATCAGGATGACGGCGATGCCGGCGGCGCGGGCGAGCTGGTCGAACTCGAACAGCCGCGCGTACATGCGCATGGCCGTCCCGGGCGTCGCGTGGCCCTGAACGCTGTCGATGACGACGAGCCTGCTACCCGCGTACCGGCCGTTCGGGCTCAACACGTCCCGGAGCAGAAAGCCCGGCAACTGTTCCAGATCGCTGATGCGGGCATCGCACCGCGCCAGCCCCATCGCGTGCTGCGCCTCCCGCTTCGGCCAGTCGCTGCTGAGCTTCGCCGCGCGCTCGAAGAAGCGGCGTTCCGATTCTTCGGTCAGCACGGAGATGGACGGGATCCCGGCCGCCGCGAGTTCCAGCACGATCTGCGTCGCCAGCCCCGACTTCCGCCCCCCGGGGCTTCCGCCCAGGAGATAGATCCCGCCGCCGAGCATGCCGCCGATGAACTCATCGAACCACACGAGGCGATCGTTTTGTCCAAGCGGAAGCGACTCGTGCGGTTCGAAGGTCGCCTCGCCGAAGCCGCGGGCAACGGGGTTCCCGTTCTCGGTGCGGCTGGCGCGTGTACGCGTGCGAGGTTTGCGATCAGGCTTTCCGTTCACGGTTGGCATGCGGCGCTTCCTTCTCGTTGGTGACGTAGATCCGGTTCAACTGGACTCGCAAATGCAGAACGGCCGAACGGGGCCGCGGCGTTCGGAAGGTCACGGCGACGCGGATCGCTTCTAGGCGCATGACCGCCGACGGGTCGATCGAGATGAGCGTCCTCTCTGGACTCCTCACCCTCTATCCTCAACCCGCGGCCTCAAGGACCGCCCTCAGGGAACACGTCGTTTGTTGTAAACACAACCAATCGACGCGCGCGCCCACCGCAAGTTTTTGAGGGCGGGCCTTATCGCTCTTCGTGGCCGCGGTGTCGAGGGAAAAGTCGGGAAATTTTTGAGCCGGGTTCGCCGCCCAATCCGGGGGGGTACGCGGGACTGCGTACTCGCGTCTAAATCGTCTCCCCCGCGGCTGCGTGTGAGAGCGTTCGAATCGCCTCGCACGCAGAGCGGCGAAGGGCGCCGAGATCGCTGAGGCGATGGCCGCCACTGCTTCAGAACTTCTCTTCGAAATGCTGACACCCCGGAACTCCCATGCCAACTGAAATCGAAGCATCCGTTCGGGACGACTCATTGCCTGAAGTAGACGAACGCTTCCATGTGGACTCGCCTGAAGCAGCCTCCTGGTTGGTGCGCCGGAGTGTGAGCGCCAGGGAATACAAGCGCCGTGTCGAGCTGTGGGCGGCAGGCGAGATTCGCCGGGCCGAGCGAGAGGAAGCGTTCTACCTCGGTCGCTTTGGAACGGAGCTTGAGATTTGGGCGAGAGAGCAGCTCAAGTCGATCCGAAATCGCAAGTCCATCAAATTGCCAGGGGGCACGATTGGCCTGCGCGTCCAACCGCAGCGACCTTCAGCATGTCGTACTCATCTCGCAGGGCATTGGAGCGGCGCTCTGCTTTCGTCCAAACGCGTTGATGGCAGTGGGGACAGCGGGGCATGGGGGAGACGATGACGCTGATGCTTGGGAGTGGCTTCATGCCTACTCCCGGCTGGATTTCACCGCGAGACTTTTCCGGCTGGCCTCGATGGGCGTCCAGTAAGCTTCAATCGCGATTTCAGTGTCGGATGGGTCTGACGCCCAAACGCGAAGGAGTGAATGCCGACCACTTCAGGGGTTCGCCATGATGTCCGCAGGGCGGAAGTGGTCGCTCCTAGTGGATTAACACAGTTCCTCTGAAGTGTGAAGGTGCGTCATGCTGTGGCCATCAATGGCAAGGAGGCCGGATGGCGAAGAAGTACGTCGTGAAGCTCAAGGGTCACGAGCGGCTGGCGTTGCAGCGGAAATTGCGGGC
>DASYWJ010000025.1:0-2357 GCA_035936155.1 Tepidisphaeraceae bacterium | reverse complement strand
GCCCGCAATTTCCGCTGCAACGCCAGCCGCTCGTGACCCTTGAGCTTCACGACGTACTTCTTCGCCATCCGGCCTCCTTGCCATTGATGGCCACAGCATGACGCACCTTCACACTTCAGAGGAACTGTGTTAATCCACTAGTGTGGCCGCCCGGCCGTGGAGCTAACCACCCGCTGCAGCGGACCGGCGACGTAGTACACTGAAGCTCGCGAGCCGGTTGTGCGCCGGCCGCTGACTGGCATTACGTTATCCCCTTGCAGCCAACCGGCGTTCATCTTCGCGCGGGTACGGTCGCGGACGCGGACGACCTGGTTCGCGTGCACTTCGCCGCCGTTCACGGGACGGCTTCAACAGCCTATCCGTCCGCTGTCCTGCACTCTTGGGCGGTCGCGCCCGATGACGCGCGGCGACGGGCCGCCACACGACAGGCGATTGAACGCGGCGATGAACTGTTCGTCGTCGCCACGCTCGACGGCGTCGTTTGCGGCTTCGGATCGATCGTTCCGGCTTCTGGTGAGCTCCGCGCGGTGTACGTAGATCCGGACTTCGGCGGCCGAGGCGTGGGGTTGGCCCTCCTTCGTCGCCTGGAGGAGATGGCATCCGACCATGGAATGTCTGAGCTGCACATGCACGCCTCGATTAACGCGGAACGGTTCTACGTCAAGCATGGGTATCGAGTCGTCCGCCGCGGCGTCCACCGCTTGGCGGGTGGGATTGAGATGCCGTGCGTCACCATGAGCAAGGGAATAACCCGCCAATGCAGCGGACCGGAGCCGCGGGTATAGTTTCCTTCGTCCGAAAGCTGCCGGGGCGCGGCTCCGGCCACTGATCGGCCTCACGTTAGGTCGCATCCGAATGCCCAACGGCAAGGGAGCCCTCGACTGCTCCTACTGCACCCACTTCAGGGGCCGCGTCGCGGTCGGTCTTGCGTTTGACCTTGCACCACTTCCAGCGTTCGTCACCCTGCGTGTGCACGACGGTGACGACGACGCCGGGTGTCGCACAGCCGACGTCATGCACCCAGCCGGCGGCGTCGCAGGTCTCGATGACCAGCAGCACCTCTTCGCCGTTGGCCGCCGCCGCGTGCCGCGCCAGCAGGTCGGCGATCACCGCCGGCGTGGTCGCCAGCGTCTCGAACGCGTATCGGCCGGTGACGGCGTCCATCACGCAGCAAACGCTCTTGAACTTGCCGAGGTCCAGGCCGAGAATCGTCGCGTATCCCATGCAATCCTCCTCTGGTAAGGGACCCCGTCGATCTTCCCGGATCGACGGCGGGATTGCATGGGTTCTCTGCACTGGACCGGGGCCACGACGGTCCTTGTGATTCGCGAAACGATGGTCGTCGGCCCCGGCCAGTGAATGTTGGGCCGTTATCCAGCAAATGGCTACGCCCGAACTCATCGAGCTTTGGAAGAAGATCGACGCCGACCTCCGTCGGGCGCGCGGGACGCTGCCGCCTGCAGCTGACGCCGACGATGCGGTTCGCGAGTACCAGGAGTTTCTCGATCACAACGAGCTTGAACTGGCCTGCGACATGCTGGAGGCATATGCGGAAGAGCATCCGGTGTCGCGCGAGTTCTGGTTGGCGCTCCGGGACGCGTCAGTGAAGATGCAATTGCACGACCGCGCGGCTCGATACGACGGCCTCGCGGCTGCTGGATAACCCGCCGCTGGAGCGGATCTCGGCGGCGGGTATAGTTCACTCACGGTCAAGCGTCGCGCATGCGCCGCAGAAGCCGCCGTGGAAATTGTACCGGTGGTCGTGCAGCGGCAGTTGGATTTCGAGCGGGTCGAACTGCTCGTGCGAAGACGTACACCGGCACGCGCTCTTTGGCCGGCGGCTCACTGTCGGGCATTTGGTCGTCGCGGAAGCCGGCGAATGCGAGCTTGACGACCTTGTCCGAGATCCTGCGGCGGGCTCAAGTGGCTTTGCGACGGCAGCTGCCGGTGTCGTCGCGAGCGAGGCCGGTGCGGTTGCGGCGGGGGCTTTAGCCCCCGTAAGCACCCGCCGGGTGCGCCCGAATGGGTCTGAACCACTCTTCACCGGGTCTAGAAGCGGCCTCACCCCAAATTTTGTTTGGGAACCGATCGGTACTTCATCGTTCGGGACCAGGAGGTCGCAGGTTCAAATCCTGTCACCCCGACTTGATGAGACAAGACGCCCTTCGACCAGCAAGTCGAAGGGCGATCTCATTGTGGGGACGAGAGTTGCGCCATCGAGCGAAAAGTTCAAACAGAGCATTTCCAGAATCTGCCGTTTTTCCTCGTATTCCGCTCCAACCCACCGCTCAGTAAGGCCTTGCGAAAGTTCAAACACCTTCTGCGCGATGTCAGCGTATTCATCTCGCTGGCGGTGC
>DASYWJ010000024.1:0-9199 GCA_035936155.1 Tepidisphaeraceae bacterium | reverse complement strand
CATCCCAAGACGTTTGCCCGCGCTGACGTGACACCCAAGGTCTGGGATCAGCCTCGCAGCATTGCGGTAGTCAATATAGAACGGCGCACCTGACCCGTTCATCCGCTGCAGTTCTCGGCACAACCCGATGAGCCGCTGTGTGGGTATGCTCCCCGCCCAAAGCACTTGGAGGGCAACACGCGGCACCCCGGCATTGTCCGCGCGATCAGTGCGATGGCCAACAAGTCGCCGCCCCCGGGGTAAAGGATGCGATCCCATGCGTAGAGAAAATCGCTGTAGGTCGCGAGGAAGTCCTTCGTTCCGATGTGCGGGAGCGCGGCTGCGTACCACAGTCGCACAGCGTCCTCGCACGCCGGCGCCATCCTACAAACGCTCGTTGGACACTCACGCGACGTCATCATGTCGATGGCGGCATGCCAAACCGTAGCGTCCTGCGCGAGCTTCGGTGTCTGACGCACGATCTTTCGCGCCGTGTTCACGGCGACGCCTGTTCGCCGCGCCCAGTAATCGAGGAACTCGTGCACGTCGGATTTGGGACAGTGAACCTGCTTCCGCCACTCCGCTAAGACTTGCAGCACGTGTTGGTCCTCCAGCCAGACGCGCTGTACGCCCTCTGTCGAGTAGGAAGGCAGCACTCGGTACAGGATGCACTGGCGCCCTACCAAGTAGTCGAGCTTGCCATCCGGCTTCCGTCGCCGCTCGATGACGTGGAGGCGCTCCAGTTCCTCGACCAGGGGCAGTGACTCCCTATGCCCCAGTTGCTTTGAACAGTGTCGCGTTGAGCGGTACGAATCCGTCGGCGTCGGCGGTCCACGACATGCGCTTTCGGAGGGAGCGGCGCGGCTGCGGCGGGCTTTCGTTTGGGTCGCTTTCGCTTGGGACGTGTCATGTGCGCCACGTTAGACGATCGTGTCACCGCCGATCAACGGTGGATGATTCTACGTTCGGGTGGAGGGTGAAAATCGGCCTCGGGGCAAGGCGGGCATGGGAGACGTATTGCCCGTCACGGCCGGCACCGCGACGGTGGCGTGATCCTGCCCGACTCCCGCCTGCGGCGATCGACCACGTTTCCCCACGACCTGCACCGCGATTTGACGACAGCGACTGATCCGGCACCACGCTCCGTGGGCAAAAGCGCTAGACACACGGCGGTCGCCCGCCGGCATGTTGGCGCGGCCGCGGCCAGTGAACGGCCTTACATTACCCTGCGGTGCCCAGGGATGACCCTCGAAGCGCAATCGATCCCGCAGTTCGCCGCGTGCCACTTCGCTCTGCCGCGCGCGTCCGGTATCATCGGCGGGAGGGCGACTTGAAGCGGGGGATTTCCACGGGCGACGCCGCATTTCGCACGACACGCATCATGTTTGAACAAGCCTTCAAAAATATCGACGACGTCCTCTGGAAAGAGGCCGGCTGCACGACGGAACTCGACTACACCGAGCAAACCTCCTGGCTGCTCTTCCTCAAGTACCTGGACGGACTGGAGCAGGACCGCGCCGCCGAGGCCCGGCTGGAGGGGAAGAAGTACAGCTTCATCCTCGACACCGAATATCGCTGGGAGAACTGGGCCGCCCCCAAGGACAAGGACGGGAAGCTGGACCACAACACCGCCCTTTCCGGGCCGGACCTGATCGAGTTCGTCAATGTAAAACTCTTCCCCTACCTGCACGGGTTCAAGACCCGCGCCGTCGATACCCCCCACACGATCGAGTACAAGATCGGGCAGATCTTCGGCGAGATCCGCAACAAGATAACGTCCGGCTACAACCTGCGCGAGATCATCGACCAGATGGACGGGTTGCGCTTCCGGTCCCAGACCGAGAAGCACGAGCTGAGCCACCTGTACGAGGCCAAGATCCGCAACATGGGCAACGCCGGCCGCAACGGCGGCGAGTACTACACGCCCCGCCCCCTCATCCGCGCGATCGTCAAGGTGACCGCCCCCAAGCTCGGCGAGACGATCTATGACGGAGCGGTCGGGAGCGCCGGCTTCCTGTGCGAATCGTTCGATTACCTCTGCCGGGAGAACCCCAAGCGCTCCACCACCGAAGACCAGCGCCTCCAGCGGCGCACGTTCTACGGAAAGGAGAAGAAGAGCCTCGCCTACGTGATTGCGATCATGAACATGATCCTGCACGGCATCGAGGCCCCCAACATCCTGCACACCAACACGCTCACCGAGAACCTCGGCGACATCCAGGAGAAGGACCGCTACGACATCGTCGTGGCCAATCCCCCCTTCGGCGGGAAGGAGCGCAAGGAGGTCCAGCAGAACTTCCCGATCCGCACCGGCGAGACCGCGTTCCTCTTCCTCCAACACTTCATCAAGATCCTCAAGGCCGGCGGCCGGGCGGGCGTGGTCATCAAGAACACGTTCCTGTCCAACACCGACAACGCCTCCGTCTCCCTCCGCAAGCTGCTGCTGGAAAGCTGCAACCTGCACACGATCCTCGACTGCCCCGGCGGCACGTTCCTCGGCGCCGGCGTGAAGACGGTTGTCCTGTTCTTCGAGAAGGGCGCGCCCATGCGGAAGGTCTGGTACTACCAGCTCGACCCCGGCCGCAACATGGGGAAGACCAACCCGCTCAACGATGACGATCTCGCCGAGTTCGTGACGCTGCAAAAGACGTTCGCCGACTCGGACAAGTCCTGGACCGTGGACGTCAAGACGATCGACCCCGACACGTGGGATTTGTCGGTGAAGAACCCGAACGGCGGCGAAGAAGTCAAACACCGCAGCCCGGCGGAGATCCTGGACGAGATCGCAGAGCTGGATCAGCAGAGCGCAAAGGTGCTGGCGACGATTCGGGGGATGCTGTGATCAACGACTGGCCTGTTATGACGCTCGCCGAGGTATGTGAAGTCGTCAATGGTGGCACACCGAGGACGGGCGTCGCTGAATATTGGGATGGACCCCATCAGTGGATTACGCCCGCCGAGATGGGCAACCGCGCCTCTATGTACGTCGAGGCTACGGAAAGAACCCTGACTGATTCCGGCCTTGACAACTCGTCCGCACGACCGCTCCCCGCAAAGTCAGTGATCCTCTCGTCTCGCGCACCGATCGGGCATCTCGTCGTTAACACCGTTCCGATGGCCACGAATCAGGGCTGCAAGGGGCTGGTTCCGCGCGGTGGCCTGCACTACAAGTTTCTGTACTACTACCTCCTCGCGAATTGTGAGCGTCTCGACGCGATGGGGACCGGCGCCACATTCAAAGAACTGTCAGGAGCACGTCTCAAGGAAGTCCGTATGCCGCTCCCGCCGCTCGCCGAGCAGCGGCGGATCGTCGGCATCCTCGACGACGCGTTTGCCGCCATCGCCACCGCCAGAGCCAACGCCAAAAGGAACCTCCAGAACGCAGGGGTGCTATTCGCGAGCTGTCTATCCGACGCTCTCACCGATCGGGACGGCCAACGGTCTTATGCCACACTCGAAGAGGTCGTCACGAAGGACTGCATTCTATCGTATGGCATCGTTCAACCCGGGCACGAGCTAGAGGATGGCCTGCCGGTGGTTCGTCCCGTCGATCTCACGACGCGGATCATTGGCGGCGAAAATCTCAAGCGGATCGATCCGGCCAAGGCGTCAGCGTACAAGCGCACGACACTTAAGGGCGGGGAACTGCTGCTTTGCGTCCGAGGGAGCACCGGGGAAATGTCCGTTGCTGCACCCGAGCTGAAAGGGGCGAACGTCACCCGCGGCATCGTTCCAATCCGCTTCGAGCCGACGCTTCTCAACCCCGAATTCGGGTACTATTTGTTCCGGTCCGAGAGCGTGCAGGACCAGATCCGCGCCGGCACTTACGGTGCGGCGCTGATGCAAATCAACATCCGCGATCTGCGGCGATTAGCGCTCCGCTTCCCACCGATCGCAGAGCAGCGGCGAATCGTTCGGACGCTTGCGGGGGCAGAGTCAGAATGCGATCGTCTCAGCATGTGCTATCAACAGAAGCTTGTCGCCGTCGACGCATTGAAGAAGTCGCTGCTGCATCAGGCGTTCAGCGGGCAACTGGCTAGCCGAGCTTGCGTTCGCGAGCACTTAGAGGCCTGAACAAACTCTGCGAGCGTCATTGGAGATCTTCTATGGCTAAGGGCGGAACTAAGAGAACTCAACATGCGGGCACGGCGAAGTTCCCCTATGCCGCCTCATCTGGCGGCCAGGGAACGCCGGAGCTTCCGCCCATCAAGATCGACCTTCACATCCACCTCCCCGAGAACAAGACCACGCGAGATTACGAGGCGATCATCCAGGACATTGCTCGCTATATCTACGGTCGGAAGGAGCTGGGAAGTGAGCGACCTTGAATTAGCCGCTGGGGCGGTCGGTGGCTTAGCTGCTCTCGCCAGTCGATGGTCGCAGCTGACTGCGGGGCAGTTGACGGTCGGCGGAGTGCTTGAGGCGCTTGACGAATTCCAAGAGTGCGTGCGCTATCTCAATACCCGCCGGAACGAAGGAGCGATGCTCGCCCTTGACTCGGAGGCGGACGTTCAAGATGCGTTGTATCTCATACTCCGGCCTTGGGTGCGTGACTTGGTCCCGGAAACGCCAACCGAGAAGGTCGGCAACCGCTACACCATTCGCGACTTCTATTCGCGGTCCCTCCGGCTAATCATCGAGGCGAAAATAATCAGGGATGCAGCGCACGGGAAGGCCGTGTCGAAGGAACTCCACGACGACATCGAAGTCTACCGCCATCACGCGTCTTGCGAGACAATCATTTTCTTCGTTTACGATCCGGACTCGCTGATCCCGGATCAGCGCGAGTTGAAACGCACAATCGAACAAGCGCGGAGCTACGACGGCTGTCCGCTAATTTGCAGGCTCGTGATTAAACCTTAGCGGCCCACAAGACCAATGCCGAACGAGGCCGAAACCAGAGCCGAGCACATCGACCCCGCGCTCAAGGCCGCGGGTTGGGGTGTCATCGAAGGCAGCACGATCCGGCGGGAGTATCGGATCGCGCCGGGGCGGATCGAGGGGCATGGGAAGCGCGCGCGGCCGGAGATCGCCGATTACGTGCTGGTCTACAAGAGCCACAAGCTGGCGGTGATCGAGGCCAAGGCGTGGGATGAGCCGGTGTCGCTGGGCGTCGCGCAGGCCAAGAGTCAGGCCGGGAAGATGGACGTGCGGTTCGCGTACGCGAGCAACGGGCAGGGTATCTACGCGGTTGACATGAAGACGGGGGCCGAGGGGGATTGTCCGGCATGGCCTAGCCCGGATGAGCTTTGGGGTAAGACGTTTCCCGACGAGAACGTCTGGCGCGATCGCTTCGCCGCGGTGCCGTTTGAGGATAAAAGCGGGAGTCTTGGCGACCGCTACTTCCGCGACATCGCCATCGAACGCGTGCTGGAGGCGGTTGCAAATGACAAGCAACGCATATTGCTTACGCTCGCCACCGGCACGGGTAAGACGCTGATCGCGTTCCAGATTGCGTGGAAACTGTTCCACGCCAAGTGGAACCTGTCGCGCACGCCCACGCGGCGCCCGCGCATCCTCTTCCTCGCGGATCGGAACATTCTCGCCGACCAGGCCTACAACGCGTTCAGCCCGTTCGACATGGCCGCCCCGGGCTCGCTCGTGCGCATCAGCCCAGAGGAGATCCGCAAGAAGAAGTCCGTGCCGAAGAACGGGAGCATCTTCTTCACGATCTTCCAGACGTTCATGAGCGGCCCGCCGAAGGACGGGAAGCCCTCCCCCTACTTCGGGGATTACCCGCCGGACTTCTTCGACTTCATCGTGATCGACGAGTGCCACCGCGGGGGCGCGAACGACGAGAGCAACTGGCGCGACATCATGGAGTATTTCGGGCCGGCGGTGCAGCTGGGGCTGACGGCTACGCCGAAGCGGCGGGACAACGTCGACACCTACAAGTATTTCGGCGAGCCGGTCTACGTCTACTCATTGAAGGATGGGATCAACGACGGGTTTCTCACGCCGTTCAAGGTCAAGCAGATCTCCACCACGCTGGACGAATACGTCTACACGCCGGACGACACGCTGGTTGAGGGCGAAGTCGAAACCGGCAAGCGCTATGTCGAGGGCGACTTCAACCGGGTCATTGAGATCCGCGAGCGCGAGGCGCACCGGGTGAAGCTGTTCATGCAGATGATCGACCAGCGCGAGAAGACGCTGGTGTTTTGCGCGACGCAGGACCACGCACTGGCGGTGCGCGACCTGGTGAACCAGTTGAAGACGGCGAGTACCGACCCGAACTACTGCCAGCGCGTGACCGCCGACGACGGGGCGCTGGGGGAACAGCATCTGCGCGACTTTCAGGACAACGAGAAGACGATCCCGACGATCCTCACGACGAGCCATAAGCTTTCGACCGGCGTGGACGCGCGGAACGTGCGGAACATCGTGCTGATGCGGCCGATTCACTCGATGATCGAGTTCAAGCAGATTATTGGCCGTGGGACGCGCCTGTACCAGGGGAAGGACTACTTCACGATCTACGACTTCGTGAAGGCGCACCACCACTTCAGCGACCCGGAATGGGACGGCGAACCGCAGGAGCCGGAGCCGACGGAGCCACGCGAGCCAACCGGCGATCCCCCGGAGCCGCCGGAACCGTCCCCCGAGCCGCCGGTGCGCCCGAAGAAGATCAGGGTGACGCTCGCGCGCGGCAAGGAGCGGACGATCCAGCACATGGTCGCGACCACCTTCTGGCACGCCGACGGCACGCCGATGTCGGCCGAGCAGTTCCTGGTGAGCCTGTTCGGGGCCATCCCGGAGTTCTTCAAGGACGAGGCCGAGCTGCGCACGCTCTGGGGCGATCCGATGACGCGCAAGGTCCTGCTGGACGGGCTCGCGGAGAAGGGATTCGGACCGGCGCAGCTGGCGGAGATGCAGAAGATCATCGATGCCGAGCGGAGCGACATTTACGACGTGCTGGCGTACGTGGCATTCAACCGCCCGCCGCTGACGCGCGAGCAGCGTGCGGCGTGGGCGAAGACCCTGATCGATCAGAAGTTTGAATCCCGGCAGGTGGCGTTCCTGACGTTCGTGCTGTCGCAGTACGTGAGGGTCGGCGTAGACGAGTTGTCGCCGGAAAAGCTCTCGGCCCTCCTGAAGTTGAAATACCACAACGCCATCGCCGACGCCGTCGCGGACCTGGGCCCGCCGGAACAAATCGCAGAGGCGTTCGTGAGCTTCCAGCGGTACCTGTATCCCCGTAGGTAGCGGCCGCCGCTAGGTGCATCGACCGATAATCCTCGTCGTTCCTTCCGACCGCCACAACCTGCTGCACGAAGTTCTCGTACGCGCAGCACACGGCCGTGAAGCACATGCGCTGCATGCTCCACAGAGACATGGGCGAACTTATTTACCCCTATATACTGCTTCCAATCTTCCGTATTAAAGGGCGGAGGATTCTCCTTGATTCCCTTCTCGACATCCTTGCGGATCTGCTGGACGGCGCCGATCAACTCATTTTTCCGCACATTCGACAGCTTTGAGCGATTAGTAACGTATATACCGAGCGCCTTGGTGATGCCGTCGAAGAACGGTGAGTGGCCTCCCGCCAACCCAATGTGAAACGTTCGGAGCGAATCGACCATCAGCCATATCGTGCGGGACGCCACCGAAGCGCTCTTCCACTCGAGCGTCAACGAGAACGCTGCGTCCTTCAGGCGCGAGCCGTCCGCTGCACGTAGAACTGCTCGGCCCAGCCGTGATCGAAGAATCTCGGTAGGACTGAAGGCGGGTATCGAGCACGATCTTTGTCGCTAGCTTGTCACGTACTTTTTCCATTCGCCCTCTCGCACCCGTACAGGTGACAATACGAATAGGCGCAACGGCAAACGATTGGCGCAGACTACCGCGCGCTTCCACCTGGCGTGGCGTGCGGCCGTGGGGTGAATGCCCCGGTTGCGCTGCTGGTAGAGACCGACCAAATGGGTATCGGAGCATAGGCGCACTGTTTGGCGATCTCGTCGAGCGTAAGGTCCGGGTCCAGCAGCAGCCCCTCACCGCGCTTGAGCATCAGCTTGTTGATCAGGGCCGCGGGGCGTGATTCGGAAGGCGGCGTGGAACCGACCGATAAAGTGAGTCTCGGATATTTTCGCGCCGGCGACGGCGATCAGCTTCTTCGTCGTTGGCCGCTCGGCGAAGTGCTCGGTGATATGCGCCTTCGCCGCGAGTAGTCCGGGGTCACTGCGGAGCGCGGGGTTGGGGGTCGGTAGTCGCTTGCGTGCTGCCATTGTCTTGGTGGACGCTGCATCAGTGCCGGCCGGCGCCGCGGTCGTTCACCATGGGCGCGCATAACAAACGCCACCCCCGGGGAGACATTCCGGGGAGCGGGACCCATGAAGACAGAAGATTATACGCGGTGCCGGACTTGGGCTTGTTGGCCGGAAGTTCTCCAATTGGAGAACCTTTTAGATTCGTCAGCGTTGCGGGCGCAAACGCCCTAAAATCGCTCCATCGCTTCTCCCCCGCGTCGCGCTATTTGAGCACCACGACGGGGAGATCATCTTCCGGATATTCGCCGCGTTCAGCGGCAGTGGGCCCGCGACGGTTCCGCACCACCACCGGAAGATCCTCGGGGTACTCGCCACGTTCCGCGGCAGTGGGCTTGCG
This sequence comes from Tepidisphaeraceae bacterium, assembly GCA_035936155.1. Classification (GTDB taxonomy): domain Bacteria; phylum Planctomycetota; class Phycisphaerae; order Tepidisphaerales; family Tepidisphaeraceae; genus DASYWJ01. Next base: position 616 of record DASYWJ010000024.1, on the reverse strand, counting down.
GCGGCTTGCGGGTAGCCCCGACGACAAGCGGTCGGTGTTGCTCTCCCGCGGCTTCGTCGCCCACTCGGCCGGGTCATCGTGATACTGCCCCCCGTCGAACCAAGTCGCGGGGTCGGGGGTGAACGGCTTTTGGGCAGGCTCGACATCGGTAAGCGCTTTCCGCGCCGCGGCGTATACCTGAACCCGCTCGAGCAGCCAGTGATCCCATGGTTCCCCACCCGGCGCGGCGGGCGCCTCCTCACGAAGACGTTTGATGGCCGCGACGATCGATTTCTTTGCGTGAATTGCCTTCACCTGCTTCGGGTAGGCCTTGTAGATTTGCTCGATCATGGCGGGAGAGGTGTGGTTTCTGGGCGGCTGCGCTTTTGCTCCCTGAGGCTCCTCAGAAAGATGCAAGCTGACAATCTGAGGCGCAGCCGATAGAGAGTTATTGTTATCAGTCTTTGTTGAGGTCAGTAATTGCTGAGGATCAGTCTTTAGAGCTCCTAACAAAACCTCGGTTCCGAATGATCCGATGCCGCCCGACAATCTCGCTTGGCCGCAGTCACGGAGGACGCCATGGCCAAGCCGCTCGTACCCGACGACCTGTGGGAATTGGTCGAGCCACTGTTGCCCC
>DASYWJ010000023.1:0-133833 GCA_035936155.1 Tepidisphaeraceae bacterium | reverse complement strand
CGCCACGGCCGCTGCCAGCTGCGCGTGATCCGCCGGCGGATGAAAGCATACGACCTGCTGGTCAGGCCGCGGGAACAGATGAAATCGCCGCGACAATCAGGGGGAAATACTTAACCGAACGGCATTCGGGTCGGGAGTCTTTGTTTGACCCGCCGGCCCGCTTTGCTGTACATTCTGGCGATGCCGCGTCGTCCTCGCGCTGCAACCGGCGGGATGTTCTTTCATGTCCTGAACCGCGCCGTTGGGCGTGAGCGGCTGTTTCGCAAGGAGGCCGATTATGCGGCATTCCTCCGGATCATCGACGAGGTGCAGCAGCGCCTGCCGGCCCGCCTGCTCGTGTATTGCCTCATGCCCAATCACTGGCACCTGGTGCTGTGGCCGGCCGGCGACGGCGAGCTGAGCGAGTTCATGCGGCTGCTCACCGTCACGCACACGCAGCGCTGGCACGCTCATCACCATTCCGCCGGCACCGGTCCGCTGTATCAGGGACGGTTCAAGAGCTTTCCCATCGAGCGCGACGAGCATCTGCTGGCGGTGTGCCGGTATGTCGAGCGCAACGCGCTGCGGGCGAAGCTTGCGGATCGGGCGGAACGGTGGCGATGGGGCTCGCTGTGGCAGCGAACGAATCCGGGGCCGGTGGAGGGAATGCCATCGCTCATGAGCTGGGAGGATTGTCCGGTGCAGCGGCCGGCGCAATGGACGGAGTGGGTGAACCGGCCGCAAAGCACTGCGGAGGAGGCGGCGATCGCTGAATCGATCCGGCGCGGCCGGCCGTACGGTGACGCGGCGTGGCAGCGGCGCACGGCGGCGAAGCTGGGGTTACAATCAAGCCTGCGCCCTCGCGGGCGGCCGCGGGTGAGGCCCATAAAAGACTCCCGACCCCTTTGATTTCCCCCAGCGGGTCGGTTTATTCAGAGGTTAGTCGGCCTATGGCACTTGAAGATCCAAACGTCGTTGACCTCGTCACGCGACCGGGCGCGGAACAAATCCGCCTTGTCATCGTCGATGCTGGCGTCACCACCGATCCTGACGAGCGCTATGGCGCCTTCCTGGCGAAGTTGCGGTCGTACGTGAAATACGTGCTCAGCGAAGACTTCTCGAGTGCATATCCGGACGTTCAGACGCACGGAGTGACGATATCTGTCATGTGCAAGGCACCACCGACGGACCAGATGGCCGCGGTTGAGCAGGTCACGCCACGCGGCGATCCGGCCAAGGCGATCAAGGTGGAGTTTGAGATGTTCTCGTAAAAACCGTCCCGGCCGACTAACACACGCACTGCAACGGACCGGCCGGGCGGAACGGTCCGTGCGATTCCGACGCGGCTCAGCGCCCGGCCGGCCGTTGAATGCTGATCCGTTATGCACCCGCGCCCCACGTTGAATTACGAGAGCCCACGACCCCGAAAGCGGACCGGCTTCCTCGCAAAGCTCAATCCACAGGCGACGCCTCACTCCGTGTTGCGCCGCGTCGCTCGCTGGTGCGTGATCGTTTCGGCAGTCTGGTGGGTTGCGTTCGCATTTGGTTTCGAAAGAAGCGGTCGGCCCTTCACGATGTACCTCGTGCTCATTGTGTGTATCGCGATCGCCGCTGCTGCGAACGAGTGGCAGGTGCCCAGAACAAAGGATTCGCAATCGTCATCTGGCGAGGCGGGTGCATAACCCCGCCGCTACTTCTCGCGCATCAGGCGGAACTGGAGCACGGAGAAGACAGCGATCAGCAGGAACAGCAGCCAGCTCATGGCGGCGCCGTAGCCGAGGCGGTAGTTGTTGAAGCTCGTTTCGTAGATGTACATCATCAGTACGAGCGTCGAGCGCTCCGGGCCGCCCTGGGTCATGATGAAGGGTTGGCCGAAGACCTGGAACGCGCCGATGACGTTGAGCACGATCGCGAGCAGCAGCACGGGTTTCAACATCGGCAGGGTGATGTAGAGGGTGCTGCGCCAGCCGGTGGCGCCGTCGAGGGCGGCGGCTTCGTAGTAGGCGTCGGGGATCTGGCGGATGCCGGCGAGCAGGATCACCAGCGGCCCGCCGACCGTCCACCACAGCGTCATCAGCACGATCGAGGGCATGGCCCAGTGGCGGTTGGTCAGCCAGGGGGCTTTCATGCCGAAGTTGTCGAGGAGTGCGTTGAGCAGACCGAACTCGGTGTTGTACAGCCACCGCCAGACCAGGCCGGCGACGGTGATGGTGATCATGGTCGGGAGGAAGACCATCAGCCGGTAGGCGTGCTGGCGGCGGTCGGGGATCGTGCTGATCGCCAGGGCGAGCGAGAGCGCGAGGAGGATAGTGAGCGGGCTGGCCATGCCGACGAAGCGGATCGTCGCCCACAGGGCGATCCAGAACCGCTCGTCGTTGAACGCCTCGCGGTAATTGGCCAGGCCGATGAACGTCGGCGGCTCCGGGGAGAGCATTTCGTACTGCATGAAGCTCAGCCACAGCCCGTAGGCCAGCGGGAGGAGCAGGAACACGCCGAACAGGAGCAGGTAGGGCGCGAGGAAGAGGTAGCCGGTGAGATCGACCCGGCGACGGCGCGGCGAAGATAGGTCGGTTGGCGTTACGCGCGGGGGCAGCGGCTGGGGATTGCGCGCGGTGGTGGGCGAGCCGGTCCCCAGCGTCATTTCCCACCGCCGGTTGGATACTGGTCCCAGAAATCCTGGCGGGCGTAGCGTTCGATGACCGGCTGTACGATGCTGTCGGCCGCTGACAGCGCCGCGCGGGCGGATTTCGTCCCGCGCAGGGCCAGCTCGATGGCGTCGTCGAACGCGCGGAGGTACTCGAAGACGAACGGCGCCGGCGGGAGGTATGTGACGTACGGGATCTGCTTTGCGAACTGGTTCTGCGCGTACATGGCGGCGAACCGTTCGCTGTCGCGCAGGCTCTGCCGCACCGGAACCTGCCCGCCCTCGGCCCAGTCGAGGCTGTGGTCGGAGAGGAACTTGATGAACCGTTTCGCCGCGTCGAGCCGGTGGCCCTCGAGATCGTTGCGCATGACAAGGCTGTGCGACTCGCCCCACGTCGCGCGCTGCGTTCCCAGCATCGGCAGCGGCGCAGCGCCCCAGTCCAGGTCGGCCTGGCGGCGCACTTCCGGCAGCACGTAAATCCCCTCGAAGACCACCCCGACGCGCCCCTGGCGGAAGCCGATCCACGAGTCGAAGTTCTGCGGCCCCGGCACGAGCCCCTGCCGAACAAGATCCGATGCCCACGCCAGCGCCGCAACGTTTCGGGGGGCATCGAACGTCGCCCGTGTCAGGTCGTGGTTGAACAGCTGGCCGCCGAACTGCTTCACAATGGCGAAGAGGTTCGTCCGCTGCCACGTGTAGACGAACCCCCATGTCGTGTCGCGCGGGTTCAGTCCCGGCCTGGGCTTCAAACGGTGCAGGAGGTCGAGGAACTCATCCCGGTTCGTCGGGGGGCGCGCGGCGCCCGTTGCGTCGACGAACCCGACCGATTTGAGCAGCGTGCGGTTGTAGTACATCCCCAGCGGGTGCACATCGAGCGGAACGCCCCAGTAGGCGCCGCCCTGCTTCATCGCCTGTAGGATGTTGGGATCGAAGTCGGCAGGGTCGAGTTGATGTTTGCCGCTGCCGAACAGGTCATCGGCCTTGCGGACGAAGCCGGCGCCGACGAACCGCCGCAGGGCATAGCCGTGGGTGATGAATACTTCGGGCGCCCGTCCGCCGAGCCCCGCGACGAACAGCTTGTTGTAGTACGTCGACCAGTGCATCCGCTGCATGACGACGGTCATATCGGGGCTCTGTGCGTTGAACTTTCGGACAAGGCCGAGCATGGTGCGGCCATCGGGGCCGCTGAACATGTTCCAGAAGCGCAGCGTGACGCGATCGTCCGGAGCCCCGCCCATGCCGTCGCATCCGCCCAGTCCCAGCGACGATGCGCCCGCTGCAAACGCCGCGGCGAGAAAGTCCCGGCGGCGCATGCAGTTTGCCTCAGCAGTCATTGCGCGCGCGTCCGCCATGCCGCTATATGTATCGCATTCGATCCCATTCGCGAAAGGCGAGGGGAGCTCGGACGCTGCCGAGGTGGATGATCCCTTGCTCGACGCATCCTTTCCGACGAACATCCGCGTCGCTTTTTCGTTTCTCTTGATGCGATGAAAAAACAGCCAAACAGCAAATCGTCACGCACGGCAGCGCGCATGGACAGCAATGGCCGCACCGCCAGCGCATCTTCCGCGCGCGTCGTTCCCGTGGGTCTCACGCAAATGGCCTGCTCCGATGAGTTCCGCAAGAACCTCGCGCGTCAATCGCGCCTCATCGAGCAGGCCGCAAGAGAGGGCGCGAAGATCATCTGCACGCAGGAGCTGTTCGGCAGCCAGTATTTCTGCCAGGTGGAGGACCACCGGTTTTTCAAGCTGGCCGAGACGATCCCGGGGCCGAGCACGGACGCGTTCACGAAGCTGGCGAAGAAGCACAAGGTGGTGATCGTCGCGTCGCTGTTCGAGAAGCGCGCCGACGGGCTCTATCACAACACCGCCGTCGTGATCGACGCCGATGGGAAGATTCTCGGCATCTACCGCAAGATGCACATCCCCGACGACCCGCTCTACTACGAGAAGTTTTATTTCACCCCCGGCGACGCCTGCGGCGAGCAAGGAGGAGGCTTCCGCACTTGGGACACCGCCTATGCAAAGATCGGCGTGTTGATCTGCTGGGACCAGTGGTTTCCCGAAGGCGCCCGCCTCACCGCGCTGCAGGGCGCGCAGATTCTGTTCTACCCCACCGCCATCGGCTGGCACCCTGCCGAGAAGGCCGAGTACGGCGAGGCCCAGCATGACAGCTGGGAGCTCATGCAGCGCAGCCACGCCGTCGCCAACGGCTGCTACGTCTGCGCGCCCAACCGCATCGGGATCGAGCACGTTCTTGGCGTTGACGGCAAACCCGTCAGCGAAGAGGGCATCCAGTTCTGGGGTCAATCCTTCGTCGCCGCTCCGAACGGGCAGGTGATCCACCGCGCTTCGGTGGACAAGGAAGAGGCGATCGTCGTGCCGTGCGACCTGGACAAGGTCGAGTTCAGCCGCACGCATTGGCCGTTCCTCCGCGACCGGCGGATCGACGCATATGGGAACATCACGAAGCGGTTTGTGGACGCGATTTGATGGTATGATCAGTCGCAGGAGTACCAATTGACCGAAGATGACGTAATTGCCGAACTGAAGCGTGAGTCTTTCGGGCCACTGCGCCTTCACCTGGTGAGCGGCAAAACGCTCGACATCCTCGGGCCGAATACCGCCCACCCGTTGACGAACACCCTTCTCGTCCTGCGGAACCCCGTAACCCGAACAGCCACGAGAGCGGAAGGGTTCGACTTGATTTCATATCACAACATCGAGCGGATCGAGCGGCTGGAACCGGGTACGCTCCCCAAGAAGAGACGCAAGCTCGCCTGATTGGACCGATGCCAAAAATACGAGTTCTCGAGCGCACGCCCGCGGAAATGGGTTATTCCTTCCCGCCCGAGTGGCACCTCCACACCGGCACCTGGTTTTCCTGGCCCCGGCCGGAGGGGATTTCGTTCCCCGGTAAATACCACACCATCCCCGAGAACCTGGCGCGGATCATGTGCGAGATCCAGAGCCGCGAGCAGGTGCACATCAACATCCCGAACGAAAACTGGGAATACATCGTCCGCCAGCAGCTCAAGGAGCACGGCTGCCCGTCGCGGAACGTGTTCTTCCACCAGATCAAGACCAACGAAAGCTGGTGCCGCGATCATGGACCGGCGTTTGTGCTGAAGCAGGGGCGGGCGGGCAAGTCACAGGCGGCCATCGTCGACTGGGGGTTCAACGCCTGGGGCGGGAAGTATCCCCCATACGACGATGACGACGCCGTGCCGACGCGGGTGGCGGCGGAGCTGAAGCTGCCGGTGTTTTATCCGCGTAGCATGGGCGCCTCGCCCATGTCTTCGGAAGAGCAACATGGGCGCGACGCCCATGCTACGGTCGTCATGGAAGGCGGCGCGGTCGATTTCAACGGGGCGGGAACGGTGCTCACGACCACCGACTGTCTGCTCAACAAGAACCGCAACCCCCACCTCTCCAGGCAGCAGATCGAGCAGTACCTCAAGGACTACTACGGCCAAAAACACGTCGCCTGGCTCACCGGCGGAATTGAAGGTGATGATACCGACGGCCACATCGACGACCTCGCCCGCTTCATCAGCCCGACGGAGATTGTCATCGCGATGGAGGACGATCCGAAGGACCCGAATTACGAGGTCCTTCGCTCCGCGCGAAAGCAGCTCGCCAAGCTCCGCGATCAGGACGGCCGGACGTTCGAGGTCATCGAGATCCCCATGCCCCACCCCGTCACGCACGACGGCCAACGGCTGCCGGCGACGTACGTCAACTTCTACTTCATCAACGGCGCCCTGCTCGTCCCGACTTACCGCGACAAGCAAAGCGACCGAAAGGCGATGGAGATCCTTCAGTCCCACCTGCCGAAGCACAAAGTGATCGGCGTCGACTGCACGGAACTGATCTGGGGCCTCGGGGCCATCCACTGCCTTACCCAGCAGCAGCCGCGGTGGTGAACACATCGGCAGAACGGGAATTGGAAGCGACGACGGTCGCGGTGTGGAATTTGCTCACCTGCTTATTGACTTTGCCACGATTCCTATACCATTGGCGAACAACATGCTCGCGCGACATTCGACGGGTGACGTCGGAGCGGCGCGGAGGTCAGTTCGGGGAAATACACTGATGGACGTGACGGCGGAAAAGTTTGGGCGGGATCATGACCTCCTGCGGCCTAAGACCCAGCCGGCGGGGGACACCCATCCCGATTCCAACGGGGAAAGCGGCGTCCACGGCACCGGGCCCGCGCGCCACTGGACCGTCGCCGACTCCGCCAAGCTCTACGGCATCCACAACTGGGGCAACGGCTACTTCTCCGTCAACGATGACGGCAACGTCACCGTCCGCCCTACGCAGGACCCGCTCAAGGCGATTGATCTCAAGAAGCTGGTGGATGAGCTGCGCGAGCGCGACATCCAGATCCCCGTCCTCATCCGCTTCACCGACATCCTCCAGCACCGCGTCGGGCAGATCCACCAGGCCTTCGAGCGGGCCATCGCCGAGCATGACTACAAAGGCGATTATCGCTGCGTCTACCCGATCAAGGTCAACCAGCAGCGCCACGTGGTCGAGGAGATCCACAGCTTCGGCAAGCCCTTGGGCTTCGGACTGGAGGCGGGCTCCAAGCCCGAGCTGCTGGCGATCATGGGCATCGTCGATGACGACAATACGCCGATCGTCTGCAACGGTTTCAAGGACGACGAGTTTATCGAGGCCGTCATCCTGGCGACGAAGATCGGGCGGAACATCATCCCGGTGGTCGAGAAGTTCAGCGAGCTGGAGCTGATCGTGAAATACGCCAAGCTCCATAACGTGAAGCCGAGCATCGGCGTGCGCGTGAAGCTGGCGGCGCGCGGCGCGGGGCGATGGCAGGAATCGGGCGGCGTGCGCAGCAAGTTCGGGCTCTTCGTCTCGGAGGTGATCGACGCGCTGGAGTACCTCCGCAACAACGACATGGGCGACTGCCTGAACCTGCTGCACTTCCACCTCGGCAGCCAGATCAACAACATCCGCAACATCAAAGGCGCCACGATCGAGCTTGTCCGGGTCTACACGGAGCTGCAGCGCCTGGGCGCGGGGCTGAAGTACATCGACGTCGGCGGAGGGCTGGGCGTCGACTACGACGGCAGCAAGACCGACTTCGGCTCATCAATCAATTACGGGTTGCAGGAGTACGCCAACGACATCGTTTTTCACGTGAAGGAAATCTGCGACCAGGCCGGCGTCGAGCATCCGACGATCATCAGCGAGTCCGGCCGCGCCATGGTGGCCTACCACAGCGTGCTGGTGTTCAACGTGATCGGGTGGAGCGGGTTCAAACGGTTCGACATCCCTCAGCACCTCGGCGACGCCGAGCGCTTCGAGCTGCCCGCGCCGGTCGTGAACCTGTTCGACACCTTCGTCGGCGTGAACGAGCAGAACTTCATGGAGTATTACCACGACGCGCACGTCTCGCGCGACGCGGTGCTGAACCTCTTCAGCCTCGGCTACTGCTCACTCGAGCATCGCAGCCTCGCCGAGCGGTTGTTCTTCGGGCTCTGCTCGAAGGTGCTGAACATCATCCGCAAGCTGGAATACGTTCCCGATGAGTTCAACGGCCTGGAGGCGATGCTCTCCGACACCTACTTCTGCAACATGAGCATCTTCCAGTCGATCCCGGACTCCTGGGCGATCGACCAGCTGTTTCCGATCATGCCCATCCACCGGCTGGCCGAGGAGCCGAACTGCCGCGGCGTGCTGGCGGACATCACCTGCGATTCCGACGGCAAGATCGACCGGTTCATCGACCGCCGCGACGTCAAGAGCGTGCTGGAGCTGCACGCGTACAACAACGGCGAGGACTATTTCGTCGGCGCGTTCCTCGTCGGCGCCTACCAGGAGATCCTCGGTGACCTGCACAACCTGCTCGGCGACACCAACGCCGTCCACGTGACCGTCAACGGCGGCGGGCAGTGGTCGATCGACGAGGTCATCGAAGGCGACACCGTCCACGAGGTGCTGCAATACGTGCAGTTCAACGCCGATGAGCTGAAGCGCAGCATGCGCAAGATGGTGGAGAAGGCCTTGCGCGAGAACAAGCTGAGCGTCGATGAAAGCCGCGTGCTGCTGAAGTTCTATGAGAACGGGCTGGAGGGGTACACATACTTGGAGTGAGTTTCGCTAGATCGTCCCTTTGTGTTCGGGCGGGAACAGCAGCACGGGGATGCGGGTGTTCTTAATCAGCTCCACCGGGACGTTACCGGCCAGCAGCCGCGCGAAGACGTTTTTCCCGGTCAGGCCGAGCACGATCAGCGTCACCTCGCGCTCGATGGCGGTGTTCAGGACCGCGCGGGCGATGTCGTCGCTGAACATCAGCAGCGTCTGCACGACCACGCCGCGCTGCTCCAGCTGTTCGCGCAGGACGCGGATGGCGGCTTCGCCGTCGGCTTGTTCCTGCTCGCGCATCTGTCCGCCGCTGGGGCGGGAGACGTGCACGACGAGGACTTCGGCGCTGATCCGCCGGGCCAGGTCGGCCAGCGGCTCGACGATCCGCTGAGAGGCCCAGGGGCTGCTGACGGCGATGAGGATGCGGCTCATACGGATCCGTTTGACAAGTGTCGCAGTGGCGGGGTCGCTTAAGCGACCCTGCCGCTCGTTAGGCCAAATGCGCGTCTGGCGATCTGCAATGCGTCCAGCATGTTCGTGAGCCGACGCAACGCTTTTCCGCGGTGGCTGATCGCGTGCTTTTCATGGGCGGGGAGCTCGGCGGTGGTTCGGCCGAGTTCCGGGACCAGGAACAGCGGATCGTACCCGAAACCGCCCTCTCCGCGGGGCGCATGAAGCAAAACCCCTTCCACCTCGTCGCAGGCGGTGAGGACGACGCGGCCAAGCGGATCGGACACGGCGAGAACGCAGACGAACCGCGCCGTACGCCGATCGTCCGGCACCGACTGGAGTTGCCGCAGGAGCAGCGCATTGTTGTCGGCGTCGCCACGGCCGGCGCCGTGCAGGTCCGCCCAGCGGGCGCTGTGAACCCCGGGGGCGCCGTCGAGAGCGTCTGCGGACAACCCGCTGTCGTCGGCCAAGGCCCACGTGTTCAGCGCCGTCGCATAGTAAGTGGCCTTGAGCATCGCATTGGCGCGGAACGTGTGGCCGGTTTCCTCCGGCGCCGGGACGGCCGGGTGTACTGAGAGGTCGGTGCACGCGACGCCACGCGTCTGGAGCAAGTCGCGGAACTCGCGAACCTTTCCCGCGTTGCCCGTGGCAATAAGCAGTCGGAGCACGTGGATCAGCTTCCGTTGGTCGTTCGGCGGGCGCCGGTGCTGCCGACGCCGCTGCGCGGCGCGATGTCGAACGTCTCCTCGGGCGGCGGCGGGAGCGGAATGCCGCCCCCGTCGAGCAGCGTCGATTCACCGCTCGGGATCGGCACGGGGAATGATGCATCCGCCATCTCGCGCACCTGACCGGTGCGCGGATCGGTGCGGCGGACGACCATGGTCTGGCCGTTGATGGCGTTGGTCGGGTACTGCTCCATCGCCGCCTTGAGCGTCGGGTCGAGGACCTCGTTGCGCAGCGCTTCGACGTGGAGCTTGCGCCCGCCCTTGCCGCGAATCTCCGGCGCCTCCTTCACGTCGGGGGTGAGGGGCGGGAGGACGACCTTGATCTGGCCCTGGTCGCCCGCGCGCAATTCGTCATCCGCCAGCCGCACGGCTTCGCGCGGCCAGCTCCCGACGCACACGAGGCTCATGTTTTCCCCGTGGTGGTAATAGGCCTCGATGCCCTGCTGACGTGCCGCACGGACGGCGTCGACGGCGAACTGCTTGCGCTCCGGGCTGCCCATGTACGCGCCGATCTGCAGCGACCAGTACCCCTTGGCGTTGGCGAGGTTCCACTCCGGTGGCCCCCCGGGATCGGCGGCGTCGAGCGGGGTCATGTGCGCCATGCGGAACGGCCGCCGACCGTTCGCGTCGGACATCGAGTCGATTTTCGTCCGATCGGCCTTGGCCTTGGGCTCGTTGTACGTCTTGTAGTACCCGTAATACAGCACGCTGGAGTCTTCCTTGTGCAGCAGGTGCCAGTCGCGCATGCCGGTGGTGTTCACGAGGTTGTCGCGCAGCTGCCGGGCGCGCTGGACGTGGCCGGCGCCGCCGATCTCACGACAGAGGATCGTCCACTGCGCGCCTTTCGGGATCGCGGCGCTCTGACCCACCTGCGGCTGCGCGGCCCCGCCATTGTTGGGCCGCGGCGGCGCCGCGTCTGCGACCGATGCAGTTCTCTCGTTGGGCGGATGCTTCTCCGCGCACGACACCCCGCCCGCGACGAACAACAGTGCGACCAGACCGGCTGAAAAACGCATGAGTGCTCTCCACATCAGGGGCGGGATTCTATCAGACGGGGCGGGAATGATGAAGCCGGGCATGATGATCACCGGGCAAACCGTGTGGTGGCATCGGCCTCGTTTGGAATGGTCGGGGTGGACTATATCATCAGCCGTAGCGTGGCCGAATCAATGGTCGAAGTTCACCCGCCGGCGCCCGCCGCTCCGCCGGACGCGAACCCCGCCGGTCACCGGGAGCGTCTGGCGGGGCCGGCCGTGCTGCTGCTGTTGACGCTGGCGATATTCGCACCGGTCCTGGTGCGACCGAACGGACAGGTGCTCAGTTTCCCCGGCAGCGACATCATTCTCCGGGACCTGTGGTGGTACCGCTTCGGCTTCGGCGAGCTTGCCAGGGGGCACCTGGTCCTGTGGAACCCGTACGTATTCAGCGGCGCGCCGTTTTTTGGCGGGCTGACGTCCGGGCTGCTGTACCCGGCCAACTGGCTTCAGTTCGTGCTCCCGACCCATGTCTCGCTGAACTGGTTGTATGCGTCGCACGTCTTCCTTGCCGGCCTGTTCACCTACGCGTGCTGCCGGAACCGGGGGTTGTCGCGGCCGGCGGGCGTGCTGGCGGGTGTGATGTTCATGTTTGCCGGGCCGATGTATCTGCACATCTTCGCCGGTCACGCGATCGTCGTGTGCGGGGTGGTGTGGCTGCCGCTCGTGCTCCTCGCGCTTGATCGGTTGATCGACGGCGGCTCACGTTGGTGGTCGGCGGCGGGCGCAGCGGGCGTGGCGCTGCAGATCTACGGGGGGTCGCAGCATTTCTACCTCGGTGCGGTCGTCTTCGGCCTCTACGCGCTGCTCCACGCCGTCGCCTCGCGCCCTCGCGACTGGCGGACACGGCTGCGCCCGTTATTGGCGTACGCCGCCGTATATGCGCTGGCGGCGCTGCTCGCTGCGGCGCAGTTGTTCCCGGCGCTGGAGGCCACGCGGGAATCAGTCCGCGCCGGGGGCGTGCCGATCGCGTTCGCCGCGTCGTTCTCCCTTCCCCCGGAAAATCTCGCAACGCTGTTGCACCCCAACCTCTACGGCTCCGTGCACGATTACTTCGGCCGCTGCTTTTATTGGGAGGCGTGCCTGTTCGCAGGCGTTACCGGGCTCCTGCTGGCCGCGTGCGCCGCAATCCAGCCCGACCCGCGCCGGCGCTTTGCCGCGACGATGGTCATCGCGAGCATCGTGCTTGCCCTGGGCTACCACACGCCGCTGTTCAAGGTGCTCTACCACTGGCTGCCCGGCTACAACACGTTCCGCGGCTCGGCGAAGTTCTCGGCCCTGACGGTGCTGTTCCTTTCGATGCTGGCGGCGGTGGGTCTGGATCGGCTTGGGGGGCGCGATCGTTACCGCATGTCCCGGCTCATCCTGCTCGTCGGGGCAGCCGTTGCGTTGCTCCTCGCCGCGACCATGGTGCAGGTGGGCGCGGGTGAGGCCCGTGCCGGCATCTGGGCAAGCGTGTTACGGACGATCGCCTCGACCGGTGAGAGCGTCGCGCCGGTTGATTTTTCCGACCCCGCGTTCATCCGCTCGACGGCCGCCGCCGCGTCGAGCGGTCTGGTCGTTGCCGCCGTTACCGCGGGCGTTGTGGCTGCACTCGCCTGGCTCCGAGGCCGCACGCGCTACGCCGCCCATGCGCTGATCGGCTTGTGTATGCTGGAGTTGCTGGTATTCGCGCGGTCGAACTACGAGACCATCCCAGCTTACCCAAAGCTGCCCCAGCCGTGGGTGAAGCTCCTGGAGGAGAACCCTGGCGATTACCGCGTTCTGCTCGGCTCCGAAGCGTGGGCGAACTGGGGGGTGGTATACGGCTTTAAGAATCTGTACGGCTACGACTCGAGCAGCGTCACGAAGCGCATGGCGCACTTCCTGGCATTCTCACAGGGAATGCCCCTGGATCGCGCGGAGCAGTCATTCGACTTCGAAACAACGCCGGACCTCTACCGGATGCTTCGATGCCGCTACAGGCTCGTGCCCGACCGGAACCGTCCGTTCATTGAGCTGAAAGATCCGTTGCCCCGCGCGCTGCTGGTGCCGAGCTATGTCGTCCGCACGCATCGCGATGACGTGCTGCGCGAGCTGGGCCAACTCTCCTTTGACCCGCGGAGCACCGTGGTGCTGGAGACGCAGCCGTCGCCCACGCCGCAACCGGATGGCGCCAGCGGGACGGTCAACGTCGAGTCGATATCGACCGAGGAATTGCATTTCGACGTGAACGTGCCGGCGGCGGCGCTACTGCTGGTCACGGACAACTACAGCCGGTTGTGGCGGGCAACGCCGCTTGCGCCCGGGCCGCAGGAGCGGTATGAGATTCTGCCCGCCAATCAGACGATCCGCGCCATCCCGCTGGCGGCGGGCCGACACCGGTTCCGCATGCGCTATGAGCCGGCCTGGCTGGCTCCAGGGTTCTGGACCACCGGAATCACACTCGCCGCCCTGGCCGCAGCGGGCACTTACGTCCACATCCGTCCGCGATTTCGCTCACGTTTGGCCTGATCTGGTTCCGATAACCTTTACGATGAAACAGCTCGCCGCCACCGCCCAGCGACTGCGCGACGTGAAAGAGGCCACGCGGAATTTCCTGACGCTGTGGTCGCTGGAGCAGATGCGCCGGCGCGTCGGCGGGGGTGAGGAAATGGCGGCCCAAACCATCCAAGAAATCTTGGACACGGCCGCCCTGGAGGCGGCCATTTTGGAACTGGACGTATACGCCAGCGAGTCCCTCGTCCGCGGCCTCCTGAGCGACGACTAAACCCCCGGAGAATAGAAACCGGGACGGGGACGGTTTGCTCCGCTTGTAAAATTGGGACTGGTAATTTTCCTCGTAAACCGCGCGGTCAGCAGCATTTGTCTGTCGGAGCGACAAAAACCGGGACGGGGACGGTTTTGGGTTCGGCGTTTTCCTCGGGGATGGTTTTTGGCTGGGGGCGGCACGAACACGAACAAATGCCATGGGCCGGATTAGCAGCAGCGTGGGGCTGGTCAGCGGCATCAACAGCGCCGACATCATCGACCAGCTGATGAAACTCGAGGAGCGTCCCAAGACGCTCCTACGGGACCGCATCGAAACGGCCAACGAGCAGAAGCTCGCGTTCACCGACATCTCCACCCGCCTCACGTCCCTGCGTATCACCAGCTCCACGCTCAAGCGCAACTCGACTTTCGAAGCCGCAGCCACCAGCAGCAGCAACGAAGACGTCCTCACCGCCACGGCCAGCAACGGCGCGGCCATCGGATCATTCCAGTTCCAGGTCGCCCGGCTGGTCACCAGTCAGCAGACGGTCAGCAAGGGTTTCGCCGACATCAGCTCGACGAAGATGAAGCCGGGTACGATCACGATCGAGCAAGGCGGCGGCGAGCTGTCGAGCCAGACGCCGCTGGCGCACCTGAACGGCGGCGCCGGCATCCGCCGCGGGATGTTCCGCATCACCGACCGCGCGGGCAAGACCGCCGTCATCGACACCACGGCGTCAGTCACCGTCGATGACGTGGTGAAGAAGATCAACACCTCGCTGGAGATCGGCGTTCGCGCGAGCCTCAAAGGCGATCAGCTCGTCTTGACCGACCAGACCGGCCAGACAGCCGCCAACCTCGCCGTGCAGGATTTGGGCGAGGGCAAGGCCGCCGCCGATCTCGGACTGCTCACCGACACCGACGGCAGCGCGACGACGATCACCGGGTCGGACATCAACTACCTCGGCAACGCGACGCCGCTCTCGCTCCTCAACGATGGGCGCGGCGTCCGAACCGCCGCCAGCGGCGCGGACCTGAGAATTACGCTCAAAGACTCAACCAGCGTAGACGTGACCCTCGGTGCGGCCAAGACCGTTGGCGAGGTGGTCGACGCCATCAACGCGGCCGGTGGGACGCAACTCAAGGCCGAGCTGCTCCCCGGCAGCAACGGCATCCGTCTCACGGACACCAGCGGGGGCATTCAACTTCCGGGCGCTACCTTCTCCGTCACCGCGCTGAACGGTTCCTCCGCGGCGAAGGACCTGGGGGTACTGACGTCGGGCACGTCATCGGTGATCAACGGCGCCCCCGTGCTGGCCGGACTTGGGACAGTCCTCCTCTCATCGCTCAACGGCGGAACAGGCATCGCGCTGACCACGATCGACATCACCGACCGCGCGGGCGGCAACGCGACTATCGATCTGTCGGGGGCGAAGACCGTGCAGGACGTGCTCGACGCGATCAGCAACGCCGCCGGCGTCAATGTCACCGCCAAGCTGAAGAGCTCCGGCAACGGGATCCAGGTGGTGGATGATTCAGGCGGCTCGGGCGATCTGATCATTGCCGCCGGCGCGACCGCCGACGCCCTCGGCCTCGCCGGCACGTTCCCCACCACCGTCGTCGCCGCCGAGGGCAAGAACCTCCAGCGGCAGTGGGTCACGGAGAACTCGCTGCTCTCGAGCTACAACGGCGGCAAAGGCGTGTCCCGGGGCAAGTTCAAGATCATCAACTCCAACGGTGTCGAGACGACCATCGATCTCACCAGCGAGAACATCACGACGCTGGGCAACGTCATCACCGCCATCAACAACCGCACGGCGACGAGCGGCGTCACCGCGTCGATCAACGCCAACAGCGACGGTCTGCTGCTCACCGATTCGACCACCGGCATTCTGAAGATGAGGGTGGAAGACGTCGAGGGCACCTCCGCAACGGACCTGAAGATCAAGGGTGAAGCGGTCGACGCGCTGACGAAGCAGATCGACGGTTCGTTTGAGAAGACGATCGACATCCTTGCGACCGACACGCTCGCGGACGTGCAGACGAAGATCAACAACCTTGGCTTCGGCGTCGGCGCGACAATCATCAACGACGGCACGGGCGCAACCCCCTACCGGTTGTCGCTCAGCGCACGAAGCACGGGCCGCGCCGGCCGCGTCGCGTTCGACGCGGGGGCTACGGGGCTCGACACCAACACCCTCGTGGAATCGCAGGATGCCGCTGTCTTCCTCGGCGGCGCTGATGCGGCGCAGCCGCTGCTGGTCACCTCGAGCACCAACCAGCTGAGCGGCGTCATCAAGGGCGTCACGATTGACCTGCACGGCGTCAGCTCGTCCCCCGTCACGCTCAACGTCACGCGCAGCACCGATTCGCTCGTGGAGTCGCTCGGCAAGTTTACCGAATCGTTCAACGAAATGATCGGCAAGATCCGCGAGCTGACGAAGTTTGACACGGAAACCAATGAGCGCGGCCTGCTGCTCGGCGACAGCTCGATCCAGCGCGTCGAGAGCGAAGTTTACGCGATGCTCCGCACGGTCGTGCCCCACGCCGGGCGGTACAAAATCCTTCAGGAGATCGGACTGCGCGTATCGGTCGACCCGGAAAACCCTGCGGCGGGCACGAAGCTGACGTTCGACGAGGAGAAATTCCGCGCCGCCTTCGCCACTGATCCCGACGCGGTCAAGGCGCTGTTCACCACCGCGCAGAACGGGTTGAGCACGAGCACGCTGCTCGATCAGCTCAACAGCGGCCGCGGGGTGCGCCGGGCGGGCAGCGGCGCGGATTTCCAGGCGAAGCTGGCCGATGGATCGACGCTCGACATCTCGCTGGCCGGGGCCGATACGCTTGGCGACGTGCTCAACGCCATCAACGCCGCCGACAGCACGAAGCTCAAGGCCGATCTGACGGCGACGGGCTCGCTGCGCGTTGCTGATCTGACCACCGGCGCAACCGCGTTCGGATTGACCGCCATGAATGGCTCGCAGGCGCTGATTGACTTGGGGCTCAGCGGCGCCGCCGTCGGGTCGGTCTCGAACGGCGCCAGCCTCGGCACGGTCGGCGACCCGCGCAACCGCGGCGGCGGCATCGGCTACGCCTTCGAGGCCCGCATCAACAGCCTGATCGACCCCGTCTCGGGCGTGATCCCGCGCGAGGCACGCTCGCTGGACGAAAAGGCCCTCCAATTCCAGGACCGCATCGAGAACCTCGATAAGGTCCTCACCAGCAAGCGCGAACGCCTTCAGCGCCAGTTCGCCAACCTCGAGACCGTCCTGGCCGGCCTGCAGAACCAGCAGCAGGCCATCGGCCAGATCCAGACCATCCAGATGCCCAACCGCAACAACTAGCCCGGACTATTGTCCGCGCCACCGAACACATCCATAAGTCCATCCGGATCAACGCGTTAAAAAAGTTGATCGCCCGCTAAACTTTTCCACTTCTGTGGCGTACAATCCCCTAACAAGGGGGGGATTCCGATTTCCGCCGGTGGATCGCGTCCCCGGACAAGGGCAATGCCGGCAGGAGCCACAGATCATGTTACGTGCACGGAAGCCCGAGGCGGTAAACAAGCGCCTCAAGCTGTTCATGTATGGCCCCGCCGGCGTCGGCAAGACGACGGCGGCCATCCAATTCCCCAACTCCTACATCATCGACTGTGAGCGCGGCGCGGAGAACTACGACAAGCTGATCACGCAGTCGGGTTCGGCCGTGTTCCAGACGAACGACGTCAACGAGGTCATCGCCGAGGTCAAGTCGCTGCTCACCGTGAAGCACGACTACCGCACGCTCGTCATCGACCCGATCACGACGGTGTACAACGACCTGCTCGAGAAGAGCGAGCTGAGGGTGGGCTCCGACTTCGGCCGCCACTGCGGCGCGGCCAACAAGGAGATGAAGCGGCTGGCGAACCTGATCCTCGCGCTGGACATGAACGTCGTCGTCACCGCCCACGCGAAGAAAGAGTACGGCGACAACCTGAAAGTCCTCGGCTTCACGTTCGACGGGTGGAAGCAGCTGGACTATTGGTTCGACCTGGTGATCGAGCTGGGCAAGCGCGGGAAGAAGCGCATGGCCAAGGTCGTGAAACCGCGCGTCGACAGCTTCCCCGACGAGGACGTGTTCGAGTGGAGCTACGAGGCGATCAAGGCCCGCTATGACGCATCGATGCTCGAAAGGGAATCACAGGCGGTCGCGCTGGCGACGCCCGAGCAGGTGGGCGAAATCAAGGCGCTGCTCAGCGTCGTCCGCCTCCCCGAAGACACGACCGACAAGTGGTTCGTCAAGGCCGGCGTCGAGACGTGGGAAGACATGCCCGCCGACCTGCTGGCCAAGTGCATCGACTACGTAAAGAACCGCCTGCCGCAAATTGCGGCGGCGTGAGGCGTCGGAAGAGATTTACCGTGGAGACGCGGTGAAGAAGATCTCTGGCAGTTCGACGGGGACGAACGCGTGGGTCAGAAGCACGCGTTCGTCCTCTTTTCCCTTCGCTCAGGTGAGCGGAGAGAAGAAGGAAGCAATCGGAAGCCCGCAGTCCAGAGGCACCCGCCGCTGCTTCCACCCTTGTCTTCTGACTTGACTGCGAAAGGTGGCATTCCCATGCCCAGTTTCAACCGCGTTACGCTCATCGGAAACCTCACCCGCGACCCCCAGACGCGCGATCTGCCCAGCGGCACGACGCTCTGCGAGTTTGGCCTCGCCACGACCCGCCACTACAAGACCGCCGGCGGTGAGGACCGCGAGGAGACCTGCTTCATCGACTGCACCGCCTTCGGGAAACAGGCGGAAGTGCTTTGCCACTACGTCAGGAAGGGCCGGCCGCTCTTTGTTGAGGGCCGGCTGAAGTACGAGCAGTGGGATGACAAAAACGGCGGCGGGAAGCGCTCGAAGATCAGCGTGATCGTCGAGAACTTCCAGTTCCTCGGTTCGGCAAGCTTGCCCTATGCGGGCCGCCGCGACGGGAACGGCCGCGGTGAGGGTTCCGGCAACAAGAGCGGGTCATACGCCGACGTGAAGCCGCGCGAGGAGCGACCGAACGATCCCGAAGCCGCTCCCGCGGAGCGGGCGGACCGCACCGACCGACCGCAGCGCCAACGCACGAAGCTCAACGCGATCGTCGATAAGGAGAAACGCTTCACGGACGCCGACATCCCCTTCTAACGCGTCAGGAGCACCCGCGGGAATCGTCCCTCGGCCGCCCCTCGTCGGGGGCCGCGTTCTTCTTCGGCCTCACGGACGCTGAGTTGATGAGGCGCAGCGCCTGGTCGCAAGGGCGAAGGTTTCCCGACTTGTCGAAGTTCATGTCGAACCCGCACCCACCGTCACTGAAAACGAGCCGGCCGCCCCTCACCCGAGGGGCGGCCGTGCGTTTGGCGACAAAGCCCCAGCCGCTCGTTATCGGCCGGGCCGGTACAGCTTGCCCGGTACCGACCAGATCAGCGGCATGTCCGGGTTGCGGCCCAAGCCCGCCTCTTCGGCCGTCACTTGATAGCTGGGTAGGTCGACCGGGTTTCCGCTCCCGTCGACGAACTCGCTTTCCCGGGTGTCGACGAGGATGTTATTACGCGGCGACCGGAGCGGCTTCTTCATCGACGGAAGCTTGATCGTTTCGGCGTGGAAGTCGACGAAGAGGATGTTGCAGCTCTTGCCGCTATGGCGCAGCGCCGGCGTCGCCTCATTGATGTCGTTGACCTCGAAGGAGAATTGGCCGCTCTCCCAGACGTTCGGCACAGGTCCGGTGGAGTCGATGGAGAGGCCATCGCCGAGGTAGACAAACTCTGAGGCGCGCTTCACGTCGGTGATCTTTGCGTTGGTCGGATAAACCGTAATGGTTGACCCGGTCTGGTAGCTGCGGCGGCGCAGGTGGGTGTTCATCTTGTAGGTGCGGGCGAATCCCTTGATGCTGTTCTGACTCCCAGTGGGATTCACCTCGACCCCTTCAAAAGTTTCGTAGATGGGGCACTGCTTATACAACTTGTACGTGCGCCACCGCGTCGGCGAAGTGGGAGAATGCGGCTCGTTTGCCCGCCGTGCCTGGAGGAACGGGTCGAGGGCGGTGAACCAGACGATGCTTTCCTGCGCACCGTCGGCCGGCGAGCCGGGCATGATGATCGTATTGGGAATGGGGAACGCGCTGGTCGGGTACGGCAGCGCGCCCTTGTACGCCGCGGCATACATGGCCGTCGCCTGCCCGAGGGTGCGGAGGTTGGAGAGGCATTTAACTGCGTTCGCCTGCTCCCGCGCCTTGTTCAGGGCCGGCAACAGCAGCGAAATCAGGATCGCGATGATCCCGATCACGACCAGTAACTCGACCAACGTGAATCCGACGCGAACGCGCTTCATAGCCATAGCAACCTCCCGGTGCGGGCCGCAGACTCGGGGAGAGCTGTTAGCACCGCATTTGGACGACCTGTGGGCTTCGTGAAAATACAAAAGCCCCACGAAAATCTCTCGTGGGGCTTTTCTCTTTATCTCTAGCCCGTGGAGCAAGACATTGCTCGCGAACGAAATGTGCTTTAACTGCCCAAATCATGGCGTGTGCCCCGGAAATGTCAAGAGGAATTCGAATTCGCGCGCTGCCGTGGAACTGAGGCGCGATCACGCGAGGATGTCGCGCACGACGTTGCCATGCACGTCGGTCAGCCGGTAGTCGCGCCCGCCGTAGCGGTAGGTGAGCTTCTCGTGGTCGATGCCCATCAGGTGCAGGATGGTGGCGTGCAGATCGTGAACATGCACGCGGTTCTCGACTGCATGCCAGCCGAAGTCGTCGGTGGCGCCGTAGGTCATGCCGGCTTTCACGCCGCCACCGGCGAGGAACATCGTGAAGCCGAAGGGGTGGTGCTCGCGACCATCGGCGCCCTCGGCGGTGGGCGTGCGGCCGAACTCGCCGCCCCAGATAACCAGCGTGTCGTCGAGCATTCCACGGCGCTTGAGGTCCTGGATCAACGCGGCGACGGGCTGGTCGGTAGCCAGACAGTTCTCCAGCAGTCCTGTCTTCAAGCCGCTGTGCTGGTCCCAGAGCTGGCAGCTGCTGCGCGTGGAGGTTTGCGTGTGGTAAACCTGCACGACGCGCACCCCGCGCTCGACGAGCCGGCGGGCCATGAGACATTGGCGGCCGAACACGTCGGTGGCGGGTTCGCCGACACCGTATAGCTTGAGCGTTTCCGCATCTTCCCTGCCCACATCAAATGCCTCCGGGGCCTCCGCCTGCATGCGGTAGGCGAGCTCGAACGATTCGATCCGGGCGCTGAGCCGCGAATCTTCCTCGCGCTTGACCTGGTGCAGCGCGTTAAGCTGCTGAAGCGCGTCGAGCTGGGCGCGCTGCACGTTCTGCGCAAAGCGGGGATTCGAGAGGTTCGCGATCGGGTTCGCCAGGTCCGACACGAGCGTGCCCTGATAGGCCGCGGGAAGGAATGAATTGCTCCAAAGCGGCGCGCCCTGCGCTGGCTGGGCGGGGCTGATGACGATGAACCCCGGCAGGTTGCGGTTCTCGCTGCCGATGCCGTACGTCAGCCACGATCCCAGGCTCGGGCGCGAAAACGCCTGCTCGCCTGTATTCATCTGCAGGCACGCGCCGTTGTGGTTGATGTTGTCGGCGACCATCGAGCGGATGACGCACAGGTCATCGACGCAGCGCGCGATGTTGGGAAACAGCTCCGACACGTGCGTCCCGCACTGCCCGTGCTCGTTGAACGACCAGGGCGAGGCGAGCAGGTTGCCCGTCTTCGTTCGCTCGAGCTTAGGCAGCGCGAACGGTGGCGGCTTGCCGTTGTGGGTCGCGAGCAGGGGTTTGGGATCGAAGGTATCGATGTGCGACGGGCCGCCGGACATGAACAGGAAGATCACGCGCTTGGGCTTGGCCGGATGCATGGGCGGGCGCGACGCGAGCGGCTGCGCGGCGCGGGCGGGATCGCGCAAATTTTTTAACCAGGCATCGCCTGTGCTCGAGGCAAGCGAGTCCTGCGCCACAAGACCAGCCAGGCCGATCATGCCGAAGCCGTTGGCGAAGGTCTTGAGCATCTCGCGGCGGTTGGGATTGCGTCGCATCACACGCACCTCATGCAGCGGGCCTCGTCGCGGCGCGGCGACTGGATCGCGTGGTCGGGCGGCTCGCGGGCCGGGTCGAGGGGCGTACGTTCGGCAAATCCGCCAGCACGTGAACCGCCTCGTCCTGCAGCGCTTCGAAGGGGCGCTCGCTGCCACGGAAGCCATTGAAGATGATCGAAAACGCCAGCCATTTCCCGTCGCTCTGCTGCACATAGCCGCTGAGTGCGCGCACCCCGCCGATGTAGCCGGTCTTGGCCTGCACGCGGCCCTTCAGGTCGTGCATGCGGTTGCGGAGCGTGCCGTCGACGCCGGCGGCAGACATGCTGGCGCGGAATGTTTCAGCGTCCCTGTGATTGGCCATGTATGCGAGCAGATCGGTCATCAGCCGGGCCGTCACCCGGTTCTCGCGGGCCAGTCCCGAGCCGTCTACCACGTTGAAGGGAGTATCATCGATGCCCGCCTTTTTCAGGAAGGCATGAACCGCGTCGCTGCCGCCCTCCCACGTGCCGTTGCCCATCAGCTTGAACACGGCGTCGGCGAACATGTTCTGGCTGCTCTTGTTGATCCGCCACATCAGATCAGGCATGCGCGACCGGTGCGTGGCGACGATTTCGGCCCCGGCGGGCACGACGGCCGTGCCCGCCGTCCGCTGCGCACGCTTCGTCTCGCCCGCGATCGTGATCCCGCGCAGCTCCAGCCGCGTGCGCAGCGCATCGGCAAAAAATGGGCCGGGATCCACAACCGACTTGCTCTTCAGTTCCGTTGGCTTCGTGCAGTGCCCGGTGATGGTGTAGGTATTGGAGTCGGCCTCCCGCGAGATCGACGGCGCTTCGTCCCCGCCGCCGGTGACGCACTGGTTGATGATCTGGATATCCGTCACGGGCGGCATCACCGTGTACGCGAGCGGCTGCCCGTCCGTCGTCGGATGAACGGTTACGTCGACGCAGTTGTCGTTGAAGTTCAGGCCCGACACCGGCGCCGCATACCAGTCGCCGTGGAAATCCTCGCTCCAGTGCGGGTTGAAACGCACGTCATCGAGTGCGCCATCGTCGTAGACCAGGTTTCCCTTGATTTGCGTCACGCCGCGCTTCAGCAGCGCCGTGGCCCAGTCGTCGAGGACGGAGGTGGGCACGCGGCCCAGCTTCTTCTCGATGGCGGGGTCCCCGATCGCGGGGTCGCCGGTGCCGATGAGCCACAGGTCGTCACCGACGAAAGCCAGGTGCGTCTCGAAGCTCGCGTCGGCGCCGAAGGTGTCCAGCGCTGCGGCGCTGACGGGGAGTTTCATGTTGCTCGCCGGGATGAACGGCTCATCGGGCAGGTTCGTGTACAGCTCCCTGCCGGTATCGAGCTCGATCACACGGGCGGCGAATTTGATGTTTCCATCGGCGTCATCGCGGCGGTGGAGGATCTCCTCGAGGCGGGACTGGAGGGTGAGCTGCGGCTGCGTTTTTTCAGTCCGCTGATCCTTTGCATCCGATACACGCGCACATGCGGGCAGCATCAATGGAACGCACAGAACAGCAGCCAGCAGAAACGAGCGTATGAGCGCCCCAGGATTGTCACCCTGAGGTACGCCGAAGGGTCTCAGGCGGCCGGACGGTCGAGATCCTTCGGCGTACCTCAGGATGACCGATGCCCGTAATCGGCTATCGAGTTGGTTGGTCGATCTCATCGCGTCCCCCCGTCACTCATCGCCACACCTGACGGCTGGGTCGTGGGCCGGGTCATCGGCTCGGTCGGCGGCGTCGTCACCTTCCCGCGCTTCGGCTTGGGCGGCTTGCCCATCAGCTTGCGCGCGTTGTCGATCACGTAATCCCACTGAAACGCCGGGCCGGGGTCGGATTTGTTGCTCGTCACGTGATAGTGCCCCAGGACGCCGCTGAAGTTGTCGTACTGCTCCTCGGTGAGCACGTGGTTGATCAGCCGGCCCTGCTCATCGCGCGGGTAGTCGGGGTCGATCTTCGGCAGGACAGTGCAGAGCGTAGCCGTGAGCTTGATGAGCGAATCGTATTGCTCCTTCGTCAGGTCGTACTGTCGGCGAGCGCGGCCCTGGACTTCACCGACGACAAGCTCGTCGCGGACCGGGTAACCGACGAAATTGGGCGTGCGGACCCCGCCGTCGCCGAGGCGCTGGGGAACGGTGATGCGCGTGCGGCCGTTTTCATCCTTGCCGTACCACTGCTTGAACGGCTCGGCCTCGCCGCTGGCGTAAGCGCCCATGTTGGCGATCTCGATTCCCACCGAGCGGCTGTTAGCTTCTCCGGCGTGCCAGGCGCGTTCTTTTGCGTCCATGGTCTGGTAGATCGTGCCGTCGATGTCGAGCATGAACTGCACCGACAGGTTTCGCAGGTCGTGCAGCACCAGAAAACACTGGCGGCTGGTGCCGGCTACGTCGTAGTGGATGACGAACTGGTCGACCTTGTCCTGGAGCAGTTCGAGTGGCCAGCCGCCGCCGCGGACAAGCTGGCGCTGTTCGTCCGTCAGCACGCTTTCGCGCAGGCCGTAGCGGTTCGGTGAGTAAATGCCGATCCGGGGGCGCGTGGTGGCGGCACGCGTCGTGGCACCGTAGCTGGCCTCTTCCCATGGCGCGAAGCGTCGCTCGGTGCGGTAGGCGTCATATCCGCCAGGGTCCATCCACAGCACGACCGGTGCGCCGGTGTGGAACAACTGACCGGCCACGACGATCTCATCGCCCTTGCGCTCGAGGCGCGTTCCGGGTTTGATGCCCCTGGAGGCGCAGCCGGTGATGGTGGCGAATGAGACCAACAGCAGGATGAGGCGAGTGAGGCGCGGAACAGATCGGGTCATGTCGTGGCCCTTGCGTGGACAGGTGATTACTATCGCGGCCGAGTCTAACCGCACGTGCGGCGGTCACCAAGCCGGAACGGACTCGGAGAGACACGGGCATGCTCAATTACATTTGGGCGGGGCTGATCATCTTCAGCTTCATCTTTGCGCTGGGCAATGACGTCAAAGAGCTCCGACGCGACACCTATCGCAATGATCAGGCGCTGCCGATCATGCTGGAGGGGCCGACGACGCAGCCGACGCAACCGGTGAACGTTCTCATCGACCCGGCGACGTACCAGCAGTTCTACGATGTCGAGGAGACGCCGGCGGAGCAATATGAAGCCACGCTCGTCAATATGGGCGACGGCGGGCGCGAGCTGCGCTTTGCACCGAGCGCCGACCTGCCGCCGCGACTGGCGAAGATCCGCGACATGACCAGCGCAGACGACCCGAAGTGGCTGCTGGCTGAGGTCAGCGAATTGCGAGACACCGCTGATGGGACGGTCGCGGCGGCGATCCGGTTCCGGCCGGTGCGCTGGGTGTCGATGCAGGCGATCAGCGAAGCCGCGATGGGCATGGCCAAGACGGCAGTCACGCTCGCCATAGGATTGATCGGCACACTCGCGGTGTTTCTCGGGCTGATGCAGATCGCCGAGAAGGCGGGGCTGATTCACGCGCTCGTGCTCGTGACGGGGCCGATGCTTCGCCCGCTCTTCCCGGGGATCCCCCGGGGGCATTCGGCGATGGGACTGGTCACGCTCAACCTCACCGCCAATATGCTGGGCCTCGGCAACGCCGCCACCCCGTTCGGCATCAAGGCGATGGAGGAACTCCAGAAGCTCAACAAGACGACCGACACGGCGACGAACGCGATGGTGATGCTCCTGGCGATGAACACTGCCGGAGTGCAACTGCTTCCTCCCATGATGCTGTACGCGGTGCTGGGGCTGCGGGCGAGCGAGTTGTACTTCCCGATCCTGCTCGTCACCGGCATCTGCCTCGTCATCGCGGTTGTCGTGACGCGGCTTTTGGGAATGCTCCCTGCGTATCGCGCGTCTGACCCTGAGCAGATCGCCGCACCCGCGCCGGCGGCCATCGTGGAGGTGGCGCGATGAACGATATTCTCAGCGATGCGTCGAAATTCATCATCCCGCTGATGCTCGTGCTGATCCCGTTGTACGGGCTGTTGCGTCGCGTGCCGGTGTACGAGGAGTTCGTCACCGGCGCCAAGGAAGGGTTCAACGTCGCCGTGCGGATCATTCCGTACCTCGTAGCGATCCTCTTCGCCGTCGGGATGTTCCGCGCCTCTGGGGCAATGCAGGTGCTGGAGGACTGGCTTCGGCCGTCACTCGGCTGGATCGGGGTGCCGCCGGAGATCTTGCCGATGGCGATCACGCGTCCGCTGAGCGGCGGCGGATCGCTGGCGGTGCTGGCGGACATGGCCAAGGTGCACGGCATGGAGTCGATCTTCGTGAAGATCTCCGCCGTCATGTACGGCGCGTGCGAGACGACGTTCTACGTGATCGCGGTGTACTTCGGCGCGGTGGGCATCAAGAAGACGCGGCACGCCGTGCCCGCCGGGCTGATCGCCGACATCGCAGGCGTGCTGCTGGCGGTGTACATCGTGAGGTGGTGGTTTCATTGAGTGATGGCGCAGCGAAAATCCGTGTCGGCATCTTCGCGGCCTCGTCGGCGGTGCCGATCTTCGAGTTCGAGCGCGGTCTGCAGCACCTGCGCAGCGCAGGTTTTGTGCCGATCGTGCACGAGCAGGTGGCGAAGCAGCATTTTACGTTCGCCGGCACGGACCAACAGCGGGCATCGGCGTTCTATGAATATGCAGTGAATCCGATGCTGCCCGTGCTGTGGGCGGCGCGGGGCGGGTACGGCACGGCGCGGCTGCTGCCGCTGCTGGAGGAACTCAGCGCGCGCCACGGCATCCCCCCAAAGAAGCTGCTCGTCGGGTACTCCGACCTGACCGTGCTGCACGAATTCGTCCGCACGCGCTGGGGCTGGTCGACGCTGCACGCGCCCATGCCCGCGGCGGCGAATTTCGCGACCTTCGACGCTGCCGAGTTCCACGCCCTGGTCGCGTACGTCCGCAAGCAGTCCGCCGACGCGTTGTGGGCGCACAAGTCGCTGACGTGGCTCACGGAACCCCCCGCCGCACCCATCCGCGCCCAATTAATCGGCGGCAACCTCGCGCTCTGGCAGACGCTCGCCGGCACCCCCTGGCAACCGTCGGCCCTCGGCAGGATCCTCTTCTTCGAAGACCTTGGCGAACCGTACTACCGCATTGACCGAATGGTCACCCATCTCGCCCAGTCCCGCATGCTCGATGGCGCTGCCGCGATCGTGCTCGGGGACTTCTGCAACTGCGCCGACGAAGACACCCAGTGCTGGGCAAACGCCCAAGGCACCGAGAAGAAGTCGCTCCGGCGGACGTTCAATGAGCGGGAGGCATTCGACGAGATCTTCGGCAGCGTGGGCCGACGGCTTCGGATTCCGATCGCGGATGGCTTACCGGTGGGCCATGGTCCCCATTTTGCGCCGCTCCCGCTCGGCGCCGGGTATGAGCTCGGGTCCGACGGGACGCTGAAGCTCGTGAACTGGGATTGGCTCTTTTAGTGGCATGGGCGTCTCGCACATGCCACGGTTAAGCCGTCAGGATCGGAAACTTGCTCGAGCTGATCGGAAGGTGCGAGTATTCCTCCACCAGCCGCCGGTACTCCTTGGCGACCTTGCGCGGAGCGCGCTGAAGGGTGTATAGCCCCACCGTGTTCACATTGCCCTGAATTTTCGTCAGCGCCGTATCCCAGTCCTTCATGTCCACCAGGCCGAACCAGGTGAACCCGATGATCGGCACGCCGTCCTCGCGCAGGCGCAGCAGGTTCAGCCACTCGCGCCACAGCCATTCGACGGCATGCTTGGCCGTGCGGTTGGTTTCCGTATGCATGACCGGCAGCCGGTATCGGTCGAAGTACTGCCGCGTGATGACGTAGTACCCGTACACGTCGCCGGCATGGATGCTCTTGCCGTCCGTCTTCAGCACGTGCTCGTTGGTGATGTAGTAGTCCGTCCCCATGATGCAGTGGGTGCGGAGCTGGCGGTGCTTCATGAACCAGTCGTACTCTTCCGGCGTCATCCCGTGGGCCAGCACGTAGCGGTAAATCGTCGCGCTGACGTCGTGTCCGAAGAGCAGATCGAGCGAGAGGAAGCGGCGCTCGTTCATGAAGTGCGCCTGCTGGACCATTTCGGGGCTGCCGGGGTGGACGTACTCGGTGCTTTCGCTGAACACGAAGATTGCGTCCGGCCGCAGGTCGAGGATGGCACGCATGGCGAGGATAGAGGCCTTGCAGCAGTGCTTCACGTTTGTGACGAACGCGTGATCGCTCATCAGCCGCTCATTCCACCAGCCGTAAAGCCCGGAGAAGATCGCCGTCACGTAGATTTCGTTCACGGGCGTGTAGTACCGCACCCACGGGTAGCGTTCGGCGAAGGCGTGCGCGTACTCGGCGAAATAGTCGGGCCACTCGGGGTTCTGAAAGTCCTTCAGCCAATCGGGAAGCCCGAAGTGGAGCAGATCAATCACCGGCACAATCCCCAGCCGCCGCATCTCCTGCATGACGGGGTCGAGCGATGTCCAGTCGTACTGCCCGCGGCCGACGAAGATCTTGTAGATCGGCGGGCCGTAGCGAAGGTAGCGCAACCCCAGCTCGCGGACGAGCTTCAGGTCCGTTTTCCACATTTCGTAGTGCCCGGTGTCTCGCAGCTGGTCGACGCGCTGGCCGCCGTCGATGACGGGGTATGAGCACTCGATCCCGACCCCGAACATGAACCGCAGCGAGTCAACGGGATCGGCGACGCGGATGGCGGGCGTTGAGTCCGGCTTGCCTGTCAAACGAAAAACTCCTGAACGAACCCCCCCTGTCGGCGCGACATGATACAGATTGGCTCGACGGATAGCAGCGACGGAAACCACCCACCGACAGCGCCGCGTCCTTACCCGGACGACCCGCCCGGCGCTGCTGTCCCCACCGCCGCTCCAGCGGTATCATCGTCGGCTCCGATTGCGGGGTGCATGAACATGGCAGAATCCGATGACATGATCGAAGGACTCCGGCAGGCGGTTCGGGTGTCGCCGGAAAACGTCCCGTTGCGCCAGCACCTGGCCGACACGCTGCTGGGCATGGGAAAACCTGGTGATGCGGAGAAGGAGTTCCGCGCGGCGCTGCAGCTGAAATCGGACGACGCGAAGCTGAAGTTCGGCCTCGCCCGCGCATTCGAGCAGCAGGGCAAGGCGTCGGCGGCCATCGTCGTGCTCGAGGAGATCGCCAAGCGCGCCGACTGCCCCCCCAAAGCGCGCCTGCTGTACGCGCGGCTGCTCCTGGCGGCGGGCCACGACGATGACGCGTCGCGCCAGTACCGCAAGGCGGTCGAGTCGGACCCGTCCGTCGCGGACCTCCACCTGGCCGATCAACTCGGCCTCGATTCCACCCCGCGCAAGGCGAGCGACGACCAGGACGAAGTGGTTGATGGCAAGATCCGGGCGGCTTGGGAAGAACCGGGCGGCGTCAGCGGGGTGGAAATCGAGCGCCCGAAGACGAAGTTCGCCGACGTCGGCGGGTTGGATGAGGTCAAGGAGCAGGTGCGGATGAAGATCATCCACCCGCTCAAGCACCCCGAGCTGTACAAGGCCTACGGCAAACCGATCGGCGGGGGCATCCTGATGTACGGCCCCCCGGGGTGCGGCAAGACGTTCCTCGCCCGCGCGACGGCCGGGGAAATCTCCGCAGCGTTCCTCTCCATCGGCATCAATGACGTGCTGGACATGTGGATCGGCAATTCGGAGAAGAACCTGCATGAGCTGTTCGAGCGTGCCCGCCGGGGTCGGCCGTGCGTGCTGTTCTTCGACGAGGTGGACGCGCTGGCGGCCAGCCGCGCCGACATGCGCGCCAGCGCCGGGCGTCACCTGATCAACCAGTTCCTTGCCGAGCTCGACGGGGTGCAGTCGAGCAACGACGGCGTGCTGATCCTCGCCGCGACGAACGCGCCCTGGCACGTCGACCCCGCCTTCCGCCGGCCGGGACGCTTCGACCGCATCCTCTTCGTCCCCCCGCCTGACGCCGCCGCCCGAGCCGCCATTCTGCGCGCGATGTGCGCCGGCAAGCCAGTCGATAACATCGACTACGCCCACGTCGCCAAAAAGACCGAGGCCTTCAGCGGCGCCGACCTCAAGGCCGTCCTCGACCGCGCGATCGAGGCCAAGCTGTCCGACGCGATGAAGGCGGGAATTCCCAAGCCGCTGACGACCAAGGACCTGCTCAGCGCCGCCGCCGGCGTGAGACCCTCCACGCGCGAGTGGTTCGCCACCGCCCGCAACTATGCCCTCTACGCCAACCAGGGCGGCGCGTATGACGACGTGCTGCAGTACCTCAAGCTCTGAGGCTCCGCATCGACTTGACAGCTCTACCGAATCTTGCGGGCAACCACAGTTGTCGGACGTGACGTCATGTCGCGGGTGCGGCGGCGAAATCGACACGTTCGCCGCATGCGCTGGACAGTCGCGCCAGTCGCTACCGACCCCCGGATGAGGAATCCTGTCGCGCGTGTGGGATATGACGCGACGTGGCAGCGCTGGCGCTGCCCCCGGGGGTAAACGAAACGCAGCGCGTCTGGTAGGCCATTGTTATCAGGACCTGCCCCCGCGCGGATTTCTGTACCTATGCGACGGTTTTCGGGTAGATTGTCCCGTCCCCGCGGAGCGTGACGTGCGCCGCCCGCGCGCGGCGAACACGTACTTATAGCTAGGAGATTGACACCCATGGCCGAAGCAACCGCCCCCAAGCCCAAGCCGATTACCCCCGGCCGACCCATCCTCGCCCCCAACGACCAGGACACCGGGGCGACCGAAAACGCCCTGCTCCTCGGAATCGACCTCGGAACGAGCCGCAGCTCGATCGTCTCGATCAACGGCGCCCGCAAGACCGTCGAGAGCTACGTCGGATACCCCAAGGACCCCGTCAGCCGCAAAATGCTCAAGGCCGACAAGATCTATGGTAAGGCCGCCCTCGATAACCGGCTGGCCCTGAACCTCTACCGCCCGCTGGAGCACGGCGTGATCAAGTATCACGGCGGGACGGGCGACAAGGCCGAGCAGGAAGCGAAGAATCTCAAGGCCGCCCAGGACCTCATGCAGCACCTCGTCGACCTCGCCCACCCCGGCCGCGGCGACGTGCTGTACGGCGTGGTCGGCGTCCCCTCGCGCGCCAGCAACACGAACAAGACCGCCATGCTCGAAGCCGCCCGCAACGTGCTGGACTCGGTGATGATCGTCTCCGAGCCGTTTACCGTGGCGTACGGCATGGAGAAGATGAGTGACGTCCTGATCGTCGACATCGGCGCCGGCACAACCGACCTCTGCCGCATGCACGGCACCGTCCCGACCGAGGAGGACGAAATCAGCTATCCCATCGCCGGCGACGCCGTCGACCTGAAGCTGATGGAGCTCATCCAGCAGAAGTATCCCAAGGCCCAGGTCACGCAGAACATGTGCAAGTCGTTCAAGGAAAGCTATGGATTCGTCAGCGACGCACGTGACAAGATCGAGGTGATGATGCCCGTCGACGGCAAGCCGACGCCGCACGACATCACGCAGGAAATGAAGCAGGCGTGCGAGATCCTGATCCAGCCGATCGTCGAAGGCATTCAGAAGCTGGTTTCCAGCTTCAATCCGGAATTCCAGGAGAAGCTGCGTAACAACGTGCTTCTCTCCGGCGGCGGCGGGCTAATGCGCGGGCTGAATAAGCGCATAGAAGAGGCCATGCAGGCGATCGGCGGCGGCAGAGTCGCGATCGTCGAAGAACCGATGTACGCCGGCGCCAACGGCGCGCTCCAGCTCGCCCTCGACATGCCTGGTGAGTACTGGCAGCAGCTGAGATAAGGTGCTTGCGGTGCGGGAAGTTTCAAAAACCAAAATCCGGATTCCAAACAAGCTCCAATGAAAAAAGAAGAAAGCTCCAAACACAGCGTTTGGAGCGTTCTTCTTTTGGGTGCTTCTCCGTTTGCTTGGAATTTGGTTTTTGGAATTTCCCGCACAGCGGGCCACGCAACATCGGCGCGGCGACGCCGGTATCACAAGTTGTGATCAAACACATCGCTTTGATTCTCGCCTGCATGGGGGCGAGCGCCGTGGCGTCCGAACCGCCTTTTGACGGTCGGCCGTGGAATGTCTCGACGGGGAATTTGTCCGTCTCGTTCATCCGCAGCTCGCCCATCGGCGCGGGGCCGCAGCCGAACTTCCTTGAGCCGCCGCCATCGGTTGAATCGATGGCGAAGATGAAGGCGCAGGGGCTGATCGCGTATGAGGACTATGTCGCCTGGGGCGCCGTCGAGCGCGAGCCCGGCAAATGGCAGTGGGAGCAGCCCGAAAAGGTCGCCGACGCGGTGAAGCAGGCGGGGCTCAACTACGTCGTGTACGTGTGGGCTCACTTCCCGGCCGTGTGGCTGCGCGAGCGCGGCGGGTCCGAGCTGACGCTCATGAAGAGCCTCAACACGGGCAAGGAGTGCAACTTCTTCTCGATCTTCGATCCCAGAACCATCGAGCTACGATCACTTCTACAAGAACCTCGCCCGGCACCTGGGCGATCGCATTGACGCGGTCTACGCCTGCATCCTCGGCCCCTACGGCGAAGGCAACTATCCGCTCTACGTCCCCGACTGGGTCAACGTGGGCCCGTCGCACGAAGGCTACTGGGCGGGCGACAAGTTCGCGTTGATCGAGTTCCGGGAGGCAATGAAAGCGAAGTACGAAAAAGACCTCGGGAAGCTGAACGCTGCGTGGGGCACGAGCCATGCCGGCTGGGATGAGGTGACGCCGCCCAGGGAGATCGGTGAGCCGTTCAAGCCGAACCCCGTGCCGATGGACACGGTGGAGAACCGCCGGCGCTGGTTGGACTTTATTACGTGGTATCACCAGGCGCTGATCGATTTTGCGGAAAAGAGCGTGCAGGTCACGCTGAAGCATTTCCCGAAGGAAAAGGTCCGCACGAAGCCGGGCGGGAATGCGGGCGGGGTGAATCCAATCGCCTGGGGCACGTACTCGCCGGGGTTCGCGAAGATGGCCGGCAACTACGGCATCGTCATGCAGCCGGCCGACTGCCACGGGGCGTATTTCGGCGATAAGTGGATCGGCACGTCGTACCAGTTCTACGGCGTGCCGCTGGCGACGGAGCCGGCGAGTTTGCTGGACGAGAAGGGTTTCGTCCGCCGCATTTTTTCCGACGCCAGCAGCGGCGCGGCGCAGCTGTTCACATACGAGTTCGAGCGTCACGCGGGCAACATCCGCAAGTACGTCCACCTCTACACGGGCAAGCGCGGCGACACTGAGATCGCGCTCATGTGCCCCACCACGCTGTACCGGCTCGGCGGGGACCTGGGGCCGACCATCCAGGGCGGGGGTGAGCTTCGGGACCTGGTGGAATACGACGTGCTCGATGAGCTGCTCATCACCGACGGAGCGCTGACGGACAAGTACAAGGTGCTCATCGTGCTTCAGCCGGATTTTGTCGAGGACCGGGCGCTGGAAAGGATCGACGATTGGAAGCGCGCGGGCGGCACGCTCGTGCTCGTCGGCCACAAGCCCATGAAGAACCTCGCGGGACTCTCGCGCATCGACATGCGGACGAACATCCAAGGCGAGGCGCTGCACGTGCCGGCAATCAATCCGAACGGTGCATGGCTCAGGCAGATCGGTGAGATTGTCGCCGGCATGAAAGGCGTCGACGGCAAGCTGGACGTCCTCATGACCTGCCGCCGCGGGGAGCAGGTGTTCATCTTCAACGCCAGCGACAGGCCGACTGCCGTGACGATTGACTTGGCGGGCGCGACGGCCGACATTGTCATCGAACCCCACACCATCTGGAGCAACCGGTGACGGCCACGAAGTATTCAGTCGCTTTCCTCGCTCTCTTCTTCGCCTGTTCCTTCGCCCAAGCCGCCGAACCGATTCCCGCCGACGCGCCGCCGCGCTGGTGGAAGGGCAACCTGCACACGCACACGCTCTGGAGCGACGGAAACGACTTCCCGGAGATGGTCGCCGAGTGGTACCGCGAGCGCGGCTATCACTTCCTGGCCCTCTCCGAACACAACATCTTCGCCCAGGGCCAGAAGTGGGTGCCGGTGGTCGGCTCCAAGCGCCCGGAGATGAAGCTGATGTACGAGCGTTATTTCGCTCGCTTCGGCCCCAACTGGATCGAGACGCGCGGCACGGGTGAAAGCGGCTTGCCGCTCGAGGTCCGCTTGAAGCCATTCAGCGAGTTCCGCACCCTCGTTGAAGAGCCCGGCAGCTTCCTGATGATTCCCGGCGAGGAGATTTCCGACCGCTTCACGTACGCAGATGAAACGGGAAAGGAGCGCAACCGCCCGATTCACCTGAACGCGACGAACATCGTCGAGGTCATTCAGCCGCAGGGCGGCACGACCATCAGCGAAATGATCGATAACAACCTCAAAGCGGTGCACGAGCAGCAGGCGCGCACGGGACAGGCGATGCTCCCGCACCTGAACCACCCGAACTTCCAATACGCCGTGACCGCCGAGGACGTGGCGCACGCCGTCTCGGACCAGTTCTTCGAGATCTTCAACGGGCACCCCGGCATCAACTACCCCGGCGACGAGCTGCACGCGTCAATGGAGAAGCTGTGGGACATCGCCAACACCATCCGGCTGGCGAAGCTCAACGCCCCGCCGCTGTACGGGCTGGGGACCGATGACAGCCACCACTACAACACAGAAGGCCAGCGCCGCAGCATCCCCGGCCGCGGGTGGATCATGGTCCGATCGCGCTATCTGACCCCCGAGTCGCTGATCCGGGCGATCAAGAAGGGCGACTTCTATGCATCCAGCGGGGTTAGCCTCGACGATGTGCGTTACGATGCGGAAAACAAGACAATAGAGATCGACATTCAGCCGGAAGACGGCGCCACATACAAGACCGCCTTCATCGGGACGCCGATTAAGCACGACCTGAGCAGCACGCCGGTGCTCGGCAAGGACGGCAAGCCGGTGCATGCAACGGGGCGCTACAAAGACGAGATCGGGAAGACCTTCGCCACGATCGAGGGCCAAAAACCGAGGTACAAGCTGACGGGAGAGGAGCTGTATGTCCGTGCCGTGATCACATCGACCAAGCCGCACCCCCGGCCGACATTCGACGGCCAGACCGAGCAGGCGTGGACGCAGCCGGTGGGATGGAGCGTGAAGTAAAGCCGCCCCTGCTCGCCTTCAGTGTCGCGCGGAGCTGCCGCAGCGCGTCGCATTTTTAACGTGCCCGACGTAAAGTAGTCGGCATGACACGAAGATCGCTCAGTGAACGGGCTCTCGGCGTGGTCGCGGCGACGCTCATGATGTCGGGCCTCGCCCACGCCAGTCACGCGCTGAATGTGAACATGGATCACCTCCAGCAGGTTGACGCGCAAATCGCCGAGGCAGTCGAGGACAAGCAGATCCCTGGCGCCGTGCTGCTCGTCGGTCGCGGCGACGAAACCGTTTACCGCAAGGCATACGGAAACCGCTCTGTGGAGCCGACCGTCGAGCCGATGACGGAGGACACGATCTTCGACCTCGCGTCGCTCTCCAAGCCCATTGGCACCGCCACTTCAATCATGATCCTGGCCGACCGGGGCAAGATCGATGTGAAGGCGCCGGTCGCGAACTACCTCCCCGCCTTCGGCAGCAATGGCAAGGAGAAGGTGACGATCGAGCAGTTGCTGCTCCACCGCGGCGGGTTGATCGCGGACAACCCGATGTCGGACTACACCGACGATCCCGAAGAATCGCTCCAGAAGATCCTGAACCTGAAGCTGAAGTACGAGCCGGGAAGGGATTTCATCTACACGGACATGGGTTACGTCGTGCTGGGCGAAGTGGTCCGGGCCGTGAGCGGCAAACCGCTGAATGAGTTCGCCGCCGAGGAGATTTTCAAGCCGCTGGGTATGAAGGACACATCCTACCTCCCGCCGGCTTCATGGGTCTCGCGCGTCGCGCCGACGGAGAAGGCAAAAGGCAAGATGCTCCGCGGAACGGTCCACGACCCGCGTGCCCAGAAGCTCGGGGGATTCGCCGGCCACGCCGGCATCTTTTCCACAGCCGATGACGTCGGGCGCTACTGCCGCATGCTCCTCAACAACGGAGAGCTCGACGGACGGCGGATCATGTCGGCCAGGACGGTCGAAGAGATGATCAAGCCGCGCTGCATGGACGACGAGACGAACTGCCGCACGTACGGCTTCGACGCCAACACCAAATTCTCCTCCGCCCGCGGGGAGCGGTTCGACAAGACGACAACCTTCGGCCACACGGGCTGGACCGGCACCATGCTGTGGGTCGATCCGGTAAACGACTGTTATTTCGTGCTGCTGAGCAACCGAAATCATCCCGACGGCAAAGGCAACGTCCTCCCGCTGCGGCGGAAGGTCGCCACCATCGTCGGCGAAGCGTTGCTCGGCAAAGCGCCGGCGACGCAGCCGGAATCGAAATGACCCTGCCGTAGCATGGGTTTTCAACCCATGCCTCCTTTTTGGCCACGTGCACGGGTTGAAAATCCGTGCCGCATTCATTCAGGACCTCGACCATGAAAGAACTCGTTCCACTCTTCGTTGCTGGATTGATCACGCTGGCGCTCGCTTCCCACGCCAGCGCTGAAGCCAAGGGCGCCACCGCCGAGGTCCTCACCGGGCTGGACGTCCTCAAGCGTGACAACTTCGCCCCGCTCAAGGGAAAGAACATCGCAATCGTCACCAACCACACCGCCCGCGACCGCCAGGGGAATCACATCATCGACCTGCTCCGCAAGGCCGAGGGCGTGAAGATCGTCGCGCTGTTCTCGCCCGAGCACGGGCTGTACGGCACGCTCGATGAGAAAGTCGGCCATGGCGTGGACGAAAAAACCGGCCTCAAGGTCTGGAGTCTCTACGGGCAAACGCGCCGGCCAACCGCGGAGATGCTCAAGGGCGTCGACACGATCGTCTTCGACATTCAGGACGTGGGCGCGCGCTTCTACACCTACTCCGCTACTATGGGCATCTGCATGGAGGAGGCAGCCAAGCACAAGCTGGCGATGTTCGTCCTGGACCGGCCCAACCCGATCACCGGCGAAAACGTCGACGGGCCGATCGCTGACGAAGATCAGCTGGGCTTCACCGCCTTCCGCAGGATTCCGGTCGCCCATGGCATGACCTTCGGCGAGCTCGCGCAGCTGTTCAACACTGAGTACGGCGGCATCAACGCCGACCTGCACGTCGTGAAGATGGAAAACTGGAAGCGCGACATGTGGTGGGACGAGACGGGCCTAACGTGGGTCAACCCGTCTCCAAATATGCGCAACCTGACGCAGGCGACGCTGTATCCCGGCGTGTGCCTCGTCGAAGCAACCAACCTGTCCGTCGGCCGCGGAACGGACCAGCCGTTCGAGCTGATCGGCGCCCCCTGGATCGACGGCCAGAAGCTCTCCGCCGCCATGAACGCCGCCAACCTCCCCGGCCTGCGCACCTACCCCATCGAATTCACCCCCGCCAAGGGCAGTAAGCTGGGGACGCAAAAGTGCCAGGGCATCTTCTTCCTCGTCACCGACCGCAACACCCTGGAGCCCGTCCGCAGCGGCGTCACACTCGCCCACCACCTCTACAAGATCCACGGCGACAAGTTCGAGGTCGACAAGGTCGTCCGGCTGCTCCAGAACAAGGAAATCGCCGAAGCGCTGAAGACCACAGATCCGGCGCAGGTGGCCGAGATGTGGAAGGACGACGTCGAGCAGTTCAAGAAGCTGCGGGAGAAGCACCTGATCTATCGCTGAAGACGCGGATGGTAATGCGGCCATTCTCGGCATAATTTTCCGAAAATGCTTGGCTGGATCGTCGCGATCGTCCTCGGTGTCGTTGGGCTGTTTGTCCTGGCATGCATCCCGCACAACGTCCGGGTTATGCGGGCGCGTCGTGCCTATGCTCGCGTTCCACCGGAGCTGCGCCAGGAAGCGCTCAGGC
The DNA here is from genome assembly GCA_035936155.1 of Tepidisphaeraceae bacterium. GTDB lineage: Bacteria > Planctomycetota > Phycisphaerae > Tepidisphaerales > Tepidisphaeraceae > DASYWJ01. The sequence goes on along the minus strand of DASYWJ010000023.1, from coordinate 96,291 downwards.
TGATTGAAGCTGAAGCAGCGGAGCGTCGCGCCTGCACATTCATGAGGTTGGATGTCGACCGCGTGCCAGACGCGCAATCAGTGGCCGAATCGCATGTCGGCGGAGCACCCTACGCCGAATCCGAGGTAAATTGGCCTGACGATGCGCGGCACTTCCTGCTCCAAGTTCGGCTCCGCGATCCAACGCTTGGCGAAACTTGGCAGGACCGGCTGCTGCTTGTATTCCTGCGCGATGAGTACGAGCAGGTCGTCCGCAGCTATGCTGCTCCCGCGGCCAGCAAGCATGTGGCCATCCCGACGCCAGAAGAACTCACTTTTGTTCATTTGGAGGCGATCAGGATACCAGTTGATGATGATGGTTATCCTTGGACACCGGCGATGTTGGACGAGCACGTGCCGGCGCTGCACAGGCTACTGTCGACATTTTCACGAGACGTGCCGGGTTTGATTTCGCAACTCCTTCGTCCCGGTGTATACGGTTATGATTTGGAGACACCAGATATCGCATACGTAGGCGGAACGCCGGGTTTTGTTCAGCAGCCGCACGAAGCCATCTGCCGAATCTGCCGAAAGCCCATGCGATTCCTCTTTCAGTTCGGCGAAATCATTCCCGACCTTCAGCTTGCGGATGGTGGTGTGTGCTACGTGTATGGCTGCGACCTACATCCAAATGATTGCCAAGCATTCATCGACACCCACTAGCCGATTATGCAGTGCCGAGCTGTGGCTCTTCTCCCCCTCCACACCGGCAGTATGACAGCATTAACGTCGAGAATGTCTGAATGACGGACATCAAGCCAATTAAAATCCGAGCGGGACTACCGAAGTGCGCTGGAAAAAATCGCCCGCCTCATGAATACCCGTCCCAACACGCCCGCTGGCGATCGACTGGACGTGTTGACGACACTCGTCGAGGCGTGAAAAGAAAAGCATCACATGATCGATGCCCCGGACCCGGTGGAGGCGATTCGGTTCGCCGTGGAACAGCGTGGCGTGACGCGCGGATGCTCGTCGATTGCTCGCCTACCGACTGCGCCATCACGCGACGCGGCGACGGCGTCGCACGTAGGTCGATGGATTTCTGGAAATGGCATCGAGCAGTCGGCACGCCATCGGGGAAGGCGTGCGCGTTCCCGCCTCCCACGCCTCCACGAGTTTCCGTGAAATAGCCAACAACTTGGCGAAAAGGGCCTGACTGAGGCCCAGCCGGTCGCGGAGCTTATGCACCGCGGCTGCGCTGAAATGAGGTGGGTCGGAAATTTCCACGGTCTTCATCGTCAGCTTTCCGGGCCGGCCGTGGAGGCTGTCGCGGAGTTCGCTCAGGCTTTGCACCAGAAGGTCACCCACATTCTCTTTCGTCGGTTTGCGCATGGTCGCGTCCTCTTCGTGCGGAGCCAGGTCCGGTCAAAGGTCCTCCAACGCCTGCTTAATCTCAATGGACAGGCTTCGACACGCCTTCTCCTGCTCAGCTGTCAGGTTCGGCGGCTCGCCCTTTGGAAAAATCAAGACAAAACAGACGATTTCATGGGCTGGAAAGTAGAAGTAGCAGACGCGATACGCGCCACTTTTGCCTGAGCATCAATTTGCCGGCCAGCGGGTTGGCCATAACCTGTCGCTCCAGCGCACGAAGATCATCATCATTTCAGATGCCAATGCTTCCAGAGTGAGGCAAACACTGCGGTCTGCGCCAGGGTGAGCCTCACGGGCACAGTATGTCCTACAATGTAGGGTTGTCAATCAGTTTCACCTGGACGATCGCAGCTCCGCCGCGCGCTTGGCGATCTCCACCGCCGGCATCGGCTTGGGGCTGGCGTAGGTCAGGCAGGCGACCTTCGTGCGCGGGCCGTTGATCGGGGCGACGAAGGTGAGGGTCGCCATCCGCGGATGGACGATGTTCACGCGCGTCTGCTTCGTCTCCTCGAACGATTCGGCGATCTGAGGGAGGTCGTATCCGCTGACGGTCCAGCCGGCGACGAGGGAGCCGTCCGGAGCCGTGATGGACCGGCCACCTTCGAGCTTGGCATCTTTGAACGTGCCGTCATCGTTCAACCCCAGCGCGTAAGATCCCTCGATCACCTCATATGCCCCGGCTTCGACGCCCTCCGGCGTGACGATCTCGTGCTTGCGGTGCTCGAACTCTCCGATCAGGCGAACCGTTGTCGTGATGTCGAACGTCTTGTCGTTGATGGTGATCGACCACTGCGTGGTAAAGCCGTCATCGGTCAGCTGTCCCCCCGCGATCCCGCTGCGGCCGACGGTCACCCCCGTGGCCTTTTCGCGAATGACCAGCGCCTGATCCCACGGCGCGCGACCCTTGATCTGGATCACGTTGAGGGGAAAATGGCTGGAGGCGACGAATTTTACATACTTGTCGCGGTAGTACTCGCGACGCATGAAGTTGTGCGCCAGCGCCCATTTCACCTGACCAGACTGTTTCGTGCCGGTGACGAGCATCTTCGGCCCTTCGAAACGGACGACGTAATCGCCTTTCTCGACCGGCAGCGGCTCTTCCTCGGCCATCCAGAACGGATCGTTTGCCGGGATCGCGAACATGCTGAACGCCTGCATGCACCAGTACGGGTGGCCGTTATCGATGTAGGCTTCGGTGACGTCGGGCGTGCCCTCGGGCGTGAGTGTTTCGCGGAGCTTTCCAAGCTTTTCGTCGTATGCCCCCATCTCCCACCACCACGCCAGATTCGTGCGCACGATCTTCTTCAGCAGCCCCGGCGAATGCGGCCAGAGGCCCATCTCGTAGCCGAGCACCAGCGGCGAGAGCACGTCCCACCGATAGCTCAGCGAGCGCCCATACAGCGGGATCGCGCCGTTGCTGGCAAAGAAGTACGGGGCCTTGGTGAGGAACTGCTTGACGCGGCGCTTGAAGATCGCGTCCCACTCCGGATAGCGGTGGCCGATGACGCGGCTCCAGAACAGCGGAAAGTTGCCGAAGGTCCAGAAGTTGTAGTAGTCGAAGACGGGCTGGTCGGGATGGTCACTGTACCAGCCGTCGTCGCCGACCGGCGCCAGCGCGTTCATCGCCGCCAGGTCGGCCAGCATCCACTGCTCGTCGCCCTTGAATTCCGGGAACGTGCGCGAGAGCTCCAGACGCGCCGCCTGGTTCAGAGCGGTAAACCACGCATGGTTGTTCCTGCGCTCGGGGATGATCGTGCAGCTCGCCAGCCAATTCTGTACGTTCGTCCGCTGCCGCGGCGTGAGCTTGGCGACGAAGTCGTTGCCCAGCCGCGTGATCGCAGTCGCGACGAGCGCCGACTCGACCGTCCGCTGCGTCGGCTTGTTCTTCGGCGGCTCACCCCAGTAGTGCGGGTGGCTCGGGTCGAACGCGTTCTGGAAGATCTGGAGACAGACGTCCTCCAGCGACAGCGTCTGCTCCCCCGCCGCGAATGTCGCCGGCTGCTTCTTCGCCGCGATCCACTCCGTCATCGCCGGCAGCATGCGCGCAACGGAGACGTACCCATGGTTCGACGGCGTCTGGCACGACTTGACGATCGTGCCCTCCGGGAAGTCGCAGACCGCGAATCCCGGCGCGGTCCGCACCGCGTTGCGCAGGAAGCCGTCCAGAATCCGCAGGAAATACCCCTCCACCGCCGCCTGCGCCGCTTGCGGCGTCGCGGACGCAATGGCTTGATCCCCAAAAGCCAAGGCCCTCGGAACCACCAGCGGCGCCGTCGCCACCGAGCACCACGTCAGGAACTCCCGTCGATTCATCGATTCAAGCTCCTCTCCACGTCTTTGCGCGTGCGACACGACCGATCGGGCCGCTCGCCATGATACCGCCCCGCCCCTTGCCCCGCGCGGCGTCACCCGTACGATTCGCCCCGATGGCAGAGCAGTCACAACAGCCGGCGCCGGACAAACTCGACAAGCAGATCCTCGTCCAGCGCTTCGCCAGGATTGGCCTGAACCAGCTCCACCTGATCGGCTACAGCGTCGCCGGCGAGGAGACGGTCTGCCAGATCCCCGAGCTGAACGTCTGCTTCGACATCGGCCGCTGTCCGTACTTTGCGCTGACGAGCGACATCGTGTGCCTCTCGCACGCGCACATGGACCACCTGGCCGGCCTGCCCTACTACCTCTCGCAGCGGTATTTCCAGGGGATGAAGCCGGGGGTGGTGCTGCTGCCGCAGGAGCTGTCACCCGGGGTCGACCGGCTGCTGCGCACGTGGCGCGACGTCGAGCGGCAGGGCACGCCGTACAAGCTCGTTCCGATGACGGCGGGACAGACGCACGAGGTGCGGCGGGATTTCGTCATCCGCGCATTCGCCACGCATCACGGTGGCCCGAGCCTGGGATATGCGCTGGTCAGCGTGCGCGAAAAGCTCAAGCCGGAGTACCTCGGCCGCCCGGGACCGGAGCTCGTCGAGCTGAAGAAGCACGGCGTCGAGATTCAGTACCGCATCGAAGTCCCGCTCGTCACGTTCACCGGCGACACCGCCGCCGGCGCCGTCTTCGAGCAGCCCGATGTGGTGAACGCCGAGATCCTCATCACCGAGTGCACATTCTTCGAGTCGGATCACAAGGCCAAGGCCAAGCACGGCCGGCACCTGCACGTCGACCAATTCGTCGACCTGCTCGCACGGCTGAGAAACCAGCACATCGTCGTCATGCACGTGTCGCGACGCACGGGCATCCGCAAAGCGCGGCACCTGCTCCGCAAGCGCGTGGGCGAGGAGCGCATGAAGAGCATCCACTTCCTGATGGATTTCGAGGGCGCGTCCGAAGGCGGCGAAGTCGAAGACCTCGCCCCGCCCCCGCCGGAGAACGCCGAATGAGCGGCCCCGAGACGCACTGCCTCGGCGTCACGCGCCCCTGCTCGCTGTGCCGCTCGCACATGGCGTTGTGGGCGCATCTGGCATAAAGCTGAAGAGATAGCGGACCGCGTGACGCGCAAAGGCGTCGCGGATCTCCTGCGCTTGGCGGTACTCAAACGCGGCCATGTCCCAGCCAGTCGGGAAGGTTCGCTTCGCACCACTGACGATACTGTTCCATCGTGTCGAACGTGCGAAACGGCGCGTCGTCGAGAACGGGTTTATAGATTTTAAGGAACGCGTATCGAAGTCGCTGCTCCAGCGGGCGGCGCGCGGCGGCTTCAAACTCAGCCAGCCATTCGGCGGGGATCTCGCGGGTTGACTTGTCGTGCTCGCTCATACCACGCCCAGTTCACGCAGTGCGGTCACGATACCGATGCGCTTTTCGCGCCAGAGCCAGGACGGGCGGATGAAAAAGCCCGCCAGGACGACCGATGCGATCGCCGCGTCGATGCGTACTCCTGTGAGCCAATCATTGAGATCGATATGCTCGTTGTTCGTCGGTGACATCACGACAACTTCCCCCGTCCACCCATTGAGCGCGGATGTCCTCGTCGCACCATGGCAGGAATTCCTCTTCCGTCATGCGCGGCGGAGGCCAGGGATGATCGTTGGGCAGCTCGAAAGGCGATCGGGCGGCGGGGGTCGTGGACATGTCGCTCTCCTCAGGAGCGATTATACGCCGTCGCCATCGCGGCGACACCGCGCTTGCTACGCCGCTTCCAGCAGCAGGCCGGTCTTCCCGCCCCATCTGAGCTTTCGGTAGGTCTCGATGGTGATGTTGTCGTTCTGGAGCATTGGTTGGAGCGTGGCGGCGCTGGAGTCGGCGCGGTCGACGAGCAGGCTTAGTTGCGGCATGGCGTGCGCGTCGATCGAGAGCTGCGGGACGGCCATCGCGATCAGGTTGCGATTTTCGATGAGCCACTGGTAGGCGCGGCCGATGGCGCGAAGGTCGGTCAGGCCGTGGCCGGCTTCGCCGATCAGGACGATGCGCCGGTCGCGGCCGACGGCGAGCTTCGCCTTGTCGCACATCGGCGGGACGATCGGGCACTCGACCCACTCGCTGCTGCGGTGGCGCAGGATTGCCGACAGCACCGCCTCGTCGCCGGCCAGATCGATCACGTCGTCGCTCGTCGTCATCATCAACGTCGTCGCGGGTACGTGCGGGTTCGATTCCATTTCAGTGGCCAGCCGTGGCTGCGGCGGCGGAGTAATACGCATCGGCTCCTCTTGCTCCTGTGCCAGCTCGGCGGGGATCGTGTGCGGCGTTTCGAGCAGCACTGGCTCGGCGGCTTCATCGCTCATCTGTTCGTCGTGCTCCGCTTGGTTCATCGCCTCCGGCGCGGGCGCCGCGGCGGCTCGTGATGCTCTGGCGCGGGCGAGAAACTCGCCGATTATTTCCCACTGCGGGGCCGTGCCAATCTGCCCCTTGTCGCGCGTCGGGCGGCAGCAGACCACCAGGTGCTCCGCCACCTCATAGGCCGGGCGGATCATCACCTGCGACGTGAGCGGCCAGTCAAGGAACTGCTGACAGACGCTGGCGAGCTTGCGGAAGACCTTTTCCGCCGAGTCACGATCCGCAGCGTCGAGTAGCGCCAGCGACAAGTTCGGCCGGGGAACCAACCGATCCGCGGGCAAGCGCGTATCGGTGAGGCCTTTGAGCGTGCGGTAGCAGGAGACGACGCCGTCGTGGTCGCAGGTGCTGAGCAGCACCCACTCGCTCACTTCCCGGAGCAACAGGCGGGCTTCGGGCACGCGCGGGTTGGGCAGGAACAGCAGCCAGCGATCGACGTCCCAGTTCAATTCGTTAATGGCCTCGGCCATCCGGCGCGGATCGTACGATTCGGAGGCGGCCGTCTCGACTTCACCGTTGGTTGCGCCGATGGTTCCATCAAAGCACATGAGGCGGAACTCGGAAGCGTCGGCCTCGATCAGCCCGATCCGCTTGCGCGGCGCGGCAATGTGCCGGGCGAATTGCTTGACGCGGTCGAACTGCTTTCCGTTCAGGTGTGCCCCAATGACGGCGCTGACCGGCGCGATCCGCTCCTGCTCGAGGTGCTGGGCGGGCGTGCCATCGGCTGCGGCCTCGGCGACGAACACCTGCGCGAACTCCTCGGGCGTGAGGTCCATGCTCACGTTCGGCTTCTGGAAGCAAGAGGCGGGCGGCGTGCGTTGCGGCTTCGGCTGCCCGTTGCTCGCGGCGTCCCGGATGCTGCTGAGGAACAGGTGGCTGATCTCACTCAACGGGCGGCTCGATTTCGGTTCGTGATCAGGCATGGTTACTGTTCCAGTGGCATGGGCGTCTCGCCCATGGTCTTTTCGAAAGAATAGCGGAAGAGCATGGGTGGGACGCCCATGCCACTGTTGCGCGCTTATGCCACTTCGACCACATTATTCAGCTCGCCGAACTGGTTGGTCTCGACGTACTGGTTGTTCGGGTCCGTCATCCACTTTCCATCCACGACGAGGCGGTAGCGATATCGCCCGGGCGCGAGCGGGAGCTTCATCACCCAGTGCCCCGGGGTGCCGTTGGTGTGCATCGGCGTGGAGGTGGGCTGCCAGTTGTTGAAATCGCCCGCGATCAGCACCTTTCGGGCGTCGGCGAACTTGGCTGCGAAGACGACTTCATCGCCGACCTGCTTGACGCCGTAGAACTCGTCGATCTTCTGAGCCGTCGTCTTCGGTTGCTGTTGTGCGGCGGGCGCCTGGGTGGCTTCCACTTCGGCGATGCGCGGCGCGATGGCCGGGGTCTCGAGGTGCTGGGCCGTCACCGCCGCCGCAGCCGCCACCTCCGCGGGCTGCGCCTGCGGCTGGGGAACCGGCTGAGTCGGGATGGTGTTGCGGCCAAACTGGAAATTGGTGAGCTGCGCCAGCTGTTTAGCCCGCTGCACGAGCTCGGCCGGACGGCTCAAGCGTTCGCTGGGCGTCGCCTCGAGCTCAGTGGGGCGGTGGCCCATCAGCTCGCGGGCGAGGTTGACGAAATCCTTGTACCCTCGCGAGCCGGGGTCGTATTCCGTGATCGGCTGGCCGAAACTGGCGGCTTCCTTGAGTTTCGTGTTAAAGTTGACCGTGCTCTCCATCAGGTACTGGCGGAACTTGTTGCGCAGCTCCGAGAGGACCTCGCGGGCGAGCTTCGTGCGCGTGTCATAGAGCGTCGGGAGCACGCGGATGAGGATCTCGTTGCTGCAACGGTCCTTCATCATCTCCAGCGTTTCCATCATCTTCGTCAGGCCGTGCAGGCTGAAGAACCCGGTTTCGACGGGCACGATCACTTCGTCGCAGGCGCGCAGCGCGTTGAAAGTCAGCAAGCCGACGCTCGGCGGACAGTCGAGGATGGCCCACTGGTACTTGTTGCCGACCGCGTCGAGCGCGACTTTCAGGCGGTCCTCCCGGCCAACCCGTCCAGCGAATACCTGCTCGAACGCCGCAAGCTTGATGTTCGATGGCGCGAGATCGAAGTCGCTGGCGATCTGCCAGACGACTTCGCTGACCTTCGCGACATTGCCGTCGTTTTCTTCGATCAGCGCATCATAGATCGTGCGCTCGATCTGCTCTTCAGGCACCGCCAGCCCGACACCGCAATGGCCCTGCGGGTCCATGTCGACCAGGAGCGTCTTTTGCCCGAGGCGCGCGAGACAGGCGGCGAGATTGATGCTCGTCGTCGTTTTCCCGCAGCCGCCTTTTTGATTGATGATCGCGATTGTTCGCATTGCAGACCTTCCTTGGCTGCTATCCCGGCCATTCCATTGGCCGCGTGCCCTGACATGGGATTGCTCGTGATCCCTGCTTGAATTCATCGTCGGGGGGCGCTGGAAAACTTGAGCGTTATGGGACAGTGGACCGTCTTTGGCGGAGGCAACGGAGACTTTTGGCCGGCCCACAACCCCGTGCCATACCGCACCGGATGGACCTCGACTGGTTACGCGGCGCGGTGCGCAGGGACGAGGCGCAGGGGAGGAGGCTCCGGTTGCTCAGAAGCGGATGCGTCCGTAACCTCGGGCCGGTATTCAACGACGACCTGGCGCAGAGCGCGCACAACCTCGTCGCGCGGCGCATCCGTCACGGCGCTCAGCAGGTCCAGCATTCGCATCACCTGCGCTTCCCTGGCCGGCGGCAGCTCCCACACTCGGATCTTCGCGTGGGATGTCGAGCGCGTCTGCTCATCGTCGTTGGCCAGTTCCTCATACAGCTTCTCGCCAGGGCGGATGCCGCTGAACCGGATGACAATGTCTTCGCCGATACGCAAGCCGCTGCGGCGGATCATCTCTTCGGCCAGCTCGAGGATTCGAATGGGCTCGCCCATGTCGAGCACGAAAATCTCGCCGCCCTTTCCGATCGCCCCCGCCTGCATCACCAGCTGGCTGGCTTCGGGGATGGTCATGAAGTAGCGGCGCATATCCGGGTGCGTAACTGTGACCGGCCCGCCCATGGCGATCTGCTGCCTGAAGATCGGGACGACGCTGCCCGAAGAGCCCAGGACGTTGCCGAAGCGAACGGCGACGAAGCGGGCGGAGGAGGAGCCAGAAGCCACAAGCCAGGAGCCGGAATGGGGTGGCTTCTGGCTTCTGGCTGCTGGCTTCTCTGCATTCAGACTCTGCACATACAACTCCGCACATCGCTTCGTCGCGCCCATCACGTTCGTTGGATTGACCGCCTTGTCCGTGCTGACCAGGACGAACGCATCGCAGCGCGCTGCGCGGGCGGCGTCGGCGACTGTTTTTGTCCCGAAGACGTTGTTCTTCACCGCTTCGCCCGGGTTCAGCTCCATCATCGGGACGTGCTTGTGGGCGGCGGCATGAAAGACGACGTCGGGGCGCTCGGTGTTGAACACTTCGCCGATGCGGACGGCATCGCAGATATCCGCGACGCACGGGCGGATGTCGGCGCCCAGCCACTGCTGGCGCAGCTCGCGGTCGATCTCAAACAGCGCGTTTTCCGCGCGCTCGACGAGAACCAGTCGCCTGGGGCAGAACTTCATGCTTTGGCGGCAGATCTCCGAGCCGATGCTCCCGCCGGCCCCGGTCACGAGCACCACTTTCCCCGCCAGAAACCGCTGGAGTTCCGGGGTGTCGAGGTTCACCGGCTTTCTGCCGAGCAGGTCCTGCTCGTCCACCGTGGCCCTGGCAGCGGGAGTGGGCCCGGGAGTGGGCCCCGGTCTGGTGATGCGCGCCGAGGCGGAGGCTAAGCACTTTTGCAGGCTGGAGATCGGGGCGAATCGACGCATCGTCCGATTTATCGACAGGATATCCGGCCTGGGTTGAGTGCAGTTCTCGGACCTTGCGAAAAGCCGGCGCACAGGGTGCAGCAGGTGACTTTTTTCCCCGGCCGCGCATATCGCCCTTGCAGAGCGTACGTCCGCCGTTATAACCCTCACCAGCCATCTATCTTTGCAGAGGAGAGAAATGCCAAACGCATCGTACGACCGCTCGGATTCCGCTCCCGCTCGTCCCGCCGTACTCGAGTCGCTCGAGAAGCGCGAGCTGCTGGCGGCACAGGTGGTTGACCAGAACATCCGCGTCCGCCACGTGTCGGTGGACGGCGTGATGATCAACCAGTCGGTCCTGCGCATCCCGACGACGGAGAAGGTCGACATCGCCGACGCCAGCAAGATCCAGGTGCGCGGCTACGCCTACGACACGCTCAGGCCCCGCGCAAACCCGCTGACGCCGGCCATGCAGAAGAAGATCATCATCAACGTGCTCGACGCACGGGTGATCGAGCACAACGAGGGCGATTACGGCATTATCGAGGTCACGACGGATCGCATGATGCGCATGGGCGGGAACATCTTCTTCTACGAAGGCGCCCTGACGAACCGCTCGGACGGCTCGCCCGTGCCGGAAGACCTCACGGTGCGATCACCGAAGGGGCTGACGAAGGACCGCTTCACGCTGGCCTGCCGCGCGTTTCGGCCGACGGACGCGAACTTCTTCCACTCCAGCATGTACACCGGCGCCAGTCCCGAGATCGTCGCCGACGGCAACCCGTCCGATGCCACCGTCACCGCCGACCTCACCGCCTTCCTCGACGCAAAGGTGGCCCGTGGCACGATCAGCACGGCACAGCGGAACGCGGCGCTCGACCTGTACAACAACGCCGATCACCGCATCCGGATCCCGAACCACAACCTGCGCGCCGCCATCGCGTCGCTGCATGGGACATTGGCCGAAGGCGCCATCAACGTGTTCCTCGGCACGGCCAACACAACCGGCAAGCCCTACACGTTCATCGACTTCGCCCCGACGTCGGCGGCGGCCGTCATCGCAGAGACCACCGTAACGTCACAGAATCGGCTGGAGATCCGCATCAAGCCGACGTTCAGCGGCGAGCATTTCGCGGCGCTGTCGGCGACCCTGGCGCACGAGTCGGTTCACCAGGACAAAAAGTTCACCAATCAGGAAGAGATCGTCGGCAATCTCATCGGCGACATCGTCTACGCGCAGCAGATCGACATCAATCCGGATATCACCTCCGAGGGCACGTCGCTGGTCAAGGTGCTCAACACGAACCAGATCGCGTTGCTCAACTCCGGCCGATCGCTGTTCCCCGTGGACGGGCTGCTCCAGGGGCCGATCCTGCACGCCAACCGCGGCGTGTTCCCGTTCGGAAAGCTGGTCCCCGGCGGCCAGTACACCAGCTACGAGAACTACCTCCGCCGGCAGTACGAGGCCCGCGGCGGCGTCAACGGAGAATCTCCGGCCAACCAGACCGTCGACGACTACATCGGCGCGTTCACCCCCGGCGTCAACACGCCGGTCTTCAACCAGGAGCTGATCGAGCGGCTCGACGCAAACCTGTTCCCCGTGATGACCAATCTGCAGGTCATCCGCTCGGCACAGATTCTTCGGTTGGCCGTCTGAGAACCCGCCGAACCTCATCACGCGGACGCAATCAAACGAGAAGCCCCGGCAGCGGTGCCGGGGCTTCTTCATTTGGCGGGGGGATGACGATCGCCGCGCGCATGTTACACGCGCGACTTCAGCCGCAGCGCATTTTCGACCGCCGGTCGCCCCATCGGGTAGTACTGGAAGCCGGTCTCGCGCATCACGTCGCGCTGCAGGCAGTTGCGGCCGTCGAAGATGATCGGCGCGTTCATCGTCGCCGCGATTTTGCGGAACGGCAGCGTCGTGTACTGCGGCCAATCGGTCAGCAGCGCGACCGCGTCGGCGCCAGCGGCGGCCGTCACGGGGTCGTGGCACCACTCGACGGCGTCCTTGAACACCCCCTTCATGTTCTCCATGCCCTTATAGTCGTGCGCCTTCACGTGAGCGCCTTTCTCGAGCAGGTACTGAATCACGTCGATTGCCGCCGACTCGCGGATGTCGTCCGTGTCGGCCTTGAAAGCCAGCCCCCACACCGCGATCGTCGCCCCGGTAATCGGGCGCCCGAGCTTGGCCTCGATCTTGTCAGCAAAACGCTTCTTCTGGTTCTTGTTCACCGTCTGGATCGCGTTGACGAACAGATTGTCATGGCCAATGGCCTTGGAGATGTGCTCCATCGCCGCCACGTCCTTCGGGAAGCAGCTGCCGCCATACCCGCACCCGGCGCGGAGGAACGCCGGGCCGATCCGGCTGTCGCTGCCGATCCCCTTGCGGATATCCTCGACATCGGCGCCATAGGCTTCGCAGAGAATCGTCATCTCATTCATGAACGAGATGCGCGCCGCCAGCATGCTGTTGGCTGCGTACTTCGTCAGCTCCGATGATTCCCAGTTCATCGTGAGGAAGTTCTCTTCACTCTTGATCAGCGGGTCATACAGCCGGCGCATCATGCGGAAGGCCTCGGGGCTCTCGCCGCCGACAACGATGCGGTCGGGATTGAGGCAGTCCTGGACAGCCGTGCCTTCCTTGAGGAACTCGGGGTTGGAAACCACCTGCACGTGCGCCTTGGTCTGTGTCTTGAGAAAGTTGTAAAGCTTGCGGTTGGTGCCGGCGGGCACGGTTGACTTCACGATGATCGTCACCATGTAGTCGCTGTTGTTTTCGGCCAGCGCGTCGCACACTTCCTTGCCGGCGGCTTCAAGGTAGCTCATGTCGACCGTGCCGTCAGGCTTGGGCGGCGTGCCGACGCACAGGAAGACGATCTCCGCGTCCTTCACCGCCGCCTTCACGTCGCTGGTGAATTGCAGCTGGCCGGAGGCATAATTCTCCTGCATCAGTTCCTGCAGACCGGGCTCGAAGATCGGGCAGTGGCCGTCCTGAAGCGTCTTGAGCTTGCGCAGGTCTTTTTCCACGCCGCGCACGGTATGGCCGACACTGGCCAGGCAGGTGCCCGTGACGAGGCCGACGTAACCGCAACCGATGATCGTAACGTCCATGATTTACCCTCTTGGTGGTCTGCCAAATCAGCGGCCTGTCAGAACCCGCATTGCCGGTGCTTAAGCGGTCGGAGAACCAGCCGGTCGTGCACGAACGACCGCCAGACCTCCAGCTCACTGCTTACATCGGAACAAACCCCGCGTATATTCCTACCTACCACGCCCGCGGGGTTTGGAGCACCCACAGAAGCCGCGACCGTATCAAAAGCCGTCCGATTTTCCATTATCGGACGGGGCGTAGCCGCTATGCGCGTCAAGGCACTTCCTGCCGCTCGCGCTCGATCCACCCCGCCGCGCCTGGTACGCGTTCGCCGAGCTCATCCATACCCGCACGCTCGCGCACTTCCAGCACCGTGCTGGAGTCGATCCGCTGGGCGGCGCTGCTCAGGTCATCGGCATCGAGCGGGTTCCGCGTCACCACGCGCGGCTTCTCGTGCACCATGCCCATCTTGTAAGCCGCCACGATGATGGATCCGAACACCACCAGGTACACCGCCACCGCGTAGCGGGTTCGCATGAACACAATCGTCACCCCCAGCAGTGCGAACGCAATGGCCAACCCATAGCTGATGATCACTGTCTGCTTCACGCTGAAGCCCCGGGCGACGAGCTGGTGGTGGAAGTGAAACTTGTCGGGACTGAAGACGGGCCGACCGTTCACGTAGCGCCGCGCGAAGGCAAGAATCGTATCGAGCACCGGAAGCGCGAAGATCACCATCGACGCGAGGAACCACTTCGGGCGCTCCTGCGCCATCAGGATTAGGGTGGTGGCGCACGCGAAGCCGAGGAACATGCTCCCCGTGTCGCCCATGAAGATGGACGCGGGATTAAAGTTGTACGGGATGAAACCCAGCAGTGCCCCGAGCAGCGCCAGCCCGAGGACGACGCGCAACGCGTCCCAGTTGCTGTTGATCCCCCCGCCGTACATGGCCATGTGCACGGCGAGGAAAAGGAACCCCGCCGCGATGATCGCCGTCACGCCGCCGCACAGTCCGTCGAGGCCGTCCATCAGGTTTGTTGCATTGCAGCAGAACACGACGAGCGCGATGACCATCACGCTGCTGACGGCTATGACGAAAGGCTCCGGAAACAGCGGGAGCGGCTGAGCCGCCAGCCCCAGCGACGAAAGCAGTTGCGGCCCCAGGTGATGCTGAATCCGAGCCCCCAGAGGCGCCAGCAGCGGCGCTGCGCAATTCACCCCCACCCCTTCAATCAGCAGGCACACCGCAGCGAACACCTGGCCGCCAATCTTCATCCACGGGTTGATCCGCCGGATGTCGTCCCACAGCCCGAGAATGACGATGACGCACGCGCCCAGAACGATGCTGAACCGCACGTGCACGTACGGAAGGAGTCCCGGCTCACTGCGGTGCAGGCTGAGGAACTGGCTCAGCGCCAGCCCCGCCATCCATCCCAGGAAGACAGCCACCCCGCCGAGATAGGCTACCGGGGTGTTGTGCATCTTACGGATCGCATCGGGCTCATCGATGATGTTGTAGTAGATCGCGATCGTGCGCATCACCGGCGTGAAGATGAAGCTGACCACGAAGGCGGCGTAGAAAACGTAGATGTACGGCGAGAGAACGTCGTCGGCGGAGACGGCGCTGGTGGGGATCTGCGCGAGAGTTTGGCCAAACAAAGGGGTGAGCATCGAGTTCCGACCAGTCATCACCTCAAGACCCGCGGCAACCCCCGACCGCGTCGCGGGATGCGAGTATAACCCGCCCGCGCACCACGAACCAACCAGAGCACGGCAGACTACAATCATGCGTCGCGCAAGCTCCGAGGTTCGCCCGGGCGGACGCGCAGCGCAAGAACGGTTTCATCCTGTTCGACGCCTCAGACGCAGAGCTTTAGCCCTGTGCACGACTTGGGACCTGCCGGTTTTCCATCGCAACCTTCCACCGCAGCGGGCTGATCAGCACAATTTTTCAACATTTCACCTTCTTCGCGTAGACACGTTGCCCTGTGCTGCTAGGCTCCGGCTCAGGTATGGCATCGAGGCCGTTGCCCCGTTCCTGCGCTTCCGCATATTGCTCGAACCTTCTGCCAAGTTGTCCCGTTGTGACCCCTGACCCGCGTCCTATATTCAGGTGAATTCCCGCTGATGCGGCGTGGCTTTCAGGCCCGGCCGCCTAGTCCGCCCTTCGCCTGGGAAGAGACAATGTCTGTTTCGACGTGCCACCGATTTCCTACTTCGCCAGTTGAGCTGCTCGAGCCTCGCCGGCTGTTCTCGGCTGAGGCCTGGGGAACCATTCCGCAATTGATCGGCCAGGATGATGCCGCCGACCGCTACGCCTCCCTCACCGGCAAGGGCCAGACGATCGCGGTCATCGACACCGGTATCGATTACACCCATCCTGCCCTGGGCGGCGGATTCGGCGCCGGCAAGAAGGTCATCGACGGCTACGACTTCGTCGATCGCGACGCTGACCCAATGGACACCTACGGCCACGGCACGGGCGTGGCCGGTGTGATCGCGGCTGATGCTTTCGTCCACAACGGACGCTCGTACCGCGGCATCGCGCCTGAAGCGAAGCTCGTCGCGCTGCGCATTGATGAGGCCAACGAGCCCGTCCCCGACGACCGTATCGAGGAAGCCCTCAAATGGATCATTGCCAGGCGCAAGTCGCTGGGCATCACGATCGTCAACATCTCATTCGGCTACGGCACCTTCGCTGACGCCGAGGTCTCGCCTATCTTCGGCGATGAACTGAAAACGCTGAAGTCTGCGGGCGTGTTCACCGTCGCATCCAGCGGCAACAACGGCGTATCGAATCCCGCGGGCATTCAGTATCCCGCGGCTGATCCCAGCGTCTACTCAGTGGGCGCGATTGACGAGTTCGGCACGGTTGCAGAGTTTACCGAGCGGTCGGAAGACCTTGATCTGCTCGCGCCCGGCGCCGATATCGCCACCACCGCACTGAACGACCGGGATGCGACCACCAGTGACTTCCGGTTCGCCAGCGGCACGAGCTACGCCGCCCCGTTCGTCGCAGGCACGGTCGCCCTGATGCGGCAGGCGGACGCGAGCCTGCGCCTCCCCGACATTCGCTCGATACTGCGCGTCAGCGCGGTCGACACCCAGGACGGCGACGACGAGTTCGGCGCCACCACCGACCTCGTGTACCAGCGCCTTCACCTCGAGCACGCACTGGAGCTGACGTTTGATCGCAAGGGCGGCTCGCTCGGCTCGTCCGATGCGCTCGTGACCGACGGCAACGACAGCTCGCTGGCCTACGACGAGGACGGCGTGCTGCACGTGGTTTACTACCACGCCGCCAAGCGCACGCTCGAGCATGTCATCCGCGCCACCGACGGCGGCTGGTCACAGGCGCAGATCATCGACAGCAGCGACGCGGACGTGGGCAACTACTCGTCCATGGCGCTGGATGAGAATGGACGCCCGGCCGTCGCGTATTTTGATGCGCTCGTCGGCGACCTGAAGTTCGCCCGCTACGACGGGGACGACTGGAGTATCTCGCGCATCGACACGCGCGGCATCACCGGGCTCTACCCGTCGCTCGTCTTCGACCGCGACGGCGCCCCGGTGATCAGCTACTACTTCAAGAGCTCCAACGCCGCCTCCGGCGACCTGCGCCTTGCGCGGCACGACGGCAACGATTGGGTCACCAAAACCCTCGATTCCAATAACGATGTCGGCCGTCACACCACGATGGCCATGGACGGCAATGGCCGGCTTGCGATTGCCTACGACAACACCACGACCGGCCATCTGCGCTACATCCGCCAGACCTCGAGCGGCGGTTGGATCAAGAGCGCCATCGACACCACAACGCAAGGCGTGTCGTGGATGTCGCTGGCATTTGATGATTCGAACCGGCCGAACATCAGCTACTACGACGCCCACCCCGCCGACCTGAAGTTCGCCCGGCTGAACGATGGCCAGTGGCAGACGCAGCGCCTCGCCAGCCGCGGCGCCGTCGGGTTGTACAACCGCCTGGTCTTCGACGATGAGGGCGCCGCCAACGTGTTGTTCTTCAACCGCCAGATTAATGAGCTGCACCGCTTCCGCGGCAGCTTCGACGGCTGGTCGCATTCGAGTGTCGAAACCGGCGGCGGCCGCTACCTCGCCGCCACCCTCGCACCGAATGGCGCGCTGACGTACGCCTGGTTCGCATCGACAAAGAAGGTCCTGCACGTCCAGGATATCAGCTAAGGCTTTGGCCCGACGGCTACGTCACCGGCTCGAACATCGGCCGATCACTGTTGCGCGTCCAGAGCAGGTGGTGGAGCCACTGCGCGTCATCGCGCTGCGGAAAATCGGTGCGGAAGTGGGCGCCGCGCGACTCGGTGCGCATCAGCGCCGCCGTCGCGATCAGATGGCAGACCACGAGCATGTTCTGCAGCTCCCACCCCGCCACCGCCGCCGCCGGGCCCAGAGCGGCCTGGTCGAACGTCTTGTCCATCACGTAGCGGCCCCAGAACGAGATGATCTCGCGCGTCTCCGTGAGGCGCTCACCGCTGCGCTCAATGCCGACGTTGCGCCACATCACGCTGCGCAGCGAGCTCTTTACGTCGGCGATGTCCAGCTCCGTCTTCGTGGACGGCGCGACAGAGGCCTCGAGTTGGAGCGGAAACGTCGGCGGGTCCTCCTTCGACGCACGAGCCGCGTCTTCGCCCGCGCGGGCGCCGAAGGCGAGGCCTTCAAGCAGCGAGTTGCTGCCGAGTCGATTCGCCCCATGCAGCGCCGTGCAGCTTGCCTCACCGACGGCGTATAGCCCGCTGAGGCTCGACCGCCCCATCGCGTCGACATCGACTCCGCCGATCATGTAATGCGCTGCCGGGTGGATCGGGATCAGGTCCTTCGAGGGGTCGATCTCGAACTGGTCCACCAGCTTCGCCAGCTGCGGAAAGCGCTCGCGGAACTCCGAACGCGGCATGTGGCGGGCGTCGAGGAACACGTGCGTGAAGTGTGTCTTTCGGATCTGCTCGACGATCGCCCGGCTGACGACGTCGCGCGGCGCGAGCTCGCCATCCTTGTGATAGTTGAACATGAAGCGCTGTCTCGTGCGGTCGACGAGATAGGCGCCCTCGCCGCGGACGGCCTCGGTAATCAGTGCGCGGCTGGAGCCGGCGACGTAGAGCGTCGTCGGGTGGAACTGCACCATCTCCATGTCCTGCATCGCCGCGCCGGCGCGATATGCCATCGCGTGGCCGTCGGCGGTCGCGATGGGAGGGTTCGTCGACTCGCGGTACAGCTGCCCCGCCCCGCCGCTGGCAAGGATCGTCCGCTTCGCCCAGATCAGGTTCAACGCGCCGTTGATGTACGCCAACGCCCCGAGGCACCGGGGAGACTTCACGTTTCCACGCCCAGGATTCAGCGCGGAGAGAAAAACCGTCCCCGTCCCGGTTTTCTCTCCGTCTGACATAACTGCTGATCGAATCAAAGGTTCCAATGGCGTGCCACAATTTGATCGTGAAACCGTCCCCGTCCCGGTTTCTTCTGCCATCTTTCCGGAACGAGTAGCCTCGGGCGTTGGTGTTTCGTCATCTGTAATGAGATCAATCGCGAAGCTGCGCTCGGACACGCGGATGTTTTCGCGCCCGCGCACGGTGTTGATCAGCGTCTGCGCCAGCTCGCGGCCCGTCGCGTCGCCGTAGGCGTGGAGGATGCGCGCGAAGCTGTGTCCGCCCTCGCGCGTGAAGGCGAGGTCGTAGGGATTGCCCGCTTTCTTGTCGAAGTTGATGCCCCACGAGAGCAGCTCGAGCACGCGCTTAGGGCCTTCTTCGACGGTGATGCGCACGGCCTCGTCGTCGCACAGCCCCGCCCCGCCGATCTTCGTGTCGTTGATGTGCGATTCGATGCTGTCGCTGGGCTGAAGCACCGCCGCGATCCCGCCCTGGGCGTACCAGGTGTTCGACTGGTCGATCGTGTCCTTCGTGAGCAGCAGGACCTCCGCCGACTCTGACGCCGCAATCGCCGCGCGCAGCCCCGCCACCCCCCCGCCGATAATCAGCACATCGGTAAACTGCTGCGGCAGTCGTGATGCCTTAAACGGCACGAGATAGCGGCGCTGAGTCAGCGGGTCGAGCATGATGTGCGGCGGATTCTACACCCCGCCCATGGCAAAGGCGCAATCACCCGCACCAGCCGAGGCGGGCGCTCGACGCGTGCTTACCACCGGTGGTGGACGTGTGCGCGGATGTACCGATCGTAAGCATCGCGCGCCACCCGCATCTGTTGTTCGGTCAACGGTGGCAGATCTGCGGCGGCGACGTTCTGGTCGACCTGGTCCGGGCGCTTGGCGCCAGGGATCGCGCAGGTGACGCCATCGAACATCAGGATCCACCGCAGCGCCATCTGCGCAAGCGTCGCGCCGGGCGGGACGATCGCCCTCAGCTCATCGACAGCGGCGAACGCATCATCAAGGTGGTCGCCCAGACCGCTGAAGGTTTCGCCGGCGTCGAAGGCTTCGCCGCGCTGGTTAAAGTTGCGGTGATCGTTCGGCGCGAACTTCGTCTGCGGCGTCATCTTCCCGCTGAGCAAGCCGCTGGCCAGCGGCACGCGCGCGAGGATGCCGACCTGTTTCTCCTTTGCCCGCGGGAGGAACACCTCCGCCGGGCGCGGGCGGAAGAGGTTGAAGATGATCTGAACCGACTGCACATTCGGAAATTCCATTGCCCGCAGCGCCTCGTCGATTGTCTCGACGCTCACGCCGTAGAAGCGCAGCTTCCCATCTCGGACTAGGTCATCGAGCACACCGAACACCTCCGGCCGGTCGTAGATCTCGCCGGGTGGACAGTGCAGTTGGAGCAGGTCGATGGCGTCCGTCTGCAGGTTCTGCAGGCTGCGCTCGACGAAGCGCGTGAGGTTGTCGCGGTTGTACCCGTCGGCCACGTGCGGGCTGAGCCGCCGCCCCGCTTTGGTCGCGACATAGATCGTGTCACGCGGGCGCTCGCGCTTCAGGCGCGCGACCAAGCGCTCGGACCGCCCGTCGCCGTACACATCCGCCGTATCGACAAAATTCACCCCACGGTCGATCGCCCGGTGCAGCGCCCGCAGCGACTCCTCGTCGCTCACGTCGCCCCACGACCCGCCGATCGCCCAGGCGCCGAAGGAGATTTCGGAGACGTCAAAGCCGGTTCTGCCCAGTGATCTATACTGCATGGTAAATCAGGAGGCGGCTAGATAAATGACCAGTCGATAGCGCGGCTTGGGGATACGCTTCCGCGCCGCTTTCGCGACTGCGATCCTGCGTGAAATATCTCAGCGCCCAGCCGATCACAAAGCCGCCGATCACCACGATCGTCGCCCGGACGATCCAATCTTGTATTTGAAGCTTCTCCGGCATCATCAAGCCCCTTCACGCGTCACGATCTTGTAGTTCTCCCGTTCGCCCACCCCGCGCAGCGGGTAATCCTTGCGCAGCGGATAGCTGCCGTAACCGTTCCACGTGAGGATGCGGCGCAGGTCCGGGTGGCCGGTGAAGACAATGCCGAACATGTCATAGACCTCGCGCTCCATCCACTCGGCGCCGGGCCAGACACCGGTGACGCTATCGATGCGCAGGCCGGGGTCGCTTTGTTCCAGCGCATCTTCATCGCGAAAGCCCGTGCCGGGACCGGTGTCCTGCTCGGGGTCGAGGAAAACCTTCAGCCACAACCGGTTGTTGTTGGGGATGCTGGTCAGCCCGTAGTTGAGGCCGAAGCGGTGGCGGGCGCCCGGGAAGTGCAGGTAGTCGACCCCGTTCAGCTCACAGAGATAGTCGTAGCGAAGTTTCGCGTCATCGCGCAGGAACGTGCAGACGTCGATGATCCGTTCGCGCGGCACGACGACGGTGATCATGTCTCGAAACTCGCCGGCGAGCAGTTTCGCATCGCCGAACGCTTCCTTGAGCGGGCCGAGCGCGGGGTGGGTGATCGTACGGGCCATCGGGTCCTTTCGCGGGTCCAGTGGAGTGGCGGTCGCGGTCATTCTTCGGATCGACGGCGGGAGCGTCAAGCCACGCACTCACATAGACATCAAAGCGTGCAGGCGATGATCGGCTCGGGCTCCCCGTCCTTGCTTCCGTGCAGCCAGCGCCGGCCGTCGCGCTCAATGAGCTCCATCGCACGTTTCGGGCCCCATGACCCCGGCGCGTACTCCTGCGGCGGATGTTTGCTGCTCGCCCACGCCTGCTCGATCGGGTCGATGACCGCCCACGCGGCCTCGGCCTCGTCGCCGCGGATGAACAGCGTTTGATCGCCGGTGATCGCGTCGAAGATCAGCCGCTCGTACGCCTCGGGCGGCTCGACGTTGAACGTCGTCTTGTAGAAGAAGTCCAGCGCCACCGGCTTGATGTTCAATTGCCCGCCCGGCACCTTCCCGTTCATTCGCCAGCTGATGCCCTCCTCCGGCTGCACGCGAATTATCAGATCGTTCGGGTATACGGGCGACTCGCACTGCTTCTGGAACAGCGTCAGCGGCGGCGACTGAAAGCGCACGACGATCTCGCTCAGTTTCTCCGGCAGGAATTTTCCGGTGCGCAGGTAAAATGGCGTCCCGCTCCACCGCCAGTTGTCGATGAACAGCTTCAGCGCCGCGAATGTCTCCGTCTGCGAATCCTTCGGCACGTCTCTTTCCGAGCGGTATCCGCCCGTCTTCTGCCGGTTCGCTTCCCCGGTGGCGTATTGTCCGCGCACTGTCATGTCATCAACCGCGCCGGCGCGCGTGGGGCGCACGGCCCTGAACACCTTCACCTTCTCGTCGCGGATGCTCGTCGCGTCCAGCGCCACCGGCGGCTCCATCGCCACCAGCGCCATGAGCTGGAAGATGTGGTTCTGCACCATGTCGCGCAGCGCCCCGCTTTGGTCGTAGTACCCCCCGCGCGTGCCAACCCCCAGCGACTCGCTCACGGTAATCTGCACGTGATCGATGTACTTGTGGTTCCAGATCGGCTCGAAAATCGTGTTGGCGAAGCGCATCACCATCAGGTTCTGCACCGTCTCCTTGCCCAGATAATGATCGATGCGGAAGACTTGCTCCTCGGTGAATTCCTTGTGCAGCAGTTGATTCAGTTGTTGTGCGCTCGCCAGATCCCGCCCGAATGGTTTTTCGATGATGATCCGGTGCCAGATCGAGGGATCGTGGTTCTGCCCCTTCTCGATGAGCTCGCGCTCGCCAAGGCGCGTGATGATCTCATCAAATGTCTCCGGCGGGGTCGCCAGGTAGAACAACCGGCTGCCCCCCGTTTCCCCGCCGTTGCCGAACTTCTTGTCGAGCCGCCCCAGCGTGGCGGCCACGCGCGAGTGGTCCTCGGGCGAGCCATAATCTGCCCGCGTGTAGTAGAAGCGCGGCTCGAGCTTTTTCCACACTTCCTCGTCGATCGGCTTCGACCGCGCGTGCTTCTCGACGGCTTCGCGCGCGACCCTGCGGAACTGCTCGTCGCTCATCTCCGAGCGGGAATACCCGACGACGTACGATGACTCGTGCAGCAGCTTCTCCTTGGCCAGCTCATAGATGGCCGGGATCAGCTTGCGCTTCGCGAGGTCGCCGCTGGCGCCGAAGATGACGATGGCACAGGAAGGGGCGGTGGGCATGGAGCGAGAATCTAGCCGCAGACGAACCTTGATGCACGTCCCTCGGCGACGACCCGAGCAGGCTCAACGCGCCAGCAGCGCGGGGATCGGCGCTTCAATGCCTCGCGCGTCCCGCCGACCGGCGTCACATGGACATTCCCGCGTCAGCGTCCCCCGGTCCCACGCTCCCTGCGCAGTCGGCGAGGCGCAGGATCTTCCACCGCGCGCACGTACGAGCGGTCGCACACTGCCTCTCCGACAAAACGGCGTGATGTTTCTCCGAAACGCGAAGTTCTGAACAGTTCTGGGAAGCGGCCTGTTCGACAGGCTCACCGCAGGCCTGTTCGACACGGCTCACTGCCAGCCGGCGCCGTCGACTCGTTTTCTGTCGATTCCGTGGTCACACGCCTCGTCCTTCCCGCCCGCCCGAACCGCGCGCAGGGGCACATCGCACCCGCGCCTCCTCTACAGCTCCGCGTGCGCAATCGTGTTCAACAGGGCGCACGACAACGCGTTTCCGCGCTGCAGTCCACGAAAATTTTCCCGGATTGCCGTAAGTCCTTTTGCGCAGTCGTGCGCAAGATCGCGCACCGGTGACAGCTCGCGCCCCTGGTTCCGCACTGAGAACAGCAAAAGAGCTACGTCCCCTCTGGTCTTTCCGCCGAACTGCTTGCGCAACGCGGCGCGAAGCGGGCGGAGTAGTTTTCCTTGTCGCGCGACTCGAAGCGGGCGAATGATCACGTGAGGCGCGGGCGCCATCGCGCGGGGCTGTCGGGATCGCGGTACGTGTGCGAGATACTTGAGGCCGTGGCCCAGACCAAGCCGATGAGAAGCGGGCCGATGAGTAGCAGCATGAGCACCAGCACCCACCGCCCCGCCTGCGCCGGGTCCGCAAGGCTCGCCAGAATCTGGCGGTACACGTAATAAGCGAATGCACTCAGGGGCAGTGCCAGCATCATCACGCGCCACGTGGACAGCCAAGTCCATGTTCGAGCGGGCGATGGCGGATCGGACAGGTCAAAATGCCGCTCCAGATACCGGCGCACGCGCTCGCGAGCGCGCCGATCGTTTCCGGCGCCCTCCGCGTGTTCCCACGCCAAGTTGATCGTCACCCGTTCGCCCTGAAGCGTTGCAGTGCGCCGCAGCCAGCGCACGCGTCGGATATCGCTCCAATCGAGCCGCCGCGGCTGCCGGAGAATTCTCTGGTCGGTGATCCCGCGCTCATCGATGACAGTTCGACCGAGTTCGCCTGCCAGCGCCAGCAGAGGGAACGCCAGCACCATGATCAGTGGCACCGTCGCGACCGCAACGGCCGGGGTCGCTCGCCGGGCGCTGGTGCATTCCGAAACGAGGGCCAAGTAGTACGACGGCGATCCAGATGGCGGCGATGACGCCGAAGGTGAGGACCAGATCGCGCACCGCGCGTCGAGTTGAAAGCACGATCGGTGCGTCGGATTCCCCAGTCGCCACGATCAGATTCTATCTTACGTGGATGGCTCCGCCGAGCCGTCGGTGTGGAGCGTGCGCTGCTCGGGCTCGGTTTTGGTCGTGAGGTCTTTGCGAACGACGTCGTGTCCGCCGAACTGTTTGCGGAGGGCGGCGGCGAACCTTGCGGAGTAGTTTTCCTTGTCGCGCGATTCGAAGCGGGCGAAGAGGCTGGCGGCGATGACGGGGACGGGGACGTTTTCCTCGATAGCGGCGGCAACGGTCCAGCGGCCTTCGCCGGAGTCTTCTACGTAGGGCTGGATCGACTGAAGCGTGCTGTCTTCCTCGAGCATGCGCTCGGAGAGCTCGAGCAGCCAGGAGCGGATCACGCTGCCGCGGTTCCAGACGTGGGCAACCTTGTGCAGATCGAGGCCGAACTTGGATTTGCGGAGGATCTCGAACCCTTCGCCGTAGGACTCCATCAGCCCGTACTCGATGCCGTTGTGGATCATCTTCACGAAGTGGCCGGAGCCGTTGGGCCCCATGTGGGCCCAGCCGTCGGCGGGGGCGAGGGTGTCGAAGATCGGCTTGGCGCGCTGCACGTCTTCGCTCCGGCCGCCGACCATCATGCAGTAGCCTTCGGCACGGCCCCAGATTCCGCCGGAGGTGCCGACGTCGAGGAAGCCGATGCCGTGTTTGGCGAGCCCCTCGGCGCGGCGGATCGAGTCTTTGTAGTAGCTGTTGCCGCCGTCGATGAGAAGGTCGCCTGCGGCGAGGCGCTTGGACAGGTCGGTGATGACGGACTCGGTTGCCTTGCCGGCGGGGACCATGATCCACACCACGCGCGGGGGTGTGAGCGTCGCGACGAGCTGATCGAGGCCGCCGGCAAGTTGCACGGCCTCGACCCCGGCAAGATCGGGATTGGGATCGGGGGCGTAGCCGACGACGGTGTGGCCGCCGGTGCTTCCTCCGCCGCCTTGACCGTCGGTCGAGCCGACGGTCAGGCGCAGGACCATATTGCCGCCCATCTTGCCGAGGCCGATGAAGCCGAGTTGCATGTGAGCGCCGATCGCAGAATGGAGCGGTTCAACCCCCGCGACGTCGCGAAGACGTGAAGGCCAGCCACGAAGCAAAGAACGAGCTGGCGTTTCCGCCCGTCTTCCGCTTGTTCCGCTTTTTGGCTGGTTCAAGTCACTCGCGCCGTTCGTGGTTGCTTGAGAACCTCCTCAGAGCGTGGTGTTGCCGCTGACGACGCCGCGGCCGACGGTGTGGCGCATGGCGCCGCCGCCGGTGTCGGCTGCCATGTCGGTCATGCCTTCGCCGGCGCCGGTGAGCGTGCCGACGTTCCCGCGCTGGCCGCCAAACGATCCGCCACGGCCATGCGAGCCCCCGCCGAACGATTGGCCGCCCTGCTGCTGGGTCATGCCCAGGTAGAGTTCGTAGAGCACGTAGCCAAACAACGCATACATCGCGAGCTTGATGAGTCGAAACATACGTACCTCCATGCAATCACAAGGGGCTTGGTCGTCGCCGCGCCAAAAGCAATCGTACGGCGCGCCGCGGGGTTGCGCCAGCGTCAAAAAAGCCCCGCCGCGCGACCGTCGCGAAGCGGATGACCGGCGTAACCTCCCGATTCGGTGCATCTGCAAGCGAACGGCGCACCACGCACCGGGCTCAACGCGTTGATCCCCCCCGCCAACCCACTAGAATCGCCCGTCATGCGAGATCCGCGGCTCGAAAAATTGGCCGATGTGCTGGTGAACTACAGTGTCGGCGTCAAAAAGGACCAGCTCGTGCGCATCAGCGGGCCCCCGGTATCGCAGCCGCTGATCGTGGAGCTGTATCGCAAGGTGCTCGCCGCCGGGGGGCACCCGTCCGTGCGGATGGTCCCCGAGGAGCTCAACGAAATCTTCCTCAAAGAAGCCGGCGACCATCAGCTGAAATTCTGCAGCCCCGTGGGCATCTACGAATACGAGACGATCGACTGCTCGATCGGCATCTGGGCAGAGGAAAACACCAAGGCGCTGACGAACTGCGAGCCCAAAAAGATCGGAATGACGCAGGCCGCGCGCAAGCCGCTGATGGACATCTTCATGAAGCGCGCCGCCGAGGGTTCGCTGCACTGGGTCGGCACACAGTACCCGTCGCAGGCATGCGCCCAGGACGCGGAGATGAGCCAGGCGGAGTACGAAACCTTCGTCTTCAACGCCGGGCTGCTCAACAAGCCCGATCCAGTCGGCGCGTGGACGAAGGTGAGCGAGCGGCAGCAGCGGCTTGTCGATTTCCTCAACGGGAAGACGGAGTACCGCGTCGTCGCCGCCAACGGGACGGACGTGAAGCTCAGCCTCGCCGGCAAGCGCTGGATCAACTGCGACGGGCACGAGAACTTCCCCGACGGAGAGGTGTTCTCCGGGCCCGTGGTCGACAGTGTGGATGGCCAGATCAACTTCAGCTTCCCCGCCGTCCATCACGGCCGCGAATGCGACGGCGTGCAGCTGCGCTTCAGACACGGCAAGGTAATCGACGCCAGCGCCGCGAAGGGCGAGGCGTTTCTGATCTCGATGCTCGACATGGATGGGGGGAGCCGGTTCCTGGGCGAGTGCGCGATCGGGACGAACTTCGACATCACGCAGTACACGCGCAACACGCTGTTCGACGAAAAGATCGGGGGTACCGTGCACTTCGCCCTTGGCGCAGGCTACCCCGAGAGCGGCAACGCCAACCAGAGCGGGCTTCACTGGGACATGGTCGTGGACCTGCGGCAAGGCGGGCATGTCGAGGTCGATGGGCAGAAAATCCTCGTGGATGGCCGCTTCACGCGCGAGGGCTTTCCGGGGCTGTAGCGGCCTGATTTGTGCGAACCATTAGCGTGAACCAAAGGTGGGTGTAGATGCTCGCCATCCAGATCTGCCCCGCGACGGCGGATGATTTGCAGGCCATCAACGACATCTACAACCACTACGTCCCCTGCTCCACCTGCACGTATCAGGAAGAGCCGGAGACGATGGATTGCCGCCGCGGATGGTTTGCTTCGCACGGTCCGTTGCACCCCATCACCGTCGCGACGGTTGGCGGCGACGTGGTGGGATGGGGATCACTGTCGCCGTTCCGCGAGCGCTCCGCATACCGGCACACGGTAGAGAACTCCGTCTACGTGCGCCATACGCACCAGCGCCGTGGGATTGGACGGGGGTTGTTGATGGATCTGATCGAGCGGGCGAGCGCGCTGGGGCACCATACGATCATCGCTGGCATCGATGCCGAGCAGACGGGCAGCATCCTGTTGCACGAACGACTTGGCTTTCGAGAGGTCGCGTACCTCCCCGAGGTGGGCTTCAAGTTTAACCGGTGGTTGCACGTCCGCTACCTCCAACTCATGCTATAGCCGATGCAATTCATCCTCACGGCATGCTGCATCGTGCTCTTTGCGCAAGCCGCTCTCGCCGCGCCCGCTGCCACGCAGGCAACGCAGGCGACATCGCTCTGGCCGGCCGTCGGGAACGTGCAGAAGCCGTGGACGCGATGGTGGTGGCCGGGTAATGCGGTGGATAAGGAGAACCTCTCACGGCAAATCGAGCAGATGGCCGCCGCGGGGTTTGGCGGGGTGGAGATCACGCCGATCTACGGCGTCCGGGGCGCCGAGAGCCGCGAGGTTGAGTTTCTCTCGCCGGCCTACATGGACCTGCTCCAGCACGCGGCGGCGGAAACGAAGCGACACGGCATGCAGCTGGACATGGCCACCGGCACCGGCTGGCCGTTTGGTGGACCGTGGGTGGCGCCCCAGGACGCTGATGCGCGCCTGCCGCGTCAAGCCGGAGCCATCGCCGCGCAGCCGACGGGAATGAAGGTGAAGCGCGCCGCTCCCGGCTGCGCGGGGCTCGTGCTCAACCCGTTCTCCACCGATGCCATGCAGCGCTACCTCCGCCCCTTCGACGCGGCGTTCGCACGCGCCACCTTTCCCCCGGACCTCATCCGTGCCCAGTTTCACGACTCGTTCGAGTACCAGGGCAACTGGACCCCTGCGCTGCTTGATCGCTTCCGCCAATCGCGCGGCTATGACCTGCGCGACCACGCGGCCGAGTTGTTCGGCCAGGGGGATCCCGAAATCGTTGCCCGGGTGAAGCACGACTACCGCCAGACGCTCGACGAGGCCCACGCCGCTTACGTGAAGGTGTGGGTTGACTGGTGCCACCAGCACGGGTGGAAGGCACGCAACCAGGCGCACGGCTCGCCCGGCAATCTGCTGGACCTCTATGCCGGCTCGGACATCCCTGAGACGGAGACGTTCGGCTCAACCTCTTTCGAGATCCCCGGCTTCCGTCGCGAAGCGCGCGACATCGGCAAGGATTCCCCGCAGCCGATTATGGCGCGATTTGCCGCGTCGGCGGCCCACGTCACCGGAAAGCCGCTCGTCAGCTGCGAGACGCTCACCTGGCTTCGCGAGCACTTCCGCGCTTCGCTGGCGATGATGAAGCCGGAGGTGGATCAGATGTTCCTGGCCGGCATCAACCACGTGCTCTACCACGGCACGTGCTACTCCCCCGCAGACGCAATCTGGCCAGGGTGGCAGTTCTACGCATCCGTCGACTTTTCCCCGAGGAACACGATCTGGCGCGATCTGCCGGCGATGAACAACTACATCGCGCGCTGCCAGTCGGTCCTGCAATCGGGTCGGCCGGACAACGACGTGCTGCTCTATTGGCCGGTCTCGGACCTGTGGATGCAGCCGGTGGGGATGGAACTGCGGCTGACGATGCATCGGACAGACCTGCTGCTGAATTCCACCTTCGGCAAGACGGCACAGGACCTCATCGCGCGCGGGTACGGGTGCGATTTCATTTCCGACCGGCAGCTCGTCAGAGCCCATGTCGAGCAGAACGCCATCGTGACTGCTGGCGGCGCCGCGTTTCGCCTGCTCGTCGTGCCCGCATGCACCACCATGCCGCTGGAGACCGCGAAGAAAATCGCCGAACTGTCCAAGGACGGCGCGCGCGTCGTCTTCCTCGGCATCCCGCAGGACGTCCCCGGGCTCCATCAGCATGCTGAACGCGGCGCGGAGCTGAGACGTGTAATGAAACATTTCGCTGCCGTGGATTCGATTGACGCAGCGATTTTCAGCAAGGCCGGTGTGCGGCGCGAGCCGATGGCGGACGAGGGGCTCGGCTTCATCCGTCGCACGACAGATGGAGGCAAGGGGCACTTCTACTTCATCGCCAACCTTACCGGCAAGGCCGTAGAGAAGGCCGTGCAGTTGGGCGTTGAAGCGAAGTCGGTGGCGATGCTCGATCCGCTTACAGGCGCGGTCGGCGCCGCGTCCTTCAGCGATGGCAGGATCTCGCTTCAGCTCCAGCCCGGGGAGTCGATCATCCTGCGGACGTTCACCGGGGAGGCGCCACAGTTGCGGCAATTGCCGCCCTGGCCGCAGAATCGTCGAGCGGGCAAGCCGGTCCCGCGGTCGGCAACATGGGACGTGACCTTCGTCGACGGCGGCCCCAATCTCCCGCCGCCTCTGAAGCTCGAGAAGCTCGTCTCCTGGACCGACGCCGGCGGTAAGGAGGCCAAAGCTTTCGCAGGCGCCGCACGATACCGGCTGGAGTTCGACGCCCCATCGTCAACGGACGCCGCCGACTGGCTGCTCGATCTCGGGGACGTCCGCGAGTCCGCCCGCGTCACCCTCAACGGCCAATTCGTCGGCAGGCTCTGGTCGCTCCCGTTCCGCACGACGGTGGGGAAGCACCTCAAGCCAGGTCGCAACGTGCTGGAGGTGGAAGTGACCAACCTCGCCGCCAACCGCATCCGCGACCTGGACCGCCGCGGCGTGGAGTGGAAGATCATGAAGGAGATCAACTTCGTGAACATCCATTACAAGCCGTTCGACGCCTCGAACTGGGACCTGACGCCGTCCGGCCTGCTCGGCCCGGTGACGCTGACGCCGCTGCGGTGAATCGCTATACTCGTGAAGCGAGGCCCCACATGACCGCAAGACTTGAAAAGGCGATTCAGCAACTACCGCCAGACAAGGTAGAACAACTAACGAACTACGCAGAATCGCTCGTCCAACAGGTTGCGGCTTCCCAGGGGGAAGAACGTCGGTTTCTCAAGCTAGACTGGATCGGAGCCGCGGCACACCTGAACCCGGAGCATCGGAGCGGCGTCGAAGCAGCTCACGCGGCTGCTGAGATGTGGCGGAAGTCGGCGGAGGAGTCGGGACGGGAGTGAAGTACCTGATCGACACCAACGTCGTCCTCGAAGTTGCTCTGCAGCGGACGCGTTGGCGTGAAGCGAGCGACTTCCTCAGGAACACGCCGCTCTCTGAGTGGGGGGTGGCCGAGTTCTCGCTCTTTTCGATGGGCTTTTACCTTTGGAAGACTCCGGCCACTTACGACCAGATCGTGGGCGACCTCGTTTCGCGTAACGCTTCCATGCTGCGCCTCGACCCATCCGATCTGCATGCCGCAACACGTGTGGGGAAGCTGCACCAACTGAGTTTCGACGACGCTGTCATTTACGCGGTCGCCGAGCTGCGAGATCTGACCATCATTAGCTTCGACTCCGACTTCGATCGCACTCCGCGTGCCAGGTTTGTGCCCGGTTCACACCCTTAACAGCAATGGCAACCATCACGAACCCCCTCGTTGCCGTGATCATGGGCTCGAAGTCCGATTGGGAGACCATGCGCCACGCGGACGAGACATTGACGAGCTTCGGAGTGCCGCACGAGTGTCAGATCGTCTCGGCGCACCGCACCCCGGCATGGCTGACGGAGTTCGCGACCTCCGCCGAATCGCGCGGGCTGCGCGTGATCATCGCCGGCGCGGGCGGCGCGGCGCACCTGCCGGGGATGGTGGCGGCGCAGACGACCGTGCCCGTGCTCGGTGTGCCCGTCGAATCGCACGCGCTGAAAGGCATGGACTCGCTGCTGTCGATCGTGCAGATGCCCGCGGGCGTGCCGGTCGGGACGCTGGCCATCGGCAAGGCCGGCGCGACGAACGCGGCGCTCCTTGCCGTCTCAGTCCTGGCCAATGAAGATCCCAAGCTGCGCGAGGCGCTGCGGAACTTCCGCCAGGAGCAGGCGGCCAAGGTGCGCCGGGAGCCCCTGCCATGAGCCCCGAGCCGTTCGACCTCCGCCGGTTCGATGATCCGGTGGAGTTCGCGGCGCTGACGCGACCGTTCCTCCTCCGGCACGAGGCCGAGCACTGCTTTTTCATCGGGCACATCCCGACGCTCCCCACCCCCACCGACGTGCTCCTGCTGGCGGTGACCGACGCCGGCGGCGCGACCGTCGCGGTGGCGCTGATGACTCCCGGCCGGCACATCCTGATGACCCGCGCGCCCGCGGGCGCCGTCCGGGCGGTGGCCCGGCACCTCGATGCGCACGGCATCGCGCCGCCGGGCATTCAGGCCCCGCGCGACGTGGTCGACGAATTCGTCCGATCATGGCGGACGCTCACCGGCGCCGTCGCACGCTCACCGGTGTCCATGGGCATCCATCAGGCGACGCGAATCTTTCCGCCCGCGCGTCCGGCGCCGGGAAAGATACGCACGGGTGAGTCGGCGGATCTTGAGTTGCTCGAGCGATGGGCGGCAGCATTCGCGCAGGAGATCGGCGAGCCGCAATTGGCCGATCCAGCCATCACGCGACGGCGCATCATGAAGGGCCAACTCATGATCTGGGAGGATGGCGGCCAGGCGGTGGCGATGGCAGGATCCGCCGGCGAAACGCCAAATGGCATCCGCGTGAACGCTGTTTACACACCGCCGCCGTTCCGCAATCGGGGCTATGCATCGACGCTGGTCGCCACGCTCTCGCAGCAGCTGCTGGACGCAGGCCGGCGGTTCTGCTTTCTGTACACCGACCTGGCAAACCCGACCTCCAACAAGATCTACCGGGCGATCGGCTACGAGCCTATCGCCCAGAGCACGCGCATCGAGTTCGACCATCCCAACGAGCGAAGGTAGACTCCCCCCGCATGAGTTCGTGGTCGCCATTCATGTCTCCCGCCGATGCCGCCGCCAATGATGCGATCCTCCCCGGGGCGGCTGTGGGCGTGCTGGGAAGCGGGCAGCTCGGGCGGATGTTTGCCATCGCGGCGCGTCGCATGGGCTACCGCGTGCACACGCTCTCGCCGGACACGGACACGCCGACGGGGCAGGTGGCGGATGTCGAGATCGAGGCGGATTACGACGACCTTGACGCGGTGCGGCAGTTCGCGCGCGGCGTAAGCGTGGTGACGTTCGAGTTCGAGAACGTCCCGGCCGCGGCGGCGCAGGCGGCGGCGGAGTTCGCGCCGGTTCGGCCGGGCGGAAACGTGCTGCACATCACGCAACACCGTCTGCGCGAGAAGACGTTCCTGCGGGACGCGGGGCTGCCGGTCACGCCCTTCCGCGCCATCCGGGGCGTCGAGGACCTCTCGGCAGCGCTGCGCGAGCTTGGGGTCCCGGGCGTACTGAAAACGGCGGGCTTCGGCTACGACGGCAAGGGGCAGACCAACATCCGCAGCGCCGAAGACGCCGCCCATGCCCTGCGCGGCGCGGGCGGCGCGGAGATGATCTACGAATCGTTCATCGACTTCGAACGAGAAGTCTCGGTCGTCGCGGCCCGCGCGGTGAACGGCCAGTTCGGGCACTGGGGCGTTATCGAAAATCGCCACCGCAACCACATCCTCGACCTCTCCGTCACGCCCACCGACCTGCCGCCGAAAACACTCGAGCGGGCGGTCGAGATCGCGCGCAGCGTGCTCGAAAAGCTGGAGGTAATCGGTGTCCTGTGCGTCGAGTTCTTCCTGACCAGGTCGGGCGAACTGCTCATCAACGAGCTCGCCCCGCGGCCGCACAACTCCGGACACCTGACCTTCGACGCCAGCGTCACCAGCCAGTTCGAGCAGCAGCTCCGCGCCGTCTGCGGCTTGCCGCTCGGCTCAACGCGCCTGCTCCGCCCCGCCGCGATGTGTAACCTGCTCGGCGACCTGTGGCAGGATGGTGAGCCCGACTGGCCCGCCGCATGCGGCTTTCCGGACGTGAAGCTGCATCTCTACGGTAAAGCATCCGCGCGGCCGGGACGCAAGATGGGGCACCTCACCGCGCTGGCTGACACCGCCGATGAGGCGGCGCGCCTGGTCACCATGGCGCGCGACGCACTCCGATCAAAG
The DNA here is from genome assembly GCA_035936155.1 of Tepidisphaeraceae bacterium. Classification (GTDB taxonomy): domain Bacteria; phylum Planctomycetota; class Phycisphaerae; order Tepidisphaerales; family Tepidisphaeraceae; genus DASYWJ01. The sequence goes on along the minus strand of DASYWJ010000023.1, from coordinate 63,056 downwards.
TGAAGCCTGTGACTCCGGTCTTTCGCCGCCTCTGGCCAAGCACACTTGCGGAGCTGCTCCATGGAAAGCTCGAGCCAGACCCTCGCGCGATGAGAGGAGAGTCACACACGTGCTCTGTCATCCTGAAGGTCCTCCGAAGGATCTCCCGCGTTCGGACGCGACATATCCTTCGGAGCACCTCACGATGCTCACGACAATAAGTGGTTTTAATCCTGATTCGGATAAGATGGGGATGCCCATGTCGCAGATCACCAGGATTCAACTCAACGTCAACGGCCGCGATGTTGATGTGTCGACGGAGGGCGGTCGGTCGCTGCTGGAACTGCTCCGCGAAGACCTTCAGCTGACGGGGACGAAGTACGGCTGCGGCGAAGGAGCGTGCGGGGCGTGTGCGGTGCTCGTGGACGGGAAGAAGACGTTCAGCTGCAGCACGCTTCTGTCGCAGGTGGCGGGGAAACCGATCACGACGATTGAGGGACTGGCAAAAGGGGACGAACTCCACCCGGTGCAGGAGGCCTTTGTGCAGGCCAGCGCATTTCAGTGCGGCTACTGCACGCCGGGAATGGTCATGGCAACGATCGCGCTGCTCGAGACGACGCCCAAGCCAACCGACGAGCAGATCTGCGATGGCCTGGACGGTCACCTGTGCCGCTGCTGCGGATATGCGAACATTCAGGACGCGGTGAAGCGCGCCGCGGAGGGGCATCCAAGTGAGCGATGAGCTTCTTCAACCCGAGGATGACGATCAGATTTTCGAGCCGGTCGGGTACGACTTCGGGTTCAGCCGCCGATCATTCATGCAGGTGCTGGGCGCGGGGATTCTCGTCTCCGCAACGGTGGGCAGCGCGCTGGCGCAGGAGCGGCGGGGCAACCGTGGCGGTGGGATCGGGGGGAGCACTGCGCCGATCCTGCTCAATTCTCGGTTGCACATCGGCACGGACGGCACGATCACGGTCTTAACGGGGAAGGTGGAAGGTGGCCAGGGGTCGCGCGCACAGATCACGCAGGCTGCGGCCGAGGAACTGCGCGTGCCGGTCCAGCAGATTCGGCTGATCATGGCCGACACGGCGCTGACTCCGGACGACGGCATGACGGTTGGGAGCCGCACGACACCGTCGACGCTGCCCGCCGTCCGCAAGGCGTGCGCTGCCGCGCGCGACATGCTGGCCGAGTTCGCATCGCGGCGGCCCGAGGGTCGCCCGATCAGCTATGCGGACCTCGCCAAGTCCGAGCAGTCGGCCGAGGCGATGAAGAAGACCCTGCCGCCCGATGTGCAGGTCACGCCGGTCGGGGAATGGAAAGTCCTGGGCACCGACATCCCGCGGCCTGGACGCCGCGACATCGTCACCGGCGCCCAGAAGTACCCTTCCGACATCACGCGACCTGGAATGCTCTACGGGAAGGTCCTCCGCCCGCCGTCGTATGGCGCGACGCTGACGGAAATTGACCTGGCGCCGGCCAAGGCGATGGATGGCGTCGTCGTGGTGCGCGAGGGGAATTTCGTCGGCGTGGCCGCGCCCAATACACATCTCGCCAAGCGCGCCATCGCCGAACTGGCGAAGACGGCGAAGTGGGAGCCGGCGCCGCACCCGTCCAGCGCCAAGCTCTTCGCGCATCTGCGCGAACACGCAAAGGGCGGCGTCCCGGAGAACAAGCTGGCCGAGCAGATGCGCACGGCGGCGAAGACGCTCCGGGGTTCTTACGACGTCGCGTATGTCCAGCACGCGCCGATGGAGCCGCGGGCGGCGGTGGCGGAGTGGGCGGACGGGGCTGTCACGATCTGGACCTCGACTCAGGCGCCAGGCCGCGTACGCGGCGAAGTCGCCGGCGCGTTTCACATCCCTCAGGACAAGGTCCGCATCATCGTCCCCGACTTCGGCGGTGGCTTCGGCGGCAAGCACACCGGCGAAACCGCCGTCGAGGCGGCGCGGATTGCCAAAGCCGCGGCAAAGCCGCTCGCCTTGCGCTGGACGCGCGCGGAGGAGTTCACCTGGGCGAGCTTCCGCCCCGCCGCGGCCATCGAGTGCGCAGCGGCCCTCGACGCCGACGGCAAGCTCGCGGCGTGGCATTTCGTGAACATCAACTCCGGCCGATCGTCGATCGACCCGCCCTACCGCGTCGGCGAGAAGGACATCCACTCCGTCGAGACCGACGCGCCGCTCCGCCACGGCTCGTATCGCGCGCTCGCGTCCACGGCCAACACGTTCGCGCGCGAGAGCTTTATGGACGAGCTGGCACTGGCGGCGGGGAAGGACCCGCTTGCGTTCCGGCTCGATCACCTCGACGAGCCCCGCTTGCGCGCCGTGCTGGAGACGGCGGCGGCGAAGTTTGGCTGGTCGGCTCAGCGCCGGGCAAGCAAATCCACAGCCGGTCGCGGCATTGGACTGGCGTGCGGGACCGACAAGGGTTCCGTCGTCGCCGCATGCGCCGAAGTCGCCGTCAACCAGGCGACGGGCGACATCAAAGTGCTCCGCGTGACGCAGGCATTTGAGTGCGGCAAGATCACCAGTCCGGAAAACCTCCGGTCGCAGGTCGAAGGGGCGATCGTCATGGGGCTCGGCCCCGCCTTGCGCGAGGCCATGGTGTTCCAGGACGGAAAAATCGGGAACGCCAGCTTCTGGAAATACGCCGTCCCGCGCATCAAGGACCTCCCGCCCCTGGACATCCATTTGCTGGACCGCCCAGACCTGCCCAGCGTCGGCGCCGGCGAGACTCCGCTGATCGCCATCGCCCCCGCCATCGCCAACGCCGTGTGCCACGCCATTGGAGACCGGCTGCGCGCGATGCCGTTGCGCCTCCCGGCGCAGGCTTAGATCGTTACTCGCGTGGAGTTGACGCAGATTGTCTGCCGCCACGCTATACTGCCGACGAAACATCGTTGTCCAGAGCGGCGTCTCCTGTCAGGCACCTGGCATTCCTTTCGTGAGGGGCACCTTTGATACATTCGATGCAATGTCGTGCCACCGGGATCGAGTGCCTCGAATCCCGGCGGCTCCTCGCCGCCGCCGGCCTGCCCGATGCAACGTTTGCTCAGCAGGGCGTGCAATTCACCGACTTCTACGGCAACAAGCAGATGGATCGGCTGACGAACGTGCTGCCGATGTCGGATGGGCGGTTCGTCGCTGCGGGGTACGTGATCAGCCCGTGGTCAGACGCCACCTCCCAAACAGCGCTGGCGCGCTATCATGCCGACGGCTCGCTTGACCGCACGTACGGGGAAAATGGTTCAACGGGCGGACAGATCGGCGGGTTGCTTTCGTTCGTCGTTGCAAACGCGTCAATGCAGCCGGACGGGTCCGTCGTGCTTGTCGGAACCGCCAAAGTGGCGAATCTCGATCTCGACCGCACAGAGACCCATGCTGCACTGGTGCGGTATACCGCGCAGGGGGCGTTCGACGCCGGTTTTGGGCAGGGCGGCATGGTCTTGCTTCAAGATTTGGCGCTCGATGTCATCAGTCCGGCCTCGTCCGATCACCTCGTGCGACAAGCGGATGGAAAGCTGCTGGTGCTCGCCCGGCAGAAGGATCCCGGCGCGGCCTTCGTCGGAGGCGACGACCCCGTCGTCGTCGTCCGGGTTCATGTCAACGGTTCGCTCGACACCGCCTTCGGCGCGGACGGTATCTCTGCGATTGCCGGGCCTCCCGGGCAGCAGCCGTCCGGATTGGTCGCCCACGGCGACGGAAAGATCACCGCCCTCGTGCGCAACATGGGCCCCGCCCCCGGTGACTCGGCGTCCATCATCGTTCAGCTTAACGCGGATGGGTCCCACGACACGTCGTTCGGCGGGGGGGACGGCATTGTGCCGCTGCCGCGGGCGCTGTGGAACGTCGACCACTTCACGCTTGTGCCGGGCGGTGGTTATCTCCTCAGCACATGGGCAAGCGCCTCCTCACTCGACACTCGCCCCGCTATGGAGGTCGCTAAGCTGACCGCCGATGGCGCGCCCGACACAACGTTCGGCATGGACGGCATTGCGTCGCATCTGTTCGACGACGTGTCCTTCGCCGAAGGCGACCTGACCATACAGGCGGACGGGAAGATCCTCGTCGTCGGCAAGAATGAACTTGTCGGCCCCAACCGGCCGCAACTGCCGCTGCTCGCACGGCTCAACGGTGACGGCTCGCTCGACACGAGCTTCGCCAGCCAAGGCATATTCAAAGTAAGCACGCGGCTACCGCTCAGCGCGGCGGGGGTCAATGTCGCGCTGGCGAGCGATGGCGCAATCCTGATCGGTGCCGTGGCGCGGCTCCCGACGGTTTGGAGCGGCCAGACCCATTACACCGGTCACTACATGCTCATGCGCTTCCACAACCCGGCCGCGCCGATCGACGCGCCGGTCATTAACATCGGCGCCGGCACGCTCACCGTCCGTGGCACGGGCGGCAACGACAGCATCCGCCTGCGCACCCGTGGCGATCGCCGCATCGAAGTGACGGTCAACGACCTCGTCGAGAGCGTCGCGGCCGCTAACGTCGTCACGATCCACGTGACGGGCGGCGGCGGGGATGACTGGATCGACGCACGTGAGCTGGGCATCCTCAAGCGCGATGGATTCGACTTCCCCGTCACGATCGAGGGCGGCGACGGAAACGACATCATCGCCGGCTCCGACGGCCGCGACCGCATCCGCGGGGAGTTCGGCAACGACCGCATCGACGGTGGCGGCGGCGACGACTCGCTCAGCGGCAACGCCAACCACGACCGCGTCCACGGCGGGACGGGAAACGACGTGATCTTCGGCGCGGGCGGAATCGACGTCCTCGTCGGGGACGCGGATGACGATGAAATCTACGCCGGGGACCACAATGACCTGATTTACGGCTCGCTCGGAAACGACTTCCTCAACGGCGAAGGCGGGAACGAGAAAATGTTCGGTGAGGAAGGCAACGACCAACTCTTCGGCGGCGCCGGCCACGACACCCTCGACGGCGGGGTAGGCAGCGATAACCTCGCCGGCTCCGCAGGAAACGACCTGTTCCTCGCCCGCGACGGCTTGCGCGACTTGGTCGCCGGCGGAAGGGAAGGGTTCGACCGCGCGGAGGTCGACGACGAACTGGACGATGTCACAGGGATTGAAGAGCTGATCGGGTAACACCTTACAGGTGTTGAGGGATGGCGTTGAGAGCCGTTCGATGTCGGAGAGACTCGACCGACCGGTCATCCGCTCGCCGGCGCTTTCTGTGAATGGTCGGCGGCGGCGGGGTGTTGGTGCAGGGCGCGCCAGATCGTTTCCAGCAGCGACTCAACCCCCTGCCGCGTCGCGCCGCTGATGGCGAAAATCTCTCGCTCCGGCAAGGCCTGCATCAGCGCGTCGAGCGCTTCGTTGTCCATCGCCAGGTCCAGTTTGTTGGCTGCAATCAGCTCGGGCTTGTTCGCCAGCTCGGGACTGAACGATTCGAGCTCGCCGCGGATCTTGCGGTAATTGTCGGCGGGGCTGGAGCCATCGGGTGGGTACAGGTCGAGCAGGTGAACAATGATGCTGGTCCGCTCAATGTGCCGCAAAAACGCGTGGCCGAGGCCGGCGCCATGCTTCGCGCCTTCGATCAGCCCGGGGATGTCGGCGAAGACCATGCGGCGATCGCCAGTGAGGTTGACAATGCCCAGCTGCGGTTCCAGCGTGGTGAACGGGTAATCCGCGATCTTCGGCCGGGCTGCGCTGACGACGCTTAGCAACGTGCTCTTGCCCGCATTGGGCATGCCCGCCAGTCCGACGTCGGCGATCAGCTTCAGCTCGAGGCGCAGGTTGCGCTCTTCGCCTTCGGTGCCGGGCTCCGCAAAGCGCGGGGTCTGGTTGGTGGAGGACTTGAAGTGCCAGTTGCCACGACCGCCTTTCCCCCCTTTGGCGATGACCACACGCTTCTCCGGAGCGTCCAGATCCGCCAGCAGGATATCGTGGTCGGTGTCGTAGATCATCGTGCCGGGCGGCACGGGGATGACCAGGTCGTCGCCGCTGGGGCCATGCATCTTCTTGCCCATGCCGGCCTCGCCGCGCGGGGCCTTCCAGTGGTGTCGGCCGGAGAAATCCAGCAGGGTGTTTTTATTGGCATCGGCGACGAAGATGACCGAGCCGCCATCGCCCCCATCTCCCCCGTCGGGGCCGCCCTTGGGAATGAACTTTTCCCGCCGGAACGACACGCACCCCGCCCCGCCGTCGCCGGCTTTCACACGAATGGTGGCTTCATCAACGAACATGGGAAGTCATCAAACGTGAAACCGTCACACGTGACAAGACGGCGGCGAAGCGGTCATGGCGAGCCAGCCGGAGGCGCGGCCGGGGCGGGGTTGGTGGTCGGCGTGTTCTGCCCCGGGCTGGTGGCGGTGTCCTCGCTGTTCGGCGGCGGGGGGATTCGGCCGTCGAGGGTTTCCTTGTCGCGATCGATCTCGATCGGGCGCGTGACCTCGGGGGCGTCCGGTTTGCCCTCTTCCACGTCGTCGCAACCCAGTAAGGCGGTCACCAACCCGATCATTAGCAGCTTGCGCATAGAGATGACTCCGTTGTGAGTGCTCAACCGAACCGCGCGCAAGATACAAGGGAGCGCTCAAAAGGACGGCGCTGAAAACGCTATACCGCGCATCGGCTAAGTCTGAGCGCCTTGCGTCATCATGGTGGAGGCTGGGCTGCGCAAACCGACCGCACGGCGCGAGGCCGTGCGGGACTCGGGTTTCCTTCGAAGTTGACGCGGGTCCCCCGCGCGGGGGCTAAGCCGTCGCGGCGGCGGCGTCCCGGACGTGAACCTTGCGGCCCTGGAACTCGACCTTCCCGTCAATAAGGCTGAAGATCGTGTAGTCGCTGCCCAACCCGACGTTAAAGCCGGGCAGGAACTTGGTCCCGCGCTGGCGAATGATGATCGACCCGGCCTTCACGGCCTGCCCGCCATACGCCTTCACTCCGCGGTACTGCGGATTGCTGTCGCGGCCGTTCTTGGTCGAGCCCTGACCTTTTTTATGTGCCATGAAATCACCTTCACTGCTAACTGATTGCCTGTTCCCGGTGTGCGACTTGCAATCGAAAGAGGCAGACCACAGCCATTATACGGACCAAATTCCCCCCCGGATCGACGGGGGCGCGAAAGATACGCAAAAATGGCGTCAGGATCAAGCTGCCCCCCGCTGTCACGTCCCGTAATCGTCTCAAAATCCGCGCGCCGGCGGATTCGACAGGCATTACCCCAACCGGAATGACCGCACGGATTCACTTCACAGCGCGGCTGGCCGAACTAGAGATAGCGAATGAATGCCACGCTGATCATTATCTTTGCGGTCACGGTCTTGCTGTTGGGCGCGTCCGTGTGGCTGTCGCGCCGCGGGCGCGACGGCAGCTTGAGTGTGGAGCCGGACGCGTACGCCAAGCCCGCACCGGCGCCGTGGGAGGTTGAGGGCGGAAAAGACTTGACCGCCCCCGTCGCGGTGCGGCAAGAGGCGAGCGTCGTCTCCGCCGACGCTCCCGCCGGAGCCCGATTCCGCTCGCAGACCGACGAACTGGTCAACGGACCGATCATCGAGGACGTGTTGCGCGGGCTTCAGGCGATCCCCCCGCTGCCGCGGGCGCTGAACCAGATTCTCCTCGAACTGAACAACGCCGGCTCCTCCGCCAAAAGTGTCGCGGCCATCGTCGGGACCGAGCAGGTCCTCTCGGCGGCGCTGCTGCGCGTGGTGAACTCCTCCGCCTCGGGGGTGCGGCGCGAGGTCCTGACGGTCGACCAGGCCGTCGCCTACCTCGGCTTCTCGACCGTGCGCGCGCTCGTCGTGCGGCTGCAAATGGGGGATCTGCTTTCCAGCGGCACTGCTGGCGGCACGGGCGGCGCGTATGACGCGGAACAGCTCTGGATGCACTCGCTGGCGACCTCGCAGCTCGCCGAGCACCTCGCGTCGCGCGTCCGCAACGTTGACCCGTGGCTGTGTTCAACGATCGGGCTGCTCCACGACATCGGCAAGCTCGCGATCAACAGCCAGTTCCCGCGGGAGGTGAAGAAGCTGTGGGACCGGTCCGGCGCGGCGGACGAAAGCTTCCTCGCCCGCGAGCGCCGACTGTTCGGCGCGGACCACGCCTTCCTCGGCGCGTACGTCACCTCGCGCTGGCAGCTGCCCACCGAGCTGACCGAAGCCATCCGCTTGCACCACCTCCCTGCCGACCAGTCGCACGACCTGCTCCGGCCGGAGGTGCTCCGCGCCGTCCGCGTCGCCCACGTGGCGAACCAGCTGGTGAAGTACAGCCACGTGTACTGCGAGGACATGGAAATCGACATCGTCCACCCGGACCTGCTCCAGTCCCTCGATTTGCCGCCGTCGCTCGAAGACCTGCTCGACGCGAAGGTCAAGACGGTGATCGACCGCGCGACCAAGCTGGGCTCCGCCGCCAGCAACGACGGCGGCGGCGACGGAAACCAGCGCAAGCTCGGCCGCGTGGCGTGAACCGCTTCGGCCGCCGGGGGAGGCGAAGGTTCCAACCATACCCAGAGCCACCTCGGTCCACCCTTTGGGCGGTCGGGTTCTCTCCGCATTTTTCCGTGCGCCACACCTGCGACATTCCGCGACATTTCGAGATATTGCCGACAACCTGAACCCGCCCGAGGTGACCATGTCCGACGATCGAGCGTCGGGCGCCGCGTTCCACCGCGCACCCCTCGCCCGGGCGGGCGCTAACCTTCTCCGGCAGGGAGAAGGGACCAGAGCTAGACGTCCGCTCTCACGCGTGTTACCCCTTCGCTCATGCCAGCAGACGTCGCCATCATCGATCTCCTCCGCAGCAAAGTTCCAGTTGGTGAGACCGTCACCATCAAGGGCTGGGTCCGCACGCGGCGCGACTCCAAGGGCGGGTTCTCGTTCCTCAACATCAACGATGGCTCGTGCTTCGACGGCATTCAGGTGGTCGCGCCGAACACGCTGCCGAACTACGCCAGCGAGGTGATGCACCTGACGGCGGGATGCTCGGTCATCGCGACGGGCGCCGTGGTGCAGTCGCAGGGCAAGGGGCAGTCGGTCGAAATCCATGGGACGGAAATTCAGGTCGTGGGGTGGGTGGAAAATCCGGATACGTATCCGGTCAGCCCCAAGCAGCACACCTTCGAGTATTTGCGCGAGGTGGCGCATCTGCGGCCGCGGACGAACACGTTCGGGGCAGTGGCGCGCGTGCGCCACACGCTGAGCATGGCGATTCACCGGTTCTTCCACGAGAACGGGTTCTTCTGGATCCACACGCCGATCATTACTGCCAACGACGCCGAAGGCGCGGGGGCGATGTTCCGCGTCAGCACGCTCGACCTGGCCAATCTCCCTCGCACGCCTGCAGGAAAGGTCGATTTCGGCCAGGACTTCTTCGGAAAGCAGGCGTCGCTGACAGTTTCCGGACAGCTCAACGTCGAGACGTACTGTATGGCGCTCAGCAAGGTGTACACGTTCGGCCCGACCTTCCGCGCCGAGCGCTCGTTCACGCCGCGGCATCTCGCGGAGTTCTGGATGATCGAGCCGGAAATCGCCTTCGCGGATTTGAAGACCGACGCGGACGTCGCCGAGCAGTTCTTGAAATACATCTTCCGCGCCCTGCTCGACGAGCGGCCGGATGACATGAAGTTTTTCGCCGATCGAATCGACAAGGGGTGCATTACGCGCGTGGAGAAGTTCATCGACGCCAGCTTTGAGCGCATCACCTACACCGATGCAATTGCCGCACTGGAGCGATCCGGTAAGACGTTTGAGTTCCCGGTGAAATGGGGCATGGACATGCAATCCGAGCACGAGCGCTGGCTGACCGAGGAGCACATCGGCAGACCGGTCGTCGTGATCAATTATCCGAAGGACATCAAGGCCTTCTACATGCGGCTGAACGACGACGAGAAAACCGTCGCAGCCATGGACGTTCTGGCGCCCGGCATCGGCGAGATCATCGGCGGCTCGCAGCGCGAGGAGCGGCTGGACGTGCTGGATCGCCGCCTCGACGAGATGCACCTCGACAAGCAGGCCTACTGGTGGTACCGCGATTTGCGCAGGTACGGAACCGTCCCCCACGCTGGCTTCGGGCTTGGGTTCGAGCGAACGATCATGTACGCGACGGGGATGCAGAACGTTCGTGACGTGATCCCGTTCCCGAGGACGCCGAATAATGCGGAGTTTTAGGCAGATCTGACTGGTACATTGGATTGCGCCACGTCGTCGCGTATCTCGCCCCTCGTCATCCTTGAATCCTCACGTGGCTGCGCCACACCCGCCCGGGATGAGATAAGTGACGGTTGCACCCGCTCCGGGAAAAGCGACCGCGAAGATCGCGATGGGCGCGAAGGGAATACGCGAAGAAATGCGTTAGCTGAGGTTGCTCCTTCGCGCCCATCGCGGCCTTCGCGGTCGCCTTTGTCGCCGTCTGCCGCTCAATGGGGAGTCGTCGCGTCAGCGGCGGATGGTGTTCCACTGGCGTTCGAGATCGCCGACTTCGCCGGCGCGCTGGATCTGCTTGTGGAGCTTGTAATAGCCAAGCACTTCACGTTTCACGACCGGATCGTTGACGACGTCATCAATCGACCGGCCGGTAAACGCGAGCACGCGGCGGAGCGGGCGCTGGACGACGAGGTGTTCCCGCGGGTCGGGCGGTTCGACAGGCAGCGACCGCCATCCGAACGAAAAGAGGCCAGAAAGGCTCATTTGCGCGCTCAGCTCTCAGGTTGCGCCAGCGGCGCCGGCTCGGCCGGCGGAGCGGCGCCGGTTAGCGCGCTAACGATCCGCTCGACGTGCACGTGACAGTTTTCGATGAAGAGGGTGTACTTGTCCTGGGTCCCCGCGACGGCCGTGCCGGCGACGTAGATGCTTGGGACACTCGTCTGCATCGTCTGCTCATCGAAAACCGGCGCGCCGCAATCGCCGCGCAGCTCGAGGCCGGCGAGCTTGAAGAGCGTGTTGTCCTGTTCGTAGCCGGTCAGCAGCAGCACGAAGTCGGCAGGCACGTCGAAATGCTCGCCGCCCACCGCGCCGCCTCGCGCCAGCGTCACGTGCGTCGGAGTGATCGCGACAGGCTGCGACTGAAAATATCCCTCAATCCGGCCGGACTTTACAAGTAAGTTCATCTCCGGCAGCAGCCAGTACTTGATCGACTTTTCCGGCAGCCGCTCACGCCGGTAGCTGATCGCAACGTGCGCCCCCAGGTGGTGACAGCGCAGCGTCGCTTCGACGGCGGAGTTCTTCCCGCCGACGATCAGCAGCCGCTTCCCGAAGTACGCGTGCGGATCGCGAAAGTAGTGGCTGACGTGGGGGAGGTTTTCGCCGGGAATGTTCAAGCGGCGCGGATGGTCGGTGCCGCCGGTTGCGAGGATGACTTTGTTGACGCGGCATTCCGCGCGGGCGCTGCCTGCGGGCTGGGAGGTCAGGGTGAAGGAGTCGTCATCCAGGTTCCGCGCAAGTGCGACGATCGGCTCATAGGTTTTCACGCGCAGGTCGAACTGCAGGACAATGGACCGGAGGTATGCGAGGTACTCCTCGCGCGTCGCCTTGCCCTGGTCTGCCGTCTGGAGCGGCACTCCGGCGATGGCGATGCGCTCATTCGAGCTGAAGAAGCGAGTCTGCGGGGCGAACCACGAGATCGTGTAGCCGATCTGCTTCGCGTCGAAGTGGAGGTAGTCGATGCCCGCGCGCTTGAGCGCGACCGCGAGCGCGAGGCCGATGGGGCCGGCTCCAACAATGGCGACTTCGGCAGACTTCATCCTTGCATTGTAGGGGCGGACCTTGTATTCGCCCTGCCTCCTCATCGACAAACGGATGGCGAATACGAGGTTCACCCCACCGGAAACCTCTGCGCAAAAGAAAAGAGAAGAGAGATGCTTCCAAAGAGGCATCCCTCTCCTCCGCAAGGAAGAGACTGAGCAGGCCCAGTTACCGTCGATCGTAGTCCTCGGTGCCGGGCGTGGGGCGTTCGACGCGGTGCCAGGCGTCGCGGGTTGCCGGCTTGGCCTTCTCCCAGCCCAGGCCGCCGCGGTCGCGGTCCTTGTCCCAACCGCGCTCCAGGTCGGTCTCGACATCTTCAAACCGCCGGCCGGCATACTGCTGGCGGCTCTGCCAGCCGTATTCGTACGCCGGGCGATAGTCCTCATACGCACGGCCTTGCTCAACGTACGGGCGGGTCTTGTAGTTTTCGCGCCAGTAGGCGTCTTCGACGGTCGGGTTAACGGCTTCGGCCGCTCCCTTGCCGGCCAGACCCCCTGCCACCGCGCCGACAACAGCGCCGATGGTCGCGCCGACGGGCGCTGCCGGTCCGCTCACTGCCGCGCCGATTGCAGCGCCTGCGGCCCCGCCGCCGGCCGCGCCGACGCCTGTCCCGATCGGGTGCGATCCGGGCGCTCCCGTGATCGCGTCGGGGTTGCTGTCGTGGGTCTTCTTGTCACGATCGCGATCCAAGTTCTCGTTAGCCATTTCAAGGCTCCTTTCGGTTTAGCGATTGGGTTTAGCGACAACGAGGGCGGTCCGTTGTCCTACCTCGTGGCTGAGAACCGCAAAGAAAGTGCCAGAGCGCGGAAACCGGTCTCGTGCATTAGGAAAACGGTTGCGGACGGGGTCCTGACGCCCGCCGCGCAGCGGTTGTCGCAGTCCCCCGCGTCATCCGTATGATGCCGATCATGATACGAACCCTTCTCCTGGTGGTGACGATGGCACTCGCGTCGCTGCCGCACGCCGCCGCTCAAGACGCGCCAGCACAGGTCCCGCCGTCGCAGCCGCGCAAGCCCAACATTATCTTCATCCTCGCCGACGACCTTGGCTGGGCCGATGTCGGCTGCTACGGCAGCACCTACTACGAAACGCCCAACATCGATCGGCTCGCCAGCCAGGGCATGCGCTTCACCAGCGGCTACTCCGCCGGCCCCAACTGCACCCCCACGCGCGCTGCGATCATGAGCGGGCAGTACGGGGCGCGAACGGGCATATTCACGGTCGGTAGCATCGACCGCTTCGACTGGCGCAGCCGCCCGCTCGCGCCCCCGGAGAACCTCCAGAACCTCCCGCTGAACCTCAGGATCGTCCCCCAGCCGCTGAAAGACGCCGGCTATGTCACCGGCATGTTCGGCAAGTGGCACTTGGGCCAAAAAGGCGAGTTCCACCCGTCCCAGCGCGGCTTCGATGAGGCGGTCGCCACCGCGGGAAAGCACTTCGACTTCAAGACGGATCCCGCCGTCGAACACCCCCAGGGCCAGTACCTCGCCGACTTCCTCACTGACAGATCAGTCGACTTCATCCAGCGCAATAAGGACAAACCGCTCTTCCTCTACCTCCCCCACTTCGGCGTCCACACTCCCAGGCAGGCGAAGCCTGGGCTGATCGAGAAGTTCAAAGCGAAGCCCGGCGTCGGCGGACACAATGATCCGGTCTACGCCGCGATGCTCTACAGCGTCGACGAGTCCTTGGGCCGGATCATGGCGACGCTCGATGAGCTGAAGCTGGCAGACGACACGCTGGTGATCTTCAGCTCCGACAATGGCGGTGTGGGCGGGTATCAGCGCGAGGGCATCGAGAAGGGCAATGACATCACCGACAACGCCCCCCTGCGCGGCGGCAAGGGAATGCTCTACGAGGGCGGCATCCGCGTCCCGTTCATCTTCCGTTTCCCCGGCAAGATCAAAGCCGGCGTGACATCGGATGCGCCCATCATCAGCGTCGATCTCCTGCCCAGCTTCGTGGAACTGGCACGAGCAAAGTCCCCCGACCAACCGCTCGACGGCGTGAGCCTTGTCTCTCATCTGCACGGCAAGCCGCTCGAACGCGAGGACATCTTCTGGCATTTCCCCGGCTACCTCGGCGCCCCTGGCGATGATGCGTGGCGCACCAAGCCGGTGGGCGTCATCCGCAGCGGTGATTACAAGCTCCTTGAGTGGTACGAGGACGGAACCGTGGAGCTTTACAACCTCAAGACGGACATCGGGGAGAAGCACAACCTCGCGCAGAAGCAACCGGAGCTGGCGAAGTCACTGCGCGCCAAGCTCGTCTCCTGGCGGGAGGAAACCGGCGCTCGAATGCCGGCGAAGCAGGATCCGCAGAAGTCGCAAGCCGGCGGGAAGCGGCAGCGCCAACGCCGTGCTGCCGACGGCGAGGACGAGTAGTCACCCGTCAGCGCAACAAGCCGCTGAGGATGGCGTCGCTGCGACCTCTACGCGCGCCACGCTCTGCCTATCGCTCCGTCGCCACCTGGGGGCGGGTGGTTTCGATGATCGCGAGCAGTTCCTTCTGCTCCTCGGTTGGGACACCCAGCTTGTCGAGAGTGGCTTTGAGATCGCCGACGGCGGCGTCGAAATTGGCGTTGGTGATGCTCATGTTGGCGTGGACATCCTTCATCGGACGCCCCCCGTATGTCGCTGGGCCGCCGGTGGCGATCTTCACGAACTGCGCGATGTGCTTTTTCATCCTTGCCACCGCCTGTGCGTCGCCCTTCCATTCCAGCGAGCGGCTGCGCCAGAAGCTGAACCCGCCGCGCTTAAGGCCACTGCGCCGCCAGTTCACACGCGGGTCGGACATCGCCCGATTAATCCAGTCCTCGACAATCTTGTCGATTCCCGCGTCGCCGCCGAGCCGCTCGAACAGCGATTTCTTCACCGCCGGCTCGTCACCACCTTCGCCGCGCAATTGTTGCGCCTTCGCAATCCGCTGCTCGGCGCGCTGGTCGGCCTCGCGGCTGCCGGACGTGTGGAAGTCCCGGTCCTGCTGCTCCTTGTTACCACAGCCCCCCAGCAGCAGCGCAGCGAGGATGAGAACCGGGGAGCGGAGATGCCGGATGCTCGTGTTGTTCATCATTCCGTGATCCTCTCTGGCATGGGCGGGCCCCTACGGCTCGGCGTCGGCCGCGGCCGGGTCGATGACCGAGCCCGGGCCGAAATGTAAACCCTGCACGTCCTCCGCCACACCCTCTAATCTGGGCAGGTAGGCGCGGATGAACGCATTGCGCAGCAGGTTGCCAATAATCTCGAGGACGTTGATGTTCGGGTCCGACAGGTCGCCATGCATTTCCACCAGCGTCGCCACCTGATCGCGCGGCTGGTTCTTCAGGATCTCCGCCGCCCCGCCGATCAGCGCTTCCCAGAACACCTGCAGCGCGTTGTCCTCCCTCACGTCCTGCCTGCTGATCACCTCCACGTCGCGGAACAGCGGCTTGACGTAGCCATCCAGCTGCCCCTCTTTCGCGTCCATTTCAATAACCAAGTCGAACCAGCCATCCTCGAAATCGAACGACCCATACGCTCGCGTCAGATCGTTCGTCTTGGTCACGTCCAATCCGAGCAGCCGAAATGCCATCTGGAAAGTCGGCTTGTAAGAGAACGGATCGATCTTCATTTCGTATTCCAGCATGGCATGCCCCATCGCCAGCCCCTCGGCAGTCACCGTGGCAACGAGCGGCGTGACCTCGTCGTGAATGTTTGTCAGGTTCTCTACCGACGCCTGCAAATCATCGATCGACATCTCGACCGGAGGGCTTGTCACGGCGGCGACGAAGCGGATCTGCCCGTCCTTTACGACCGCGCTGTTGATCCGGAATGGGAACAGTTGATCGATGATCTCCAGCCACGGCCCGCCTGCGCCGGTCTGATCTTCGCTGTCGCTCTCGCCGTCGACAAAATTGAGCTGCGGCTGGTGGAATGTGACGCGGCCGACGAGGGCGCCATTCAGCAACTTGTCCCACTCGATCGCGAGGTCCATCTTCCTGGCATGGAATAGCGGCGCCGGGACGCTGCCGGTCACCTTGTTCAAGCGGATGTCCTCAATGGAATAAGCGCCGCGCCACAGATGAATGTCTATGTCGCCGATCCGGCCGTTGTAGAGCGGCGACTGGTTGATCGTGCGGTTCACATATTCACGGACCGCCCACGGCATCGCCAGGCGCGCGCAGACCAGCAGAAAGACGATGACGAGCAGCGCGACGCCGGCGTGGAACGCGCGGCGCTTGCGCTTTTTCGGCTTGGCGGCAGCGTCGGTGGGAGCCGGGGGTTCACTCTCGTGCTTGGTTTCGCTCACGGCCAGAACTGTGGACCAGCAAACGCCGCACCGCGCCGAAGGTGGACGACCGGATCACTGCGGTTTCCCATCGCCCGCCGCCACCACTGCTCAGAGATCCGCTTTCGTGAAGTGGAACTTCACCCCCGCCCCCTCCGCCGCCGCCAGGAGCGCTTCGGCGGCCTTCAGGTCGCGCAGGATCGCGTTGGGCTGCTTGAAGTCGTTCAGGTTCTCACCTACGTAATCCGCCAGGGCACGGACGGTCTTCAGTCCCTGCGCCGGCTCGAACCAGATTTCCGGGGGGAGGCGCATCTTGTCGGGGTCAAACCCATCCGCCTCCAGCTGCGCGCGCAGCGCAGACTGGCTCTCAGACAGCAGCGCCGTCAGCGGCTCGGCCCCTTTGCGTCGTGCGGCGGAGTCTAGCCGGTCCGACTCCCGCGCCAGTGCTTTGCCCATGCTCTTGCTCTTGGCGTACGCGGCCAGCGCATCGGGCAACTCCCTCTCCAGGGTCAGGACGAATGCAAGTCCCATAACGCTTTACCTCAGTCTCCGACGCGAACGCGGATGCACGACAAGCGGCGACTGTACCCCAAAAGCCCGCAGGCTGCCCGCGCCGCCCGCCCCACCCGCGCCGCTTCGCTGGCGAAAACAAAACGCACGGCTTAAAACGCCGATATCACGCGGCACGAACAACGTGGGCTCACGCCGTGCGCGACGACCGATGCGATACCTCCTCGTCAACCATGTTCCGTTCTTCAAGAGCGACAAGCCCGGCCACGTGCGCATGGGCGACATGTGGCTCGAAGACTTGCGCGCTCAGGCGAGGGCCATTGCGGGCGCGGGCGGGCAGCTCATCGTGTCCGTCCCGCTGACGGACGTCTCCGACGCCGCCGAGGCGTCCGGCAGCTTCAACCTCGTTGACGTGCGGCCGGAGGACCAGGGGTTCACGTACCGCCCCATCGTTCGCTACGTGTCGATGAAACAGTACCTCCTGCGCGTCAGGCAGCTCCGCGCACAGCTGCGCGACGCGATGCGCGACGTCGACGTCGTGCAGATGGGCTACGGCGGCTATCCGGTCGGACTCGGGCAGGTCGTGTTCCCGCTGGCGACGAAGCTGGGAAAAAAGCGGATCTGGATCTTCGACGGCGGCGAGCCGTTTGTCCGGCTGGCGCAACAGGCCGACCAGATGCGCAATCCCGCCAAGCGGTTCATCCGACGGTGGATGAACCGACGGTTCCTCGAATTCTGCCGCAACGCGATCCGCACCGCCGACCTCACGTTCGCCCACAGCGACGCGCCGCGGCAGCGATTTGCCGACGTCTGGAACGGCAAGTGCTACCAATTCAACCGCTCGTTCGTCACCGATGACATCATCCTGAGCGACGAAGACGCCCGCGCCGTTGAAGCGCGCCTGCTGGACCGCGCGCGCCCGTTGCGGCTGGTCGCGGCCGGGCGGCAGGTTCGCATCAAGGCGACCGACCACGTCATCCGCGCCCTGGCGGCGGCCCGCCAGCGCGGGGCGCGGCTGGAGCTGGACATCCTCGGCGACGGCGATGAGCTGCCCGCGTACGTAGCGCTGATCAAGGAGCTGGACCTCGAGCCCCACGTGCGCGTGCGCGGCGCGGTGCCTTATGGCGAGCAACTCTTCAACGCCTGGCGAGAGTGCGACGTGATGGTGGTGACCAACCTGGTGCAGGAGCTGAGCCGCAATATCCTCCTCGCCGGTGCGCGCGGGCTGCCGCTGATCACGTACGCCAACCCCGGCTCCGACGCGATGCTTACCGCCGCCGACGCCGGCTGGATTGTGCCCAATGGCAACGTTGATGCGCTGGCCGAAGCGTTCGTCCAGACGGATGCGAACCGCCCGCGGCTCGTCGAGCTCCTGCACAACGCCCGCCGGCTGGCGCAGACGACGACGCTCGATGAGACCCACCGCCGCCGCGCCGAACTCGCCGCGGCGCTGGTGAAGCGCTGACGGACTCCCGACCGCTACGCCGCGGCTTCATGACAGTCACCGGGGCGCCGGGCGCTGCATCGCAAGCGCCACTTCCGTTACCTTATCAAACGCATGTTTGACGAACCAAACGAGGAAACGCCGGCTGAGCGATCGATCGATCCCGCCGATCGCGCGAAGGAGAAGTTCGATGAGTTCCGAATGCACGCGGAGCTTGCCGCCGTCTTCGAAGCTCAACGCAAGTTCGACGCCCAAATCCTCCCGAAGCTTGATGCCGAGGTTGCCCGCGACGTGCAGCGGACCATCGCCCGCCTGGAAAAAGCCCGTCTGGCTGATGGACCGCTCCTGCCCGAGCCCTCCAGTGCCGACGCCGCCCGCCTGCTTAACCTGCCCGCCACCAGCAACCTGTCCACGAACGACTACCACATCCACCGCCGCCCCGGCGAGGTGATGATCGTCCGCTTCCTTGCCGGGGAACAAGTCGAAACGTTCTACGAGCGCATGCAGGCCCACTTCAACGCGGCCCTCAACCAGTACCGCGAGGAGGAGCGGCAGTCGCACGGCTGGAAGCAGGACCCAGACACGCTCAAGTACCTCCAGGCGCTCGATGGCATCGACGTTCGTATGTCCGATCGCTATCTCCGCGACGCAATCCGCAAGCACAACGTCTTCGTCCTCTCGACGCAGACGGCTGACGAGTTGGACATCATGCACCTGTGCGACTACGTGATGGGCGCCCCCGCCGCCGAAGTAGTCGGCGCCGACTCTGCCCCGCCCGAGGACGCCGCCACCGAGCGCGATCGTGCGTGGTTCTTCAAGCTCTTCTCGCTTCGGGGGATCAACGAACGTGTCGAGCGGATGTGCTTTTTCGCGTATCTGCAAAAAACGGACGACTCCGGGTGGTGAGCGAAAGAGCAATGGGGCCAGCACCCCGGCGGGCGGATCGTCTGCTCTAGCTGCTGCTGGCGACGCGCCGGATCGCTTCCCGCAGTTGCGGCAGGTTCACCGGCTTGACGAGGTGCTCGACGAACCCTGCCTCGCGGCTCTGGCGGATGTCGTCTTCCATCCCGTAACCGCTCATCGCGATCCCCCGCACCGGGCGCTCGCGCAGGAGCTGGCGGATGAGGTCGTGGCCCGAGCCGTCCGGCAGCCCCAGATCGCTCACCACGACATCGAACAGCTCGGACGACGCCAGCTCGACCGCCGCTGCCACCGTGCTCGCCCACTGCACGTCTGTGCCGTCGAGCCGCAGCAACCGGACGAGCGTCTTGGCACTGTCGGCATGATCTTCGACAAGCAGCACACGAAGCGGTCGCGGCTCTTCTTCGGCGGCATCATCCCCGCCGGCAGGGGCGAGGGCTGGATCCATCTCGCAGAGCGGCAACGAGACGGTAAATGTCGCCCCCTTTCCCTCTCCTTCACTTGAAGCGCGCAGCGCCCCCCCGTGCAGGTCCACAACCGCCTTGGCGATTGCAAGTCCCAGGCCCATTCCGCCGTACTGACGCGTCACGTCGGCCTCGCCCTGCTCGAACGGGTCAAAGATGCGCGGCAGCACCTCGGGCGGAATCCCCTTGCCCGTGTCAACGACTTCGATCACCAGCCGACCGGCATCGTTGCTCGTTCGGATGATGATGCGTCCACCGACGGGCGTGAACTTCCCCGCGTTCTTGAGCAGATTCCAAAGCGTCTGCTGCAGGCGGGCGGGATCGACATTGGCCAGATCATTCGCCGCGGAGAATTTCCGTTCCACGTTCAGCTGCTTTTCGTGCAGTTCCGGCCCTACCGTTTCCAGCACGTGACGGATCACGCGGTGAATCCGCGTTGGCTGGGGATTCAGCCGCAGCTTGCCGCTCGTGACGCGGCTGAGGTCCAGCAGGTCGTCAATCAGTCGCGTTTCCAGGTCAATGTTCCGGCGGATCATTGCCACGTCCTCGTGGAATTCCGACGGCAGGAGGGGATCGGCCTCCATGGCCGATGCCGTCATGGCGATGGGCGTCAGCGGCGTCCGCAACTCATGGCTGAGGACGGCGAGGAACCGGTCCTTGGCCCGGTTTGCCGCCTCCGCCTCCGCCCGCGCCGCCTGTTCACTGGCCAGCAGCCGCTCGCGCTCCCGCTCGGCTTCCTTGCGATCGGTGATGTCGTACACCAGCGCGACGAACCCCTGAACCGTCCCGTCCTCGGTGAGGTCCGGCACGTAGCTCGTCTCGGTGTCCCGCCGTCCCCGCACGGCGTGCGGCATGGGGTACTCGAACCGAACGGCCTCTCCCGACATCACCCGATGGATCTGCGGCAGCCGGTCACGGAGTATGGCGTCCCCGAGCACCTCCCGCACCCGCTTTCCAATCACCTGCTCCGGAGGAAGGCCGAACCATTCGCTGTAGCCGGCGTTGACGAACTGGTAGCGCTGCTCGGAGTCGACGTAAGCCACCAGCGCGGGGATCGCATCAGCGGTGAGCCGCAGGCGGATCTCACTCGCCCGCCGCGCATCCTCCGCGCGCTTCCGCTCCGTGATGTCGGTCGAGATGCCGCAGACTGCGTACGCGTTGCCCTCCCCGTCGAACAGCGGGATCTTGATGGAGATATAGGTGTGCGGACCGTCCGCCTGCGGAACGACCTCCTCGGCTTCCACAGGCGCGCGCGACGCGAGCACCGCGCGGTTGTTCACCGCAAACTGGTCGGCCACGTGGCGCGGGAAAAACTCATAGATCGACCGCCCCGCCGCCCGCTCATTGGTCAGGCCGAATGACGGCTCCCACCGCGCATTGACGAATTGGAACCGGTCCTGCGCATCCACAACGTAAACCATCGCCGGAACGTTGTTCAGGATCGAGGCCAGTCGCTCCTCGCTCGCTCGCAGCGCCTCGCGCGAGCGCACCACGTCCGTCACGTCCACCCCGTGCACGAAGATGCCGCAGACGCTCCCGTCGGATTCGCGCAGCGGCTGGTATACGAAGTTCATGAAGCGCCGGTCCAGCGAACCATCGCTCGTCCGCCGCAGCAGCACGGGCATCTCCGTGCCCGCGAACGTCTTGCCCGTGCGGTACACGTTGTCGAGAAGGTCGAAGAACCCCTGGGCCTCCAACTCCGGTAGCGCCGCCCGTGCGGTCTTGCCGATCAGATCTCGTTTCCCAACGATTTCGTTGTACCGCTCGTTGGCCAACTCAAAGACAAGCTCCGGCGCCCGGAGTGTGCAGATGAACGCAGGCGCTTGTTCGATGACTGCCGCCAGTCGCGAGCGCTCGTTCTCCAGCGCCGAAAGCAACCGCTCGCGCTCGAGCTCGAGCTGCTTGCGCACGGTAATCACGCGCGTGGACCCCGCGACCACCTCGACGGAGCCATCCGGTGCAAGCACCGGCGTAAAAATGTATTCGTAGTACCCGCCCTTGCCGGTGGGGCTGGTGTAGGGCGTCTCGTCAACCAGGCGCGTCTTGGTTTCAATCACCTGCTGAATCTGGCGCTGGAGCCTCGCCGCCAGCTCATCAGGGTACTTCAGGTCGAAGAAGTTCTTCCCCGCCGCCTGCTCGAATGTCAGCCCCCACAGGTTCAGCAGCGCCTGGTTGACGTACAGGAATCGCCCATCGCGGTCGAAGACGTACGCGAAGTCATCGATGTGCGACAGGGCCAGATCGAACACCTGCGCCTGCCGGGCCACGCGCGTCAGAAGTTCCTGCCGCGCCGCCTCGTTGCCCGCGCGTTCTGCCTCGTCCGGCGCCTTCAGCGCGGTTTCGCTGACGGTGATGAACACGCCTGCGACGCGTCCGGCGTCATCACGCGCGGGGCCATAGGAGACGGTGAGGCGTCCGTCCTCGGCGGCGGAGCCGTCGCGCGCAATTGGGAACCACCCCTCCTCGGCGGCGCCTGATTCCCCTCGCTCCAGCACTCGCTCGAGAACCGGGCCGGCGATGTGCCACAGTTCCGGCCAACAGTCGCGCGCGGGCATGCCCAGCCCCGCCGGATGCCTTTCACCTGCGATCCGCGCATACCCGTCGTTGTAGATCTGAATCAGGTCCGGCCCCCAGAGAAGGATCATCGGGAGAGGGTGCGCCAGAATCAGTTCCACCAGCGTCCGCAGGGTCTGCGGCCACTGCTCGCGCGCCCCCAGCGGCGTCGGTGACCAGTCTTTCAACCGCACCTGCGCTGCCCATCCGTTCTCCTTCGACGTGCAGGCATCGAATGGAATCTGCGGACTGGATTCAGCGATGCTCAAATTCCGCCTCTATGTCTGAAGGACGTGCGCCAGCAACAGTCTCTCGTGCCCTATCTGTAGCCCGGCTATAACGGGCGAGCAGCGGCCAACGAGTCGACCATACCATACCCGAGGGACGGCATTGAAAACACGCTGTCCACACGCGCCTCGCCGACCCAAAGGCGTGGCAGCGTCGCACCGCTTAGCCAAAACCCCGTTTGGCATCGACTTGCCTCCAGCTTGGGCGGCGATATGATAACGTGTTCCTGAGACGGGCTCGATCGGCTGGCAAGATGCGGCGAAACCTGAACCTGCCGCACGTGCTGGGCCGATCAGCGTCGGTGTTGCGGGCGTAATTCAGTGGTAGAATGCAGCCTTCCCAAGGCTGACGTCGTGGGTTCGAATCCCATCGCCCGCTCTGGAAGTAAGTTGTTTGCAGAACGCGTCTAACGCGTACCCGCCGACGTTCGGTGGCGCGGCCCGTAAGGGATTGACCGGGTGTTACCGTACACCCGCGACTGCTCCCCGACGAGGTCACGCATGCCGAACAATTGGAGGGCCGGCGATGATCCTGGGGTTGTTCTGGGTCTTGTTGCTGGCCGCAGCCGTCTCCGGCGTGCTTGGATTCTTCATCCTGACCAGCCGGCGAAAGGGTCTGGCCAAGGCGATGTTCTATCTGTTTCTATGCGGCGCGGCGGCGACGGGCTTCGTTTGGCTGGTAAACCAGCCCCCAGAGACGGTGCTTTTGCTCTTCCCAACGGCCCCGTGAGCTGCCGGGGTTGGCGAACCTGGACGATCTGGGCTGCGTCGTCGGCATGGTCAAGATGCGCGCCGTGAGCACCGCGGACCCGTCGGAGCAGCACATCCCCCACGTGATCGACGGCGACGGTCCGGAGGAGGACTACCACTGCGCGTGCGAGCTGGCACTGATCGTGGCATCGACTTGGTCGATGGGTGAGGCACCGGCTATTCAACCTCACAGCCGCGGTGTCCCTCTTGCTGCGCGCGGGAACGGTGTATCCCGTCGGCGGTCCTGCGCGCTGAGTTTGCTGCGCTGACATTGCAGTGTGGTAGCTGATACTTTCGCCATCATGCCTGTTACCGCTGCCGATCCGCTTAAGATTGTGCTCGCGATCCTGTTGCCGCCGGTGGGAGTTTTTCTCGAGGTGGGGTTGGGAACCCATTTCTGGATCAACCTCATCCTGACGCTCCTTGGGTATATCCCGGGGATCATTCACGCGCTATACGTGATCTTGAAGAAGTAACCGACCATCCTTGACCGGGTGATAAGTTCCTACAGGGAGGTTGGCGTGCGAGACCGTTCTGACGTGATCCCCGTGCGACGACGCAGGTCGATCTTCTCGATCATCGGGATGATTGTCGTCGTCGTCGTGGTCGCCATCGTCTTGTACTTTGCGTGGGTGGGGTGGTCCGATCGGGGTCGGCCCGTACCGGATGTCGACGTGAAGACGACGAGTTCTGCCGTGGGCACCTCCCCGGCGGTTGTATTAGCCTCTGGTCGCGTGGATGGCCTTTCCCAACGCATTGTCGATGGATCCCGCGTACGGTCGCGGCTGATTCACGTCGCGTAGTACAATACGGCGAGCCCGCCGACGTAGAGCAGCAGCACCACGAACGAGGCGATCCCCATCCCCAGAAACGTTCGCTCCCGGCGCTCGAGCATGCCCCACAGGTACGCGCAGGTGACGAGCGTTCCCAGCCCCGTCAGGAACAGGTCTGATCGCGACGTGGCGGCCAGGATCGGGCCCTCGCGATAGGCCAAGTCCCCGACGAACAGCAACGCGACGCACAACGCGTTGGAGCCGAAGATGTTCGAGATCGCCATGCCGTGGGCGCCCAGGCGGATGGCCATGGCGGTGGTGCTGATCTCCGGGAGCGAGGTGCCGACGGCGACCAGCACGGCGCCGATCAGCGTGCTGCCGATGCCGGTCTGCAAGGCGATAGCATCACCGGTGCGCGCCAGCAGGTATCCGCCGACGAGAATGACAAGCGCCCCGAGGGAAAACAACAGGTAGATCCGCCGATTGCTCACGTCCTGGTAGCGGCTCTGCTTCTGTGGCAACGCGCCGCCGCCCATGCGATCCCGGTCGTCGGGCCCCGTGGCATCCTGGTCGACGTGGCCGGGTAGATTGGTGGCCTCCCAGGTCGCCGCCTTGTTCCGCGCGTGGTTGTTCCAGAGCATCAGCAGGAACAGGGCAAAGATGATCAACGGCACCGCCCCGATGCCCCAGAAGGCGAAAGCCCCGTCGACTGCCATCCCCAGCACCACCAGCACCAGCAGCGCGATGAGCATCACGCCGTCGGTCAGCAGTTTTGCGTTCGGCGCGAAATAGGTCAGCGGCCATCGTCGCACCAGGAGCAGGTCCATCACCGCGAGGATGGACGTCTGCATGGCAATCCCGCCGAGGAGGTTGCCGGTCAGCAGTTGCGCGTTACCGATCATGCCGGCGGTGAGGGTGGTGGCCAGCTCGGGCAGGCTCGTCGCGGTGGCCAGCAACAGCAGCCCGATGAACGCGCGGCCGAGCCCCGTGCGTTCGGCGATCACGTCGGCGTAGACCGACAACTTCGTCCCGGCAAGCCACACGACCACGCCGGCCGCGATAAACCAGCCACCATTCACCCAGAGGCTGTTGTCTTCGAACGACAGTAACCCCATTCGGAGTAAGCCTCCTCTTCTTCCTTGCGCACCGGTTCCGCGCGACGTGCGCGAACGCCGGACCCGAGACGACAAGATACTCGCACGATCGCCAGGGCGAAGCGCCGCTGCGCGCAGGTGATCAGCTGGGATCGCGAGGGGGTGAGTCGATTGCGGGCGATCCGCTCTGTTCGGGAAATGCCAAGGAGACATTCCTGAACAGCGGTCTCCGCGCGCACGCGGGGGCGGGAGACGGAATCGTGAGTCTGAACTGGTGGATCAACTGCGGGTGTCGGCCAACGGGATTCGCGGGGAACACGGAATGGTACCAAGGTCACGTCGGCCGATGCCGCACGGCAATGCCGCTGACGGTGTCGGAATGGACGCGGGGCCGCCGCTAATGGTTCGCGGCGGCCCCGAGCTGTCACAGAACATCACCGAAGCGCAGCCTCAGGCGGAGCGTCGCGTGCGGCGGCGGCTCAGCAGCGCCAATCCGGAGAGTCCAAGCAGCGCCACCCCCGCCGGCTCGGGCACGGCGATGGCGATGTTGTTGCTGCTGAAGCCGTCGTTGTAGCTGTAGTCGATCGTGTAGCCCGCCGGCAGGTCCAGGACATTGGCGAACGTGCCGGAGAGCGATCCGTAGCTGGCGATGACGTAGGCGGCATCATCCGCCGGGAGCCCGAGCTGGTTGAGGTCCAGCGTGGACGAGGCGCCGAGGGTCAAGGCGCCGAGCACGTCGAGCAGATCGCTGCTTCCGGCGCCGGAGCCGTCATACTCGGCAAGCAGCGTGCCGTTCACGACGGCATTGGCATTGCCGGTGAGGGTGCCGATGCCTTCGCCGGGGGAGACGGTGCCGTTGACACCGAGCAGCCCGCCGATAGTCCCGTTCCCGCCGACGGTGGCGCCGGCGTCAACGATGACGTTGGACGAGCCGGTGCCGGAGCCGGAGCTGAACGCGATGTCATTGGTTGCGGTCCCGCTGGGACCGAACATGGTGTTGTTCACCTCGACGTGGGTGCCACTCAGGATCGCAGTGATGTAGGTGCCTGGTTGAACGACGAGGTCGCCGCTGCCGGTCGCTGCAAGGGGCTGGCCGACGGTCAGGCCGCTGGTGTCCGGGACCTGCAGGGTCTTCCCGTCCACCTTCAGCGCGTTGGAGACGGCACTACCGGCAAAGTTTTGGCCGTTGATGATGAGCGTGCCCGCATCGACGTCGACAGTGCCGCCGGTGGCGAAGCTGGTTTGGGAGAGCTCGGTCCTGCCAGGGCCGGCGTGCCTGATGCCGACCTGGTACGTCGGCTTGGCATCCAGTGACATCGCGCCGTTGTGATTGATCTCGAGCGTCCCGGTCGTCGCTGTACCGCCGCCGAGGATCGTCGCCGGCAGGTTGACCGGCGATCCGCCCGTCCCGAGCTGAAGCGTCCCGTTGAAGACCTCCGTCGCGCCGCCGTAGGCGGCCCCACCGGGGTTCGTGAGGATCAGCCGACCGGTGCCGTCCTTCCGGAGCGAACCAGTGGCGCCGAAGATAGAGGTGGTGTCGTCGATGACGCCGTTCACGACGGTCGTGCCGGAGCCCGTGAAGGTGAAAGTGCGGTTGTCGGAGCTATTGGCGGCAAAAACCGGGCCGTTGAGGGTCAGCGTCTTGCCGGCCCCGGAGATGTTGTTCGTGAGCGACCTGCTGTTCGACTGGAACAGCTGGCCATTGAGGACGATGCTCTCGGTCCCGGCAAATCCAAGCACCTGGGAAATCTGGATCTCGTTGTCAATGGTGCGCGTGCCCATACCGGCGGCACCTTCGATAGTCTTGAGCGCGCTGCCGCCACTGCTGACTATCCTGTCCGTGCCGAAAGCCGAATCCGTGTAGATGACGTGGGTGGCGGGGGCGTTGGGGCTGTTCTCGCCCAGCTGGGTGCCGCCGGTGTAGGTGTTGGCGCCCATGATGTGGAAGGTGCCGCGAGCGTAGCGGACGTCGCCGCCGGTGGCAGCGCCGTCGGAAATGACGCCGTTGATCACCGTCTCGGTCGCCGTCGCGTTGTTGCGGAAGCGCAAATTGCCGGACGTGCCGGCGGTGTCACTGAGGACGACATCGCCATTGATCGTCAGCGTCTGCCCCGACTCGTTGCGAATGTCGCGGAAGGTGCCGGCGACCGGCGCATTGTTCAGCAGCGAGCCGTTAATCGTCAGCGCGTTCGTTCCGCCGGCGAGGAACTCGACGTTCCCGTTGGGCATCACGAAGTTGGCGTTGATGTTGTTCGTCGCACCCGTGGCGCCGTTGGTCACGAACGTGGAAGCCGTCAGGGTGAAAGGGCCGCCGGCGCTGATGGTGGTGTCGAACGCGCCGTCGGTTGCGCCCAGCGTGAGCGTCCCGAGGGTGATCGACTTGGCGTCGAAGACCACGCCCAAATTGCCGCCGAGGGCGACGCTGAGGTTCGCGCTATCGACCGCGGTGTCACCGGGATACTGGCTGGCGAAACCGCTGCCTCCCGTCCAGTTGGTCGACAACTCCCAATCCTTGCCGGTGCCTGAACCGCCATTCCAGGTGAAGCTCTCCTGCGCTACGGCCGTCGATGCCGAGACAGCCAGTGCAGCCGCGGCGAAAAGCGCGGATGCGCTGCGTCGCTGATTCGACCGATACGGCCGGGTGGACAGAATTCGTGGACTGGACATGAAGTGCTCCTCTCCGAGCGTTGCAGGTGCGTATGCGTCTGGTCGAACAGGGAACTGACCCCGTCGACGCCTCGAA
This sequence comes from Tepidisphaeraceae bacterium, assembly GCA_035936155.1. Lineage (GTDB taxonomy): Bacteria > Planctomycetota > Phycisphaerae > Tepidisphaerales > Tepidisphaeraceae > DASYWJ01. Next base: position 35,566 of record DASYWJ010000023.1, on the reverse strand, counting down.
ACCGCGCCGGGGGCACAGTCTCCGCTACCGCACCAAGTTAAACCCCTAGTTGCTGCTGATATGACGTCGCCTCGCGCCGCGCTCCGACCTCGCGACACGTGCTTCCTTGCGGGCATTTGATTCGGGTGCCCAGCGTACCTTCCATGCGTTCTCCGACGCCGCATACACCATAGCCCGTAGATCGGACGCGGCATTGTCGTTTTGCGTAAGACTTTTCAGATGTGGCGCAGCAGGTCGGGATCTCTGCAAAAGCGATTTTTGTTGCGTGCTGCCAAAGGAAGCGGCCCGCCGAGGGTGGCGGGCCGCTTACTACCTTTTTGCCTGTGCATTGCAGAGTTAACAAGGCTCGTTAGCGGGCGAAGGGGTACGTGTCCGGATCCGGATAAGCGTTACCGGAGTGCCGCCCGCGGAGCGCGTCGATGCGCGTGAAGAACTCGGCATGGCCGTCGACGAAGGCGACGTTACCCTTGGCGTCTTCGTTCGGGTTAGCAGCCAACATACCCGGACCTCGAGCTTTGGAAAAGCGCGCCTGGTGACGTGCGGCGACGGCATTGACCGACATCGTGTTCCACTGGTATGGCCGAGCCGCGAATACACCATCGTCCAGCGTCTGCTCGTCTTCACAGACGTACATGATGATCTCCGACGCCCTCTTGATCGAGCTGATCTTGCCCGTGAACCTGCCCCATGAGCGCACGTCGTCCGTGGTGCCCGGGGGACGGGGAGGCGAGCCGCCGAACACGATCCAGCCGTTAAATACGCGGTTCCCCGCGTTCGTCGCCACGAGCTGATTGATGCTGTAGCTGTAGCGATAGGCTTCTCCAGGGTTCATCTTCGGGCGGGCTTCCAAGTTGTCCGCGGGGCACTGGAAGACCGACTCCAGCTTTTTCGCCACCTGGTTGGCCGCGGGGCCCGACACCTGATCACCGAAGACAGGCTTGACCCCCATGTACTTGGCCAGCCCGGAGAGGGTGATGTTCTGGTTCGCATTCCTGCCGGTCCGCGTGACCCCCGTGACCGGGTCGATCTGCCGCTGCCACGCGAGCCAGTCCCAGGCGAGGTTCACCGGCGCGGTCGTACCGGTCCCGCCGATCCCTTGGGGCTTGCTGCTGTCCCGGATCAGGATGCCGCCACCGGCTTGGCCGGGCATGTAGCCGTTGCTCTCGCCTGTGAACATGATGGTCGCTTGGGCGAGCTGCCGCATGTTGCTGAGGCACTGAACCTGCTTTCCTGCCTCGCGGGCGCGGTTCAGCGCGGGCAACAGGATGGCGATCAGCACGGCAATGATGCCGATGACGACGAGCAGCTCGACCAAGGTAAATCCGGGGGTAAATCCGGAACGGCGTGACGAGCGGCGGGTTTTTTGGCCGCAGTCGCGATAGTGTTGACTCTGCATGACTGACTCCAGCTTGGGGGAAATGGGTGTTTCAGTTTCCGCACGGACTCGGCCGCTCAACGGCAGCCATGGCGTTTCACGTGACGCACACTGCGAAGTCCTATTACGACGCGCCGGTCGGTTTGTTTTCTGAATCAGGCACTTCCGCCAGGTCGTGCCGCCGCCGAACGTGTCTACGGAAAGATACGCCGGGCAAATTCACATGACATTGCTCTTTTGCGTAAAGGTTTTGCAAATGAGCGCAGTGAGAAAAAGGCGGTTGAAACCCCGAAGGCGGACGCGTTCAACGCCTTTTCAAAACGAAGAACGCTATCATGCCCGGCCCAGAAAAAAGGAGCGAGTTGATGCAGTCTCCCGGGCGGCCGGCGAACCTGCGCTGCGAGTACGTTCACAACCCGCTGGCGATCGATGTTGCCCAGCCGCGTCTGTCGTGGCAGATCAGCGACGATCGGCGCGGCGCGGTGCAGCGAGCGTACCAGGTGCTGGCGGCCACGTCGCCGGATGCGCTTCGCAGCGAGCGCGCGGATCTGTGGGATACGGGCAAAGTCGAATCGGATCAGTCGGTTCATGTCGCGTATGAAGGCAGCAGGCTGGTGTCGCGGCAGCAATGCTTCTGGTGCGTGCGCACGTGGGACAGCGCCGGCGCGCCATCGCCCTGGAGCGAAGTCGCCGCATGGGAGATGGGACTGCTCCAGCGCAGGGATTGGGTCGGTCACTGGATCGGCTCTTCGATCGTCGGCGGCCCCTACTCAATCCCGCCGGCACCGCACCTGCGCAAGCGGTTTGACGTGAGCAAGCCGATCGCGCGCGGGCGGCTTTATGTGACGGCGCTGGGGGTGCATGAGTTCGAGATCAACGGTCAGCGGGTGGGGCAGGACGTGTTTGCGCCCGGCCGAACGGAATATGCCCGGCGCGTGCCATATCACGGTCATGATGTGACGCCGCTGCTCCGAACGGGGGCCAACGCGTGCGGCGCGATTCTCGGCGATGGCTGGTACTGCGGCCACCTGCACTCCGATCCCCGGCAGACGTATGGCGATCGCCCGCGCCTGCTGGCGCAGCTCGTGATTGACTTCGCCGACGGCTCCCCACCTCAAACGATCGCGACGGACGAAAGCTGGCGAGCCGGCGAAGGGCCCATCCGCTCGTCCGATATGCTGATGGGCGAGGACTACGACGCCCGCCTGGAAATTCCCGGCTGGAGCGAAGCCGGCTTCAACGACGTAAAGTGGCAATCGGTGGTGATGTTCCCCGATCCAGGCGTCGAGCTGGTCGCGCACCGCGCCCCCCCCATCCGCCCCGTCCGCGCTCTAAAACCTGTAAAGCCGCCGACAGTGTCGGCGAACAAGCGCCGCCACATCTTCGACCTCGGTCAAAACATGGTCGGCCGCGTCCGCCTGCGCATCCGCAACGCCGCGCCCGGCAAAACCATCGACCTCCGTCACGTCGAAATGCTCGATAAAGACGGCAAGCCCTACGTCCTCGCCCTTCGCACCGCCCGCGCCACCGACCACTACACGACCAAGGGCGGACTCGAGGAATTCTTCGAGCCCCGTTTCACGTTTCACGGCTTTCGCTATGTCGAGGTGCGCGACTACCCCGGCGGCGATCCCACCGTCGACGACATCACCGGCATCGTGCTTCAATCCGATCTCGATGAGACGGGCGAATTCGAATGCTCGGATCCGCTGATCAACCAGCTCCAGCGCAACATTGTCTGGAGCCAGCGCGGCAACTTCCTCGACATCCCCACCGATTGCCCGCAGCGCGACGAGCGTCTGGGCTGGACCGGCGACGCGCAGGTGTTCATCCGCACGGCCGCGTTCAACATGAATGTCGCCAACTTCTTCGCCAAGTGGCTGCAGGACATGGCCGACATGCAGGCGCTGCGCGGCGACGGGCGTATCCACTCCGTGGTCCCCGGCGTCACGAGCATTCACGACGAGGGAGGTCCCGCCTGGGCCGACGCGGCGGTGATCTGCCCGTGGACCATTTATCTCTGCTATGGCGATACGCGGGTGCTCGCCGAGCGCTGGGGGATGATGAGCTGGTTTATGCAGTTCCTCCAGGAGCGATGCGTCAACCACATCCGCGCCGATGAGCACTGGGAGTGGAAAGGCTATGGCGATTGGCTCTCGGCCGGCGCCGAGACGCCGAAGGACCTCATCGGCACCGCGTTCTACGCGCACTGCGCCGACCTGATGAGCCGAATCGCCACAATCCTCGAGAAGCCGCAGGAGGCGGCGAAGTACCGGCAGCTCTTCGAAAACATCCGCCGCGCCTGGCAGGGCAAGTATCTCACGACCAATGGTTCGCTCGTCGCCCCGACGCAGACGGCGTACCTCCTGGCGCTGCACTTCAACCTGCTGCCGGATGAGCTGCGGCCAAGGGCTCTGGAAGCGCTCGTTGGGGACATCGAGCAGCGCAACATGCACCTGTCGACCGGCTTCGTCGGCACGCCGTATCTCAACCCCGTCCTCACCGCGATGGGCCGGACCGACATCGCGTATGCGCTGCTGGAGCAGAAGACCTTCCCATCCTGGCTCTATCCGGTGACGCTGGGCGCCACGACGATGTGGGAGCGCTGGGATGGGTGGACCCCGGAGAAGGGATTCAACGATGCGGGGATGAACTCCTACAACCACTATGCGTTCGGCGCCATCGGGCAATGGCTCTATGCGACCGTCGCCGGAATTGATCTGGACCCCCAGCGCCCGGGCTACAAGCACATCCTCATCCGCCCCCAGCCGGGCGGGTCGCTGACCTACGCGCGGGGCTCGCTGCAGTCGATGCACGGGCGGATCGAAATCGCGTGGCGCATCGATGGCGATGGATTCCAGCTCGACGTGACCATCCCCCCAAATACCACCGCGACGGTGCGCGTTCCCGGCGAGCGGGCGACGGAAGATGGTCGCCCGGTCACCGACGCTTCGGGGATTGAAATCGGCGCCGGGCGCTACGCGTTCCGGTCGGTCCTCCGCAAATCCATGCGATCACCGCATTAATCGCCATCACTTCAGATTCAGATGCTGCGCGAAGAATTCGTATATTTTTGCCAGCATCTTGGGGTCTGTGGTCACGCGATGCCCGCGGCCGTCGGCGTCGAGCTGGTAGACGTGCTCGACGCCCACGTCTTTCAGCCGATTGGCGAACTTCGCCAACCCGTCGCGGAACTCCAGCGATTCGGTGTCGCTGGTGTTGAGGAACATCGGCGCCGCGTGCGGGGTGAGGTAATGCGCCGCGCCGTGCTCCGCCCAGCGCTGCGCATTCGCCTCGCGCGGGCCCCATGCCTTTTCGAATCGCGCGAGCATCGGATCGTCGCTTGGCAGGTTGAGGTAGTCGTAGCGGTTGCCATGGATGAGGGCTGCCTGAATGGCGCTCGACACGTCCGGGTGTGCGCCGTCGCCTTCAAGATCTTCCCGATGGCCCGTCACCGCCAGCAACGCCGCCATCGTAGCCCCGCGCGAGAAGCCAATGGCGCCGATCTTTCCGTTCGTCCCGATCTCATCCGACAGCGCCCGCAGCGTCCGCACGGCCGCTTTCATCCGGTGGATCAACTGCGGCATCGGGTCGTCCAGCCCCTTGTACGGCGGGGCAACGGGGTGATCGACCATGGCCACCGCGAACCCCGCAATCGCGCCGCCCTCCATCAGCGTGTCCCGGCAGAACAGCAGCGAACCGCTGCCCATGCGATTCACGTTGTCACAGGTGATCTCCATCAGGAGCGGCACGGGTGTTTTGGGCTTCGACGGGTACGCCACGTCCATCGCGAGCACGCGCTCCCCGTCGCGCGCGAACTCCACGTCGCGGCGCAGCCGGAATCCCTCGGGAAGGATGAACAGCCGGTTCACATCGACCGAATGTTTTCTGAGCAGCGACCGCTCCTTGCCTGCGATGTCCTGGCGGAGCTTGAGCAGGTCCGCATTCAGAAGCGGGCTCACCGCATCGGCATGATTGACGTAGTCGAGGATGAGGACGAGGTGGCCCGATGCGAGCAGATCATCCACGATCGATTGCTTCGGCTCCGTTCCAAGCCGGGGGGTGGAAAGGTTGCACAGGTAAACGACGGTGGGCAACGGCGCGCCCCCGACGATATTTTTCGGCACCAGGATCTCACCTTGAAGATCCCGATCAGTCGCGGCGCTGCGCCACGTGACACGCTCGGCCGCGTGACACATCGTCGCGAGGCAGAACAGTGCGAGAATCGCGCGAAACATTTCTATTTCTCCTCGTTCCACACAATCACATCTTTCGCCCGCTCCGCGGGGGCGATGCGCAGGTCGACGATCTTGCCGCTGACAACCTTTCCCTCAACGGTCGTCCTTAGCGGCGCGTGGAGCTTGAACTCCGCGTCCCAGTCCGTCGGCCAGGCCGGCAACAGAATAATGCGCGATCCCTCGCACTGCATCAGCATGCACTGAAGTGCCAGCTGGAGCACGCCACCGTGATCCATGTCGGGGACCCAGTCGTGGAAGGCATTCCAGAAGCCGGGGAAGCGGCTGTCGCTGTGCGAGGCGGGCGCGGCGCGCCTGGTCACGAATTCCTTGGCGACATCGCTCAACCCGAGAAATGCCGCGTGGATGTCGTCCTGGGACCAGCAATCGTGCGATGCGTGCAGCCGCGCGGAAAACGTGTTGCGCGCCCGCTGAAGATCCGGCTTTCCGAGACCAAAAATGCGGAAGGGAAAGACTGCGTACAGCTCCGGGTTCTCCTTGTTGGTCTTGCGCGCGACGAATTCGCCCGGAAGGATCATCGGCTTGGCGTCCTTCTCGCCTGTGGGGACCGGCGGAAGCTCGCTGAGCATCCACGACCAGCGCGTGCGCAATGCCGCGTGTGGGATGTGCGGCGGAAGCTCCAGAAGACGCTCCAGAAGGTATCGGAGTCCCGACACATCCGGCGTGGCATTCACCGCCTCGTGCCAGGTCTCCAGCGATTGCCCGGGCGCAATGCGAATCCTGCCATGCTCGTCGCGCGGGTAGTGAAGGTCGAAGAACTCCGTCACCGCATTCGCGATCGGCAGGAGGTGATCACGGGCGAATGCATCATCGCCCATGTACAGCCAGTAATTGAACAGGATCAGCGACAGCTCGATGCCGCCGGTCCAGTAGTACGTCACATATGGACACTCGGCCTCGGGCCGCTGGCGCTGTTCGAAGGGGGTCCAGCCATAGTGGGCGCTGACTTCAGCGCCCCAGAAACTGATCGTTTCCGGGTAGTGCGCGCCGGCGTGGCCGTAGTAGAGTTGCGTGCGGTGTTTCATCAGGGGGAGCATGTCGCGGTACATGTCGAGCCATGGCCGCATCAGGTCGAAGTCGCCGCACGCGAGCATGGGCCAGTAGATCAAGCGCATGTTCTGGAACCAGAACCCCGGCCCGCCCCACCGCCGGAAATCCGGATCGTCGGGCTTGCCGACGGTGAACACAGAGCCATTGAACTTGATCGGCTGCGCGCCGCGCCCCCCGCAAGCGTTCATAAAACGCTGCAGCACGTATCCCTGCGTCACATGAAATGCATCGGCTGAATGGACGAACAGGTGACTGCGATCCCAGAACGCCTCCCACCACCGTTCGTGATCGCACCGCGCAGCGCTGCGATCCCCCGCCGCGATGGCAGCCATCGTCGTGTGCAGCTGCGCGCGCCACTGCTCGACCGTGAGCGGGTGAAGCGCGGTCAGGGCGTAGATGGACAACCGATGCGAGGCAGCGGGCCCAATGGATTTCAGCGCACGCTCGCCTGCGCATCGAAATCCTTCCCCTTCCATCGCCGCGCCGAAGGTTCGGCCAAGCAGCGGGTGTGGCATCTGGTCGAGCAAACCGCCCAACCCCTGGAGTCGCATGTTGATCTCGTAACCGTCGTGCTCGCGCGGCTCGTTGTGGTGACACCACACGATGCGATCCTGCTCGGGCAGGAGCCGGTCGGGCGAAACAACCGTCGGGTAGGGGTCCGGTTTGCCGAGCTGCTTGAAGAGGTCACTTGTTTGCGTCTTGATCGCCCGAGGCTCCGTCCGCCACATCTCCAGCGATGCATCAATCTCAAACGCCGACAGGCCATCAGCTTCGATGTGGATCACCGGCTGGTTTGCATCCACCCACACTCGCACGCGAATGGTCCCGCACTCGATCGTGATCTGGCCGCGGAGAAGGTCCAGCGCCTGGCGGAAAGGGTCCCGGGCGGGCCGTGGCGAGAAACCGATGCGGACGCGGCCGAGCTTCAGGTTCGAGCCATTCTCGTCCCAGGCGTCGGTCTTTCCGATCAGCAGCAGCAGGTCTCCAGTGGCTTCCTCCACCCAGACATTCGCGGCCAAGCCGCCGTTTCCCAGCGGCATCGATCCAGACGCGTCTCTGCTGGGCGAATTCCAGATGACGTTGTATCGCTCGAGCGGGTCCGGCATGGTGCTGCGCTAAAGTGTAACCTCGATGCGCTGCTTCGGCATGACAAGCTTATGGCGATGTGCGACGATCGCGATCAATGGCTGAGGAGCGAATACGAGCGGTTTATCGGATCGAAACGCCGCTTCCGCCGGACCAGGCCGCGGAAGTGCTTGCGGGCGAGCAGTCGTCGGGCACGTTCGTCTCCATCCCCGGCGAAACGGACGAGCTCCGGGAGCGATGTCGCGCGCGTGTCGAGAACGTGATCCACGTCGAGTCGTACCCGGACCCCACGCTTCCGGGCAGCCGAGTCACGCCGGGCGCCCCTAGCGAGTTTCACCGGGCCGAAATCACCATTTCCTGGCCGCTGCAAAACGTCGGCTACAACCTGCCCACAATCGTCTCCACCCTCTGCGGAAACCTTTTCGAGCTGGCCGAGCTGTCGGGAATCAAGTTGATGGATGTCGAGTTCCCGCCGTCATTCGCGCAACACTTTTCCGGGCCGAAGTTCGGCATCGAGGGAACGCGACGGCTGACGGGCGTGCGCGATCGCCCGATGATCGGGACGATCATCAAGCCCAGCGTCGGGATGTCGCCGGAGCAGACGGCCGAGCTGGTGCGCCAGCTAACGGACGCGGGCATCGACTTCGTCAAGGACGACGAGCTGATGGCCGACCCGCCCCACTCGCGGTTCGACCGGCGGGTGGACGCGGTGATGCGGGTCATCAACGACCATGCCGATCGCACCGGCAAGAAGGTGATGTACGCGTTCAACGTCACCGACGAGCTGGACGCCATGCTCCGCCACCACGAGAAGGTGCGCTCGGCCGGGGGCACGGCCGTGATGGTCAGTCTGAACAGCGCCGGACTCGCAGGCGTGAAACGCCTGTGCGACCACGGAGCAACCGGGGAAGCAACGGGGGGCGCCGTGGCGGTGCACGGCCACCGCAACGGCTGGGGCATGCTCAATCGCCATCCGTGGCTCGGAATCGAATTTGCTGCCTACCAGAAGCTCTGGCGCCTCGCAGGCGTCGACCACATCCACGTGAACGGGATCGCCAACAAGTTCTGGGAGGACGACGACTCGGTCGTACGCTCGATCCAGTCGTGCCTCGCGCCGATGTTGGGCGGCTACTCGATCCTGCCCGTCGTCTCATCAGGCCAGACGGGACTGCAAGCGCCCGAGACCCATCGCCGTACGCGCACGATCGACCTGCTGTACATGGCGGGCGGCGGGATCATCGCCCATCCCCACGGCCCCGCCGCTGGCGTGACCGCCATCCGCCAGGCATGGGAAGCCGCCGTCGCCGGCACCGATCTCGGGGAATACGCCAGCACGCACGTCGAGCTGCGCCACCAGATCGAGAAGTTCGGCGGAGGGCGCCAATCGTGAGCAACCTGCTGCTCAGCTTCTACGGCGACGACTTCACCGGCTCAACCGACGCGGTGGAAGCGCTGGCTCGCGGCGGGCTCCGCACGATCCTCTTCGCCCGCCCCCCCACGCCGCAGCAACTTGCCCATTACGACGGCCTGCGCGCGTTCGGCGTCGCGGGGATGACTCGGTCCATGCCCCCGGACGAAATGGAGCGAACGCTTCGGCCGGCGCTGACTGCCCTCGCCGCCTCCGGCGCGCCAATCGTGCACTACAAGGTCTGCTCAACGTTTGATTCATCCCCCACCGTCGGGAGCATCGGGAAGGCCATCGACGTCGGCGCTGAAGTGTTCGCAGCGCCCGTCGTCCCGGTCGTGGTTGGCGCGCCCGCGCTAGGGCGTTACTGCGTCTTTGGGAATCTCTTCGCCCGCGCAGGGACGGAATCCGAGCCATATCGTCTCGATCGACACTCGATGAGCCGTCATCCGACCACGCCGATGAATGAGGCCGACCTGCGCCTGCACCTGGCCCGACAGACGGGCAGGACGATCGGCCTGATCGACGTGGTGGCGCTCGCCAACCACCCCACCGATCTTTCGCATGCCAAAGCGGACATCGTCCTGATCGATCTGTTGAGCGAGCGCGACCTCCCGACCGTCGGCCGACTCCTCTCCACCACCCGTTTCGTCGTCGGCTCATCCGGAGTCGAGTCGGCATTGATGGCGCACTGGGGCTCGCGTCCGGCTTCATTCCCGGAGGTCGCCTCGGCTGGAGCGGTCCTGGCCGTCTGCGGGAGCTGTTCGCCCGTCTCAGTGCGGCAGGTGGATTGGGCGATCGATCACGGATTCCTTGAAGTGCCATTCGACATCGCGGATGCAGGCCGCGAAGCAGCGCGGGCAATTCGCAACGGTCGCAGTGTCGTCATCCATACGCGCCATGCGTGCCCGGAGCCTGAGGCGTTGGGCGCGCTCGTTCACGAACTGATCGAGGCGACAGGCGTCCGTCGGCTGCTCGTCGCCGGCGGCGACACGTCCGGGCAGATCGCGCGGGCGCTGGGGATCGAATCGCTCGAGATGATCGGCGAGCTGACGCGAGGCGCGCCCCTGTGCCGCGCCACCGCGCCCAACGCGCCCGCGGACGGGATCGAGGTCACCTTCAAAGGGGGACAAATTGGTCCGGTGGATTTCTTCGGACTCGTCCGCGACGGGAGCAGACATGCCTGATACGCCTAAGCAGGTCGCGTTCATTCACACCTCGCCCTCGATGATCCCTCCGTTCAAGGCGTTGGCCGATGAATTGCTCGGCCAGCGCGCCAGGGTCTTCAACATGGTCGATGAGTCGCTCCTGTGCGACATCATCGGCCACGGCTGCTGTCCGCCGGCGACGGCAAAGCGCCTGGTCGGCCACGTCCTGGCAGCGGAACAGGCGGGTGCGGAGATCATCCTCGTCACCTGTTCGTCGATGGGACGCGCCGTGGAGGCATCGCGGGCGCGCGTTGCCTCAACCGTGCTGCGCGTTGATGAACCAATGGCCCAGAGAGCGGTCGCAAGCGGCCGGCGCATCGGTGTGATCGCCACGTTGCCATCGACGCTGGAGCCGACCGTTGCACTGATCCGGGCGCGGGGCTCGATGGCGGGTGTGGAGCTGAATGTCACCTCACAGGTGATCGAGGGGGCGTTTGATGCCGTCATGAGCGGGAACGGCGTCAGGCACGACGAACTCGTCGCCGCAGCGGTGCGCGAGATGGGTAAACAGGTGGACGTGATCGTGCTTGCGCAGGCATCGATGGCGCGCGTGGTGGAGTCGCTCCGGCCCGAGGAGCGCCCGGTTCCAATCCTCTCCAGCCCGCGCCCGGCGGTTGAGCACGTCGCCTCCCTGGTTGATGCGTGGGTCGATGCATGACGCGGCGGCGCATCAACCTCAATCGCGGCTGGCGGTTCTTCCGCGGCGATGCTGTCGGCGCGGAGCGAGTGGGCTTCGACGACTCCTCCTGGCAACCGGCCGGGCTGCCGCACACGTTCGATCTCCCCTACTTCCGCACGCCGGAGTTCTACGTCGGCTACGGGTGGTACCGGCGACGCTTTGAAGTGCCGAGCGAGTGGCTGAATCGGCGGGTGTCCCTTGAATTTGACGGCGTATTCCAAATTGCCGAACTGTTCATCAACGAACAACCGGTCGGAACGCATCGCGGCGGATACACGGGCTTTTCGATCGACATCACTGACGCCATCCGCGCCGGCAACAACGTCCTGGCGGTACGCGTCAATAACCACTGGGACGCGCAGCTCCAGCCCCGCGCCGGCGAACACGTGTTTTGCGGTGGGATTTATCGCGATCTCCATCTGCTTGTCACCCATCCGGTCCACTTCGCCTGGCACGGTACCACCGTCCAGACACCCCAGGCGTCGAGCGATTCCGCGACCGTGGTCGTGAACACGCAAGTCGTGCATGATCGCCCGTTCGTGCTCCGGCACGCGATTGTTGACCCCACCGGCGTCACGGTCGCGACTGGCGAGGGAAATCCCTTCATCACGACGATCACGGGTCCGAAGCTGTGGCACCCTGACCACCCACACCTCTACCAGCTTCGCCAGGAGCTCCTGGTTGATGATGTCGTCGTTGACGAGTGCGAGACTTTCTTCGGGATCCGCTGGTTCGAATGGACCGCCGACCGCGGCTTCTTCCTGAATGGAGAGCATCTTTACCTCCGCGGAGCCAACGTCCACCAGGACCACGCGGGCTGGGGCATCGGCATCACGCGCGCCGCCTGCGAGCGTGATATTCGCCTGATCAAGCAGGCGGGTTTCAACTTCGTTCGGGGCGCGCATTATCCGCACCACCCCGCCTTCGCCGATGCCTGCGACCGGCTCGGGCTGCTTTTCTGGTCTGAGAACGCGTTCTGGGGCAAGGGTGGCTTCGGCCCCGAGGGGTACTGGAATGCCAGCGCCTATCCGATCGAGGAAGCACATTTCGCGCCCTTTGAGCAAAGCTGCAAGGACCAGCTCCGCGAGATGATCCGCATCAACTGCAACCACCCGTCGATCATCGCGTGGAGCATGACCAACGAAGCGTTCTTCACGTATAACCTGGACCGCGCGCGGGCGCTGATCCGCGACCTCGTGCGGCTGAGTCGTAAGCTGGACCCCACCCGCCCCGCCGCCGTCGGCGGCGCTCAGCGCGGCGACGTCGATGACCTCGGCGACGTCGCCGGCTACAACGGCGATGGCTCTCAGCTGTTCATCAACCCTGGTGTCCCGAACATGGTCAGCGAGTACGGCGCGATCAGTAAGCCGCACGACGTGTACGAACCGTTCTACGGTGAGCTTCAGACGGAGCGGTTCCCCTGGCGCAGCGGCCAGGCCATCTGGTGCGGGTTCGACTACGGCTCCATTGCCGGCCGACAGGGGCTCAAGGGAATCGCAAACCACCAGCGCGTGCCCAAGCGAAGCTGGTACTGGTACCGCAGCGCCCAACTCGGCATCTCCCCGCCGGACTGGCCAGTTCATGGTGAGGCGTCCGCCCTACGGTTGTCCGCGGACAAGCTTTTCATCGAGGGCGCCGACGCGACCGATGACTGCCAGATCACCATCACCGTGCACGACCAGAACGATCGGCGGGTGCGCGCTTCGCCCCAGGTCACGCTGACGATCGAATCCGGGCCGGGGGAGTTTCCCACCGGGCGCTCGATCACGTTCGCTGCGGAGAGCGATATTGGCATCGCTGACGGCGAGGCAGCAATCGCCTTCCGCTCGTATTACGGCGGCCGATCCGTCATCCGCGCCACGTCGCCGGGGCTCGCGAGTACAACACTGGAGATCATCACCCGGGGCGAGCCGCGCTTCGTTGAGGGATTGACGCCCCCGGTTCCTGACCGCCCGTACGCGCCCCCGCCGGTACCGGAACCGGCGAAACAGGCGATGGCGAAAATCGTGAACGTCGCGCTGAACCGCCCCTGCCGCGCCGGGAGCGAAACCGAGGGTCATCCCGCTCGCTTTGCCAACGACGGCAGCGCCGACACCGCCTGGGCCGCCGATCCGAACGCGACTCAGCCCTGGTGGCAGGTGGATCTCGAAGGGTTCTACCAGGTCTCGGGGAGCCGGCTGACGTTTCCCGGAGAAGGCAACTGGCGTTACACGATTGATCTCTCCACCGACGGCGCAACCTGGAGCTGCGCGGTGGACCAATCCGAAACCACCAGCATCAAGCAAGTGCGCCACGACATCTACCCGCCCGGCGCGGTGGCGCGATACGTGCGCCTCACCTTTGTGACGACCCGGACAAGCGAACAGACAAGCGAACAGACGAGCAGCCAGCCGCCACCGGCGCTGGCGGAGGTACAGCTGTTCGGAATCCTGTCCGTGCGATGAAAGGCGGTAGACCGTGAGCAAGCTGCGACTGGGCGTGTTGGGGCTGGGCGAAGGCCGGAGCATCATTTCCGCTGCGCTGGCGAGTGAAATGTGGGAACTGGCGCAGATTTGCGACCTGAACGAACAGCTGTGCAAGGACCGCGCCGCCGAGTTCCGCTTCGGCCGATACACCACCTCGATGGATGACATGTTGGCCGACGATTCCATCGACGTCATCGGCATTTACACGCCCGACCCGATGCACGCACATCACATCCGCGCCTGCCTCGACGCGGGCAAGCACGTCATCTGCACGAAGCCGTTGATCGACAACCTCCGCGACGCCACCCAGCTGCTCGATGCTCAGCGGAGGGCGAACAAGCACGTTTTCGTCGGCCAGAGCACGCGCTTCTTCGAGCCCATGATGCGCCAGCGCGCCGACTACGACGCGGGCAAACACGGCTCGCTCTTTTCGGTCGAGGCCCACTACCACGCCGACCACCGATGGTTCCTGAACAAGCAGTGGGCAAAGGCGGGCGGGCTGAAATGGCTCTACGGCGGGTTCAGCCATCCGGTCGATCTGATCCGCTGGTATCTGCCCGACGTGACGGAAGTCATGGGCTACGGGTTGCTCACCGAGCCCGGTCAGGCCGTCGGTCTGGCCCATCCCGATGCGATGCACTTCGTGCTCACGACCACCAGCGGAAAGATCGGACGCGTCAGCGGCGCATACAGTTCCCCGCCCGGAAACCACGCGCGCGACAGCCACATGACCTGTTGCCTCCGCGGAACCCGCGGGACCACCCACGCCGACTATTACGACCTTCGCTACAGCACCCAATTCACGGGCGAAGGCTCGGTGCAATATGACCTGGCCAACAAGGAGCCGTACTACTTCCGCTTCCCCGGTCGATCCCATCACGCCGGCGAATACCAGAACTACATCGAGTACTTCGCCCGCTCCCTCCAAGCCGGGCAAACGCCCAAACCCGATCTGATCGAAGGCATCGGCACGGTCGCCCTCCTCACCGCCATGGAGCGCAGCCTGGACACGAATCGCCCCGTCACCGTCCGATCGGTGCTTGAGGCGCATGGACTGAATCACCTGCTGTAGTCCCCGCGGTGTCGCTCCGCGGAGTCGCCCCGGCGAGCACCTGCTTCACGGCGCTTCGCCAACCCGCGTACAACCGCTCGACCTCCGCCGGCGCCATCTTCGGGCGGTAAACCGCCACGTCGCCCGGCCCGCGCGGGAGGGAACCGATCGCCTCCAACGAACCATGCACCCCCATCCCCAACGCACCGGCCAGCGCAGCGCCCAACGGGGAGCACTCGGCGATCCGCGCCGCGCAAAGCTCAAGCCCCGTCAGGTCGGCAATGAACTGCATCAACAGCGCGTTCCTCGTCGCTCCCCCGTCGGCATGCAACAGGCGCACGTCGATCCCCGCCCGATCGCGCATCATGTCCACCACGTCGCGCACCTGGTATCCGATCGACTCCAGCGCAGCGCGGATGATGTGCGCCCGGCCGGAGTGGGCGCTCATTCCCACGATCGCGCCCCGTGCCTCGGGACACCAATACGGCGCGCTCAAACCCGCAAACGCAGGCACCAGGTATACCCCCCCGTTGTCCCCGACCGAACCACCCGCCGCCTCGGTCTCGTCGGCGCTTCGGATCAGCCCCACCTGGTTCTTCAACCACTCGATCGTGCCACCCGAGTAGCTGATGATCCCTTCCAGCGCGTAGGTGGGCTCTTTGCCGTGGGTCCAACCGATGGTCGCGACCGCTCCCTCGCCGGGGGAGCGAAGCGATGGCCCGATGTTGAGCAGCACGGATGAGCCGGTGCCCACCGTCACCTTGGCCGCGCCGGGCCGGAAACACCGGTGGGCAAACAACGACGCCTGCGAATCGCCCATGACGCCACAAATCGGCACCCGGTGGGGGAGCAGCCCACACGCGTCGGTCTCACCGAAGTGGGCGGTGGTGTCGCGAACCTCCGGGAGGGCGCGGCACGGAACCTCGAAGAGACTGCACAGCCCCTCGTCCCAAACGAGGTCCCGGATATCGAACAGAAGCGTTCGGCTCGCGTTCGTGTGGTCTGTGGCAAAGACCCGCCCCCCGGTGAACCGGTGGACCAGGTACGCGTCGATGGTCCCGGCCAGCGCATCGCCGTCGCGCAAGCGCCGGGCAATCTCCGGGCGGTGGCGCATCAACCACGTGAGCTTGGAGGCTGGGAAGTACGTGTCGATCTTCAACCCGGTCTTACCGGCGACGAGGTCGTTCTGATCCGCCAGCTCCGCGCACACCGGATCGCCCCGCCGACACTGCCAGACGATGGCGTTGTGCACCGGGTGACCCGTCCCGCGCTCGAAGACGACGATCGTCTCTCGCTGGTTGGCGAGGCTCAGATGTGAGACGTGCTGGATCGCGTCGCGGTTGCGTTCCACCAGCGTCTTCAGCGCTGCCAGCGTGTTCCGCCAGATTTCTTCGGCGTCATGCTCGACCCACCCGGGCTGCGGGTAGATCTGGCGGTGGTCGAGCGAGACCTTGTCGATCAGCACGCCGATCGCATCGAAGAGCAGCGCCTTCGTCGCGGACGTGCTCTGATCGATGGCCAGAATGTTCACCATCCGCGCCTCACTTCACGAGCGTCATCGCCGCCTGGGCCAACCCTTCCATCGAGATACCGTAGTGGCGGAAGATATCGGCCTGGCTGCCGGTGACGGTGTATTCATCAGGGATACCGACGATCTTCAATCCCGGGCGGTGGCCCGCCTGGAGCAGAACGGCGGCGCATGCTTCGCCAAGGCCCCCGAAGATCGAGTGCTCCTCGACCGTCACGACGGCGCGGCACTCGCGTCCAGCCGACACCACGGCGTCGGCGTCCAACGGCTTGACGGTGTGCATGCTGATCACGCGGGAGGACAACCCCTGCTCGCGCAGCGCCTCGGCGGCCAGCAACGCGTGGATCACGGTTTCGCCGGTCGCGATGAAGGCCATATCATCGCCCTGGCGCAACGTGATGGCCTTGCCGATCTGGAACCGTGCATGGGTGGCGTGAAGGTCGTACAGCGGGGCTTTGCCGAAGCGGAGATAGACGGGCTTCGTCGTCTTGGCGACCGTTTCGATGGCCTTGCGCGTCTCGAAGTTGTCGGCCGGGACGACGAGGTCGATGTTGTGGATCGCCCGCAGCGCCGCCAGGTCGTGGAGCGAATGGTGGGTTGAGCCCAGCGCGCCGTAGCTGACACCGGCGGAGATCCCGATGACCTTCACCGGGTGGTCGGAATAAGCCACGTCGTTCTTGATCTGCTCCAGCGCCCGAGCCGTGAGGAAACACGCGGGCGAAACGGCGAAGACGCGCTTCCCGCAGGACGCCAATCCCGCGGCGACGCCGACCAGGTTCTGCTCGGCGATTCCCAACTCGACGATCTGGTCCGCCAGCGCCTGCCCGAACGGCCCGAGCTTCCCGGAACCACGCGAGTCGCTGGTCACCACCAACACATCCCGATCTGCCCTGGCCAGCGCCAGCAGCGCATCGGCGAACTCGTCGAGATTCGCCCGGCCCATGGTCAGCCCAAGACGCGACGCGACTTCCCTGGCGGCGGGCGAGAAGATGGAGCCGGCCGGTGCGCTCACGCCCTGGCCTCCGCCTGGGCGAGCATCTGATCCAGCTCCTTCGTCGCCGCCGCGTATTCGCCATCGGTGGGCACCCCGTGGTGCCACTTCGCCACGTCCTCCATGAAGCTGACGCCCTTGCCCTTGATGGTGTTGGCGATGATCGCCACCGGGCGACGATGGGGGCGGGCGGTGAGCACCTCGCTCAGGGCGGGGATCGAGTGGCCATCCACCGTCCGGACCTCCCACTTAAATGCCCGGAACTTCTCATCGAGCGGCTCGTTGCAGCAGACTTCCCGCGTGCGCCCGGTAATCTGGAGCGTGTTGTGATCGACGATGGCGACGAGGTTGTCCAGACCGTAATGGCCCGCAGCCATCGCGGCCTCCCAGTTGGAGCCCTCCGCCAGCTCGCCGTCCCCCAGGAGCGTGAACACGCCGTAATCCCGCCCGTCCCTCTTCCCCGCGATCGCCGCCCCGACCCCGAACGACAACCCATGCCCCAGCGCGCCCGTGTTCTGCTCGATGCCCGGGACCTTGCGCGTCGGGTGTCCGACAAAATGGGACTTGTACTGGCAGAGCGTTTCGAGCTGCGCATCCGGGAAAAAGCCTCGATCCGCCAGGACAACGAACAGGGCCTCGACGGAGTGGCCCTTGCTCTGGATGTAGCGGTCGCGATCGGGGCTGTTGAAGGTGTCGGGGGAGACGCGCAGGACTCGATTGTAAAGCACGTTGAGGATGTCAACGCAGGACAGGCTGCCGCCAGTATGTCCCGCACCGGCGCGCTTGATGATCTCGATGATCCGCCGGCGATAGCGAATGGAGTTAAGGGCGAGCTGGCGGTCTGAAAGTGGCATGGTCGTCGGCGAGTTCACTTATGCACGTGCATGGACCACCCCAGGTACTTCCCGCACGCTTCGGCAAGCACGCTGGCGGTGAACGAGGGGTTGACGGCGACGTGATGTTCAAAGCCGTTGTCGCACACGTAGTGCAGGAGCTGCTGAAGCCCTGGCACCTTCGCGACCGCCCGCTGGCCGAAGGTCTTGAGTTCGTCGTCGGTGGTCTCACCCTCGCCGACGTAACCGCGGATCACGCCGGCCGTGTCGTCAGTCGTAAAGCGGGCGTACGTCAGCGGCCCGCGCGGGGTGCGGCCTTCCATCGCGCCATAGGTGTTCTCCACACCCAGCGTCGAGCCGAGGATCGGAGCATTGGCGATTGTCGTATCCGGGGCAAAGTCCTTCGGCCAGTTGCCGCAGTGAAACAGAACGCACTTGTCTTCGTCATTGCCGTAGTTGTTATTCCAGTCGACCAGCGCGCTTGGTCGCTGTGACGCCAGCGACAGCGCGTACATCGACAGCGCGCCGGTGATGTCCGTCTCACAGGCGCTGGGCATGAGCTTCTCGCTCATCATGCTCATGCACGTGCAGACGTTGCACCCCCAATTCTGCTGCAGGCTTGTCCAGCACTGAATGGCGGTGGCGTCGAGTTCGTTGGCGGCGATGAAGTCGTCCAGCACGACGCCCAGCCGCGCCATCTGCACGAGCTTGTCGGATGGCACGTCCTTCGCCGGCGCGTACGCGTCGATTTCGCCGAGCTTCGCCTTCACCCCCGCGTCGGCGGCCGACAGCTTGCCGGCCTTGCCCAGGATCTCCGAAAGGTCCACGGTTGTGACGCTGATGCCGTAGCGCTCAAGGATTTTTTCGCTGTAACGGACGGTGTTGAACGCTCCCGGCCGCGCGCCCACGGCGCCGAATCGGGCCTTGCGCAGCTTTTTCGTCACCCGGCAGACGGCGACGAACGTCGTGAGGTCAGCGCGGAACGTCTCGTCCTTTGTCGGGTGCACGACGTGCTTTTTCGTAAGCGTGAATGGGATCTGCGCCTGCTTCAGATTGTTGCAGACGGAAATCTTCCCGCAGAACGCATCGCGCCGGCGCTCGACCCCAAGCGCGTTGAGATCGTCCGGATATCCCTGCACGAGGACGGGCACGTTCAGCGCCGCCATCTTCAGCGTGTCGGCGACGCCCTTTTCGTCGCCGAAGTTCGGCAGGCAGACGAGGACGCCGTCGATCTCGTTCCGATGGGTTGCGAAAAGAGCGGCGCATTTGCGCGCGTCGGCGTAGGTCTCGACTCCACCGAGCTTCGTCTGCTCGGGCGTAAGCATGACGGCGCGGACTCCGAGTGAGTCGAAGAGTTTGGTCAGATCTTTGCGCGCTTCACCGATGAGGACGTCGGGGAAAAAGTCCCGATTGCCGATGATCACGCCGAGCGTGGTGGGCTCCGCCGCGCCCCCCGGCGCGAGTTTTGGCTGTTGGACCGCCATTACACTTCCTCGGCCCATCCGGAAGGCCAGTTCTGTGCCCCGCTCGCACGCAATTGGCGAGCGCAGCAACAATATGTAGGCCTGGTAACGCGGCGCTTCAGTCCGTCTTTGCGAAAGAGTTTTGCGATCTGGCGCAGTGACTTCTTTTCGCTACAGGTCGCCCATATGCCCGGTGGGCGGGTCGAACGGCCCGGTTGCCGTCACGTTCTGCATCATCAGGTTTGCCACATTATGTGCATGCACGGCGGGCACTTCGTCCACCTGAAGGTGGAGGTTGCGCAGCGTGACATCCCTGGCATCGGACAGCAGCGCGCCGCGGGCGGAGCGCATCCGCGCGTTTTCGAGGGTGATGTTCTCCACCGGCATTTCCGGGAGCCCGCGCAGCTCGATCGCGCGGGCAGCGCCGTCGGCGGTGATGTTCCGGAAGCGGAATGTGCGGAAGACCGGCGTGCGCTCACTCACCGGCTCGGGGCGGGGATCTTTGACGAAGTAATACATATTCAGGCTGATCGCTTCGTGACGGATGTCGTGCATGGCGACATTGCTCACGTCGACATTCTCGACCACTCCGCCTCGGCCGCGCGTGGTCTTGAAGCGCAGGCCGATGTCGGTCCCGCGGAACAGGCAGTTGGTGACGGTGACGTTGCGCACGCCGCCGGACATTTCGCTCCCGATGGTGACCCCGCCGTGGCCATGCAGCACGGTGCAGTTGCGGACGGCGATGTTTTCGCACGGGACCCCGCGCCGGCGGCCGGGCTCGTCCTTGCCCGACTTGATGCAGATCGCGTCGTCGCCGGCGTCAAACAGCGAATGTTCCACGGTCACGTCACGACAGGCATCGATGTCGAGCGCGTCCCCATTCTGCGACCACCACGGGTTGAGGACCGTCACGTTGCGGACGGTCACGTTCTGGCACAGCAGGAGGTGGACATTCCAAGCCGGGGAATTGGTAAACGTCGGCCCATCGAGCACCACCTGCTTGCAGCGCGTGAGCTTCAGCATGTTCGGACGAAGCGCCTCGCGCGCGGGGGCGAAGTCTTCGGGTCGCAGTTCCCGACCGCTCTGGCGCAGGTCCTGCGCGATCTTCAACCCGTCGCGCGCATTGCGGGTGGGATACCATACGTCCCCCGCGTCGTTCAGGACGCCGCCCGACGCGAGCAACTGCTCCCATTGCTGGGCGGTCATCTTTTTCTTCTTCACCGCCCGCCACGCCTCGCCTTGGCCGTTGATCGTCCCGCTCCCGGTGATCGCGACGTTCACCAGGTCCTCGCCCCAGACCGGCGACATGCAGCGGACGTCGGGCAGCCCTTCCCAATCGGTTGCGATCAGCGGATAGTCGGTGTAGTCCCGGCTGAAAAGGATGGTTGCGCCCTCCTGCAGGTGCAGCTCAATGTGGCTCCGCAGCACGATCGGGCCGGTCAGAAAAGTCCCGCGCGGCACGACGACGCGCCCCCCGCCCGCGCGGGAGGCGGTGTCCATCGCTCTGGCGAAGGCGGTCGTGCTCTTGCTCTGGCCGGCGGGATCAGCGCCATGATCGACGATGTTGTAGACGTAGTGCTCAGGCATCGTTCATCACCCGCCTCTATAGCATGATCTGCACGTTCTTCATGTCCCCGCCGCCGGTGACGACGATGCCATTCACGATCAGGAAGATGCCCGCCGCCAGCGCTTCACCGAAAATGAGCCCGACGAAGACCGGCTTGATCTTCAGGAAGAACCTGGACCCCCCGAAGCGGACGATCAACACTTTGGCGAGCCAGCCGATGAAGATACTGAACCATGCGTTGCCCATGAACGATCCATGGCTCGCGACGAACCCCACGGGCAGCAGCGGCCACCCCGCCCAGCGCAGCGACGCCACTTCCAGGACGGCAGTGATCGTGAAACCCGCTCCGACATGGACGAGCGGGTCGTGCCGCTTCGCGGGGAACCGTTCGGCGCCGGCGTAGCGGATGAATGGGTCGACGACGTCACGCTTCGGGGCGTAGATCGCGCCAAAGTGGTTGCGGCCTGGAACGTCTTCGCGCCCCAGCGGGGTCGGGTACGAATAGTGGCAGTACAACGTGACGGCCCCGGCGATGATGAAGCCGATCAGCAGCGTCCAGACGACGACCCCACCTATCCGCCGGCGCTCCCGCTGCTGCACGTCGGCAGTCTTCGTCACGCCCAGTCCAGTCGTCGCAAACCCCATAAGCCCATCCCGGGTTGTGAGCGGCCCGAGCACTGTAAATACGCCGGCGAAGAACACATCTCGAGCTCCCACGAGCGCGGGTGAGAGGGTGCTGTACACCTGGGCGACGGCGAGGCCCGAGCGGTAAAACGGCAAGCCGGTCTCGGCGATCACGCGCGAGACGACCAGGTGAGCGGCGAGGATGAACAGCACGATCAATCCGGCCATCCACAGCTGCACCCCCACGCTCCACAGCCATGCGACCATCACCATGATGCCGATCACGACCACCCAGAAGGACAGCGCATACGCGCGATCGCCGCCGCCCCGGCCGACGCTGTTGCGGATCACGCGGGCCCAGTGATGTCGCCCGATCCAGAGGATGCCCCCGACGAAGGCGATCGACGCGCCCAGGTGTTGATCGTTGCGCGCCACGTCGGGGGTGTCGCCGAACGTCATCGCCTGCTGCATCCGCTGAACCCCGACGAGCAGGAAGATCGCCCAGAGGCTGAAGGCGGCCTTGGAGCGGATGAAGTAGGTTGCGCCGATGACGACGAACGAGAGCTTGGCGAGCTTCAAGTCCTCCGGGAGGTAGTACCACGGCGCTTCGGACAGGATGCGCGTGAAGTTGAACCCCAGCGGGATCGCGGGGAAGTAGCGCGGCTGATAGATGCTCAACGCGTTCAACGAGTGAACCATCAGGATCCCGACAAGCCCGAACCACAGGATGGGGCTTCGGAACAGGTCGTTCAGCGCCCGCCCTGGCGGGGGAGATTCGATCAGCGCCGCCTGCACCTGAACGAGCGGGAACGGGAGGCGCTCGTTGTCCATCCATTGATCGACGACGATGCGCGCCAGCGCCGCCAGCGTGGCGAGCATCGCCCCCGCGAAGACGCCCCAGGCGAGCGCCGGAACGATCCATGCGCTCCACGGGATCGACTCGCCCGCGGGCACGCGCGTATAAAACCACATCGCCTCGGCTCTGCTGCGCCCCTGGGCAATGCTGGGGACGGGGAACAGCCATTCGGGCAAGCCCATCTGTGTGAACAACCGCCAGAATTGTCCGTCGACGGCGCCGAAGTAGAACGGCATCACGGGCGCCGGCGCGAGAAACCGCATCAACCCCCAGCTCGGAAGCGCGCAGGCGAGGAGCGACATCAGCACGATGACCGCCAGCTCGCGCTGCGAGAGCGCGTGACGCGGCACGAATCGGTGCAACGGCGCGTTGATGCCCACGACCACGACGAACAGGATCAGCACCGCCGAGAGCGGGAGGTAGCCGGCGGTGAAGCTCGTGTCGGAGAGGACGAAGTCGTTGTAAGGGGTGAGCCCGCAGACGAGGGCGACGGCGATGGTGCCCAGCAGCACGCTGCGCCACGTGACGCCATTGGCGGGCGGCGCGAGCGGGAGCGTTTGGACGCGGTCGGGCCCGCGCCCGAGTGTTGGTATACGCTGCGATAGCACGGTCCCGCTCGATCCTGCCGACATCGTCTTCGTCCACCACCGCGCCTGCGAGCCAGCGCAGGCCGCACATGAAAGCCATCGGCGCGCCCCGCGGGCACAGCTTCATCTGCATCGGCCCGTGCTCGCGGGGGTGCAATTTTGCTTTGCGCAGCTATAGAATGCAATTGCGACGTAACGCAACCCATGGCCAAGCGCGCAAAACGCCGTCTGCCGAACATCGCCGTTCTCGTTGAGCCAAGCCGTTCCTACGGGCGAAACGTGTTGCGCGGCGTCGCTGATTATGCGCGCATTCATGGCCCCTGGATCTTTCATTTTTCGGTCGACGCGCCGATGAAGACCGTGCCGCCGCGCGAGTCCTGGGACGGCGACGGCATCATCGCTCAGCCGCACCAAAACAAGCCGTTGCTCCAGCAGTTGAAGGCGAGCGGCCTTCCAGTGGTGTCGCTCTCCGGTCCGCCGGGTTTCAGTGGATTTCCTTCGGTGCGTCCCAACCAGGAGTCGGTTCCGAAGCTGGCGCTGGATCACTTCCGCCAGCGCGGGTTCGTCCGCTTCGCGTACGTAGGCAGCCCCAGCGAGCGCTTCTGGCCGCGCACGGGCGAGATGTTCAAGCAGATGTGCGAAGCGGAGAACTACACCTGCGAGACCTATGAGGCGGCATATGAATCGGATCTGCACTCGCCTCACACGCTGGCGCCGATGGCCGAGTGGCTCAGGTCTCTCAAAAAGCCGATCGCGCTGCTCGCCGGGAACGACGCGCGCGCCCGTGAGGTGCTCAACGCATGTCGTCTGGCAGAGGTGCACGTCCCCGAAGCCGTCGCGGTGCTGGGAGTCAACGACGACGAACTGATCTGCGAGCTGGCGAACCCGCCGCTCTCGAGCATCATCCATAACGCCCGGCGCGTGGGCCACGAGGCCGCCGCCATGCTCGACCGGCTGATGAGTGGCCAGCAGGTGACCTCCGACGTCGTGATCGACCCCGTTGGCGTGAAATCGCGTCAATCGACAGACCTGCTGGCCATCGAGGACCCGGAGATCGCGACGGCAGTCCGGTTCATTCGCGAGAATGCATGCAGCGGAATACGCGTCGATGACGTGCTCGACCAGATCCCCCTCTCACGCCGTGCGATGGAAACACGCTTCCGTCAGGCCGTCGGTCGCCCGCCGCACATGGAAATCCGACGCGTGCAACTGGAGCGCGTAAAGGAACTGCTCGTCGGAAGCGACTACAAACTAGAAACAATCGCCGACGTGACCGGCTTCTCCAGCGCACAGTACCTCGCCGGACTGTTCCACCGGGTGGTCGGCATGACCCCCGGCACCTGGCGTGCCAACGGCCGCTCGCGCGGAACCAGCGCCGCTGCTGAGTGAGCTCATCGCGCAGCGAGGGCGAGGGACACCGTGGCTAAACCGTCGGCGCGGGCAATGAGTTGGATCGGAGCCCCGGCCGGTTCGCACTCCACGATCACCTGGCACAATCCATTGAAGAGCCGGCGCGAGCGGGAATCGTGCGGCGTGTGGTCGCTCGGGTCGCCGTTGCCCAGGCCGAGAATCCGACCGGGCCCGGAGAGGGAGAAGGTGATTTCGGTATCGGCGGTGGGACAGAACCGTGCCGCCGCATCGGCCGCTGAGACCGTGACGATCACACCTCGTGGCCCGTGCGTCTCGCCCGCGATTGGGCGGGACGCCCATGCGACTGTGGCGCGTATCTCTGCGGGCGGACCGGTCGTTTCGACGCGTTTGGTCGCGATGCGCTTTCGGCCGCGATATCCGTGCGCTTCGAGAACGCCCGGCGCATACGGAATACTCCACGCGAGGTGAGAGTTCCGCGGCATCGGCTTACGACCGAGTGATTTTCCGTTCAGCAGCAGTTCCACCTCATCGCAGTTGCTGAGCGCGCGCACATCGATCGGCTCGCCCTCGCGGCCGGGCCAGGTCCAGTGCGGCAGCAGGTGCAGTACCGTGCGCTGCGCCGGGTCGGACCACCATGACTGGTAATAGTAGAAGTTATCCTTCTCAAACCCGCACAGGTCCATCACGCCGAAGTGCGAGATCACGTTTGGCCATTTATATGCGATCGGCTCGCCGCGATGGTCAAACCCGGTCCAAGCAAACCCGCCGGCGAGCCAGGGGCGCTCGGCGAAGTAGGTCCACCAGCGCTCGGCGGTTGAACCCCATTTCGGCGTGCGGCGATCGTAGGCAGCGCAATAGCCGCGCTGCGGGTCGTCCGCATAGACGCCCCGGGTAGTCATCACGCTCGACTCCTCGCTTCCGACGATCGGCGTGCGCGGATTGGCGGCATGGAAGCCTTCGATGTCCCCGACGGCGATGTAATTCCAGCCATGAACGTCAACGACCTTCATGAACCCTTCGCTGGAGGAGCGGTCATGCATGGCGGCGGTGACCGGGCGCGTGGGATCGAGGGCGCGAATGACCCGCTCCATTGACCGTGCGATCCGCTCCCCCACCGGCTTCCACTGAATCGTGTGCTCCTCGTTGCCGATCGACCACAGAATGATGCTCGGATGATTGCGGTCGCGGACGATCATCCGGCGAAGGTTGTCCAGCGCTTCGGGGTGGCTGCCCGCCTGCCGCGTCTCGGCCATGACCAGCAGACCCAGTCGGTCGCACAGGTCCATGACGACCGGCGATGCGCAATTGTGGGCGGCGCGATATGCGTTGGCGCCGGCTTCCTTCAGCTTGTGCAATCGAAACGCGTGTACCGAATCCGGCACGGCCACCCCGACGCCGGCGTGGTCCTCGTGGCAGCAGAATCCTTTGATCTTCAGCGGCTTGCCATTGAGAAAGAACCCGCGGCTGGCATCCCATCGCGTCGTGCGGATGCCAAAGGTGGTGTGGCACGTGTCGGCGATCGTGCGACCGCGCGTGAGGGTGGTGGTGAGCGTGTAGAGGTTGGGGTGATCGGGCGACCAGAGTTTGGGCCGCCTCGCGATGAGCTTCTGGATCACCTCGACGCTGGATGAGGCTGCGACGCGTGCCTCGTTTGTGGCCCGGGCGTCCCGCCGATTCATGGGCGAGACGCCCATTCCACTAAAAATCGTGAATGCGATCGCCTCGTCGCTCTCGTTCACCACCGTCGTGCGGACCGTCACTGCCGCCGTCCCGTTGCGCAGCACCTTGCTGGTCACGATGACGCCATCTGGCGCAATGTGCAGGGGGTCGGTTTTCACCAGCCACACGTGCCGATAGATTCCCGCCCCTTCGTACCACCAGCCTTCGAACAAGCTGGCGTCCACGCGGATCGCGACCACGTTGCGTCCGCCGTAATGTGCGACATCGGTGATGTCGTAGCGGAACGGCGTATATCCGCTCGCGTGACGGCCCAGGTAGTGTCCATTCACGAACACGACACTGTCGCGGTAGACGCCGTCGAACTCGATGCTGATGCGCCGGCCCTGATCTTCCGCGGGGAGGTCGAATGGTTTGCGGTACCAGCCGACGCTGTGCTCGGGATGATCGGGACCAATCGCGTGGTAGCCGTGATCGAGGAGGTCCTTGTCGCCATGCTCGTCGTAGGGCAACTCGATGGCCCAGTCGTGCGGGAGATCGATCAGACGCCACGCGGAGTCGTCGAAGTCGACGCTGGCGCCGCCTTTGGCCTCGCCGGCTTTGATCAGCCAGCGGCTGCGCGCAAAATCGAAATCGCGCGAGATGTCGGCAGCGTGGCCGAGTGCAAAACGCCAACTCTGATCGATGCAGAAGCGTTCGCGAGGCTGCCGCTGCTGATGTCGGGCCATGTCGCGTGTCTGAATAGCATCTCCGCAAGCGGCAGGAAATGGTCGCTGCGCCGGATTGCAAAAGTATTACGCAGAAGTGCACTGTGGCTGGCGCGAGGCATCGGTACGTTTCGATGGTTGCGGGGCGAATCGATTCCCCAGCACCTCAGGTGAACATGCGAATTTCGGCGTGGTCGCTCATCGTCCTCTCCTGTCTTTGCGGCGCTGCCTTTGCCGCGCCGACCGACGACGTCGCCGCTCCCGCCGTCACTGCCTCGGACCAGGAGGCGGCGTATGAGGCTGACCTGAACCAGCGCGCCGGCAAGATCATCACGGCGCTGAAGCTCGATGACGCGGCGAAAGCCGACCGTGTGCGGGAGATCCTTGTCGCGCAATACCGCGCGCTTCGCGGGCTGCACGAAGCGCGCGACGCGAAGCTGAAGGACGTGCCGAAAGACCAGAAGGAGCAGGCGGCGCAGGTCAAAGCCGAGACCGACGCCGCAGTGAAGCCGCTGCACGATGCGTTCCTCGCCAAGCTGTCGGCTGAGCTCACTCCGGAGCAGGTTGAGACGGTGAAGGACGGGATGACGTACAACGTCGTGCAAGTCACGTACGACGGCTTCTGCGACATGCTGCCAAACCTGACGGACGCGGAGAAGGCATACATCCTGGCACAGCTCAAGGAAGCGCGCGAGATCGCGATGGACCAGGGCAGCAGCAAGGACAAACATGCGGTCTTCGGCAAGTACAAAGGGCGGATCAACAACTATCTGTCGAAGCAAGGCTACGATCTGAAGCAAGCATCAAAGGACTGGGCCGACCGCCGCAAGGCGCGGGAAGCCCAGGCGAAACAGGCGGCAGCGACCCAACCTGCAAACTGACATCAACGAGAGGACCCCAATGCGCCGATCCCTTCTCTTAGCGGCATTCGCCGCTTCAGCGGCAATGTCTTTTACCTTCAATATTGCGTCCGCGCAGTATCCCAGCGTTCCCGCGGACGTTCAACGCAGCGCCAACGAGGCGAAGTCAAAGTCCGATGCCCACTCCGACGAGATGTTCGCCAAGGCGAAGGAGCGGCTTGAGGCTGACGCCAAGGCGGGGAAGCCCTACCTCCCCGGCGCCGCCAAACCTGAAGACCTTCCGCAGGCCGAGATCCCCGCATTTCCCGGCGCCGAGGGCGGCGGGATGTATTCCTTCGGCGGGCGAGGCGGAAAGGTGTACGTGGTCACGCGTCTGGAAGACTCCGGTCCGGGCACGTTCCGCGAGGCCCTCGAAGCTGCAGGGCCGCGCATCGTCGTCTTCAATGTCGCAGGGATCATCAACCTCAAGCATCGCATCCGCGTCCGCTCGCCCTACATCACGATCAATGGCGCCACCGCCCCAGGCGACGGCGTGTGCATTGCCGGCGACACCGTTGAGCTGGAAACCCACGATGTTGTGATCCGCCACATGCGCTTCCGTCGCGGCGCCACCGGCGTCGGCGACCGCAACGACTCCATCGGCGGAAATCCCGTCGGCAACATTATGATCGACCACGTCTCGGCCTCCTGGGGACTGGACGAAAACATGTCGATGTACCGCCACATGTACGACCACGACAACGACCCGCAGACGCCGTCGAAGAAGCTTCCCACCGTCAACATCTCGATCCAGAACTCGATCTTCAGCGAGTGCCTCAATACCTACAACCACGCGTTCGGCGCCACGATCGGCGGGCACAACTCGACCTTCATCCGCAACCTCTTCGCCAACAACGTCGCGCGCAATCCCAGCATCGGGATGGACGGGGACTTTGCGCTGATCAACAACGTGATCTTCAACTGGCGGCACCGCAGCGTGGACGGCGGGGATCACATGAGCCGCTATCAGATCATCCACAACTACTTCAAGCCCGGCCCGGTCACGCCAAAGGACCAGCCGGTGGGCTACCGAATCCTAAAGCCCGAGGCGCGGCGCGGGAAGAACGTGCCGAAGGACTTCGGCAAGGCCTACGTTGCGGGCAACGTCGTTGTCGGCAATGAGAAGGTGACGAAGGACAACTGGGCGGGCGGCGTGCAGATCGACCGCGACGAGCTTCCGGGAAGCGAGCAGGAGATCGACCAGGTCCTGAAGAACATCCGCGTCGAAGAGCCCTTCCCCATGGCGCCCGTGACGATCATGCCAGCGGAAAAGGCCTACGAGTACGTGCTGGCAAACGCCGGCGCCACGCTGCCGAAGCGCGACCCGGTTGACCAGCGCATCGTCGAGGAGGTCCGCACCGGGAAAGTCACCTACGAAGAAGGCAAGGGAATCATCACGGATATCGAGCAGGTGGGGGGCTATCCCGAATACAACGGCAAGCCATACGCCGACGCCGACAGTGATGGCATGCCCGACGACTGGGAGAAGAAGGTTGGATTGAACCCCAACGACGCGTCGGATGCGTCAAAAGACCTCAACGGTGACGGCTACACGAACATCGAGACGTACATCAACGGGCTGGACCCGTCGAAGAAGGTGAACTGGAAGGACCTGGAGAACAACGCCGACCCTCGCGCCGTCACGCCACCGGCCAGCAGCGCAAGCGCCGGGCGGTAAGCCAGCCCGCTTCCCGGCGCAAGAGCCGGAGGAAGCAGGACAGCGGCGGAGCAGCCTCGCCGCGCCGTCACTGCCGGTCAACGCCGGCAGAAATTCGCAGCTCACGGATCCTGAACCCAATGGGCGCGGTGGGCTTGTCTGAACCGGGCGGGGCTGGTTTTGTTCCGCCGAGGTTGCGCGGGCCGGTTCGGAAGGTGATCGATTGCACCGACGGCGCCTGAAACTCGCAGGCCTGCCACTGCGCCGCCGTCACCGCGCTCACCGTAAGGCGGGTGCATGAAAGCGGAGCTTCCCCGCACGTTTCCACCTCGAGCGTTCCCGACGGCTGCTCCGCCAGCACTTGGAACCGGATCGTCGCGTCCCGCACCATCCGAAATGTCCGCGTCGCCGAGGGGTTGTCGTATGGATCCCTGTCTTCGAGGCGCAGCTCATCGCCGCTGATGGTCACCGGAGCCCACTTCGGGGAGTAGATGTTCCATGTGTAAGCGTCCGCGTCCATCGAACCGGCCGGCACCGGCACCCGGCTGACCCAGATGTCTTCCTTATTCATGCTGTAGACCAGCCACATCGCCCCTTCGCCGGCGCGAGAGCCATCGTCGGACCACGGCGAGATTCCCCGCACGTACTGCGGGCCGATGCTGCGATGCAGTCCGGTGTAGCGTTGAACCGGTAGTTCGTCCTGCACGAGGCGCATGTCGCGGAAGTGGACGCCATCGTCGCTGGTCACGATCACCAGCGGATAACGGTTCTTGCGTGATGGGTTGTACACCAGCGCGTAGCGCCCGTCCCCCATCCGCTGCGCCCAGACCTTGGCCTTGCCCGTGACCAGCGTCGGCGGAACGAGCGGCTGGGTCCAGGTCTCGCCCCGGTCGCGGGAGGTTGTCGTCCAGCCCATTTTGGAGATGCCGACAAGTTCCCCAACCGGGCGCCGGAAGAACGAGTATGCCTTGCCCGCGACCCACTTTTCGCTGTCCCCTGGAACGCTGCCCGCGGGCCAGGCAGCGGCGTCGTGCCAAATCATGCGGCGGCTGCCCAGCAATTTTCCGCGGTCCTGTTGCTCCAGATAGACGCGATCAGCGAGCAGCTGTCTACAGGCGCGGACGAATGCATCGTCGCGCGACTCGTCGAACATTGGCGGGCGCCGCTCGACCGTTGCTGGCGCTTGAAGCGTGAACACCTCGCCCAGCGTGTGATCGGGCCGGATCTCGCGCACCACCAGCGGACCTTTTCGGTCCTCTGCGGTGTCGGCGGTGTCGGTGCGCAGCCCCGCGATGGCAAGCATGCGACCGGCCTCGGCGGAATAAAAGAAGTACATTCGCAGCGGCGTCGACAACCCCTGCGGGAACAGCTCCTGCGGGTCGGTCCACGTGCGCCCATCGACCGAGGTGCTGAAC
This sequence comes from Tepidisphaeraceae bacterium, assembly GCA_035936155.1. Taxonomy (GTDB): domain Bacteria; phylum Planctomycetota; class Phycisphaerae; order Tepidisphaerales; family Tepidisphaeraceae; genus DASYWJ01. The sequence goes on along the minus strand of DASYWJ010000023.1, from coordinate 4,816 downwards.
AGTTCCCGCGACGGCCACACGTCCTCGTCGCGCTCGCAGCTGTTCCACCCGACATACAGCCGGCCACGCCAGCAACCCATGTCCACATGGTGGTGATAGGTCCAGCCCCTGCCGTCAGTCAGCTCCGGCACGTCATGCGACGCACGGAACACCTGATAGCTCTGCACCCCGGGGAGAGGCGACAGCCCGCCGTCGGGCAATGCCTCGTCAAGCTGGCACTGCTCGTCGCCCTCGATGATGATTGGTGCGGCATCCATCCCAGCAGTTCTTTTCCCTCCTGATCAGCCGCCAAGAACGGAAAGACCGCAGAACCGTAGCTTCAGTCTCTTCTTTTCCTGGCGCGCTTCGCGTCCTTCACTGCTGATTCGACCGCGCGAGCTGCGCGTCGAATGTGTACGACTTCCCCTTCTCCGTCTTCAAGTCCACCGTTTTATCACCGAGACGGAGCCGGCAGGGATTGCCCAGCTGCGACGTGATGGTTGCTTTGGTGAGCTCTCCGCCGTCCCACGTCATATTGACTTCGAAGCCGCCGCGGGCGCGCAGCCCGTTAATCGATCCCTTCGGCCAGGCACTGGGCAGCGCGGGGAGTAGATGGATTTCATGAAGATCGCGATTCTCCGTCGGTCGGAGGTGGCTCTGCAGGAGCATCTCGGCGATGCCGCCGGTGGCGCCGAAGTTGCCGTCAGCCTGAAATGGACCGCAGAGATCGAACAGGTTCGGGAGCGTGCGCTTGGCCAGCTGAAGGTGGAGCTGGCGGTAAGCATACTCCCCGTCATACGCGCGGGCCCACAGCGGGATGCGCCAGCCGAAGCTCCAGCCGGTGCTTCCGTCGCCGCGCCACTTCAGCAGTACTTTTGCAGCGTCGAAGACCTTCGTGTCGGCGGGCGTAATGTCCCAACCGGGATATAAACCCCACAGCGGGGACATGTGGCGGTGGTTGTTATCCGGCTCGTCAAGGTCCTGGATCCACTCCTGCAATTGTCCGTGCCGCCCGATCTGGTTCGGCGGGAGCTGCTTGCGGATGTCGGCCAACTTCTGCGCAAAATCTGAGTCGACGCCGAGGATTTCGCTGGCCTCGATGGTGTACGACAGCAGGGATCGGATCAGCTGGTTGTCCATCGTCGGCCCGTAGCTGATCAGCGCGCGGCCGGGCGCCGCATGCTCGGGCGAGTGCGAGGGGTTGGTGACGAGATAGCGTGTCGTGGGGTCTTTGATGAGGAAATCGACGAAGAACTGGCTCGCCTCTTTCATCGCCGGGTAGGCGCGGATGGCGAGGAACTCTTTGTCGCGCGTGAACAGATATCGTTCCCAGAGGTGATGGCTGAGCCATGCGGCGCCCGTCGGCCAGAGCCCGTCGATGTTGTTGATCGGCGCCGTGCCGCGCCACAGATCCGTGTTGTGGTGCAGGACCCAGCCGCGCGAGTCGTACATCTTCTTTGCCGTGCGCGCGCCGCTGACACGCAGGTCATCGATCATCGCGAACATCGGCTCGTGCAGCTCGCTGAGGTTCGTCACCTCGGCCGGCCAGTAATTCATCTCGAAATTGATGTTCGTTGTGTATTTCGATTCCCAGGGCGGGTTGAGCAGCTCGTTCCACACGCCCTGCAGGTTCGCCGCCTGCGTGCCGGGGCGGCTGGAGCCGATCAGCATGTAGCGCCCATACTGGAAATACAGCGCAGCGAGCGCCGGATCGGCGTCGAGCCCCTCGCGCGGCAGCGCATCGGGCTTGGGCTTGTCCTTGTTCCCGCCGGCAATCGACTTGGATGATTCGATCACGTGCTTCAGACGTTCATCCGTCGGGAGGTCGGCCCGATCGGTGCGGCCCAGGTCGAACGAGACGCGCCGAAACAGCCGCTGGTGGTCCGCCACGTGCTCCTGCTTGAGCGCGTCGTACGCCTTGTCACCCAGCTTTTGCATGTAGGCCTGGGACCGCGCCGCGGGATCGCCGCTGACGTCCTGGAAGTTGACGAAGCTCGTCGCGGCGACGAGCAGGAGTGTGGCGGCGTCGGCGTTCTCAACTGTAATGGCGTCGCCGGACGTCGAGACGCTGCCGCCGTCGTTGACTACGCGGATGCGCGACTCGAAACGCGTCCCCGGCTCGTCCTTCGGCACGCGATCGATCACCTGGCCGCTCAGGCTGATCGTGTCGTTGCCTACCACCTTCGTCTCGTGCCGTTCGTGCGGGCTGTCGAGCTTCAGCGTGAAGTTGACCTTCCCCGGCTTCTCGGCGGTAATGCGGACGACGATGACATCGTCGGGATAGCTGGCGAATACCTCGCGCGTGTATGTGACGTCGCCCACCTTGTAGGTGGTTCGTGCAATGGCGGAATCGAGGTCGAGCTCGCGGCGGTAGTTGCTGAAATCCTCATGTCCGGGGAAGGTGAGGCGGATGTCGCCGAAAGGCTGGTACGCCTTTTGGCGGACCGGATTGCTGAGGAACTTCTCCTTGATCAGCTTGTTCAGCGCTTCCGCCTCCTGCGTGTCTTCTTTGAGATTGGCGAACGCCTGCTGGCGGATGAAGGGCAGGTGCTCTCCCGCGCCCTCGCGGACGTAGTCGTGCGGCTTGCCCGCCCACAGCGTGTCCTCGTTGAACTGAATGCGCTCCTCTGCAGCGCCGCCGAACACCATCGCGCCCAGCCGGCCGCTGCCGACGGGAAGCGCTTCGAGCCATGCCTTGGTCTGTTCCAGAGGGTTCTTCGGATATGTCCAGTCCTTCGCCAGCGGCGCGGGCTGGGCATACCACAGCTTCAGGTCGTCCCGCGCCGGCTCGGCGGCGAGCGACGGCAAGGAGAACAGCACTCCGAGTGCGATTGCGATTGTGATGGGCTTCATCTTTTAGTCTCCGCAGTATGAGGCCAATGGCAGCCAGATGGTCATCTCCGATTCGCCGCGGTTGTCCCAGGCGTAGTACGGGATCAGCACGAGGTGAAATTCTTTCATCGGACCAGGTGACAGTTCGCGGTGGAGCTGGTTTTCGGACCAGTCCGTATGCGCCGCCGCGAGTGCTTTGCCTTCGAGCACCGTGGCGCCGGCGAGCTCTTTTGTCGCCCGCGGCGACAGCTTCGCGTCCCGTGGCAGGTACACATCCAGCAGGCGCACGCCCGCCGGCAGGTCGTTTGATTCCAGGCAGTAGACGAGCGGACCGCGCATGACGGCGGCGTGGTTGCGCGCCTCCTCGACGTACGGGTTCGCCTCAATCAAGCCCACCGGCATCGGCAGGTCCAGCTCGATCACGTCGCCCGAGGACCAGACGCGCCGCAGCTCGTGGAAGCTGCCTGCCCGGGGACGGGCCGGCTCGGCGACGCCGCCGACGCGAATATTCGCATCCTGCGCCCAGGCGGGAACGCGGAGGAAGATCGAGCGCTCGACCTTGGGCGCCGCGTCGATCGTGATCCGCACGCGCCCGTCCCACGGGTATTCCGTCTCCTGCGTCAGGGCGAGATCATCGATCTGCAACCGGCTCGCGCCGTACATGACGATATACACGCCATGGTCCGATGTCGCGTACGCGTAGCGGCTGGACTGCGCCACCGTCCGGGCCACATTCGGGGGGCAGCAGAAGCAGCCGATGGTTTTCTGCCGCTTGCGCGACCAGCGCTGCTCGACGGGCATGGGAGAGAGCCGCCGAAGCGTGTTGGTGTAGAAATAGCTCTCGCCGTCGAGGCTGACGCCGGCCAGGACGCTGTTGAGCAGCGTGTGCTCGAGCAGGTCACAATATTTCGCCTCCCCGCTGAGCAGGAACATCCGCCAGTTCCACAGCGCGTTACCGATGGCGGCGCAGGTCTCGTTGTGGGCGGTGGCGCTGGGGAGCTGGTAATCGCGGCCGAAGGCCTGGTGGACGCGGGTGATCGTCGTCTGATCCACCGCGCCGTCGGGGGATGCGCCATCGAACAATGCGCCGCATCCGCCGGTGATGTAGAGCTTTTTCCCGACCAGATCATCCCAGATGCGCTCGATCGGCTTGCGCAGCGTCTCGTCGCCGGTCTCTGCCAGAACATCCGCGGCGCCGGCCCAGAGATACGTCCCGCGCACGGCATGGCCGACGGCGCGGCTTTCCTGCCGCAGGGGCACGCGGTCCTGATTATCGTCGTCACCCCTTTCGACGAGGTTGCGCATGTCGAGCAGCGTCTTGGCCAGCTGGGCGTACCGCGGCTCGTTCGTCACGCGTGCAAGGTCAATCAGCGCCATCAGGTGCGACGGGCAGATCCCATGGCGCGCCTGCTGCGGCGTGGGGCTGGAAAACTCTTGGGCGAGATAATCGGCCGCCTTGCGCGCGGTTGCGAGCAGGTTCGTCTTGCCCGTCGCGGCGTGGTGCACGCACGCGGCGGTGAGCAGGTGGCCCATGTTGTACATCTCGAAGTCCATGGGATTGCCGAAGCGGGGCACGTCCTGCCCAGCGCGGCGTGCGATTTGCACGTCGGTATGGATGTACCCGTCAGGTTCCTGCGTCTTGGCGATGAGCGCGACGAGCTGATCGATCTCGGCCGCGAGTTTTTCGTCACGCTCAAATGCCTGCAGCGACGCCGCCGCTTCCAGCCATTTGTAGAAGTCTCCGTCGTTCCACTTGGGCCCGCGGTGACGGCCCTCGACGTGTCCGATCGCGACTTCGAAGTTGCCAAGGAAGCGCACGCGCTCGATGTCCGTCATCAGCCGGCCCATTGACGGAATCGTCGCGTCGCGGCAGGTGGCGAACCGCTCGGCCCAGAAGCCGCGCGTCCAGCGGGCAGCGCCAAGAGGCAATGGTTTTGCGATTCGGCTCGAACTCATGACTTCTCTTCGTGGCACGGGCGACTCGCCCGTGCGTACTGCGCAACCC
>DASYWJ010000022.1:0-6959 GCA_035936155.1 Tepidisphaeraceae bacterium | reverse complement strand
GCCGCGACGGCCAGCCGCGACTGCCCCTCGTCCACCGCGCGAACGATCCGCTCCCTCAGATCCAATGAACAGGCCTCCATGCCTGACCTCCTGATTAAAACCAGTTGAGAATGCTACACGGAACGACGAAATGCTCTAGTTCGGCTTGGGCTGGTCGTCCCCCTCGATCTTCTCGACCTTCACGTCGGTGCGGCGGACCGTGTCCCGCACCTTTTCCGTGCGCTGATCAACATCTTTGTTCACGACCACTTCCTCGACGACCTTGCCGGCCTTCTGGACGACGGCCTGCTCGCCGCGTTCGGTCATCTCGATCGTCTGATCCTTAAAAGCCGCGTCGCGGTCGGCCTCGGTCAGCGGCCGGTCGACGGGGCGACGCTCGACGTTGACGTGTTCTTCGCGAAGGGTGACCTCGGCCTCGACGGGACGCTCGCTGACCTCCTGGCGGACGCGCACGCCGCCGGTCTCGACCTGGCGCTTCCCGACGCGCAGCTCTTCCTCGATCACGGGCAGCCGGGCCACGCCTTCGCCCTGTGCGGCGGTGCTGCTGGCGCAGTTGCTCGCCCCGCGCTCGCGCATGATCCGGGCGGCCTCCTCCGCCTTGGCCTCGTCGGCCGCGCGGGCGGCAAGCAGCGTCCCGCCGCTGCCAATTCCGTCGACGTAGCATTGGCGCAGCTGCGCGTCGGCGACGCCGAGCCGCGACAGCTTGTCGATCAAGTCCGATCCCTCCGCGCCGCGCGCGCGCGCTGCGTCGCCGCCGCAGATGAGGTCGATATCGTTCTGCTGAAACCCGTGGCTCAAGAGCCACGGCACGATTGCCTGGGCCTGCTGATCCTGGGGGAACAGGCCGATCACGGTTTCCGACATGGCGAACTCCTAACGAGAGAGTATGTAGCCCCTCCGCGAAACGACGCGAGTGGCGAGGAGTCGCAGTCGTCAAACCCGATGCCGCGCCCGGCGCAAATCGGGACAATTTCTGCTAAAGAATGATTGGGGGCCTGTGGAGACGTCGGCGCACGCAAGCGTGCCCATGCATGACCGCGACTCACTTGCGCGGCGGGCGCGTCGACTGTGGCGAGGTGGGGTCCAGCCGCTGCACCGCGGCCTCTTCCACCCGCACAGTGACGCGCTGGCTGAACGGCTTGCTGATCGTCCGCTTGCGGATGTGCAACTCTTCCTTGAGCATAAGCCGCTTCTCCACCACGAGCACCTCTTCAACGATGGGGACGATGAGCGTCTCACCCTCCTGCCGGACGAGAGGAGCGTCATCGACGAATTGTTCGACTGACACGCGGCGCACCTCCACCTCCTCATTGAGCAGCGGCCGCTCGACGAGCTGTTCCTCTTCGCGGACGCGCTTGACGACGCGCACCCGCCCGGTCTCCACCGACCGTTTCGCGACGCGTAGTTCCTCGCGGACGACGGGCACGACAACCGCCTCTTCATTGGCGCCCCGACCACGGCCCCTCGGTCGCGGCGGCGTGGGGTCGCTGGGCCGGACGGGCTTGGACGGGGTTTGTTGAGCACTTCGGCGGGCCATGTTGGCTTGTTTACTGTGCAAGGCGGGTGCCGAAGCTCGGGCGACGAGCGCTTTGCCTCGCGCTCGACGCGACGTCGCATGTGTCGATGACCAGCAACGTGGACGCATCCGCCGGCTCCGCCTCCACACGTGCATCCGGCTTTGTCAGTTGGATTCCGCTCGTCCTCGAGTGGATGGGTACTCCGCCGCGCACCAGCGCCAGGCCCGTCTCGCCGGCATTGATCCCCGGCGGGGCGGGCTCGTCGAACTCCCACACTTCATCCCCGGGCTGCCACCGCTCCGCGACGGTTTCGCGCGCCCAGTGCAAGTCCGGGCCGTGCGGCTCGATTCGGCTCACCAGCCACTCGGCCGGGATCGGCCGCAGGTTTGTGTCGGCCATGCCTAAACCCTCGGCCCCCCGCTGCTGTGCCAGCGCTGATCCACGTTGGATCATCCACAGAGCATAAAAAGTCTACGGCGGGACGCGGGAAACCTCGACGACGGCGAAAGGTTCGGCGCAGCCGATAACACCGCCGCCGGCGCCAACTCAGCGCCGCGCTATTGCGGGCTCCAGCGCTGCTCCGCTTGCCGCAGACGCGCGACGTACGGGCAACCGTGGTGCTGTCAAAACAAGGCCGCCCGCCGAGGGAATGTCGGCGGGCGGGCGCGAGGCTCTCCTCCGACGCCTCCATCTCGTGGATGTCGATGCCGTCAAGCGCCCAGCCGTGGCTGCGGGCGACAGACATCAGTTCCTGCTTCGTCTCCGAGAGGGTCACGTAAAGCGTCGACTCGCCGAGGCGTACGCCTTCGAGGAGAAACTGAAGGGAGAGGGTCGTCTTGCCGCTGCCGGGGTTGCCTTCGACGAGGTAGAGGCGGCTCGCGGTGAAGCCGCCGCGAATGATGTCGTCGAGACCGGCGATGCCCGTGGACACGAGGGGACCGTCGAGGTCGAGAGACTCTCCCATAACCGCCTTCGAGGGCACCAGACGGAAGAGCATCTAAGCGGGAACTCTCCGCTCGTCCAACTGCTCCGGCCATACCTGCCCGGCAGTCTCAAGTGTACTTGGCCCGCTGTCGTGGGGACAACGCTGCAATGTATTGCTGAGGCCAGTTGGCACGGTGTTACACGCGCACGCGAATGATCGTGATCTCGTGACCACCTCAACACAGGGGCGGTGCTCGCGCGACTCCTCAGGGGAGCGGGTAGGATGCAATCACCATCCGCAAGTTCGCCCGCTTCGGCTATGCGCGAAGGGCGTGGTCTCCGTGATTGTCGGCGGGCTCGCGGCGGCGGCGGCGTTCGGACGCGGCGGAGAAACCACCGGCTCCCGCGGGGCGCTGCAGACCGTACTGGAACAGCCCTTCGGCCATGTCCTGCTTGGCATCGTCGCGTTCGGGCTGGGGTGCTACGCGGCGTGGCAGTTCAGCCGCGCTTCGGATGGTGGTCGGCAGCGGCGCCGTCCAAATTGGAACCATCTAATGACGCCACTCTCGACCCATACAGATAGCGCTCGCGGCCCGTAAACGATGCCGTCCACGAGGCCAGGGTGCGCCGCGCGTCCCGCGGCGCGGCCATTGGATGGCGGATCGAGCCGCAAACGTGATCCAGCAAACGCCCGTTCCCCCAGCGTCAATCCGTTCGGCCGAGACGATTAAGCAGCATGCGCCGTCGTTGGAAACCGTTTCGCATGGCCAATGAGGGCGTGACAACCAATCTGACGTGGAACTGCGTATATACCAGTTAACAGGACCTGCATTGCGCGGGTCCACATCCTGACGCCAGGCAACTCACCGGTCGCACAGCGAAGGTCGCTGCGGGCCTCGATCCTCCACCCGGAGCACCGATGGCCGAACCCTTCGACCCGACAGACCCCCGCCAACTCACCCCCGAGCAGCGCCTCGACGAACTGGCCCTGATCCTCGCCACCGGCGCCCGCCGCGCGCTGGCCCTTCGCCCATGTTCACTCCCCCTGGGCTGCTCCACTGCGCGTGTGCCGGTGCGCGATGATCCCCACGTACACGACCAAGGGCGGGGGAGGGAAACGCGCTCAGATGGCAGGAGGTCCACCACCGTCAGAATCTTCTCAGCGGGTCAGTTGCCACGCTCGACGCGCCTAGCGACCATTCCACTACGAGAAATGACTCCAGCGACAGCCCTGCACTCAACGCAGCCGCCAACCACCAGCGCTGACTTACCCGCATCCGGTCCCGGCCACTCCGCTTTGACTCTGCAAACACAACCTGCTCGCCGCGCCACGCCAGGACGTCCCAGCAGCCGGCATACGTGCTGCCGTTGCCGCGAGAAACGGCCGTCAGCAAGTCGAGGATCGGTTGTTGATCGACAGGCTGATGATGCTGAGCGGCGAGCGAACCGGGTTGCCACGACGTCAGTAACCGTGGGTGGTGGCGACTGCCGTAGGTGCAGACCCACCGGCCCGACCAGCCGGCGTTCAGGAACATCCGGAGGATGAACAACTCCGCGAATGCGGGCGTTCCCGCCGCGTCCAAAAGCGTCTTCCCACCGAATGTGTTGGCTGGCCTCGGCCCGCTCCGCGGGAAACGTCGGCCTCGCCTTCGGCACGCTTACTCCACTTCCGTCGGGCAGCGCGACCTCCTCAATCGTCGAAGGGATCAGAGAAGTCGGCAGATCCATGGTTCTCCTAGCCAAAACACATGGATGGTACATGCTTGCGGCTCAAGGGGTCGGAATACCATGGAAGCCGGCTGGGTGCCATTTGATAATCCCAGGCTTCGGAAGAATCATGCCGATTCACGGCAGCATCCTGCGGCTGATCGGTTGGCGACTCACCCGCGGCGGCTCGGAATTGCTCGCTGACCCATCCGAGCGCATCGCGGCGATGCGTCAGGGCCGGTTCGACTTGGTGCGGGCGACAGGCGAAGACTTTGGCTTTAATTTGTCGGCTTGGCGAGATCACCTGCTGGGCAATAAGGAACTCGGCTACAAGCATCCGTACGCGTTCGCCACGGTTGATCGCGCCGTCAGGAACGCCATGTCCGACGAGGAAGCCGCACGGCTTGCCACTATTGCCAGCGGGGAAAAGAAGGCTGGATAACCCGCCGCTGGAGCGGACCGGGCCGGCGGTATAGTTTCTGGTGGTCGTGAGCCGTGCGTGCGCCGGCTCGGCTGCTCAACGGCCTCACGTTATCCGTCACTGGCCGCCGCCCTATGAGATACGTCCTCATCGCTCTCTCGCTGGTTGTTGTCGCCGTGATCGTGTGGTTCGCTACGCGCAAGCCACGCGAATCGGCGGTTGTTGTCACCCCGACGTATGACGGCCCCATCGATCGCTACAGCGGCGGCAAGACGCTGCTCGTCGCCGTCCACGCGCGTTGAGCTTCGGTGTGGCCGGCGACGGCGGATGCTCTGTCGAAGGTCGACAGCGCGAAGTACGACATCAAGCTGATCGACGCGGACCAGAACAAGCAGGCGGTCCACGACCTTGGCGTGCAGATCATCCCTACGGTGATCGTCTACCGGGGACGGGAAGGAAGTCACGCGGCTGCCCAACATGATGTCGCTCGATCAGCTCCCGTGACGGACAACCCGCCAATGCACCGGACCGGGCCGGCGGTGTAGTTTCCGTCGGTCGAGCGCGACTCGGCGCCGGCCCGGCCGGTGATCGGCCCTACGTTATCTACCGTGAACCACCGACCGTACATCATCCTGGTATCGAGTATCATCGTGGCCGCAGCGTTGCTCGCGTGCGGATGGCTCATCCGCGATGGCCTGTTCGCCGTCTCCACCGAAGTGCGCAACAAGCAGGCGGCTCCGTTTCCGACCGAGATTCGCCTTGGCCTCGGGAACCCGGACATCACCGTCACGCTCGGCCCGACCAAGATTGACAACAGCCTGCCGCTGTTGGATGCCACGGGTGAAGCACCAATCCCCGGCAGGGCGACCATCGACAATCTCAAGGTTGAGGTGGCGGCGTCGCAACCGACCACCCGCGGCAGATAACCCACCGCTGGAGCGGACCGGCCGGCGGTATAGTTTCTGGTGGTCCGCGAGCCGCGCGTGCGCCGGCCCGGCCGCTCAACGGACTCACGTTAGGTGCCTCATGAAATCGCGGATGCTCGCTGCACTTTCGCTCCTTGCCCTCAGCACGTTGGTCGGCTGCGGCACCCAGCAGTTCGTCCTCGATCCACAGTCGCCTGTACCGCGCCGCCTTGAGAAGCTGGCGGAGCGAGACGGGCCGCTGCGCGTGTGGTACTTCATGGATAACCTTGACAGGGAGGTGACCGAGAAGATCGCGAACTGGCGCGGGGACGAAGTCGCCGAACATCGCGGAACATGGACGCGCGAGGACAGGTACGCGGGGCAGGAAGGACCTCCGTACGATGTGCAGCAGGGCAAGCCATACGTGGTCACGATGCGGTTTGGCCCCTCGACCGAGCGTTACCGCTTTCGGGAACTTCATCACGTGGTTGAGTACCTGCCTTCCGAATGAAGGATGCAGCAGGTGCGGCGCCTCACCCTCCGATGCAGCGGACCGGCGGGAGCGGTACTCTGTCGTTCGCGAGCCGGTCCTGCGCCGGCCGCTGATCGGCCTTACGTTATCCACCACAGGAGCGCTCCCATGGATCCAGGACTGATCGGTGGTATCGGCGGCAGTGCCGTTGGCGTGGTCGGCGGGATCGTCGGCACGTACGCGAGCATCCGCAATGCGCACTCGCGGCGGGAACGCCGCTACATGATCCGCTGTGCGATTGGGTTTTGGATCGGTATCACACTCTTTCTCACGGGGTTGTTCGTGCTGCCGCACCCTTACCGCTGGTTACTATGGGTCCCGTACGCCATCGCGCTTCCACTGAGCATCGCGACCATGAATAGAGCAGTTGCTCACATCCGCGCCGAGGCCGCCGGCGGTGGGGGATAACCAGCCGTTGCAGCAGACCGGGCGGGCGTCGCGGTCCTCGTGGTTCGGGAGTGCGTCCGGTGCCCGCCCGGCCGCTGAACGTCGGTCCGATAGCTCCACGTGGTATGCGGTCGCTTTCGCCAGAGATCCGCCTTAGGCTTCGCGTCGGTGCTGCCTTTCGGGCCGCTCTGATACTCTGCGTGGCGGCGTTGGCATTGAACGGCGTGTGCGCCTTTGCTGCCCATGCGCGGATGATGGCCCGCGCGACGTCCACGCCGACTGCTGAGAACGTGACGCCGTACACGAGCAAGGGACACACTTGGTACGTAAGGGCTGACGACCTGCGCTGGCGGCACCGGTTCAACCGGTCGGCGATCGTCCTCTGGTCGACGCTGGGTGGCGTAACCGCGCTGACCCTAGTAACCGGCCTAGTGGATCACCACACTTCGATTGTCGGGTAAAGCCGCTTTAGCTTGATGCGGGCGTCGACGGTGGTAAAGCGCCAGTTCACGCCGGATCCGGACCGGTTGCGTTCATGCATGAACGCGGCGCACGCGGCGGCCAGC
>DASYWJ010000021.1:0-7690 GCA_035936155.1 Tepidisphaeraceae bacterium | reverse complement strand
GGCTGGCCGCCGCGTGCGCCGCGTTCATGCATGAACGCAACCGGTCCGGATCCGGCGTGAACTGGCGCTTTACCACCGTCGACGCCCGCATCAAGCTAAAGCGGCTTTACCCGACAATCGAAGTGTGGTGATCCACTAGTTGCGTGCTGCGTCGCAGGCGCTACAGGTTCCCCCATTCCCCGCCGTAAAACTCTTTCCACTTTCGCGGCGGCTCGGAGCAGTGGGTGGGGAGGATGCCGAAGATCAGCAGCGTCAGCCCCAGCACCATGTAGTTCTGGTATGGCGGAGGCGGGGGCGCCTGCGGGTGGGCGTAGGCGACGCCGATCAGCCAGCCGGCGATCAGGAGGTTCAGCAGGTAGATCTTCTCCACGCGCGGGAGGTTCGACAGCATCGAGAAGACCATGATCAGCACGGCGCAGGTGTAGTCGTTGAACCAGAGGAAGCGATCTTCCGCCGGGTAGCGGAAGACGAACGGGCTGATCATCAGCCACACCGCCAGCATCACCTCAACGATTCTTGGCCACATGGTTTTCCCGTTGCGTGCCGCGCTCGCGGGCGACTTGCTGGCCGGCTTCGTGTGCTTCGATCGACGGGTAGCCCCAGAAGGTCCACCACATGATCCGCCAGCTGTGCGTGCGCTGCCACAGTCGGCGAAGGTAAATCAGCGTGGACCAGACCTCGTCATACGCCAGCCAGACCAGGATCAGCGAGATGACGGCAGTGACCAGACACAGGAAGCACCACTGCCCGACGACCGCGCCCTGAAGCACGACCAGCACCGCGCTGACGATGCCCAGGGGGATCACATCCAACCCAAAGATCATCACCAGCCACGGGCGGTACTGCCACCGGCGCGTCGAGCCGGCCAGGGCGAAGATCATGTCGCCTAAGTAGGCGAGGGCGCCCAGGACGGCATCGGGGACGAGGAACCAGCGGGCCATGCGATGCGAGACATCGGAGTCCAGCACGCGAATCGTCTGCTCGCCGAACACCGGGTCCCACACGCCCCCGATCAGCCGCCACTGGTACAGCCCCATGTATGTGGCGATGACCGCTGCGGGAAGGGCGACGATGGCGATGATGATGCGCTGGCTCCACTTCGAGGGGTTGTAATCCCACGGCTGCGGCGGCGCCTGCAGGCTGGGTTGCTCCCGCTGCGCATGAGGCTGCGGATTGGACCGCAGATCGGACCGCGAATCGGGCGGCGGATAGGGCTGCGGGTCGGGCATGGGCGCGAGGCTAAGACGGTGCAACCGAATGCGTCAACCGCAAAAGCCGAAAGTAGCGCCCCCACCGGTCCGCAGCGGTACGACCCTTGCACGCGCAGGGAGGATATGAGCACGGACAAACCAGTTGCGGTGGTGACCGGCAGCAGCGGCTTGATCGGGTATGAAGTCAGCGAGCGGCTGATCGAGGAATTCCACGTGATGGGCTTCGATCGGCCAGGCGTGCCGCACCCGCCCCCGGATGCCGAGAACATCCCCTTCGACCTCACCAGCGACGAGAGCATCCGCGACGCCTTCGACGTCGTCCGCCGGCAATACGGCAACCGCATCGCCACCGTCATTCACCTGGCGGCGTACTACGACTTCTCCGGCAAGTCCAGCCCGCTCTACGACCAGGTGACGGTGCAGGGCACGCGCCGACTGCTGTACGCGCTGCGCAGCTTCGAGGTCGAGCAGTTCATCTTTTCCAGCACGATGCTCGTGCACGCCCCCTGCCAGCCGGGACAGAAGATCACCGAGGACTGGCCGCTGGAGCCGAAGTGGGAATACCCGCAGTCGAAGGTGACGACCGAGCAGCTCATCCGCGATGCCCGCTGCTCGATCAATGCTGTGATGCTGCGGATCGCCGGGGTGTACAACGACATGTGCCATTCCATCCCCATCGCGCAGCAGATCAAGCGGATCTACGAGCGCCAGATGCTCAGCCACGTGTTTCCCGGCGACACCTCGCACGGGCAGGCATTCGTGCACCTCGACGACACCGTCGACTCAATCCTGCACACCGTCCGCCACCGCCGCGAATTGCCCGCCGAAGTTCCCATCCTCATCGGTGAGCCCGAGACGCTCAGCTACGAAGAAATCCAGAAGCAGCTCGGCCGGCTCATTCACGGTGAAGACTGGAACACCGTGCAAATCCCAAAGGCCATGGCCAAGGCCGGCGCCTGGGTGCAGGACAAGCTCCCGCTCGGGGAAGAGCCGTTCATCAAGCCCTGGATGATCGACCTGGCCGACGACCATTACGAGCTGGACATCACCCGCGCCCGGCAGCTGATTCATTGGGAGCCCAGGCACAACCTGCGCGACGCGCTGCCCCTGATGGTCGAGGCATTGAAGCGCGATCCAGTCAGGTTTTACGAAGAGAACAACCTGGACCCGTCCCCGCCCCGCTCGACCGGCGGATAGGACACCGTTCGTCTCACCGCTTTGTGAAACAGCGATGCGCTAGTTAGCCCTCGGCGGCGGCGGCGGTGCGCTTGAGGATGCGGGTGGTGCGCATCTGATCCGTGTAGTACAGCAATACCGGCAGCAGCGCGACGGCAAACTGCCCGAGCAGCCCGATGCGCGGGTTTGCGTCGTCGGGATCGACCAGCGCGATGAGGCAGCCGATCGGACTCCATGCGGCGATCGTGCCGATGTCGCGCTGGCGCTCCTCGAACGATCGGATGATCAGATCGATCACCAGCGGCCCGAGCCAGATCAGCGCCATCCAGATGACGATGATGACGATGGCGCGGTCGATCCGGGAATAGATCCAGCGCGCGAGATATGCGATCGAGAGCGCGTGGACGAGCAGCACGCCGACGCCGTACCGGCGGAACGCCGTGGCCTCGTCGCCCGTCCAGTGCCAGGCCCCGGCGTAGATCATCGCCGCGCCGATGCCCGTGGCGAGGACAACACCCAGGAGGGGCGGCAGGACCCGGCGCTCCCGCGGGGGCAGCGGTTCGCGCCGCAGCGCCGCCCGTCGCGCCAATGCCTCCGACCACGCGACCGAGCACATCGCCGCCGTCACGAACAACATCAGCGCGATCGTGGACGAAACAAGCTGCACGTCCAGGTCGCCTTCGTCATGCAGGAACTCCGGCGCCATCCCGTCGAACCACCGCACCCCAATCGCGGAAGTCAGCGCCACCGCCGCCAGCATGGACAACGCCAGCAACGGGCTGAAGGCTGCATCATCGCTGCGGCGGTACTTGCGCATGGCTGCGATGACGCAGATGCCGGCGATCAGCGCCTGACAGCCGATCGGCGCGCCGTAAAGCTCCGGCGCCCGGTTCACAAGCCGCGCATCGAACACCGACGGACCCTGCAGCGGCGTGGCCAGCACTGAGACGCCGGGCAGCAGCAGCGACAGCGCGCCCCCGCTCATCCAGAACACCACCACCGGCCCCACCACCCAGAACATCGCCCCCCGCGCGCTCAACGCGGCGAACGCCACGACCGTCCAGACGAACACGGCGAAAGTGACCATGACGAAGTTCGCCTTCAACCAGTACCCGGTGGGCAACCCCGCGCCGCGCGTGGTCACAGCGCCGAGAATGAAGTTGACCAGCGCCAGCGAGAGCGCCTGGCTGGCGCCGCCGAAGATGTAACCCGCGATCGCGTGCAGCGACGGAACCGGCATGAGCCGGTGCGACTCGATCATCTGCCCGGTGAAGTCGCGCCGAATCCCGCCGATGATCCGGTTGCTCCCGTAGAGCACCAGAATCGCCAGCTGCAGCCCCAGCAGCCCCTTGGTCCATCCCGAGTAAACGCTGCTCGCCTGCCGCGGGTCGATCGATGCCATCACGATGATCAACCCGCCGATGACGACGGCGTATCCGATGAGAACGCCCAGCGTGTTCTTCCACCCGCCGTTCAGTTGGAACTGCGCCCAGCCGATCGCATTGTTGCCGACCATCGATGCCACGCGAATCTCCCAGGAGAAGCCAGGAGCCGTAAGCCAGTTGGAAGACGGGTGAACGGTCGCCCTTTCTCACTTCTGGCTGCTGGCTTCTGCCTTCTGGCTCCTTCCTTCAATCCACCTGTCCGATCCCCGCCGCGACATACGCCTCCTCCAGCCCCGACATCGTCGGCACGAACGACGCCACCGGCACGCCCCGCCCCACCAGGCCCGCCAGCAGCTCCGCCGCCTTCGCCCGATCGCTGCTGAACTGGAAACTGACGGTGTCCCCATCGACCGCGACGTCCTCTGCCCCGTCCATCCCCCGCAGCACGTCCGCCACTCCCGCGAACGGCCGCGCAAGCATCATCGTGTACCGGCAGCGCTCGCCACTGGCGGCGATCACCTCCCCCACCGTCCCGTAGCGCAGCATCGTCCCGTGGGCCATGATCCCGATATGCGTTGAGTACTGCCCCATGTCCGCCAGGATGTGTGACGAGATGATGATCGCCTTGCCCTGCTCGCGCAAATCGCACAGCAGCTGGCGGAACTGAATCCGCCCGACAGGGTCGAGCCCCGCCGCGGGCTCATCCAGCAGGATCACGTGCGGATTGGGCAGCAGCGTCCGCGCGATGCCCAGCCGTTGGCGCATCCCGCGCGAGAGGCCCTTGATCTTCTGCTCCGCCTTCTCCAGCAGCCAGACCTTCTCCAGCCAGAAGTCGATCCGCTCATCCACCTCCGACCCGCTCAGCTCATATCCCCTGGCGATAAATTGCAGAAACTGCCGCACCGTGAGCAGCTCATACACCGGCGGCGTATCAGGCGTGAATCCCACCCAGCGTCGCGCCGCGACGTCATCATCGCCGCCCCCGCCCAGCCGATTGCCCAGCACGCGCACCACCCCATCCGCCAACGGCTGCAGCCCCGCCAGCGCCCGCAGCAGCGTCGTCTTCCCCGCCCCGTTCGGCCCGATCAGCCCCAACAGCTCCCCCCCGCGCAGCGTGAGCGACAGATCGTTGACGGCCGTGAGATGGCCGAAGGTCACCCGAAGGTGAACCCCTTCGATCATCACTTCGCTGCTGCTCCCCGTCTGCGTCATTCAAGAGAGAAGCGTACGGTCCGGCCCGCGTGATGACCAGCCGCAGCGGGGCGGCGGTCCGATTCTCCGCCCCACCGGCCAGCGCCGTGATCCCCGCACTCGCCGCCGATATCGCGCCCACTTCTCCAACCAAGGTTCGGTGCCGCTACAATGCACCCATGAGCACCGCCACCGAGATCGAGCGGGCGATTGAGCGGCTTTCGCCGGAGGAGCTCGCGCGGCTGCGGGCGTCGTTCGCCGCGTTCGACGGCGACCAGTGGGACCGCCAGGTTCAAGCCGACGCCACCACCGGCCGCCTCGATGCCCTCGCTGACGAAGCGCTCTCCGACTTGCGCGAAGGGCGCTGCAACGACTTGTGACCACCGCGCCAGCCGACGCCCGGCAGGAGAAATCGGGACGGGCCCAATCAATATTCGCCCCCCCTTCCTCTTCCCCCGCGCGATCAGCCGGCGCGCATCGTTGGCTGCGGGATGTCTTCCGTGGCGGCGATGTGCAGAAACGAGACGAGCGAGTCCCGGACCGGAATCTCGTCGGGCGACGGACGCTGATCCTTGTCGTAGATGGCGACGGTCACGCCCGATTTAGAGACGAACAGCATCTCCGGATGAAGCACATCGTAGGTCGTCCCGCTGCTGAGAATCAGTCGGAACGGCACAAACGGGCGACGACGAAGGCGGGCGACCAGGGCTTCAGCGGTCATCACATGATTGTAGCTTCCGTCCTCCGGGACAGAAACAAAGGACCGGTCCTGATTGTCCCCTTTGTCATTCAGATTCCGCCTGGCGCAAACAAACGGCCCCCCCGTCACGGCTGATGATTAGCGCCCATCCCCCCAACCAACGCCCCAACGGCGCTGCGAGCCGCCCGCCGGCGCTTTATCCTCCCACCCATCGCGCCTCCCCGCGGCACGATGATGTGCGCCGGAGGCGCATCATTCAGTAGGCTTGTCCAGGATCAGGAAAAGCGTCGTCGACGTCCGCTGCGCGTTCTGCACACCGGTCGCGCCCCGCATCACTCGGCCGATAACCCGTCTTGCGTTGACGTCCGGGAGTAATCGCTTCGCCAGCGGCGGGAGCATGATGCGGGGTGATCGGACGCGAATGCAACGTCCGCGTAGCGCCCTGCCCACCGCGCGGGCAGAACTGCAAAGCGCGCGGGCCGAACTGCAATCGAGGTGGGCAGGACTGCATTGGTCGCCGGCAGAACTGCAATCATGGCGGGCAGAACGGAAAACGGCGCGGGCAGGCATGACATCGCCACAGGAAGCACTGCCCATCAGGCCGGAACCACTGCCCATCACGCCGGCAGCCCTGCCCGCCGCGCGGGCATGCATGACGGGAGAATCCAAGGGCGCCCGACCCCTTAGAATGCGCCGACCCCTTAGAATGCCCCCTTAGAATGGTCCGACCCCTTAGAATGGTCCCACCGCCGGACGCTGTTTCGCGCCGCCGGTCAGGTCAAGCATAGGTTATGCGGCTTTCGGACGACTCGCCTAAACTCGACTACGCGCGGCCACGCCGGCGCATTAGCCCGCAGTCATTGAACAGATGGGGCTGGCTTGGAGTGTTCGGCGGCTTGCTCGAAGGCATGGTCGGCTTCTCCTTAGCCGTCCGTCTGGATGACCAGCCGACGACGGGAGTCCACTGGGCTGCCGAGCCTCTCGCCGGACTGTTGATGATAGGCGGCGCGGCAATGTGCATCACAGGCATCGTGATCATCGCGTTCGCTGCTTCTCGTCCAGAGCAGCGAAGGTGACAGGCACAGCCCACGCACCCCCCGCCGCTCCCCCGCCGCGTCCTCTATCATTCCGCCCCCCGCGCCCGCATTCGTCTGTCATCCCGCCCCCGCTCCCGCCCCACCCACGTTAAATCAAATTGACAACCCCACTTGCCCGCGAGAACCTGTCCAACACCCGCCGCTGATAGTCGGCGCAGCGGATTTCATTATTGACTGGTTATGCCCCAAATGCGTTACCGCCACTGGCGCACCCTTACCCTCGTCGTACTGTCGTTGGCGGTTGGATCGGCATGCAACCACCCGATCGACCGCGCGTCCTCCGACCCACCGAGCAGCACGCCCGCAGACGCGCGGCACGACTACGAGCGCCATATTCGCCGTCTGTCCGCCAAGGCACGTCCTGCTGACAGCACGGCGTCGTGGCGCGCTCTCAAGGCCGCGGGAACGGATGCCTTCCCGGCGTTGATCGCCCACTTCCGGGATCGCGCCATTGCGGCGGAGTCTCTACAGGGGGCGACGCTAAACCCTTCGACCGTCGGCGACGCGTGCTTCGACCTCATTCAGATGCAGATCGAGGGCGCCTGGCCGAAGTCCCTGGAAGATTTCCACGTGCTCACCCCGGAGAACACGCGGGAATGGCTCGCCGCACACGCAGGCCTGACGCTAGACGAAATGCGGCGCGTCGCCAGCGAACGGGCGGTCGCGCGGGCGGAAGCGGCGCTAGCGGCCGAGCCGTCGAAGCGGTCGCTCCAGAAGGCCGTCGCTTACTTGAAGGAACGCAACCGCGAACTCGCTACGGGTCCGGAGAGTCGGTAGTAGCCGGGAGAATCTAAGGGGTCGGGAGTGAATGCCGTTCGGTTAAGTATTTCCCCCTGATTGTCGCGGCGATTTCATCTGTTCCCGCGGCCTGACCAGCAGGTCGTATGCTTTCATCCGCCGGCGGATCACGCGCAGCTGGCAGCGGCCGTG
>DASYWJ010000020.1:0-30711 GCA_035936155.1 Tepidisphaeraceae bacterium | reverse complement strand
TCGGGGCAACAGTGGCTCGACCAATTCCCACAGGTCGTCGGGTACGAGCGGCTTGGCCATGGCGTCCTCCGTGACTGCGGCCAAGCGAGATTGTCGGGCGGCATCGGATCATTCGGAACCGAGGTTTTGTTAGGAGCTCTTTAGGAGTTCGTGCTTGTCACCGCCCCCATCTTCTCCGCGATGAAGGCGTTCACCTCCTCCGGATGGCTGAGGCTGATCAGGTGTCGTCCACCCTGTACGACGCGCGGCGAGAGGCGCGGGTCGGGGTGGACGATCCGGTCGTCGTGACCATGGATCGCGTGGACCGGCTCGGGCAGCGGGCCTGCGAACTCCCACCGCGTCATCGCGTGCGCCCCCCAGCGGATCATCGCAGGAGGCGTGTCGCGGCTCATGCGGACGTACAGCTGCTTCTGCTCGTCGGTCAGCTTCTCGATGACATCCAGCCCGATGGGAAACAGCGTCAGCAGCCATGGCACCAGCGGCAGCGGAACGAGCGGCGCTGCGTAACACATCCATCGGAACGGCCAGGTGATCATGCGCGCCGACAACCCCCCTCCGATGAGAAAGATCCCCGCGGCCGGAAGGTGACGCGCCGCTTCGAGCGCGATCACCGCGCCGAACGAGACGCCGCCGAGGAACATCGGCCGCTCATCGGGCGTGACCTCCGCCGCCATACGCCTCGCATACGATTCGATGCGCTCCTCGGGCAGCGGCATGAGCCAGGAGAAGACTTCCAGTCCCGGGAACGCCCGCCGCTGCGGCTCGAACAGCCGCGCGTCGGCGGCCAGGCCGGGAAAAAGAATCAGACGCGGGCTGTGGTCGGGTTCGGGGGAATCCATGTCCTGCCGCGACAGGCATAACCGCGCGGGGGGAACGGTGTCGATGTTCAAAAGCGCGCGCACGTGACGGGGGCCAGGCGGCGTGCGCCTCGCGATCAGTCAATCCGTAACTCCTTTTGCGCAATCATGTGCAAAAGCGCGCAAAAGGAGTTACGGAAATCCGAAAAAACTTCGCCGTCGATTGCGGGTGAAACGCGCGCGGCCGGGCTCGATCATCGACACGATCGCGCACAAATGAGCTGTATGGAGAACGTTCTCCGCTCGAACCATACCAAGCGGGAGAAGCTCTTTGACAACTTCATCGCACTGACCTTCCCCACAATGTCGCACATTGTCTCAGATTGTCTCACTTTTTCGCCCCGGAGTTCAGGCGCAAAGGCCGCAGCGTTTGGCGGGGCCTGGAGTTATGGCCGAGGGGCCGGTCGATCGGTCGAGGAGGCGGGACATCGCGCTATTTCGTCTCGATCCACTTCAACTCCGCGCGCACGGGATAGTGGTCGGACGGGTATCGGCCGGCTTTGTTCATGCGGTCGATCTCGGCCGAGCGCGTCTGCCAGTGCGGGGTGTGGAGGATCCAGTCGATGCGGCTGCCGGTGCGAATGCCTCTGAAGCCGCCGAAGGTCGCTTCGTCGGGGGATCGCCGGGGGTGCGCGGCGCGGTAGGCGTCGATCAGCTTGAGCGAGTCATCGCCTGCGGGGTTGACGAGGGTCCGGTACGGTTCGGCGTCCTCGGTGGTGTTGAAGTCGCCGGTGATGATCACCGGCAGCGACGGCGCGAGCTCTGCGAGCTTGTCGCGGAGCAGCTTGGCCGACTCGACGCGCGCGACGTGCCCGAGGTGGTCGAAATGGGTGTTGAGAAAGACGAAGACGCGGTTGCCCTGCCGGCGATCAGCGAGCTTCACCCACGTCGCCAGCCGCGGCAGGTTGGCATCCCAGCCCTTGCTCCCGACAACGTCCGGCGTCTCGCTGAGCCACACGTGCCCTTCATCAAGCTTCTCGAACCGATCGCGCTTGAACAGGATGGGCGAATACTCGCCTTTGTGCTTTCCATCGTCGCGGCCGACGCCGACAAAATCGTAGGCGCTCAGGTTCGCGCGGATCTCTTCGGCCTGGGCATGCACGACTTCCTGCAACCCGATCAGGTCGGGATCGCCCGCGGTGAGGGCCTCGAAGAAGATGTCGCGTCGCGCGGACCAGCGGTCGGGGCCGTCCTTCTCGTTCAGGTAGCGGATGTTGAAGCACAGCACGCGAAGCACCCCGGCATCGGATTCTGCCGGCTTCGTCGTCTGGGCGCCGGCGGGGAATGCGAAAGCGGAGAGCATCATCACGAGCAGATTATGTCCGATCAGGCGGTGGGGCATTTCCGGGACGATACCCAAGGCGGGAAATTTACATTACCTGTACATGGGCGCTTCAGCAGCGATGTCCCCGTAGCTATGTCCCAGTGACTCTGGCTTCTTCTCGACGTGGCATTTACCTTCCCTGCTATGAAGCGCGCACTGTTCCCCGGTCAGTTCGATCCGATCACCAACGGACACCTGGACGTGATCGCGCGGGGGGGCAAGCTATTCGACGAGCTGATCGTCGCCGTCGGGATCAATCCCGAGAAGCGGGAGCTGTTTACGCTCGATGAGCGGCTGGCCATGGTGCAGGCGCTGCTGAAAAACGCGCCCAGCGTGCGGGTGGAGAAGTACTCCGGGCTGACCGTCGATTTCGCGCGAAAAGTGGGCGCCACGGCCATCCTCCGCGGGATTCGCGATGTCTCCGATCTTCGCTATGAATTCCAGCTCGCCCTGGCCAACCGGGCGGTAGGGGGCGTGGAGACAGTTTTCATCATGACCGGCGACCAATATGCCCTCACGAGCAGCAGCCTCATCCGCCAGGTGGTTTCGCTGGGGGGCGATATCAACGCCTTGGGCGGGCTGCTCCCGGCGCTCGTCATCGAGCGGCTGCGCGGGAAGGTCAATAGCGGACTGGAACCGCCCCCCCCGGATGCGCCCAGCACGTAATCCGATGCCCTACGGGCACCTACCATTCGGACGGAATTGTCAGGGTCGGCAGCCGGGATGCGGCCGTTGAATAACCGGAAAAGTCTTGACTAATATAGCAGCGCAACGGTACTCTGCGTTTTGACAACGCATGATCCCGGGCGAATATTCCACCCCGGGGAAAACAACTTTGAACCATCAACACTCCGGCGGCGGTCGTCGGGTGAAATGGGTATGTCGCAAAAGAGACCTGTGGCGCGATCGACGAACAGCCCTTCCCAGGTGCTGAACCGGCCATCATATCTACTATCCGTATCGCCGGTCCGCCGTCTGTGTCTTTAGTGCGACGCCTCGTGAAAAAGGAGCTTCATCATGAAGCGTCTCAACCGTAAGACGAAGGGTTTTACCCTCGTCGAGCTGCTGGTCGTCATCGGCATCATCGCGCTGCTGATCTCGATCCTGCTGCCATCGTTGAATCGGGCCCGTGAAACGGCCAACCGCGTCAAGTGCGCCAGCAACTTGAAGCAGATCGGCCTGGCTCTCTTGCTCTACAGCAACGAGAACAAGGGCGCCTACCCGCGTACCAAGGCCAGCGCTCCGGTGGCTTACCCCACCCACCCGATGGCCATCCAGGGCAATGACGCCACCGCGGCCCAGGGGACGTTCCACTTCGACCCGGACCCGTTCACGTCGACGCATGCGGCGGCGACGAACAATGTCCCCGCGGCGCTGTTCCTCCTGCTCCGCACGCAGGACATCACCTCCGAAGTCTTTACGTGCCCCAGCTCCAACGCGGAGAAGGACAGCTTCGGCGGCGGAACGAACTCGGCGATTAACAAGTCGAACTTCACCGACCTGCTCAAGAACCTGTCGTACAGCTATCAGCACCCCTACCCGAGCAGCACTGCGATCGGCGCGGGGTTCAAGCTGAACAACAGCGTCAGCGCGGAGTTCGCCGTGGGCGCCGACATCAACCCCGGCATCGCTGGCACGGACGACAACGTCCTGCACCCGAACAACACGTCGTCGGCCAAGGACATGAAGCTGGCCAACAGCAACAACCATGACGGCGACGGGCAGAATGTCCTGTTCGGTGACGGCCACGTCGAGTTCCTCCAGAACCCGTTCGTGGGCGTGCAGCGCGACAACATCTACACCCGTCAGCACGCCACCATCGCCGGTGACAGCGAACCAGACTGGGCGAACACGTTGAGAGGCCCCAAGGACGCGAACGACAGCGTCCTGCTGCCCACCGATTCGTTCACGACGAACGGCACCGACGCGCCGTAAGCGAATTCCTTCGGGTTGTTGCTGAACCCGTGCGAATCGTCTGAATCTTCAAGAGGGCCCGCCATCCGGCGGGCCCTCTTGCTTTGGACGCTCCTCAGTGGCGTTGCCACTTCAGTGGCAATGTCTCCCTCCGCTCTCCCTTTTTCATTATCAATCCCCGCGCGCGGCGGCTATGCTGGGGCGCATGGAAGAGGTCCTTCCGCCGCAAACCGAGTTCGGCGCGGGCTATGAGTCCACCCGCGTCCGACAGTTCACCGTCTTCCTCGAGAACAAGGTCGGACGCCTCCAGATGATGCTCCGCGCTCTCGAGCAGGCCAGCGGCAGCATCGTGGCGCTGTCGGTTGAGGAATCGGCCGACTCCACGCTCGTGCGCCTGATCTGCTCCGAGCCCGACGCCAGCCGCGCGGTACTCGCCGAAGCCGGCTTCCCCTTCGGCGAATCCGACCTGCTCGCGGTCGAGCTGCCCAAAAAGAAAAAGCAGCCCCTGATCGCCATCTGCTCGGCGCTGCTCGCCGCCGAGATCAACATCCACTACGCCTACCCCCTCCTGCTCCGCCCCCGCGGCCCTTCGCTGGCGCTATACGTCGACGACCCGACGCTGGCGGCGCGGTTGCTCATCAAAAAAGGCTTCACCCTGATCGGCGAAAGCGACCTGCGCGCCTGAGCCACAAGCGGCCCACCCAACGCCGCGGCCAAGGGGGCGCGCAAGGAAAGCCCCGCGGGATCGCGGGGCTTTTTCGAATTGCGGTGGAGCGATTCGTCGCGATTAACGCTTGGAGAACTGGAAGCGGCGGCGGGCGCCGCGCTGGCCGTACTTTTTGCGTTCCTTCATGCGGCTGTCGCGGGTGAGGAAGCCGGCCTGGCGGAGGGGGACTTCGAACGTGGTGTCGTACTTGACCAGCGCGCGGCCGAGGCCCATGAGGATGGCGCCGGTCTGGCCGCTGGGGCCGCCGCCGTCGGTGTTGACCAGCACGTCCATCTTCCCGCCGGTGTTCGACACTTCCAGGGGACCGAAGATGACCTTGCGGTTACGCTCGTTGGTGAAGTATTCGTTGAGCGTGCGGCCGTTGATCTCGATCTTGCCCGAGCCGGGAGCGATGCGCACGCGGGCGACGGCGCTCTTGCGGCGTCCGACGCCCCAGATGTAGACCGGCTTGATCTTCGGCTCCGTCGACTGCGGCGCTGCGGGGGCCGTCGCGGTGGGGGATTCCTTCTGCGTATCGGTTTCTTCTGCCATCTGTCTAGATCTCCGTCCGTGGTCGGTGGTGGTGGATTGGGCGTCCGGGGATCATCAGGGGATTGAAGCTGCAGGCCACCGGCCACGAGCCTCGGACGCTTGTCTGCTGGTTGAACCCGCGGTGCTGCGCACCGCCGCAAAGTGGTTCGAGATCTTTCTCTACGCGAGCTTCAGTTCCTTAGGCTGCTGCGCCTGGTGCGGATGTTCGCTGCCTCGGTAGACCTTGAGCTTTCCGAGGATATTCCGGCCCATCTTGCTCTTGGGGAGCATGCGCCGGACGGCCAGCTCGATCACCTTCTCCGGGTGCAACTGCTTCATCCGCTTATAGCTGTAAATGTTGCGGCCGCCGGGGTAGCGGGAGTAGGTGTCGTACTCGTTCACCTCGGCCTTGTTCCCCGTGACCTTGACCTTGTCGGCGTTGAGGACGATGACGAAATCGCCGGTGTCGACGTGGGGGGTGTACGTCGGCTTGTTCTTGCCCTGGATGATGTGGGCGATGCGGGCGGCGAGTCGGCCGAGCACCTGATCGGTGGCATCGACGACGTGCCAGTTGGCCTGTACTTCGCCCGGCTTGGGCATATAGGTGCTCATGTCAGTTCCTCGATGCAAAGCGGCTGTGAACGAAGGAGTTCCACCGAACTGGCGTGAGGCGCCCGCGGGGAAGAATCGGGCAGTTTATCCACGCAAAAACTGCTGTCAAGCCACCGCCGCAGACGGTCTTTGCGCGCGGGCTGCGCGCTGGTTCGAGGCGCGTGGAGGAAGAAAATAATTTTTCCAGATTTTGGGAAGCCCTCGCTGGCAGCAAAAAGTCGGGTTGATATACTCCCCCCAGCTTTCCAGGACTGCCGTCTGCGGAGACCGGTGAAGATGCCGTTTGTGGTGAGTGAGGTTCAGCCCACGCCGAACCCCAACGCCGCGAAGTTTATCCTGGATCGCCCTGTTTCCGATCAGCCAACGAGCTTTTTCAACGCCGGCGCCGCCAAGGGTCATCCCCTGGCCATCAAGCTCTTCGAGATCCCCGGCGTCAGCAGCCTGTTGTTCCTCGGTGACTTCATCACCGTGAACAAAAGCCCCGAGGCCGATTGGAAGGAAATCACCACCCGCGTCGAAGCGGTCCTGGCGGGGGCGTAGGTTTGACCAGCGGAGTTTTGGCAGCGGCGTCGGCAACGAGCGATTGAGGAACCGGTAACTCTGATAACACGTAAGAAAAATAGCGGATTTCTTCCCTCCTTACCCCGTAGGTCTCACCCACGCCTACGGGGTTTTTGTTTCGCTGGCACCCGCGCTGATGTGCTCCACGAATCCTGCGCGCTTGAGCGCGCTGACAATTTCAATCGGCCGGAGCTGCGGCAGGCGGCTCATGCCGCTACCGTCGCCTTCACTTGGACGACGGCGTTGGTCTTGCGGGTCGGTTCGGGTTCAACCGGGACCGGCTCACCCGCCTTGATCAGCGCTTCAATCCCGCCCTCTACGCATTCGCGGCCCATCGCGACGAGCCTCTGCATAGGTCTCGCCCAGGGTCGAGCACCCAAGGGCTGGGCAGGTGACGACGTATCCTCCCTCTTCCGCCGGTTCAATCTCAAGCGTGTAGGTATGCGTGGAAACGCGAACGCGCGACGAAGCTTTGCGGCGGGACTTCATGCTTCAGAATTCTATCACCGCAGCTCACTGGCCGGAATCATCGTCGCGATGTGCGGCGGGATGTGGCCTTGGGGAAACAGGATCGCGAGCTTGTTGCCGTCGTATGCGACGCAGATGCGGTTGGCGCGATCCGTCCAGATGCGGGCGATGTTGGCGGCGGGGACGCGCTCGGTGAAGGTGGCCTCGAGCGTAAACGGCTCGTCGGCTCCCGGGGTCGGCTTGATGCGGCACACACGCCCTGGCGAGTTGAAGAGGAACAGCCGGCCATCCTCGTAGCGGAGAAGCGTGCCCCCGGGGAGGCCGCGGGCGCTGAGCGGCAGGGGCCAGACGGTGTGCTTGTTGTCCTTCGATACGACATGCAGCATCGTCGCGCCGTCGTAGTAGCGGTTGCCGTCGGCGTCGGTCAGCAACGGTTCGCTCAGCAGCGCCATCTGAGAAGGTGTCTGCGTCTGCGGCAGCTCGTTGAACATGCGCTGCTTCGACTCATCGACCGGGCGCCAACCTTTCTCGTGCAGCGCCCAGGCGCCGCCGCTCTTGATGCACGGCCAGTCATTCTCGTCCCAGCCGGTGGAGCCCTGGTGGATTTCCATCACCCAGATGGGCAGGCGCGGGGTGGGATCGGGGAAGGTGGGATCGATGATCAGCGTCTGGCGCGATGGCTCGGCGCCGGCGGGCTTGCGGAACAGCCAGCGCCCGCGCCGGTCGATCGCGTACAGCTGTGAGAATGGTTTTTCCTCGTCGCGCAGCAGGCGCGGCGCATGGTTGAACATCAGGTGCTGCGGGCCATGCTCGTCATCCGTGAGCACCCACTCCTCACCAAAAGCGTAGATCTGCTGCTCGGGCGGGGCGGCGCCGGCCAGGAGCCTGTCGGGCAGCAGTTGCACCGGTTTGCCGGGGCGGATGCTGATCCAGGCGGGGCTGACGATGGCCGGCTCCGCGTTCTCGCGCGCGAATGACACGCCCGCCGGCGCAAAAAACACAACCCCGCCGTCCGGGAGACGCGAAGCCGTCACCATCTCACCATCCACCAGCGTCAGCCCGCCCATCGTCGGCTGAGTCTTGTTCGCCAGTAGCTGCTGGAGCCGAATTGCTGCCTCAGGCGGCTGCTCCTGGCTCAATTTCTCCAGCAGCGGCCAGACGAGCGGTCCATAGCGGGTCAGCTGGTTGTAAGCCTGCTGGCGCTTTTCCGGATCGGCGTCGGACAGCTGCTCGACGAGCGCGGTCACCGCTCGCTCGTCGATGTTTCCCTGGTTGAGCAACTCGAGCTTGGGGAGGATCCTGCCGCTGTCGTCGCGAACGATCTGCAGCACGCTGCCGTCGAGCAGCGGAACCACCTGGACGAGTTTCTCCGGCCACCCCTGCGCCGGACCCAGCGGCGAAAATCTTCCCTCCGCGAACCGGACGGCGCCGCTGCTCCCGCGCTTGCCGTCATCCCAGGGCATCCACGCGATGATGCCTTTGGAGTCGAACGTCACCTGCGGCTCAGCGAGCGGCTCGCTGGAGAACTCCGCCGTCGCCGGTCCTGTAGACGGCGCAGTGCTCGGCGACATTGGCAGCGCGAAGGCGTGATGGAGTTCTTCAATGGTGCCGCCCGGTGTGAGGACCGAGATGCCCCCTTGCGTCGGCACAACGATCGCGTTGCCCCAGCTCAGTGCGCGATGCCAGAGGTATCGGTGCTCGCCCGTGACCGGGATGCGGCCGGCGGGGGAGATGAGCTCGTAGCCGCCGTCGTCGCGCTGCGCCACGATGCGCGGCCGCCATTTGCCGCGGTCGTCGGGGGCCCAGTGGACGAACGCAACGTGGTCGCGGACCAGGTGCGTCTGCTCATCGATGGCGTTGTCGAGAACTGCTTCGGCGGGCTCAGCGTCCGGTCGGGTGAGCCACAGGTCCAGCCGTGAGCAGACGTAGACGGGGTCGCTCAGGATGAAATGGGCGGCTTCTGTGTAGAGGTTGAGCGGCACGCCCATCGGCTGGGTGGTCGCCAACTGCGGGTAGGCCGCCTTGAGCACTTCGCCATAGGTTCGCGGCGGCGCCTGAACAACGGCTTGGGACCCTGGGGCCGTGGTGGTGGTGGCCGGCTGCGTCGTGAGCGTGCTCGAGTCCTGGGGGTCCGTCGCGAGATAGAACACCGCGGCGGCGATGCCGACGATGCCGACCACGAACACCACAATGGCGGCCAGCGCGCGAGCGGGTCTGTTCATCGCGAGTTCGCCCCTTCGAGAGCGTGTCGGGGAAATGGTAGCATCGGGAGTCTCAAAAGTCCGAGCGATTCGGTGTGGACGGTGAAGCGGTGGCGGGTCCATAGTAATCGATGATGAACGTTCGGGGAGCATCCCGGGAGAGTTGTCAACGGGTAGTGTGACCGATGACCAGCGCCAACCGCGGGGGTTCGGCGAAGCAGACTGTGCTCGTGTTGGGGCAGGGCACCCCAGCGCGGGAGTTGAAGGCGAAGTTGACCGCGCAGGGATACGACGTCGTGGGCACCGCCTCGACGGCGGCCACGGCGTCAAAGCTGTTCACCAGCAAACAACCGCAGGTCCTGGTCCTGCAACTGTCGCCGGACCGGCTCGAAATGATGCGGACGGTCCCCGCGCTGCTCGCGCAGCGGCCTTGCACGGTGGTGGCGGTCAGCGAGTCGGCAGGGCAGCAGATGATCGACGCCGCCTGCGCCGCCGGCGCGTGTGGGTTTCTCATTCAACCGGTGAGCGCCGAAGCGCTGTCGGCGCAGATCCAGGTTTCTTTCAGCCGGTTCAATGCCTTCCAACGACTGCTGCGTGAGAAGGCGCAGATCGCGCAGGACCTGGAAGCGAGGAAATACGTCGACCGGGCGAAGGCGATCCTGATGAAGCGGGCGGGCCTGACCGAACCAGAGGCTCATCGCAAGCTTCAGCAGGAAAGCCAGCGCCGCCGGCTCAGCATGGGCGAGGTCGCGCGGCGGATTGTGGAAAGCGATGAGATGATGGGGGGCGCGTCTTAGCTTTTTCCGCTTGCGGTGTCGCGGACCAGCAACTTTTCGGTCCGCGACGGCGCGAGCGGCGCGTCCTAGTCGCGCCGCCCCCCGATCGCTACAATCCCGCCTCAATTTTCCCCGGAGAACGCAGATGAGCCTCGCCGCAACCGATCCACAGATCGCTGAATTGATCGCTCAGGAGACGCAGCGCCAGCACTCGACCCTCGAGCTGATCGCCAGCGAAAACCACGTCTCGGGCGCCGTGATGGAAGCGGCCGGATCGGTGCTGACCAACAAGTACGCCGAGGGCTATCCCGGCGCGCGGTACTACGGCGGGTGCGAGTACTACGACCAGATCGAGAACCTCGCGATTGATCGGGCCAAGCAGCTCTTCGGCGCCCGCTTCGCCAATGTCCAGCCGCACAGCGGCGCCAACGCGAACCTCGCCGCTTTCATGGCGATGATGCAGCCGGGCGAGCCGTTCCTCGGCATCCAGCTCTCCTCCGGGGGGCACCTGACGCACGGCATGAAGCTCAACGCATCGGCCATCTTCTACAAGCCGGACTTTTACGCCCTGGACCCGAAGACCGAGACGATCGACTTCAACTCCGTTCGTGCCAAGGCGAAGGAGCTTCGGCCAAAGGTGATCGTCTGCGGGTACAGCGCGTATCCGCGGACGATCGACTTCGCGAAATTCCGCGAAATCGCGGACGAAGTCGGCGCGCTGCTGATGGCCGACATCGCGCATATAGCGGGGTTGGTTGCCGGCGGATCGCATCCCTCGCCGTTCCCGCACGCGCACGTCGTGACGAGTACGACGCACAAGACCCTCCGCGGCCCGCGGGGGGGGCTCATCCTCACGAACGATCAAGAGCTGGCCAAGGCGATCAACCGCAGCGTCTTCCCCGGCAGCCAGGGCGGGCCGCTCATGCACATCATCGCCGCCAAAGCCGTCGCCTTCGGCGAAGACCTCAAGCCGGAGTTCAAGACGTATTCCCAGCAGATCGTGAAGAATGCGAAAGCGCTGGCCAACGCG
Organism: Tepidisphaeraceae bacterium; assembly: GCA_035936155.1. Classification (GTDB taxonomy): domain Bacteria; phylum Planctomycetota; class Phycisphaerae; order Tepidisphaerales; family Tepidisphaeraceae; genus DASYWJ01. Next base: position 19,731 of record DASYWJ010000020.1, on the reverse strand, counting down.
CTGATGGCCAAGGGCTACCGGTTGCAAAGCGGCGGAACGGACAATCACCTGATGCTCGTCGATCTCCGCGCCCGCAACGAAGCCTTCACCGGCGCGGAAGCCGAAAAGACGCTGGAGACGGCCGGCATCATCTGCAACAAGAACGCGATCTACAACGACCCGCGCCCGCCGAAGATTACCAGCGGCTTGCGCCTCGGGACGCCAGCGCTGACGACGCGCGGGCTGAAGGAGCGCGACATCGAGCAAGTCGCCGACTTCATCGATCGCGCCTTGCTGAGCAAGGACGATGCGGGGGCGCTGAAAAAGCTGCGCGACGAGGTGGCGACGTTCGCGGCGCGCTTCCCGATGCCGCACTAAAGTCCACAGCCGCAGTCCATAGCCGCGCGCCAAGGTCCTCAGTAACCGGCGTCCTCGTCGGGGGGCGTCAAATCGAGTTGTGCGAGCCCCTCCCACGTCCGCATCGTTTCCGCGTCAACATTCGCCGCGAGCAGGCGCGTGCGCACCGGACCATCAACTTGCTTCAGGTTCGGATGAGCGATCAGTAGCACCTTTACGTCCCGAGTATCCAAGTCGCCCTTGGGCTGGAGTAGGCGATCTCGTCGACGCAGGAGGCGGCGTCGCTCTTGGCCTTCGAGGCATCTTCGTAGTGCTCGCGGATGCAGTCCTGCGTCATGGGCATGGCGGATCCTCCCGAGCCGTTGGCTGCGGGCGGCCGACCGGCCCGCTCTTGCCTGTTATCGGTCCTTCGGGACCCGCGGCTCGATCGGTATGATGTGGGCGCCGATGAATGAGTTCCCCGCTGCTCAGCCCGGGTCGCGGTCGCTGCTGGCGCCGCCCGTGCAGGTGCGGCTGGTAAATACGGGCGATCATGCCTGTCCGTACCTGCCCGATCGGATCGCGAGCAATCGGGCATTTCTCGCCGAGCGAATCGACCCGGAGATTTACCACGCGTTCATGGATGCCGGCTTCCGCCGCAGCGGGCGGGTCGTCTATCAGCCGGCGTGTACAGGGTGCCGCGCGTGCGTGCCGATCCGCGTGCCGGTCGCGACCTTCACGCCGAGCAAATCACAGCGCCGCTGCGCCCGGCGAAACGCCGACCTCGTGCTGGACGTCAGTTCCGCGCAGCCGACGGACGAGAAATTCGACCTGTACCGCCGCTACACCATGGCCCGGCACCGCGCGGGCGACGACGAGCCCGACCGCGCAGGGTTCGAGTCGTTCCTGTACGACTCGCCCGTTGACACACTCGAGTTCACCTACCGCAGCGCAGATAAGCGCCTGCTGGGCGTCGGCCTCTGCGACATCTCGCGACGGTCGCTCAGCAGCGTGTACTTCTACTTCGACCCTTCCGAGTCCCGTCGCGGGCTGGGGACCTACGGCGCGCTTCGGGAAATCAGCTTCGCGCGCGAGGCGGGCATCCCGTATTACTACCTGGGGTACTGGATCGAGCCCTGCCGCTCGATGCGCTACAAGATCGAGTTCGGGCCCTGCGAGCTGCTGCACCCCGACGGGCGGTGGCGGGGACAATGAGGTGTCGCAGTGAGGGCGTCTGAGGTGCCGGAGGAAAAGATGCTGCCATTGCAACGGAACGATATGTCGGTTATTTACCCCACCCGGCGGCTCACATCTGCTCAAGGAGGCGCGCTGTGCAGTTTGTTACCCACCTTGGTCAATCGGACGTGGCACTTCAGAAGAAGTCGAAAATCCTGATCGTCGAAGACCACACGCCGACGCGCCTGGCCATGAGCCGCTTGATCCGCCAGGCCGGCGCCGAGGTTGTCACCGCCCGCGACGGCGAGGAAGCGCTGGGATACCTGCTGACGCAACGGTTCGATATCCTGCTGACCGACCTCCGCATGCCCGTGATGGACGGATTTCAGCTTGTCGACCAGTGCATGAAGCTCCCCCAGTCCCACCGCCCCCCGCGCATCATCGCCATCAGCGGGGAATACGAGGCCGGCGCGCTGCGCGGCCAGCCCGTCCAGTTCATGGCCAAGCCCTTCGAGCTCAACACCCTGCTCGACATGATTGGTGGAAAACCGAACTGATCGAGCCATGCGGACCGCCAGCTGATCGGCGCAACGAAAAGGGCAGAATCACCCGGTCTACGGACCGTCTGATTTTGCCCTTTTCATTGTCTTCGTGGTTATTTTGCGGAAGCGATGTCGACGAACGTCTCGACGCTCTTGAGGTCCCGGATCGACGCCGGCGTCGTCTTGATCGTCGCCGATGCGCCTTTGTTGAGCTCGGGGTGAACCTTGTTGACGCGCTTCGTCCAGATCACCCCACCGCGGCGCTTGGGGATCTCCTTGAAGTTCGCGCTGCGCACCTCGATTGGCGTGCGGACGGCCTTGTCCTTCATGAACAGCCGTTCGATCGTCTTCCGAGCCGCGTCGCGGGTGATGCTCTTGCTGACAGTCACCCGAACCGTCTGGCCGGGCTTGAGGTCGATCGCCATGTCTGAATCTCCGGGAAAATCGAGCGGGGGAGTATAGCAACTGGCCGCCGGCGAGCAAGGCGCCGCAATCGGTCGCAATCGCCGCTGGCTAGCCTGGATGCGGCCCCAATGCGGCCCCTGCCAAGCCGGGAACGGGTTTGACCCGCGCATCGCGCCATGATACCTTTTCCGGCCGATCTGTTGCTTTCTTCGTCCAGAGGTCGAGGACAGAGCGCATGGCGAGAGTGGAACTGGAAAAAGTCTCGAAGATCTACCCCGGCGGCGTTCGCGCGGTGAACGCGATCGATCTTGAGATTCAAGACCAGGAATTCATCGTGCTCGTGGGGCCTTCCGGCTGCGGCAAGTCGACAACGCTGCGCATGGTGGCGGGGCTCGAGGAAATCTCCGAAGGCGAGATCAAAATCGGGGAGCGGGTTGTGAACAACGTCCCGCCGAAGAACCGCGACATCGCGATGGTGTTTCAGAACTACGCGTTGTACCCGCACATGTCGGTGTACAAGAACATGGCGTTCGGGCTGAAGCTGCGCAAGATGCCCAAGGCGCAGATCCACCAGCGGGTGATGGAAGCGGCGAAGATTCTCGACATCGAGCATTTGCTGGAACGCAAGCCCAAGGCGCTGTCCGGTGGTCAGCGGCAGCGCGTGGCGGTGGGGCGGGCAATCGTCCGGGAGCCGGCGGCGTTTTTGTTTGACGAGCCGCTGTCGAATCTGGATGCCAAGCTGCGCGTCACCACGCGGGCCGAGCTTAAGCGACTTCACGCCCGATTGAAGACAACCACGATCTACGTCACACACGATCAGGAAGAGGCGATGACGCTGGGAGATCGCATCGTGGTGATGAAGGACGGCATCATCCACCAGAACGACACGCCGCTGCAGACGTACAGCAATCCCGTCAACCGCTTCGTCGCCGGGTTCATTGGCATGCCGCCGATGAATTTCTTCGACGGCGCGATCAAAATGGTGGACGGGCGGATGGTCTTTGAGGAAGGGAAGCTGGAAAACGCCCGGGTGGCGGGGACAACTGGCAACGGCGCGAGCAAATCCATCGGTTCCGCCAAGGAAGTATCGGCCAAGGACGAGCCGCTGGTGATGGTGGGCGAGTTGACCTTGCCCGGCGGGGGGTTTACCCTTCCCTTACCGGGCCACCTGCGCACGCCGCTTGCCGGCGCCGTGGGCAAGCATGTGGTGCTGGGGATTCGTCCCGAGCATTTCCACCTGGAGCCGACTGGCGGTGAAGGTGAGTGCTGCCCGGTGGCGGTCCACCTGAACGTGGTGGAGCCGCTGGGAAACAGTATGGACGTCTACATGAACACCCAACTGCACGATCACGTCGTCGGTCGTGTGGAAGCGACGCAGGGATTGGCAATGGATTCGAGTGCGACGGTGTACGTCGACACGCGTAAAATCCATTTTTTCGAGCCCGGAGAGACCGGGATGAACCTGAGCCTGGACCGGGGCGCCGCCCCGGCAGCAAACGAGTCGGCCCATGCACTTGCATAACATCAATGCATAAGCATCGGGCCAACTTCGCCGGCATGTCCCACGGGGGTGTTCCCCGAGGGGAAGTGAGCGGAGCTGGGAACGCCGCCCAAACCGGAGGCTGCCGGATGGGCGCGTAGCGCGTTTCCCCCGGAACAGGTTCGTTCGAGAAGATGGGTCGCCCGCGTGGTGGCCTTTTTTGTTTGGGGTGAGGTGTTGTTGGTTACTGGTTGACTTGTTACTCGCCGCCGGCTTCCGGTCGAAGGGGCCCGGCGAGTAACAAGTCACCAGTAACCAGTAACCCGCTGTAAAAACTGAATAGCTCGTACAAGTAAATAGCGAGCGAGAGGACAGAAACGTAATGAATCAAGAATTGATTCGCATCGTCGACGGCATCGCGCGCGACAAAAATATCGAGCGTGAGCAGATTTACACGGATATCGAGCAGGCCATCGCCTCGGCGTTGCGGAAGCAGCACAACACGGAAGACACGACCGAGTTCAAGGTGAGCCTTGAGCGCGGCACGGGCGACATCCGCGCCTGGCGCAATGACGTTGAATTGCCGCTCAGCAGCCTCGGTCGGATCGCGGCGCAGACAGCCAAGCAGGTGATGATCCAGCTGATCCGCCAGGACGAGCGCGGCAGCATTTATGAAGAGTACAAGGACCGCGTCGGCACGATCGCAACCGGCACGATCGCCCGCTTCGAAGGCGGCAGCATGATCGTCACGCTCGGTCGCTCCGAAGGCATCATGCCCCGCTCCGAGCAGATCCCCGGCGAGCAGCACGATCCCGGTGAGCGCGTGCAGGCGCTGATCCTCGAGGTGCGCGACACGCCGTCGGCCGTTCGCATCATCCTCAGCCGCAGCCATCCGGAGTTCATCCGCCGGCTGTTCGAGCGCGAGGTGCCGGAGGTGGGCGAGCGGACGATCGAGATCAAGGCGCTGGCCCGCGAGCCTGGCCACCGTACGAAGATCGCCGTCAGCTCGATCGACTCGAAGGTCGACGCCGTCGGCGCGTGCGTAGGCGTGCGCGGCAGCCGCATCAAGAACATCGTCGACGAACTCGGCGGCGAAAAGATCGACATCGTCCGCTGGAACGAGTCGAGCCAGATCCTCATCGGCAACGCGCTCAAGCCTGCCGAGGTAACGGAAGTCGCGTTGTGCTTCGAGCTCGGCCGCGCCACGGTCGTCGTCAACGAGGACCAGCTGTCGCTGGCCATCGGGAAGCGCGGCCAGAATGTGCGTCTGGCGGCCCGATTGACCGGATGGGACGTCGACATCATCACCCCGCCTGAATTCCAGGCGGGTGTGGCGCGCCTGGACCAGACGCTGAAACAGATCGAGGGCATTACGCAGGAGATGGTGGACAAGATCGTTGCGCTCGGGCTGATCGACGTGCGCGACATTGAAGAGGTTGGCGCCGGCCCGTTGATGGAAGAGCTCGGTCTGGACGAGGAGCTCGCGGAGAAAGTGATCGCCCGCTGCTCCGAGGAGGCAAAGATCGTGGCGGTCGAGCAGGAGGCGAAGAAGAAGCTCGACGCGGCCAAGCGGATCGCGGACCGTGCGGCGATGGACGCGGCGGCGGCAGCGGACCGCGCGGCGTTCGAAGGCGCAGGCATACGCGGGGTCGATGCCGAGGCGTTTGCCAACCCGCTGCTCCCCCAGACGCCCGACGCCGCCGTCACCGAGGAGGAACCCGTGCTCGAGGCCGACACCAATGGCGATCGCATGCCCGGTGCGACCGAAGCGACCGAGGGCGTGGCCTCCGAAATCACGACGCACAGCGAAAAAGCATTCGCCGACGACGGTGAACTTTCACCGGAGGAGCAGGCGGTTCATCTTCCCGCCGGCGATGGCAACGCCGAGGCCAATCGCAAGGAGTTTGCCGACGAAGACGCGGACACCGCGGCCTTGGCCGAAGGGCGTTCGCAGCCGCCGGCAAGCACACGGAGTGAGCCGGCATAATCGATCTTTTGGCCGCGTGCGACCGTAGTACTCAGTCGCGGCAGGCGAATTGAACCGTAGAGGCGCAGCGAACGCAGAGGCATGCTTACAGATCCTGGTGTTTTGATTCCTCGGCGTGCTCTGCGCCTCTGCGGTGTAACTGGATTTTCAAGTGAACGACGGGCGCATTGGGCGCTCGCGAGCGAGACTATCGCGGGAGAACGTTTTGGCTAAAGGCATTCGCATCAATCAACTGGCCAAGGACCTCGGGGTCGAGAGCAAGGCAATTCTCGCGAAGTGTCGTGACGAGGGACTGGGCGAGAAGGTCGCCAATCACATGAGCGTGGTATCGATCGGCCTGGCCGAGACCATTCGCGAGTGGTTCAGCGGTCACGACACCGGCGGGGGCACTGCGGTGGAGACTGCGCCTCCGGTTGAGGTGGCGACGAAGCCGAAGACCAGCCGTGCGCGCTCGAAGAAGAAGGTGGAGACGGTCGAGGATGGTGAAGACAACGGTTCGGCGAGCGATGACGCGAGGACCGCCGTTGCCGATGCGCCCGTGGCTGAGCCGCAATCGCCTTCGCCCGGGCCCGCTCCCGCGGCTGAAGCTCCCGTGACGCCGCCGCCCGCGCGCCCCGCACCGGCGCGCGCCGCGCCCGTGCGCTCCGCGCCGGCGCGACCGATTCCGACCGTCGAAGCGCCCGTTCATCGCGAGACGCCGCAGGTTGCGACGCCGCCTGCGGGTGAGACGCTCGAGGAGCCGAATATCGCCGCCTCCGCCCCCGCACCGTCGGCGCCCGCGCCGATGACGCCGTCGGCGCCCGGGAAATCCGGTGGGCCCGGGGGCGTGGTGCACGACCTGAACCGCCCTCCACAGCTTCGTGAGACGATCACGCTCGCCAACCGTCCTGGCGTCGCGCCGGCGGTGCGTAAGCCGGTCACGCCCGCGCCTGCACTGCGCACGCCCGCCCCGGCCACCATTCAGGGTCCGAACGTCGTCCGCGTTGAGAAGCCGGAGATTGTGTCAGCGCCGCGCCCGCGTCGCCCGGTCGGAGGCGATGGCCCCGGCCCCGGTTTCACGACCGCTCGCCCCGGTGTTGGTCGCGGCGTCAAGCCCACCGACGACGACGAGGAAGAGAAGAAGAAGGCAGCCGCCAAAAAAGGCGGCGCCAGCCTGTCCGCCCGCCGCCGCGGCGCCGATGGACGGCGCGGCGAAGCGATGGAGAAGCTCCGCGAGTTCACCGACGCCGATCTTATCGAACGCCGTGACCGCCTCAACGCCGCCACCGCGTCCCGCGCCGCGTTCGAGGGTCACCTCAAGAAATCCGAGCACCGCGGCCACCATGTGCTGGCCAAGACGGGCGTGCAGCGCGGGGAACCGATCGAGATCGAAGAGCCGATCACGGTCAAGTCGCTCTCCGCCGCCCTGGGCATCAAGACCAACGACATTCTCAAGAAGCTCATGCAGCAGGGGGTGTTCGCCAACGTCAACCAGTCCCTCGACGCCGACGCCGCCGCTGCCATCGCGCTGGACTACGGGATCGAGCTCCACGTCGCTCAGCAGGCGACGATGGAAGAGGAGCTGATGGCCGAGTTCGAAGCGCGCAACGCGGAGAGGGCGGACCAGCGCGTCCCGCGTCCGGCCGTCGTCACCATTCTCGGTCACGTCGACCACGGCAAGACGTCGCTGCTGGACAAGATCCGCAGCGCCAACGTCGCCGCGGGCGAAGCGGGCGGCATCACGCAGCATACCGCCGCGTGGCAGGTGGTTGTCGGCGAGGGCGAAAACAAGAAGCAGGTCACATTCATCGACACGCCCGGCCACCAGGCGTTCACGAGCATGCGCGCCCGCGGGGCGAACATGACGGACGTCGTCGTGCTGGTGGTGGCGGCCGTCGAGGGTGTCATGCCGCAGACGGTCGAGTCGATCAATCACGCCCGCGCCGCCGGCGTGCCGATCGTGGTGGCGCTGAACAAGATCGACCGGCCCGAAGCCAATCCCGACATGGTCCTCGGGCAGCTCGCCCAAAATGGGCTGAACCCCGTCGAGTGGGGCGGCGACACCGAAGTGATCCGCACCAGCGCGATCACCGGAAAGGGCATCAAGGAACTGATCGAGATCCTGGACTATCAGTCGCAGCTGCTGGAGCTCAAGGCCGACCCGACCGCACCGGCGCGCGGCGCCGTGATCGAGTCGCGCGTCGATCCGGGCCTCGGCGCCGTCGCCACCGTCCTCGTGCAGGACGGAACGCTCCGCGTGGGCGATGTGATCCTCTCCGGCCCCGGCTATGGCCGCATCCGCAGCCTCATCAACGATCGCGGCGAGAACATCCCGGAGGCCCCGCCGTCCACGCCCGTCATCGTTTCCGGGCTCAACATCCTGCCCGGATCGGGTGACAAGTTCTTCGTCCTGGATGATTTCGAGCGCGCCCGCTCGATTGCCGAGGAACGCGCGACGATGTCGCGGCAGAACGTCTTGTCGCAGCAAACCAAGGTCACCCTGGACAACCTGTTCGACACGATGAAGGCCGGCGATGTCAAGACGATCAACCTGATCATCAAAGGCGACGTGCAGGGGTCGGTCGAGACGCTGGCGAAGACGGTCACAGACCAGAACACCGACGAGGTGAAGATCCGCGTGATCCACTCGGCAGTCGGCGGGATCACGGAAAGCGACGTCGAGTTGGCTGACGCGAGCAACGCGGTCATCATCGGCTTCCACGTCGTGCCCGACGAGGCAGCCCGGCACATGGCAGAACAGCGCCGGGTCGAGATCCGGTTGTACCGCGTCATCTATGAGATCTTTGACGACCTGAAGAAGGCGCTGTCGGGGCTGCTCGAGCCGGAAGTCCGCGAGAAGCTGCACGGCCACGTCGAGGTGCGGCAGGTGTTCAAGGTCTCGAAGCTGGGCAACATCGCCGGCTGCTTCGTCACCGACGGGCACATCCAGCGCGGCAGCAAGATCCGCCTCATCCGCGACGGCCGCGTGGTCACCGAAGACCTGGCCATCGAGACGCTTCGCCGCGTAAAAGACGACGTGAAGGAAGTGAAGTCCGGGTTCGAGTGCGGCATTAAGCTGGCGAACTACGACGACGTCAAAGTCGGCGACCGGTACGAGGCGTACATTCGGGAGACGTTCCAGCGCACGCTCTAAGCAGGTCATTTGTCACTGGTCATTGGTCACTCGCGGCCGGCTTCCGGAACAGAGGGCCCTGCGAGTGACAAGTGACAAGTGACCAATGACAATTGGGGTCCTCCAACTCGATCTCTCGATCGGCGACGCGATGTCGCTGAAGGACAAGCGGCGGGTGGTCAAAAGCCTGAAGGATCGCATCGCACACGGGCACAACGTGTCGATCGCCGAAGTCGGGGCGCTCGACGCCCACCGCCGCTCGATCCTGGGGATCGCGATGGTGAGCAACGACAGCCGTTACGTCGAAGGGGCACTGAGCAAGCTCGTCGATTTCATCCGAACCGTGCCGCAGGTGGATTTGGTGGATTATCAGATTGAGCTGCTGTGAAGGAGGATGAGCCGCAGATGGCCGCAGATAAACGCGGATAAGACCAAAGTGAATCTTATCCGCGTTTATCTGCGTCCATCTGCGGCTCAATAAGTCTTATGTCCCGCCGCACTGAAATGCTCGGCAGCACGATCCAGCGGGAGTTGGCGGTGGTCATCATGCGCGAGCTGAACGACCCGCGCCTCACCGGCATGCCGAGCATCACCCGCGTCAAGGTCAGCGCCGACCTTTCCATTGCCGACGTTTACGTGACCATCATGGGCACGGAGGGGCAGCAGTCGGCCGCGCTGAACGCGCTGAAGCACTCTGCGGGCATGATGCGCACCAAGCTGACGAAGGTCCTCTCGCTGCGGCAGGCGCCGTATCTGAAGTTCCACATCGACGAGGCCCTCAAGCGCGAGATCGCCGTGCTCGACCTGCTCCGCAAGGTGCGCGAGGAAGACGCCGAGCGCGCGGCGGAGAAATCCGGGGAGTCCGTCATGGAAGTGGAAGGCGCCGACGTCGAGAACGACAACAGGGAAGACAAAGCCGAATGAAGAATGCGACGAAACACGCCGAAGAGCTCCGCTCGCTGTACCGCAAGCTGCTGAAGGAACACAAGCCCGAGCCGCGCGAGCCGATGGACCCTCTGAAGGCCCTGGTGCGCGGGGCGATGAGCTTCGACGTCTCCGATGACCGCGCCAACCAGGCGATGAAGGCCATCGACAAGGAATTTGTCGACCTCAACGAGCTGCGCGTCGCCACCGATCTGGAGATCCAGGAATTGCTCGGCCAGCGCTACCCGAGTATCGAGAAGCGCGTCGCGATGATCACGCAGTCGCTCAATAACATCTTCGAGCGCGAACACACGCTGAGCCTCGACCGGCTCAAGGACATCAGCAAGCGCGATGCCCGCAAATTCCTTGGCGAGCTGCCGGACGTGCACCCGTTCGTCGAGGCATACGTGATGCTCTATGGCTTCGACGGCCACGCCGTCCCGCTTGACGACGAGATGCTCAAATACCTGCGCGAGCAGGAGATCATCGACGAGCAGACGACGCTTGAAGAGGCCCAGCGTTTCGTCGAGCACCACATCAAGCACGAAGAGAGTCATAGCTTCTTCGTCGTCCTCCGCACCGCCGCCGCCCAGGAGGGTGGGCGGGCGAAGAAGAAAGTGAAAGCTTGAAATAAGTTGCTGGGTGTCAGTTGCTTACTTGCCAGTTGCCAGTAGGGGGAGCGGCTGCAACTGGCTGCACTAAATTAGCAACTGACAACTAGCAACTAGCAACTATTCCTCCATGACCGATCGCCTCCCCCCAACCACGCTCCGCCTCGGCCTGCCCTCCGGCAGCCTGCAGTCTTCCACGGTTGATCTGTTTGGCCGCGCGGGGTATCGCGTCAGCATCGCCGACCGCAGCGTCTTCCCCCGCATCGATGATGAGAAGATCTCGGCGGTGCTCTTCCGGGCGCAGGAAATCAGCCGGTACGTCGCCGACAGCATCATCGACTGCGGCCTGACGGGGTACGACTGGGTCGTCGAAAACGGCAACGAGCAGGACATCGTCGAGATCTGCGAGCTGGAATACTCGCGCGCGAGCCTCAATCCAATCCGCTGGGTGCTGGCGGTGCCCGAAGAGAGCGCCGTGCAGAAGCCGGAGGACCTGGCGGGCAGCGTGATTGCGACGGAGCTGGTGAACACGACGCGCAAATACTTCGCCGAGCGGGGGATCAACGTGACGGTCGAGTTCTCCTGGGGCACGACGGAGATCAAGGCCCGGCTGCTCGACGCGATCGTCGACTGCACGGAAACCGGGTCATCGCTCCGCGCGAACAACCTGCGCATCATCGACACGCTGCTTCGCAGCACGACGCGCTTCATCGCCAACAAGACCGCCTGGGATCTGCCGTGGAAGCGCGAAAAAATGGAAAACATGGCGATGCTTCTGAAGGGTGCCATCGAGGCCCGCGCCAAGGTGGGGCTGAAAATGAACGTGCCGGAGGACAAGCTCGACGAGGTCGTCAGCTTTCTGCCGGCGGAGAAGAGCCCCACGATCTCGCGGCTGTCGGACCAGGCGTGGGTGGCCGTCGAGGTGATCCTCGAAGAGCGGCAGGAGCGCGAGCTGATCCCGCGGCTGAAGCGCGCCGGCGCCACGGGAATCATCACATACCCGCTGAACAAAGTAATTCCGTGAGAGTCTTTACTCCCTCTCCCCGGACTACCGGCGAGAGGAACGACGCGCTTTACGCTTGTCGTACACGCTCTCCGGATTCCGAGTAGTGCGCCTATGCTGTGTTAGCCATGTTGTCACGCGCCCGAGCAGTTTTCTCCGCAATCGTCACCGTCTTCCTGGTCGTGGGGTGCGCATCGGGGTGCGCATCGGATTCCGCGCGCGACTCGCGCCCTCTCGCTCCTGTCCCGACCACGGCGCCCACGACTCAGCCGGTAAAGACGGCGGCGATGCTGACGCTCGACGAGCTGCGGCCGAAGCTGCGGCTGCCCGCGTCGCGCCCGGCGACCCATCCGACCACCGGCCCGGCACCGCTCGATGCCATCGCACTGTTCGCCGAAGCGCGCGCGAAAATCCTCGCGAATCAGCGCCTGGCGGCGATCAATCTGCTCCAAGACGCCATCCGCCTCGACCCGGGCAGCTTTGAGCTGCGCTACGCGCTCGGCGAGGCTCACGGCGGAATCGGCACGCACACCGATCAGGCGATTCAGGCCTTCCTTGCCGCCGCCGCCATCAATCCCAACCACCTGGGCGTGCAGACGGAACTGGGCCGGCAGTACCTGGCGAAAGGGGCGCTGGACAAGGCGATCGAGCACCTGCGGCTGGCGCTGCTGACCAGCGACTACCGCCGCGACAACAGCGGCGCGGCATCGGCGGAATTTCTGCTTGCCCGTGCGCTGCAGCGCAACGGAAACGACCGTGCCGCGCTTGACGCGTACGCGCGGCTGCTCGTGCGCTTGCGCCGGCCGGCTGCAATGCGCGGGAACAATGAATTGGCGTTCCTCGCCAGTCAGCCCGAAGCGCTGTTCATCCAGGTGGGCGACCTGTACGTCCGTGGTGGTCAGTACGACGAGGCGCTGCGTGCCTATGAGCTTGCCGCCGCGCGCCGGCCGGAAAGCTTTGATTACGCCGCCCGGGTCGTGCGAACGCTGATCGCCGCCAACCGCCGCGAAGCTGCCGCGGCGCGGGCGGCCGAGGTCGTGCGCGCGTTCCGCGCCAGCAACGATTCGCTCGAGCTGCTCCGCGAGACGTACCGCACCGCCGGCGGCGACGCCGCCGTCGCGGCCCGCCTGACAAAGCTCCACCAGCAGTCGCCGGATGACCGGGCGATCCTCTATTCGCTGGTCAACATCCTCAACGCCACGGACCAGCGCGGCCAGGCGGAGCGGCTGCTCCTCGACGCGGTCCAGCGCGGGCAGTACGGGATCGACGACGTGCGGCGGTTGTTTGGATCGTACGCCTCGCGCGGCGATGTCGATGCGGCGGCGCTGCTGTTGACCAGCGCGCTGGCTGCTCGACCGGATTCGCTGCGCGAGCTGCTCCCACTGTGGAGCGAGCTGCTCCAGCCGTCGCGGGGAAAGCGGCTGCGCCTCGGGCGGCTTCAGGCGCTGACGGTGCCGCCGGACGCGGAGGCCGCAAAGCAATTCTGGATCTCGCAGCTCGCCCGCGTGTGGAGCCGGGACGTGGTGGCGCGAACGGCGCTGGAGGAGTCGGCCAGGCGAAAGCCGCCGCTGCCGCCGGCATTCCGCGTACTGCTCAACACCTACTGGAGCCGTGGCGACTGGGACAAGGCGCGCAAGGTGGAGGCGTCGGAGGAACTGATCGCAACAGTCGAAGCAGCGGGCAACGCGTCGCTTGCCGCCGAGCTGCGCGGCCTGCTGTTGCTCAACAGCGGCGAGCCGCAGAAAGCTGCCGACGAGCTGGCGCGGGCGCAGAACCTCGCCGGCGAATCATCCCTCGATCTCCAGATTGCGCTGGCAACCGCCACCCGCGCCGCGGGGGACACCGCCCGGTTCGAGCAGATCCTCTGGAAGCTGATCAGCGATTACCCGACCGCCGCGGACCCGTACGAAACGCTCCTCAACTACTACATCAGCAGCGCCGCTGCCCCGCAGGCCATCAAGGTGCTGCGCGCGTGGCTGGCCGCCGACCCCGAGAGCGTCAACGCACGGGTGATTGAGGCGAACATCTACCTCAGCGGAAAGCAGACGGCGCTGGCCGAGCAGTCGCTGCTGAAGCTCTTCGAGCGCCACAGCGACGACGCTGAGCTGCTGAACGCCATGCGGAACCTGTACGGCGCGACCGGCCGTATCGAAAAATACATCGACCTGCTCGAGGCCGAGCGCGTCAAGCGTCCGGAGAACCGTGCGTCCATCGCCATGCTCGTCGAGCTGTACGCAGAGCAGAAGCGCACCAGCGAGGCGATGCGCGTGCTCGAAGCCGCGCAGGCCGCCGTGGCCGATGACCCGGACCTGCTCTACTACGTCGCCCACCTCTACACGCGCATCGGTCAGGAAGAGGTGACCGAACAGACGTTGGCCAAGGTCGTCAAGCTCGACCCCAACCACGCCGCGGCAAGCAACGACCTCGGTTATTTCTGGGCCGACAAGGGGAAGAACCTCGATCGCGCCGAGCAGCTGATCCGCAACGCGGTGGAGGCAGAGCCGGACAATCAGTCGTTCCTCGACAGCCTCGGGTGGGTGCTGTACAAGCGCAGCAAGTTCGACGAGGCGCGCGAGCAGTTGGAGGCGGCGATCGCGCCCGCGGCGCTGCCGGACCCGGTCGTGCTCGACCATCTGGGCGACACGCTGTACCGCCTCGGCCGCACCGACGACGCGATCCAGCAGTGGCAGCGCGCTCAGCAGCGACTCGCGCAGGTGCAGAGTGAAGGCATCACCGACAGCCCCGATCGCCGCCGATTGCGGCTCGAGCTGCAAAGGAAACTGAAGCAAGCCGAAGACGGCCAGCCCGTCACCGTCGCGCCGGTCGTCGGAGCTCCGCAGCAGGCGAAGAATTAGAAGGAGAGGAGAGTTGCTCGTTGTAGCAACTAGCAACTGGCAACTAACGAACCCATGGCAGGACACTCACACTGGTCGAAGATCAAGCGCGCCAAGGGCGCCAATGATGCCAAGCGCGGGAAGATCTGGAGCAAGATCGCGCGCAAGATCATCATCGCCGCCAAGAACGGCGGCGACCCGCGCGACAACCTCAACCTCCGCTACACCATCGACGAGGCCAAGGCCGTCAACATGCCCCGCGACACGATCGAGAAGGCCATCAAGAAGGGCACCGGCGAACTCGGCGCCGAGAACTACGAAGCCGCCACTTACGAAGGCTACGCCCCCGGCGGCGTCGCGATCCTCATCGAAGCCCTCACCAACAACCCCGCCCGCACCGCGCCCGATTTGCGCAGCACGCTGGAAAAGAACGGCGGCAACCTCGCCACCCGCGGGGCCGTCGCGTTTCAGTTCACCAAGCAGGGCGTCATCACCATCAAGTCCGACGCAACGGATGAAGACACGCTGATGGAGCTCGCCCTCGAAGCCGGCGCCGAAGACGTCCGCAACGAAGGCGAGGTCTTCGAGATCATCACCACGCCGACGGCTTACCTGAAGGTGAAGGAAGCGATCGAAGCCGCCAACATCCCGATCGAGGCCAGCGAGATCACCCAGATGCCCGCCAGCACCGTCGCCATCGACGCCGAACGCGCCCAGACGCTGCTGAAGATCGTCGACCTGCTGGAAGACAACGACGACGTGCAAAGCGTCAGCCACAACGCCGACATCCCCGACTCGGTGACGGTGTAGCGGGCGCACGCAAAGGGATAACGTAGGGCCGATCAGTGGCCGAGCCGGCACCGCGCAGGCTCTTGGACCACAAGAAAGCTTACCGCCGGCTCGGTCCACTGCATTGGCGGGTTATTCGGCGGCCCCTTCGCCCTCCATCGGCTGCCACTCGCGCAGTTCCCGGCCGCGGGAGATAACCTCGTCGCGCACGTCCGGGGCCGGGTCGAGCAGTTCCAGCCGTATACGCTCGCCGGTCAGATCGATCAAGTCGAGGCTCGCGGCGTCGGGCCAGACACCCAGCGATCCGAGGAGGTCCAGAAACTCAACGAGCTGTAGCAGGTCGTCGCGGTCGCCGCCGTGTTCGAAGTGCGAGCAGCGCCACGACAACCCCCACATGGGCGGGCTGAGTTCCGGCTCGCCCTGGAAGGTGAGGTAGACATGCGTGTTTGCGGGGGACGGGTGGTCAGGAAATCGGCGTGCGAACTCGGTGAAGACCGTCCACAACCTGCCCCCCTCAAGATCCTCAAGGGCAGCGTGCCAGCACCGCGCAGCCATGCGGGCAAAGTCACCATGTTGAAAGTGCTTCTGCATTCGCCGAATAACCATTGATTATCTTGACCGGCGCTGCGAGATCGCATGCCGGGCGTTGCGGAAAGGGTATTGGCGTGAGTGGGGCGGGGCAAGGATTTTTCGTGCGGGAGTGGGGGCCGGCGGCGCCGCGATATCGCAATGCGCTGTTGAATCGTCAACAGACTCCCGCGTGCCCACGTCGCACGATTCGCCTTCGAGCGCGGGCGGGTGGCCGTCGAGGGGGAGCAGTCGACTAGCGACAGGGGGTCGGTCGCTATCGATGGCCGGGAGTTTACTGTCGAGGGGCGGGGGCTCGCTATTGAGGGGCGGGGGGGCACTGTCGAGGGTGGGTGGTTCGCTGTCGAGGGGGAACGATTCCCTGTCGACGGGGAATCATTCCCGGTGGGGTTATCCGGACGTCGCGCGGGGCGGCGATTTGGCCGGGCGGGGCGGAGGTGCGGCGAGGGGGATTTTACCGGACGGCTGTGCGGTGGACGGCAGCGGAGGGGCGCGGCGGGGGGATGAGCGCGCGGCGCGTGAAGTTGTTCCGTTTAATTGGGTCGTGCGGTTAAGTGGGGTTGTGCTCCATCCGATGGAGGTGATGTGACGCCAATCGGCGGCGTGGTTTTCCCCGATCGTGTTTGATCGGGGCGCTTGGCCGGGAGGGGCGCGTCACACTTTGAAAGAAGTGGAGTGTCCCCCATGGGTCTCAAGCCCGAAACGATCGTTGGTCAGATCGAGATGTGCGAACAGCACGTGACGCCGTTTACCGACAACGCCGTGGCAATAGGATCTTCGGCATCGGTTGTGGCGGCCTTCGTCACGAAGACCGAGGCGGCCAGGGCGGCTTATACCGCTCAGCGCGACGCGGTGAACGCGATGAAGAACGCGACGATCGAGATGCACCTCGCGCTCGACGCGATGTGGGATTCGATGAGCGAGATCGTCAAGCAGGTCTCGGCGAAAGCCGCCAGCGCGGGAGATGGTGTGTACGCGCTGGCGTCGCTGCCGGCGCCGAAGACGCCGGGGCCGGCGGGCAACCCGGGCAAGCCTTACAAGTTCAAGGCGACGCTCATGGAGGACGGCTCGCTGGATCTGGGGTGGAAGTGCACGAACCCGGCCCCGGGCACGGTGTACCAGGTCTGGCGGCGCATCGGCGGGACGGGACCGTTCACGTACTGCGGCGGGACGGGCAACAAGAGCTTCCTGGACTCGACGATCCCGGCGGGGTCGTCGGCGGTGACGTATCAGATCCAGGGCGTTCGCCCGACCGGCGCGGGCGAGTGGGCGCAGTTCAACGTCAACTTCGGCATGAGCAGCAGTGGTTCGATGACGACGTCGGTCACCGAATCGATGCCCTCGAAGATCGCGGCGTAAGCGCGATCAGCAATCACGCAAAGCGAAGAGGCGCGACCCGGTGGGGTCGCGCCTCTTGTCATTCAGGCGGGGTCCGTGACGTCAGGCAGCGCTTACTGCGGCTGCGCGGGTGTCGCGGGCTGCTGGCCCGGCGGGACCGTGCCGGCCGCGGGCTGGGCGCCAGCGCCGCTACTGCCCGACTGCTGCACGTGCGGCGTGCCTTCGAAGATGGCCAGCAGCACATGATGGGCCACCGTGAGGTATGCCTCGTTGGCATCGGCGGGCCACTGACCCTTCTGCTGGTGCGCCTTGCTCAGGTGCTTCTGCAGGTTGGCCTGCAGCTTGGCGGCGTCGACGTTATCCGGGATGTCGATCCGCCAGCTGTCAGGAAGCTCGTGGATCAGTGGGACGTTGATCGCCGGCAGCCCGTGGCTGGCGGGGATCATGACGGTCGCCATGTTGCGCCCCTTCTCGCGGTTGGTGTCGGCGTTGCCGGTGACGGCATCGCGGGCACTTCCCACGCCGGCGGTAACCGCGTCGCCGGTCGCGTCGGCGGCGTTGCCAATCGCGTCACCCGTGCGGTCGACGGCGCGGCCGAGGCCCGAATCGGCATCCGTGTCGCCTTCCACCACCTCACGATTGCTCGAGCCAGCGCGGGTGTTGCTGGCACGGTCAGTACGGTTGGCCGAGCCGACCGCACCGGCGTCACTCGGCCGCTGGTTGCCGACGCCGGCGATCTCCACGCTGTCGCTGTCGGTGCTGGCGTTGCTCGACCCGCTGATATTGCTGCCGCTCGCGCGGTTGGCGCGGTCCTGCTCGGCCGCGTCAGTCAGGTCGATGCCGCCCTTGGGACCCTTCTTCTCAGGCATCGTCTGCAGGTCGGTGTTGCCAAGAATGGAGCGCTGCCCATCGGAGGGCTGGTCCGTGCCACTCGCGTCGCTCCGTTCCCCGGCCGTGCGGGCGCGGTCGGGCTGTGTCTCCCCGAATTCGCCCTGATAGATCTTGACCGAGGAGTCGAACACGAGCTCTTCCTTCTCGATGTCAAACTCCTGGTTGTATTTGGCTTGCCAGTCGTTGCGGAACTGCTCCTTCAGATCGTTGAACGGCTTGAGTTGGTCGTCCGACGGCATGGCCTCACCTAGCCGGTTGCGGTCGGCGTCGACGAAGCGTTCGACGATATCGCTGAACGAGCCCTTCAGGGTCGCTTCTGTCGTCGAGGCCAGCACGTCGCGGATGCCCTCGGCGTCGGGCGCCTGGGCGGTGCCGTGGATGCCCTGACCGCTGAGGGCCTTGTCGACTGTGTTCCCTGTCTTATCTGCGGCGTTCTGGGCGGCATTGCCCGTGCGATCGGCGGCGTTGTCGAGCGCAGCGCCGGTCTTATCCGCGGCCCGCTCGGTTGTATCACCCGCGCGGTCGGCCGCACTTTGCACCTGGTTCTCTGAACCGGTGGCCGTATTGCTCTGCGCGTACCCAATCGACGTGGTGCCGACTGTGATCGCTGCCGCTGCGAGGATCTTGAGATGCGCGTTCATCGTGGATGCTCCTTTCATGAAAACCCTGTTGGCTGGCTCTACCGTAAGTCAGCGGGGGCAGGTCGTGGCGTGTTCGTTCCTGCCCGGATCCATCTATTTGCAAACGTCGCGCCCACGCGGTCGTCAGAAACGGGTCACAGCCGGGAATGTGAGGCATGTCACAGGAATTTCCGCACAAAAACTTCCGAAAATACCTGCTGCACGTATGGTTGAGCCCGGATGAGCCTGCAAAAGTGTCGGGATCAACGACAAGCGCTGTCGCCCAAGGCCCCACCGGCTGTCGTCGGGCAACAAAAAACCGGACGCGGGCGACCTTGCCCGCATCCGGTCTCATCTGATCAAGTTCATGGCCTCAGGGACGATTTACTGGCCGGTGGTGCCTGCGCCGGACGCGCCGCCGGTCGATCCAGCGCCGGTCGATCCAGCGCCGGTCGAGCCTGCGCCGCTTCTTCCTGCACCGGTTGAGCCGGAGGTACCTGCACCGGTTGCGCCGGCGCCGCTCCTGTCTTGGCCGGCCGTGCCAGCGCCAGTTGCGCCGGCGCCAGTTCTGCCGACACCGGCTGCGCCGGACGCACCTTGCTGGCTGCGCGCATCAGTGAGCGCAACCAGGACGCGGTGCGTGATCGCCTGGTAGGCTTCCTTCTTATCCTCCGGCCACTGCTCCTTCTGCTGGACCGCCTGCTGCAGTTCCTTCTGCAGATTTTGCGACAGCTTCTGGCTATCGATCGAATCGGGGATGTCGATCACGAAGCGAGCGCCGTCGCGCTGCAACGGGACCTGCACCTGCGGAAGACCGTGGCTGGCCTCAACAGTGGCGGTCATGGACTGCCCGGCGGCCGAGCTGCCTGCCGTCTGGGCACCACTCAGATCAAGCGAACCAGACGCGCCTGCACCGGAGCTGGTGCCGGCCGATCCGCTGATGCCGCCCGTGCGGGTCGAGCCGACGTCGCTGGACGTGCCGCCAGGCGTACCCGCGCTGGCGCCAGCCGAGCCGCTCACACCACCCGCACCGATCGAGCCGGACGCGCCCGCGCCGGCGTCACTGCCCGCCGCCGCGGATCCGCCGGTCGTACCCGTGCCCGCGGCGCCCGCGCC
>DASYWJ010000019.1:0-44600 GCA_035936155.1 Tepidisphaeraceae bacterium | reverse complement strand
GGCGCCGCCGCCGCCGCCGCCGGGGGCCGAGGCCTTGTACATTTCTTCGGCGAGCTTGTGGCTGGCCGCCGTCAGCAGCTCCATCTTCTTCTTGATCACGTCGCCGTCGTCGGTCTTCAGCGCGTCGCGGAGCTCGCCCATGGCGCGCTCGATGTCGGCGCGGGTATCGGCCGGCACCTTCTCGCCATGCTCCTTCAGCGCTTTCTCCGTCTGGTAGGCGAGGCTTTCGCCCTGGTTCTTCAGGTCGATGGTCTCGCGCCGCTTCTTGTCCTCGGCCGCATGCATTTCGGCGTCGCGCTTCATCCTCTCGACCTCTTCCTTGGAGAGGCCGCCGCTGTTCTGAACCGTGATCTTGTTCTCCTTGTTCGTCCCGAGGTCCTTTGCCGAGACGTTGAGGATGCCGTTGGCGTCGATGTTGAAGGTCACCTCGATCTGCGGCATGCCGCGCGGCGCAGGCGGGATGCCCTCGAGGTTGAATGTCCCGAGCAGCCGGTTATCGCGGGCAAACTCGCGCTCGCCCTGAAGGACGTTGATCGTCACGGCGCTCTGATTGTCCGAGGCTGTCGAGAACGTCTCGTTCTTGGTGTGCGGGATGGTCGTGTTCCGCGGAACCAGCACGGTCATCACGCCGCCCAGCGTCTCGACGCCGAGGCTCAGGGGCGTTGCGTCAAGGACGAGGATGTCTTTGAAGCTGCCGGTCGCGATGCCGCCCTGGATGGCCGCGCCAATGGCCACGACCTCGTCGGGGTTGACGGTGCGATTGGGCTCCTTGCCGTTGAACAGCTCCTTCACCAGCTTCTGCACGAGCGGGACGCGCGTCGAGCCGCCGACGAGCACGACCTCGTCGATCTGGTTGGCCTCGAGCCCCGCGTCCTTCAGCGCGTCGAGCACCGGCTTGCGCGTCTTCTCGACCAGCGGCGAGATCAGCTGCTCAAACTTCGTGCGCGTGATTGTCATCTGCATGTGCTTCGGACCCGACGCGTCGGCGGTGATGAACGGCAGGTTCACCGTCGTCTCCATCGCCCCCGACAGCTCGATCTTCGCCTTCTCGGCCGCTTCCTTCAGGCGCTGCAACGCCATCGGATCCTTGCGCAGGTCGATCCCTTCCTGCTTGCGGAATTCCTCGGCGAGATAGTTGATCAGTTCCTCGTCGAAATCGTCGCCGCCCAGGTGCGTGTTACCATTGATGGAGAGCACTTCGAGCACGCCGCCCTCGCTCTGGTGGGACGCGTCGAGCACCGAGACGTCGAAGGTTCCGCCGCCCAGGTCGTAGACCAGGATCTTCTCATCCTTCTTCTTGTCCAGCCCGTAGGCCAGCGCGGCGGCGGTGGGTTCCGGGAGGACGCGCAGGACCTTCAGGCCGGCGATCTCGCCTGCGTTTTTTGTCGCCTGGCGCTGGGCGTCATTGAAGTAAGCGGGCACGGTGATGACCGCGTCGGTCACCTTCTCACCGAGATAATCCTCGGCCGTCTTTTTCAGGTCCTGGAGAATGAACGCCGAGATTTCCTCCGGCGTGTATTCCTTGCCGCGGACGCGCACCTTCACGAATTCATCGGGGCCACCGACGATCTCGTAGGGGACCATCTTCTCTTCCTGCGCCACCTCGTTGTGGCGGCGGCCCATGAAGCGCTTGATCGAGAACACGGTGTTCTTCGGATTGGTCACCTGCTGGTGCTTGGCCGTCTGCCCGACGAGGCGCTCGCCCTTTTCGGTGAAGGCGACGACGGAGGGGGTGATTCGGCTGCCTTGGGCGTTAATCAGCACCTTCGGCTGGTCGCCTTCCATGATGGCGACGACGCTGTTGGTGGTGCCCAGATCAATTCCAATAATTTTTCCCATGAGAAGCTCCTTTGAGGCGAACCGGCCGGCGCTCCCTGAGCGCCAAGCCGCTTGCGCCCTCTGATTAAGCAAGGGCAATGCCATGTTGCAAGCCGCCCGCGTGGCCTATAAGTGGGGCCCGGATAACAGGTTGTGGGGAGGGCGAGGCGGGTTTCGGCCGGGCCAAAAATGCCAAAGCGGCAGCCACCTTGGATTTGCTGCCAGAGTGGCAAGAATGGTGGGCAACAACAGGTTGGCTAAAATTTTTCGATTTTGTGGATTTGCAAACGACTGGATTACGATTATTCAGTAAGCAAGAACACAAATAAGGACACAGCCCCACGGTTCTCACTCTCCCCTCCGACAGCGGTCCGGGATGCCCTCCCCCTGACCGCTGTTTTTTTCTCCCCCTATCTTTGGCGTTTTGCCGGGATCTCGCCCGTCCGTCACCCGCGTTTCTGGCGGGCATACTTCACCTTCGCCGCCTTCCGGGCCGTAGTGAACGCGCCGAAGAGGCGCACGGCGGCCCCGTAGAGGGCCGGATGAGCCCTGCGCATGCTGGAATCGGACAGGTGCAGCCCCTCGCGGGCGGCGCTGCGGAGGGCGGAGAGCACCTGCGGCTTGGTCCAGCGTCGCCGGCGACGAACCTGTTCGGGGTCGACCCGGGCGGCGCGTAGCGCACGATCATAGCTCCCGAAGTGGCGGACGGCGGCGGCATGCAACCCGCTGTCCTCCTGCTGCAGTGCGCCGCTGTTGAGCGGAAGCCGATCGGCAGCTCGCGCGCGCAGCTCGAACACCACCGTGTTGCGATCCCACGTGCGGTAGATGCTGACCTCATCGGCATCAAGCCCGGCGGCGTGCAGCGCGCGGTCCCAGCGCCCGAACAGCCGCGGCTGCAGACTGGCGAACGCCGCCCGGCCCAGTTCATCGCGCCGCTTGGTGACGGCCGACCAGTGCAGGTCCAGGCCCGCGCGCTTTGCCTTCTTGATCAGCGCGATGATCCGCGGCTTTGTCCAGCGCGGGCGGCGGGTGATCTCGGCATAGTCGATCCCCGCGCGCTCGACGGCCTTGCGATATGATCCGAAGTGATACGCCGCCGCCGAGAGCAGCGACTGCCGCTTTCGCGCCAACGCGTTGTATGAGAGGTCAGCGCGGCTGCGCGCGAGTCGCTTCAGCTCACTGAGGATGCGCGGCTTGTCCCAAACCATGCGCGGAAAGCTCCAGGAACTATAAGCACCAAGTACCAAACAAGGTCCAGTAAGCAAAGGACCAAAGGAGAAACCAAGGTTCGGAGCTTTCCTCTTCGGTTGCGTGGTTCTTACCTGCTTCTTGGATTTTCGTTCTTGGAACTTAGGCTGCAAGCGTGACAGGCATCATTGACCTCGACAAACCCGCCGGCATCAGCTCGGCCCGCGCGGTGGCGCGGGTGAAGCGGCTGCTGCCGCGCGGGACGAAGATCGGGCATGCCGGCACGCTCGACCCGTTCGCGACGGGCGTGCTCCTGCTGCTCGTCGGCAAGGCGACGAAGCACTGCGAGCGGCTGATGGGGGAACCGAAGCAGTACGAGGCGACGATCAAGCTCGGTGCAACGACGGCGACGCTCGACCCCGAATCGCCTGAGGAACCTTTTCGTAGCACGGGTTTTCAACCCGTGTCTCCTCCGTTCGAAGACGAAAAGCACGGGTTGAAAACCCGTGCTACGGTGGAGGAGGTGCTCCAACGGTTCATTGGAGATATCCGCCAGCGCCCGCCCGCGTTCAGCGCGATGAAGGTCAGCGGGCAACGGGCGTACAAGCTGGCGCGGGCGGGCGAGTCGGTCAGACTCGAGCCGCGCATCGTCCACGTCTACGGGATTGAGCTGCTCGATTATGATTGGCCGCTGCTACGCCTCCGGATCGACTGCGGGCGCGGGACCTACGTCCGCGCGATCGCGCGCGACGTCGGCGAGGCGCTGGGAGTCGGCGGCTACCTCACCCAGCTCCGGCGCACGCGCATCGGGTCGTTCGACGCGTCTGACGGCGTGAGGATCGAGCAGTTGGAGGCCGACGGGCTCGAGCCCCACCTTCACGCCCTGCAAAATCCCTGAAACAACAACGCCACCCCGATCGACGTGGGCGGCGTTCCTGCGACTTTCCCTGATTCTGTGCAGGACAAACGGCTCACTTCGGGATGACGCGCGTCGCCTTCCGGCCTTTGCCGCTCGGCTCGGCGTCGTACTCGACTTCCTGCCCTTCCTTGAGGCTCTTGAACCCGTCCATCTCGACAACCGAGAAGTGGACGAAAACGTCTTCGCCCCCGGAGTCGTCGGCGATGAACCCAAACCCCTTCTGATCGTTGAACCACTTGATTTTGCCGGTGGACATGTACCCGCTGCCTCCCTTGAAACGGGCGTCGCTGCGGCAATCGCGCGCAGCAACCCCCAACGCGGCTGAACGCCGTGGCATCATGTCTCTGACGAATTGTGCGACATCACGAATCAGCCCGACCGGATGCCCCCGCGGCCGGGATTCGATTGCATATGCTATTACGGAGCACCCCAATTGCAAAACCCTGTTACGTGTCTTACAGCCCCCTCGAGTTTGGCGTGCGTTGCGCCCGTCATCTATAATTTCCCGCTCGCGCAACACCGAAAGGACGACTCGACGTGACGACCGCCACCGCCAGCGACTACACCTTGCCCCTGATCGGTGGGCGCAACCACTTTCTCCTCCGGCGGCTCCACTCATTGACCGGCATCGTGTTCGGTGGATATCTCGTCGTCCACCTGCTCGTGAACGCGACGATCGCCCAACTGGGCACGGTCTATCAGGTGCAGGTGAACAAGATCCACGACCTGCCCCTGCTCTGGGCCATCGAGTGGGTCTTCATCTATCTGCCCATTATTTTTCACACGATCTACGGGGTGTGGATCATCGCGACCGGGCAGCCAAACCCGATGCGATACCCGTACACGAAGAACTGGTTCTACACGCTGCAGCGGGCCAGCGCGGTTGTTATCGTGCTGTTCATGGTCTTCCACGTGCTGTCGCTGAAGTACGGGCTCTTCGGCCCCACGCTCCGGTTCGACCCGCACCGCGCCGCAGCCACCGTGCACCGGCACATGACCGCCAACGCTGTTATCCCCTGGGTGGTTTACCCGCTGGGGATCCTCGCCTCCTGCTATCACCTGGCCAACGGCATGTGGGCGGGGGCGATCACCTGGGGGCTCACGATCAGCCAGGGTGCGCAGAAGCGCTGGGGCTACGCGTGCGGCGGACTATTCGCCATTACGCTGATCTTCGGATTCGTTGCGCTGTTCGCCTCGCTCGACGAGCGGCTGGCCGAGACGGAAGATCAGCCCACGATTCAGGTGCAGGAATCGGTGGCGGGATGAATACTCAACTGATCGAACACTACGAGAGCGGCGGCGAGAAGCTGGCGCTGGCCATTCGCGGCCTGACGCGCGAGGACCTGCTGTGCATCCCACCGGCCGACGCGAACGTAGGCCGGTGGTCGATCCAGCAGCTCGTCATTCACTGCATGGACAGCGATCTCGTCTCCACCGACTGCCTCAAGCGCATGATCGCTGAGGACAATCCCCCGCTCCTCGGCTACGACGAGAACAAGTTCGCCGCGAACCTCTTTTACGACGACCAGCCCGCCGAAGAAGCGGCGGCGCTGGTCGACGCCAGCCGAAAGCTGTTCGCGAAGGTGCTGCGCAAGCTTCCCGAGGGCGCCTGGTCGTGCAAGGGAACGCACAACGAGCGCGGCGAGGTGACGGTGGGCGCATACCTGAAATCAACCGTCGATCATCTTGAACATCACCTGAAGTTCATCCACGCCAAGCGCGCTCATTGGGGCAAGGAAATGTGGTAAGAGAGAAGTTGCTAGTTGCTAGTTGCCAGAAAAGGACGCCGATGGAGGCGTAAGCACATGACACTTCCAACCCTGGTCCCGGACCCCACGGGCAACGACTTGATCGTCTTCTATGACGCGAGTTGGGATTTTTACGAGGCGATGCTCCGCGAGCACGACGAGCGGCCGCGGCGTCAAGCGTACCTGAGATGTGGCACTGTGCCGAGGCAATGCGGCTCACGGCGTGGGGATTGAACAATGGCATTTGGGAGCGAATGGGAACGAGCAAAAGCTTTCCCACGATTCGACTGGCGGACCTCAACCCGTTCCTCGAACGTTTTGCGGCACGCGAAGAAGAGACGGCGGTCCTGATCGACTTCCGTCGTTGGCTGGATCAGTAATATGGCAAAGAGCAGCAAGCGCGTCATCGTCGTCGGCGGGGGCTTGGCGGGTCTCGCCTGCACCATCAAGCTGGCCGAGGAAGGCGTCGGCGTCGATTTGTTTTCGATGGTGCCGGTGAAGCGCTCGCACAGCGTTTGCGCGCAGGGCGGAATCAACGCGTGCAACGAGATCGCGCGCCAACAGGGCTACAGCGAGTGGGTGCACTTCGACGAGACGGCGCTGGGGGGAGACTTCCTCGCCGACCAGCCCCCCGTGCTGGAGATGGCCAACTGGGCCCCGCGCATCATCGACCTGCTCGACCGCATGGGCGTCCCCTTCAACCGCACTCCCGAAGGCCAGCGCGCGCTGCGCCTCTTCGGCGGCAGCCTCTTCAAGCGCACGTTCTTCGCCGGCGCCACGACCGGGCAGCAACTGCTCTACGCCCTGGACGAGCAGACGCGCCGGTGGGAGTCGGAGGGGCTGGTCAACAAGTACGAGTTCTGGGAGTTCCTCTGGCCGGTGATCCACGACGGCCCGGATGGTCAGCAGTGCGTCGGCATCGTCGCACAGGACATGCGGACGATGCAGATCCGCGCGTTCCGGGCGGACGCGGTCGTCATGGCCACGGGGGGCAACGGACTGATCTTCGGCAAGAGCACGATGTCGGTCATCTGCACGGGCGGGGCCGCGTCGCGCTGCTACCAGGCGGGGGCGAAGTATGGGAACCCGGAGATGATCCAGGTTCACCCCACCGCCATCCCCGGCGAAGACAAGTGCCGCCTCATCAGCGAAAGCGCCCGCGGCGAGGGCGGGCGCGTGTGGGTCCCGCGCAAGCCCGCGGACCCCCGCCGCCCCAACGACATCCCCGAGGCCGAGCGGTTTTACTTCCTCGAGGAGCGGTATCCGAAGTACGGCAACATCGTCCCCCGCGATATCGCCACGCGCGAGATCTTCCAGGTCTGCACCGAGATGGGCCTCGGCGTCGGCGGGGGGAACATGGTCTACCTCGACCTGCGCGATGAGGTGCAGCGCATCGGCCGCGAGAAAATCCTCAACAAGCTCGAGGGTATTCTCGAGATCTACGAAAAATTCGTCGGCACCGATCCGCTCGACGAGCCGATGAAGATCTTCCCCGCCGTCCACTACACGATGGGCGGGTTGTGGACCGGGTTCGCCAAAAAGGAAACGAGCCCCGGCGGGTTGAAGGTGGCGGACCCGGCGAACTTCATGACGAACATCCCAGGCCTGTACGCAATGGGCGAGGCGAGCTTCGCCTTTCACGGCGCCAACCGGCTGGGCGCGAACTCGCTGCTCAGCTGCATCTTCGAGGGGCTGTTCGGCGGACCGGGCGTTAAAAACTACGCGACCGAAGCCGCGACGCTCGCCGCCGCCGACGCGCCGCAGAGCGTCTATGATTCCGCGGTCAAGCAGGAGACGGACAAGCAGAATTGGCTGATCTCGAACACCGGCGATGAGAACCCCTACCTGCTCTGGCAGGAGATGGGGCAGTGGATGACCAACAACTGCACGGTCGTGCGGCACAACAACAAGCTGCAGGAGACGATCGAGCGCTGCGATGAATGGAAGCAGCGCTACCGTCGCGTGAGACTCTCTGATACGGGTATGTGGACGAACCAGAACCTGTCGTTCGCGCGGGCGACGGGCGACATGATCACGCTGGCCGAGGCGATCCTGCGCGGCGCGTTGGCCCGCAACGAGAGCCGCGGCGCGCACTACAAGCCGGAGTTCCCCGATCGCAACGATGCGGAGTTCCTGAAGGCGACGATCGCGACCTTTGACGAAGCCGCCGACGCGGCGCGCATCACTTACGAGCCGGTCGACACGAGTCTGGTCCCACCGCGGGCGCGGACGTATGGGAAGAAGGCCGACGCGACTGCCGGCAAGGCCGTCGCCGCCAATGCCCCCGCCACGGCCGCCCCGACGCCGGCGGTGGCGCGGGTTTGATCTCGTCCCTTCTCCCGCTACTCCGGGAGAAGGTTGGGATGAGGGTGATTTCGAGTGCCGAATGTGCTCGACCGCGTACTTCCGCCGCCCGACGCTCGAGAACACTCTCACCCCGAACCTCTCGGGGCGCAGCGGGAGAGGGGAAAATGGCACCTCGCGGCGCTGATCGCCATCCTGCTGCTCGCCACGGCCGTACGGTTTCACGACATCGCGCGGCATCCGTTGTGGCTGGATGAATTCCTCGCACTGCTGCACAGCGCCGGCCAGGGCGAGGCATTCTTCTCTGGCCACCACGGAGTACGCACTGGCGGCGGGGAAGGATCGCTCGCCACCAGCGGCGTCCGCACGCCGCCTCCCGATCTGGTTGGTCGGTTGGAGCGTGCCCCCTACCCGCAGATCTGGCGCGGCATGCTTCGTGACGTTCACCCCCCGCTGTACCAAATCCTCCTGCGCGTCTGGCGCGATGCGATGAACCCGCTGTTCGGCGATGGCGACGCCCTCGTGCGGGCACTGGGCGCGCTGCTCGGCGTCGCCGGCGTCGCAATGCTGTGGGACGTCGTGCGGCTGCTGCATGGGCCCGCTCCTGCCCTGTGGGCGGCGCTGATCATGGCCTTGGCGGCGCCGCAGATTCAGTGGGCGCAGGATGCTCGCCCGTACACGCTGCTGATCCTCCTGGCGCTGGGCGCGATCGACGGCGTCGTGCGACTCGAGCGGCTTGGACCCGGCATCCGACGCGCCGTTGCATTGGGAGCGTGCACGCTGGGGGCGGCGCTGACGCACTACTACGCGCTACCCGCACTACTCGCGATGGGCTGCTATGCCGCCATCCGGCTGCGCGGGCGCAACCGCCTGCAGGCAGGCGCGGCGCTGCTCGGCGCGGTCGTCCTCTTCCTGGTGATGTGGGGGCCAACATTCGTCAGTCAGGTGCGCGGCGGAGAGGCGCACTCGGGGTATCTCGTCGACAGCGCCCCCGGTCACCTCGGCCGAACCCTGGTGCGGCTCGCGGTCCTGCCGGCGCGATCGCTCAACGAGCCGGCGCCCCGAGTTGTCGCCGTCGCGTGCCTCGGGGCGATCCTGTTCGTGCTCCCCCTGCTCCTGCGGCGCCGGAGGCCGGACCTGGCGCTATGGGGCTGGTGGATGGCCGGCGCCGTCGCGCCGGCGCTGACCATTGACCTCCTGAAACAGTGGGAGCAGCTGGAGCTGTTGCGCTACACCAGTCTCGCCACGCCGGCGTTTTATGCCATGATCGCCGCCGTCGGTGTCGGCGGAACCCTCGCAAGCCGACGCACCTGGCTGCGCCACGTCCTTCCTGCGGTGGCGGCGCTGTCGTGCATTGTGTCGCTTCCGCACGCGTACGAAGAGCGGCAAAACCCCCAGCCCGACTACCTGTGGCTCGCGTTTAACTTCACCTCCCACGCCCGGAGCGGCGACGTGCTGGTCTTCCACCACGCCCACGACCGCGGCAGCCTGCTGCTGTGGTACATGGCGATGAGTTGGTACATGCCGGCGGAGAAAATGCCGGAGACGGTGGTGTTCCTGATGGATGAGCCGAGCGCCGCCGAAGCCGAGGTGCTGCGGAAGTCCACGAATGTCTGGACCGTCTCCGAACCCGGCGGCACCCTGCCCCCAGCCGTCTCCGCCGGGCGCGTACCTGGTCACAGCGCCAGCGGATTCAATCTCCCGGTGCTGCAACAATGGGTCAGGCCGACCACGCCGCTGGTCTTCGAGACGTACAGCCCTGCGTTTGCCGTCGGTCGACCACCCGTCAGTGGCGATCGAGCGGCAGAGCGTGAAATTGGCGATGGTCGCGTTATTAGCCGGTGATGCTCAGCTCGCCCTTGAGTCCTCGAAGACAGCGTCCTCGATCAGCACGTCATCCAGCGGGCCATTGCTGCCGAAGCCGTAGTCGCCTACGCGAATCGGCGCATTCCCCCGCCTTCCATCAGCCGCTATACTCCGGCTACGGGCCTTCTGGCGGAGGGGTATGTGAACGCAGTAGCCATCAACTCGACAAATCCGGCCGACTCCCCCGCAACAGCGATTCTGGTCATCGACGATAACCATCTCGTCACTCGGGCTTTATCGACGCTTATTCGCGACGCCGGATACGCCCCCCACGCGTTTCACAACGGCACCGACGCCCTGGCATTCATCCAAAGTGCAGCCAACCCCGGCGCGGCCGTCGTCGACATCCATCTGCCGGACATCAATGGACTTATCCTCTCCCAAAAGCTGCGCGAGCGGTTCGGCCCCGACACCCCCATCGTCATCATGAGCGGCGACACGTCGATCGACACCATCAGGTCGCTGCCAAACGCAGGCGCAACCTATTTCTTCCCCAAGCCGGTCAACTCCAGCGCGCTGATTGAACGCCTCACCGATCTGATCGAAAACGGCCCGAGCGCCGACACAGCCTAAGTTCGAGACGCTACTACTGGCACTTCGCTCAAGCGCTCACGCCAACCGCCGCAAACTCCCCGTCCACGTGCTTTCGCGCCAATTCCGGGTAGTGACCCGCCAGCCATTGCATGTACTTCCGATCGGCGTCGCCCACCGGGCGGACGATCTTCCCCGGCACCCCGACAACCACCATGCCCTCCGGCACCTCCAGCCCCGGAGGGACGACGGCACCCGCGCCGATCAGACACCCGCGCCCGATCTTCGTGCGGCTCAGCACCGTCGCGCCCATCCCGATCAGCGAGCCTCTGCCGACGAACATGCCGTGTACGATCGCGCCATGGCCGATAGTCACGTCGTCCTCGATCACGTTGGGCACATCCGTGTCGCAGTGAATGACGCAATTGTCCTGCACGTTCACGCGCCGCCCAAGCGTGACGGGGGCCACGTCCCCGCGGACGACGGCGTTGAACCAGAAGCTGCATAGTTCACTGATGCGCACGTCGCCGACGATCGTGGCGCTGCGCGCGACGTAGTAGTTACCGGGGGTTTTGATGAAGAGGGACATCTCACCAGTGTACGCCTCACTCCCTCTCACCGGTACGTCCGGGAGAGGGAGGACCTATCCGAGATGCTCGATCCGCCGCGCCGCTGGGCCCTCTCCCCCGCCCTCTCCCCGGACTACCGGGAAGAGGGCGTGCGAATTCTGTCAGCCGACGTTCAGGTTCGCCAGAAACGTCTCCAGCTCCGCGCGCTTTGCCTCCAGCTGTTCCGTGAGAGACTCGATCTCCGTCTGCAGCGTCTCGATCCTTGACTCCTGGTCGTTCAGCTTGGTCATCAGCCGGTCGTAGTACGGGCTCGGCTGGCGGACGGTCTTCATGTTCTCGCGGATGCGGTTCTGCTCTTCGGCGATCAGCTTGATCTGCTCCTTGTGCTGATCGATCTGCCGCTGAAGCTCGATCAGCGTCTGCTTCTTTTCAATGGCCTGCCCGATCGCCTTGCGGACATCCTCGGGGATGCTCCCGTGCTTCGCGTACGCGACAAGGGCCGTAATGTCGGCCGGAAGGATGGCCACGGACTGGCCCTGCACGATCTCTTCCTTCACGATCAATTTGCTGCCCTTTCCTGGCTCGACCATGCCCTTGAAGCGGTACAGCGTCTCCGTCGTCTCGATCGGCTTGTCAGTGTCAACGAGCGTCCACCCCTGGCGCCGCGGATGCTCGACGATCAGCGTCTTGGTCTTCTCGGACTTGTTCTCCGCGACGTACTGCTGCGCGAACACGTTCTTGTGGGTCAGCTCGAGCACGCCCTTGACGATTTTGGCGGTCATCAGCGCGCTGTCGTTGCGGTGCGTCGTCGCATCCACGCGCATCTGCAAATCGATCCCGTAGCTGAGCAGCCGCTCCTGATCCGGCGGGACGTTGTCGATCTGTGCGTCGCCGGCGTACGTGTGGTCGTCGAGGACCGTGATCGGGCCCTGCAGAAGGTGCTTGTCGGTGGTGTTCTTCACCCGCGCGCCATTGAGCGGATTCTTCGGCAGTACGGATGCGTTGTAGATCGACAGCCGCTCGACCTCGATGTCGTCGGTGATGATCGGGATCATCGCCGACTTCTGCCGGGGGAGCGAGACGTTGCCGACCGTGTACTGGAACAGCTCTCCGACCTTCGCCGCCGAGGCGATCGTGCGGACGGAGGCGGCGGCGTCCATCGGCTGCGAGACGCCCGGCGCCGAGGCGGGCGCCGCGGTTATCGCTCTCATCCTGGACGCCTCCTCTCGTAGCGCTCGGGCACGGCTGGCCACGTCCTTGCCCAGCGCGTCGTTCGCCGCACGCTGGGCCTGAATGTTCCCCGCCACGCCGCCCGCGCCGGCGGTCTGGCGGGCAAACTCGCCGAGCTCCAGGTCGCCGTCGACGCCCGCGTCGTACGTCTGCGGACGCAGGCTCGCGTACAACTCCGGCATGACAACCGGCCGCGGGATGTACAGCGGCTGGTACAGGTCCATCACGAACGAGATCGGCCGACCGCTCACGAGGCTCAGCTGCACGTTGTCCCAGTCGTTGTCGGTCTGGTTTTCGACAATCGCCCAGCCCTGCAGCCTGGGCTTGTCCTCTTCCGTCGCCGGCAGAATCAGGCGGTAGCTGGTCTTCCAGATCGGCGTCTCGACGACATACCCGAGGCGCACGCGGCGGTGGCCCTCGCCGGCGAAGTGGATCTGCACCGACTTCTTGTCCTGGTCGCGCGCCTGCGCCAGCGCGGTCAGCGCGCGATTGAGCTCATCCTGCAGCTGCGGGTCCTGCAGCTCGATGCTGCGGACGTTGTCCAGCTCGATCGCGAGCATCTTTTCCCCCGCGATCAGGTTGAGCACCGACACCTCCACCGGTTCCTTCCCCTCCTCCACCGGCCGCTTCTTCGTCTCGACCCCAAGGATCGTGCCGTCAATCGTGCGGTCCGCTTCCTGAACGGTCACCTTCGCCCCGCGCAGCTGGTTGAGCAGGTCAGCCATCGAGGGGTTCCCCGCGATGTCGACCTGAAAACTGCGGAGGGTCTTGGCGATGGGGTCGTGCGACGGATAAGTGATGGTGTTGACCGTGCCACCATCGAGATCCTGGAGCACGAGGCTCTTGAGGATGTCGTTGATCTGGGATGTCTTGAAGCGCAGCTCGGTGGTGCCGTCGCCGTTGATGTTGCCGAAATGCTCGAAGTAGCCGACGCCGGAGGAGAAGAGCACGACCTGCTTGACCGGCACGTCAGCCGCGGGCCGGGTGGTCGGCGCGCTTGGCGTCGTCTGCGCCGTTTGCGCATGCGTCAGATGCGCCTGCCACCCCACCCCCGCCACCGCCGCCGCGAGCACCATGGACCGTATGAACGTCCGCATGATCGTCTCCTTGGGTGTGAACCATCGTAATCGTACCCGGCGGGGATTTTAGACGAGGGTGTTCGTCGAAAGTTCCCATACAAATAGGGGGGAGCCACAGAGACACGGAGGCACAGAGGCGACATTAGCGCAGCCGCGCCAACTTGTTGGGAATAATCTTGCTGACCAGTTTGGAGCAGAGGTCGTTCGCAGCAAAGCATCAGGACATCGTGTTGGCCTCTGTGTCTCTGCGTCTCTGTGGCTCCCCCGATTTCCCCTTGCCTAAGCGGTGTTCATACGGTATATTCTGTTTGGACAGAAATTCGAGATCGCCATGGAACTCACCCCCGTCACGCAGAAATTCATCCTCCACTGGGGAGAAATGGGCACCCGCTGGGGCATTAACCGGACGGTGGCCCAGATCCACGCGCTGCTGTTCATCTCCCCTAAGCCGCTGCACGCGGAGGACATTGCCGAAACCCTTGGGGTGGCGCGGTCGAATGTGTCCAACAGCATCAAGGAATTGCAGAGCTGGGGCATCATCCGCGTGGTGCACGTGCTGGGCGACCGGCGCGACCACTTTGAATCCATGAAAGACGTGTGGGACCTGTTCCGCCAGGTGCTGGACGAGCGAAAACGGCGGGAAATCGACCCCACGCTCATCATCCTGCGCGACTGCATCGCCGAGGCCGAGCGGACGCGATCCGCCGAGCCTTATGTGCGCGAGAAGCTGGGCGAATTGCTCGGCTTCTTCGAGACGATGACCGGCTGGTACGAACAAATCCGGCGGATGCCGACGCCCATGGTCATCCGCTTCGTCAAGGCCGGCGAGAAGGTCCGCAAGCTGATTGGCATGACGTAGAACCACCGGGGCAGCAGCGACTGCCCCTTTTTCAGGAGCCCATGTTTCTGTTGCAACAGAAATTACTGATATAAACTGAGGGAGGCAAGGCCATGACCATCTGCGAAGCCACAACAACGACCCACAGCGACCTCGCCCGCAGCCGTCTCGACGCCGACGGCGGCCCCGCGCTGATCGCCGACTGGAACCCCGCCGTCTTCATTCACTACGTGGTCGATCCGGACGTGCTGCAACCGCTCGTCCCCTTCCCGCTCGATCTGCATGAAGGGCGGGCGTACGTCTCCATCGTCGCGTTTGTCCAGCGGCGCCTCCGGCCGAAAACGGGCGGCCGGATCGGCGCCTGGCTGAGCCGCCCGCTGGCCACCCACCCTTTCTGCAACGTGCGGACGTACGTCCGCGTCGATGGGGAACCGGGCATTTATTTTCTCGCCGAGTGGATCCCGAACCGGCTGGCGGCGGCGCTCGGGCCGCCGCTGTATGGATTGCCGTATCGCCTTGGCGAGCTTCGCTACCACCTTGCCGACGCGGGCGACATTTGCGGGGACGTGATTGCAGCCGATGGACTCCGCTTCCGCTTCCACGCGCGTGGGGAGCGCTTCATGGTGCCGGAACCTGCCCCACGCGACAGCCTCACCGAGTTCCTCATTGAGCGCTACTCCGCCTTCACCATGCGTGGCCGAACCCCGCTGCGCTTTCGGATTCATCACGAACCATGGCGGCAGGTGCCGCTTGAGGTCGAGGTGGAACAGGATTCTCTTCTCGGCGCAACCGGCAACTGGCGCCGTGACGATTGTCTCATCTGCGGCCACCATTCCGCCGGCCTGCGCGACGTGCTGATCGGCCGGCCCTGTAAGCTGTGCGGCATGCCGAGCCCGCTCGTGCGGTGGACGCCGCTGGCCGTGCTGCCGCCGCTGGCGGGGTTGACGTTCGCGCAGGCGCCCGGTTGGGCGTTGATGTGGGCGATGGCCTACGCGATCTTCTTCGGATGCAAATGGGCGACACTGCTGGGCGCGGGCGCCGTGCTGCGGCGTGCTTCAATGGCGCGGATCCTCGCGTACCTCTTCGCCTGGCCGGGCATGGATGCGGCCGGATTCCTTGGCGAGCGCAAACCGCCCGTACGCGCGACCCGACGTGAGTGGCTCAACGCAACCGTTAAGCCGGCGAGCGGCGCGATTCTGCTCTTCGCGATCGCGCGGCTGTTCGCCAGCGCGCCGCTCCTCGCCGGCTGGATCGGGATGATCGGCGCGATCCTCCTCCTGCACTTCGGCCTCTTCCATCTGCTCGCCCTGGGGTTTCGCCGGGCGGGGATCGATGTGGCGCCAATCATGAACGCGCCGCTGCGCTCCCGGTCCGTCGCCGAGTTCTGGGGCAGCCGGTGGAATCTGGGATTTCACCACCTGGCCAACGAACTCGTCTTCCGCCCGACCGTCCAACGCCTCGGCATCGCCGGCGCTGTGCTGCTGACGTTTTTGGCCTCCGGGCTCGTTCACGAGCTGGTCATCACCCTCCCCGCGCGCGGCGGCTACGGGTTGCCGACGCTTTACTTCGTGCTCCAGGGCACGGGCGTTCTGCTCGAGCGGCGCATCCCGCGCCGACGGAAGTGGGCACGCCGCTTGTTCGCTTTCGCGATCGTCGGTCTGCCGGTGTTCATCCTGTTTCCGCCGCCATTCGTGCTGAACGTGTTCGTCCCGTTCATGCGGGTGATCGGCGCACTGTGAGAGGAGGCGTCCCATGCGAAACCTCGAGCTCCTGATCACGATCGGCGGCGTGCTGCACCTGGGCATCCTGATTGCCAGCGCGCTCGTGCCCGGCGCGCTGGAGTGGAAGCGTGAGCTGGAAAAGCTCCGCCCCCTCAGCCGGCAGCTGATCTGGGTGCACGGCGCGTTCATCGTGCTGACCATTGTCGGCTTCGGCGCAATTTCCCTGATCGCGCCGCGCGAGCTGGCTTCCGGCACCACCCTCGCCCGCGCGTTCTGCGCGTTCGTCGCGATCTTCTGGCTCTGCCGGCTCGGCGTGCAGCTGTTCGTCTTCGACGCCGCACCGTTTCTGACGCGGCGCTACCTGAAGATCGGCTACCACGCTCTGACCATTGTTTTTATGACCCTCGTCGTCATCTACGGCTACGCAGCGCTCGCGTCGCTCGGCCGATAGCAGCAAAGGAGCTTCACATGCTGACCCTCATCGCACTGCGTCTGGCGGGAATTTTTCTCCTCGGCCTGTTCGTGCTCAACTTCTTTGTCCCCGCCCGTTTCAAATGGGCGGAGGAGCTGCCGCGGCTGTCTCTGATCAACCGCAGGATTTTTCAGGTGCACGCGGTATTCATCGCATTGATCCTGCTGCTAAGCGGGCTGCTCCTCGTGCTGCTGCCGAACGAGCTTGTCGCGCCGACGCCGCTGGCGCGGGCGGTGCTGGGAGGGCTGGCGGTGTTCTGGGGGTTGCGGCTGTGGATGCAGTGGTTCATGTACGACCACGAGCTGTGGCAGGGCAAGCCGTTCGAAACGGCCATGCACTTCGCATTCAGCGGGCTGTGGCTGTTTCTAACCGCGACATTCGGCGTCGCACTGTGGAACAGCCTGCATCCATAGCTGCTCGAATGTGTCATCCTGAGGTACCCCGAAGAATCTGCCGCGCTGGAGGTCGAGATCCTTCGGAGTACCTCAGGATGACCCGTGGGGGGGCGGCGACCGGAGAGGCGAACATGAACGGCAAGCGCATCATCATCGCCGGCGGGACGGGATTCATCGGGCGGGCCATCGCGCGCGAGCTGGCCGCGCGCGGGGCCGAGGTCGCGATCCTTACGCGCTCGCCCCAAGCGTCGCCGACCGTCGGCCATCACGTGCAGTGGGACGGGAAGACGACCGGCGACTGGGTGCGTGAAATAGAGGGCGCCGATGCCGTGATCAATCTCGCGGGGAAGAACGTCAACTGCCGGTACACACCCGCCGCGCTGGCGGAGGTGGACGAGTCGCGGATGAATGCGGTGATCGCGATCAACACGGCGATCGCGCGGTCGAACCACCCGCCGCGGGTGCTGATTCAGGCGACGACGACGGCGATCTATGGCGACACCGGTGACCGCTGGGTCGATGAATCGACCCCACCGGGGTATGGCGTCCCGCCGCTGACGGCGCTGAAGTGGGAGCACGCATTCGTCGCGCACCCCACGCCGCAGACGCGCCGCGTCACGCTGCGGATCAGCTTCGTGCTCGGTCGCGACGGCGGAGCATTGTCGATGCTCTCGATGCTGACGCGATATTTTCTCGGCGGCGCCGTCGGCAACGGACGGCAGTACATCAGCTGGATCCACATCGATGACCTGACGCGTCTGGTCGTCCGCGCCATCGAGGACGAGACGATGGCCGGCCTTTACAACGCTTCTGCGCCCAATCCCGTGACGAACGCAGAATTCATGCGCGAGCTGCGCCGCGTCCATCGCCGCCCATGGAGCCCGCCGACGCCGGCGCCGCTGGTGCGAATCGGCTGCTTCATCATTCGCACCGAGCCGGTGCTCGCGCTGACCGGCCGCCGCGTGTTACCCAAGCGGTTGGCGGACGCGGGGTTCTCGTTTCGATTTCCGGAGCTGCGCGCCGCGCTGGTGGACATCGTGCAAACGCCCGCTCCCGCGCACGATAGCAATTAGCGGCCCCGCTTGCGGGGTTCTGAACCATCGAGCGATTCTCGCTTTGCAACCCCATCCAGTCACGAATACGCTGCCACCGCCATGAGCGACTTGCGCATCGAGCCTGTCAGTGCCCCCTTCACCGCAACGATCACCCCGCCGGGGTCGAAGAGCCTTACCAACCGCGCGCTGGTCCTGGCGGCGCTGGCGCGGGGGGAGTGCGTGCTGAGCAACGTGCTGTTCGCGGACGACACGAAGGTCATGCTGGACGCCCTTCGAGCACTTGGTTTTCAGATCGACATCGATGAGGAGAACAAGGCGGTCCGGGCCATCGGCCAGGGCGGACGAATTCCAGCTTCGACCGCGGACATTTTCTGTGGCAACAGCGGGACCACAATCCGGTTCCTCGCGGCGATGCTGTCGATCGGGAAGGGAACGTATACGCTCGACGGCGTGCCGCGTATGCGGCAGCGGCCGATCGGACCGCTCGTGACGATGCTCCGCAACCTCGGGGTGCGCCTCGAGCACACGATGACGGAGGGGTATCCGCCCATCCGGATCGACGCCGATGGGCTGCCCGGCGGGTTCGTGCGCTACGGCAGCGAAACGTCGAGCCAATACCTCTCGGCGGTGCTGATGGCGGCGCCGTATGCGCGCAATGAAGTCCGCGTCGACCTCGCGGGCCCACAGACCAGTTGGCCGTACGTGGCGATGACGATGCAGCTAATGGACATCTTTGGCGTGACGCCCGAGCTCGTGCGCGACCCGGCGACGGGTCGGCCGAAGCAGATCATCGTGCCGCCGGGGGTTTACACGTCGACGCACTACGCGATCGAGCCCGACGCGAGCAACGCGACCTACTTCCTCGCCGCCGCCGCGGTGCATCCCGAGGCGAAAGTCACGGTCGAGGGGCTGGGGAAGCAGAGTTTGCAGGGAGACGTCGCCTTCGCGGACCTGCTGCACCAGATGGGCGCGGATCTTGTCTTCGGCCGGGATTTTATCACCGTCAAAGGCACCGACCGGTTCGAGGCCACCGATGTCGACCTGTCGAACATGCCAGACACGGCGCAGACGCTGGCGGTCGCTTGCGTCTTCGCGGAAGGCACATCGACGCTCCGCGGCCTGCACACGCTGCGCGTGAAGGAAACCGATCGGCTGGCGGCGCTGGCGACAGAGCTGAAGAAGCTCGGCGCCGACGTCGACATCGAAGGTGATGACGCACTGATCATCACGCCGCCGGAGAACGGAAAGATCCGTCCCGCTACGATCGCGACCTATGACGACCACCGCATGGCGATGAGCTTCGCCATCGCCGGCACGAAATCGGCGGGCGTGACGATTCAGGACGTCGAGTGCGTGAACAAGACCTACCCGCAATTCTTCACCGATCTCGATCGCTCAATCCGGCCGACGACCTAATCAACCCTTTCCCGTAGCACGGGTTTTCAACCCGTATTCCATTCCGGTGGAGGACGCCCGGGTTGAAGAGTCGTGCCACGCGCCGCGCAGGCAGGACGAGATCAGAACAGCATCTCGTACGCCTGCGCCCCGTAATACGCCACGGCGGCAACGAGCAGCCAGACGAAGGCGAACATCATGAGCCAGTGCAGCGGCAGGTACAGGCCGAGCATGGCCACGCGGACGAACGAGCAGCGGGTGGCGGTGCGCATGAACACCAGCGCCGTCACCCACGCCCAGCCAAGCACGACCGCGAGCAGCCCGCTCAGCGCAAGGGTGCCGGTTTCGGTCAGCCCTGCCGGGCTGGCCATGACGCTGCTCAGCATAAAGACCAGCCCCACGAACACCCCCGCCGCCGGCAGGAGCAGCGCCAGCGGCGCAGCGGCGTACTGGTGCAGCGGAGAGAGGTCATACGTGCGCCCGGGCATCCCGCTCCAGATGAATGTGGGCAAATCGGTGGCCATGCGCAGGAACAGAAGCGTCATGACCCACGCGCCCAGGCACAGAGCAATCATGCCGGCACTGCTCGGCCGGGGCGGCCAAATCCCGACGATGTGCTGGAGGAGTCCGGCCAGACCCAGCGTCATCCCCAGCGCGGCGAGATGAATCGTGAGCAGGCGAAACCGGCGTGCGTCGAGTTCGCTGATCCGCACCGGCCGGCACAGCTCCCCGGCAAACCTCTTCGGAGCGAACAGCGCCAGCCGCAGGGTCTGCACATATGCGCCCATCCGCCCGAGCCGCTTGCGATAGAGCCAGGGGACGCGCGCCAGCGGGAGCGCCCGGGCATCGAACGGTTCGCCGCACTCCGGGCAGCGGTCGACCATCAGCCCAACAAGGCTGTACCCGCAGTGCTCGCAGAGCAGGTCAAACTCCGCGGGAACGGGTTGATCGGGAAAGATCGCGAGAGGTCCGGGTGCATCCGACATCGTCGCGGGAGAATGTCGCCTGCGGGCGCGGGTGTGACAACCTCGAAGCGCAAGAGAGGGGGATCACCCCCGGCTCCGTCTGGCTGTAGCTTCTTGCGCCATGCGCCAAGGTCTGGTGCACCCGACATGCGAGGATTCTTCGGCTTGTCGCACTGCCCACCCCCCGCTATCGTCGCGCTCGCGCACGCGAAAGTCATTGGCGGGGCGTGTCAGGTGTGCATTACTGGAGTTTCCATGCCCATCCGCGTCACGATCTGGAACGAGTTTCGGCACGAAAAGAAGAATCCGAAGGTGCGGGAGATCTACCCCGACGGAATGCACCAGGCCATCGCGTCACACCTGCGAAGCAACAGTGATCTTCAGGTCCGCACGGCCACGCTCGACGAACCGGAGCACGGTCTCACCGACGAGGTGCTGGAGACTACCGACGTGCTGACATGGTGGGGGCACCTGCATCATGCCGAGGCGGCAGACCCCGTGATCGACAAGGTGGTCGACCGCGTCCTGGAGGGCATGGGGCTGCTCGTGCTGCACAGCGGCCACTTCTCAAAGGTGTTCAAGAAGCTGATGGGCACGACCTGCAACCTGAAGTGGCGCGAGGACCCGAACGAACACGAAATCCTGTGGGTGACGCACCCCGGGCATCCGCTCGTAGCCGGCATCGGCGATCACTTCATCCTCGATCACGAGGAAATGTACGGCGAGTTCTTCGACATCCCCGAGCCCGAGCAGACGGTGATGATCAGCAGCTTCACGGGCGGCGAAGTGTGCCGAAGTCTGTGTGCGTGGACGCGCGGGGCGGGCACGGTGGTCTACTTCCGCCCGGGCCACGAAACGTTCCCGACGTACTACAATTCGGACGTCCTGCGGATCATCGAAAACGCCGTCCGCTGGAGCGCACCCACCCCCGGCGCCGAGCCGCACACCTTCGGCAATCGGAAGATGGGCTGGATGGACGAGAAACGACGATGAGGGCTGCTATACTGCCCCCGCAATAACCATGTCACGCACGACCACCGTCATCAAGCCGAACGATCACGGCCGCCCCATGACGCTTGACGAGTTCGACCTCGCCAAAGGCGTCGAGGGGCATCTGTACGAGCTGGGGAGAGGAGTCATCGTTGTGACGGATGTGCCAAGCACCCCTCACATGCGGCAAGTTGAGGAGCTGCGCGATCAACTGGTGGGCTACAAACTGTCCCACCGCGGGATCATCTACTCGATTGCCCATGGAAGTGATGCCAAGATCCTGGTCGCCGAGGATCAGTCCGAACGTCACCCGGACCTGCTAATCTACAAGACGCCGCCGCCTGACACGGACGTGTGGTCCACTTGGATTCCCGAGATCGTCATCGAGGTCGTCTCCCCCAGCAGCGCCCACCGCGACTACGAAGAGAAGCCACAGGAGTACCTGGCCTTCGGCGTGTCCGAATACTGGATCCTCGATGCGGCCAAGCAGCAGATGACCGTCCTGCGCCGCTCGCGCGGACAATGGGCCCCCAAGATCGTGAAACATGGCGAGACCTACTCGACCCGGCTGCTCCCCGAGTTCACCCTCGACCTCGCCGCAGTGCTCGACGCGGCGAAGCGCTAATCCGGCGAGGCCGCTTCAGCCGCCGGGCACCTCCGCCCACCCATTCCATGGGCCGCCAAGGTGCCACCGTTTACTGTAGCTCACGGTGTTCCTGCACGGCCCGCCGACGTTGCTATGCGCCACGCCCACCGGACCGACACCGAAGCCGGTGCCGTGCGGACACGACCTCCGGGGAGGAACAGGAACAAAACGCACGCCAAACCGATGCCCATTCGGAATAGTCGTTCGGAGAACGGGCTGGGGTCCGGCGCTCGACCGAGCAGCCCCCGTCGCGCCCGACCGCGCGCGACGGTCGCCAGGACCAGCACGGCGATGAATAGCAGCGAAGGGGCGCGCCAAAGAAATTGAAAAGCTCGAGTCGGAACGCAGCCGCGAGAAAGTACGACCCGATGAGCAAGGCCCCGACCGTCGCGGCCCACACCGCAATCGGCGCCCAGTGCAATGCGCGCCGCAGCCGCCGCACCGCACGCATGGGTCCGTCGAACGATTCGGGATCCGCTGGGTCAAAAGGGCGCCCGCACTCGGGGCACCGCCGGGCATCCTCAATCCCGCGCAGCGGATATCCGCACCCGAGGCATGACCCATCCTGCAGCAGTGACTGCGCCCGCAGCTTCGCTTCCACTGTCGTCATCACTCACCCCGCCGCCTGCGGGTGGTCGTCGCGCACGAGGTCCAGCTCCGCGGCCTTCGCGTTGGCTTCGATCTGCTTGACGCTCTTGCAGCCGGGGATGACCGTACTGACGGCGGAATGCTGCAGGCACCAGGCGAGGGCCCACTGCGCCATCGGCACACCCGGCGGAACTTCCTCCCGCGCGATGCGCTCCACCTCGCGCAGCTTCCGGTCGATCTCCTTGGGGTCCTGACTCGACCGCGAATCGTCGGGCGCGAAGCGTGCGCCGGGGCGGTACTTCCCGCTCAGCAGGCCGCTGGCCAGCGGCACGCGCGCGAGGATGCCGATGTTGTGCTCCATCGCATAGGGGAAGTCTCGCTGCTCCGGGCGGCGGTCGAGCCGGTTGTAGATCACCTGCAGCGCCTCGACCTGCGCGGCTTCAGATTGCTTCGTCTGCCGATCATCCGAATTGCCACGCAGGCTGTTGCCGATGTGCCGGACCTTGCCCTGCTCTTTCAGCTTGATCAGCGTCTGCTGGAGCTCGACATTCGCGAATTCGTCATCGGCCAGCGAGTGGTACTGCAGCAGGTCGACGTAATCCGTCCGCAGCGCGCGCAGCGACGCCTCGAGCTGCCCGACGGCATCTTTCGGGCTGCGCTCATCGCTGCGCTTCATGTGCCCGGTGAACCGGTGCCCGAACTTCGTCGCAACGACCCACTTCTCGCGATCGCGCTGGATCGCGGCGCCGATGAGCCGCTCGGACGTGTGATCGCCGTAGCACTCGGCCGTGTCGATCAGGTTCAGCCCCAGCTCGCGTGCCCGCTCGAACATCGCGTCAACCTCGCTCTGCACGAATTGCTTGCCCCACTCCCCGCCAAGCTGCCAGGTGCCAATGCCGATCACGGAAACGCGAAGGTTGGTCTTGCCGAGGGTGCGGTATTTCATGGTGTGGCTACATTAGCCATCGAAGCCACTCGACAGAACGACGAGAATCGACTGCCCAATGACCCGAGGTGGGCGGAAGCGCCCACCGCAG
This sequence comes from Tepidisphaeraceae bacterium, assembly GCA_035936155.1. Classification (GTDB taxonomy): domain Bacteria; phylum Planctomycetota; class Phycisphaerae; order Tepidisphaerales; family Tepidisphaeraceae; genus DASYWJ01. The sequence continues at coordinate 21,246 of DASYWJ010000019.1, read as the reverse complement.
GTACCACGGCATATCCGCAGGGTTCAGCCAATACGGTGCGGCAGCGCCGTCGGGCACGTAGATCATGGTTCCATGACTGCCCCATAGTCGGACCGTCGCCCCGCCAGGGTCGGCCTGCACGTTCGTGATGATGAAGAGCCCTGCCATTCGAGGCGTCGCGGGCGGATAGAGCATTGGCGCTTCGGCATAGACGTACTCTCCGAAGCGTTCTATGAGCGGCCGCTGAACGAGCAGGCTTAGACGCAGCGGCCACCAGTAGACCGGCGAAGACACCGCCGCAACCAGAAGCAGGTGCTGCCACCACGCGTATCGCTCCGAAGCGACGTCGCGCAACGACGGCAGGCCATGCAAATGGCGGACGATCCAGCGCAGCGGGCGTCGCAGCAGTCCGTACGTCGCGCAGATGCTCAAGCCGATCCATCCCAGCCATTCAACGAATGTCGCGCCCGGCAGCCACGCCGCGCCCCACAGCACAAGACCGGACGACGCAACCATCCCCGTCCGCCAGCGCGGGGACATGGGCCTCGCGAGGAACGTGGTCAGCCGCATCAGCGGCCGGTCGGCGAGCGGTGGCCGGTAGTCGAGCACGAGCATGGTCGATGAGCTTCCAACCGGGAAGCGCTGACATGCACTATCATGTTCGCGCCAGCGGCAAGTTGCGACCGCTTGCGGCTTCGCGGACGGACACGGCTTGGTCCGCGAAGCCTCAAGCGGAAGAATGCTCGCATGCATGTGCGTGTGCGTGCGCTCCGCTGCGCCTACGGGTCACTTCCGCCCGTCCCCGCGCATGACTTCGTCGATCGTCGTCTGGAACGTGTTGATCGAGCTGGCGCTGACCTTGGGTTGTTCGAGCTTGCCGGTGACGTGGATCTGCAGCAGCTCGTTCTTCGCCGTCGTGAGCAGGTCGCCGACGATGGGGAGCCTCGGCCAATTCGGATTGTCGGTCGTGAAGGTCATGCGCACGCGCTTCGCGCCGAAGTCGAGCAGCCCGCTGCCCTGCATCAGCATGCTATTGGAGCGCAGGGAGATGTGCTCGAACGTGACCTTCTGCCCATCGACGCCGTAGGACGCTTCGGCCTGGTTGAATGGACTCGTGATGGGCAGGGAGAGGTTGGTGATCTGGAGCAGGCCCAGGACGAGGGGGATCTTGTACATCTCGCGCCCCTCGACGCGTACGTCGCCGCGCCCGCGCCGGGCGGCGGGGTCAGACCAGGTGCCTTCCAGCGCCAGCCGCGCAGTCAGCTGGCCGCTGATGTCCTGTTCGGTCTCGGCGGCGACCTGCTTCACGTCGGCATTGCGCAAGGCGAGGTTCATCGCGTAGCGCGAGGGGGCGTCGTCGGGGAAGTCGAGCGTGACGTCGCCTGCGATCTCTCCGCCCGCAAGCTCACCCCGGATTGGGCCGATGCGCAGCTGATCACGATGGGCGGGTTTGAGCATCTCTGCGTGGAGGTTTTTGCCCGGCCGGCCGGCGAGCTTCAGCGACGACGACTCGATCAATCCCTTCAGCTCCGACAGCTCGCCCTGGCGGACGGTTCCCGCGAGCACGACGGCGCCGTTCACGTCGCTCAGCGGCACGCCGACGTCCATCGTCGCGGCGGGCATTGTCATCTTCACAGCGAAGTCCACGTCGAAATCGGGGGGAGGGGCGCTTTGTTCCGCTTGCGGCTTCGCGGATGCAGGGGCGCCGCTTTCAGCCGCATTTGCAGGCGGAGCCGGGTCGGTCCGCGACGCCGCGAGCGGAAGACCAGCCGCCGACGCGGGTGATGGGCGTGTCGTTGTTGTGCCGATCCCGGAGAGATCGCCGCGCAGCGCGAGCGTCGGGAACTGGAATGAAACAGTGCCCTGCAGCTTCAGCGACTCGAACAGGTCTGCGATGACGGTCGGCACCGCCTCGCGGAACGCGTCGTCAATGGGGACATCCGTGGCCGCCAGCGTCAGATCCCAATTGCTCCGCGTCGAGACGGCGCCGGTTCCGGAGAGCTTCAGCCGGGCGTCGCCGTGGCTGGCGGTGAGATCAGTGAGAGTCACCTTGCTGCCGGCCACGGTGACGGCGCCGGCGACGTCATCGAGCCGGTACGGCAGCGCCTTGAGCTTGACGGCGAGCTTGCGCGGCTTGATGGTCAGGTCGAAGCCGGAGGCAATAGAAGCTGGCCTCGTTGCCGGCGCCAGCGCCTCGACGGGCGCGGGCAGCGCCTCGGCGGCGGCGATTGCGTCGGACGATGTTTGCGGCTGCGCGGGCGCGTCGTCCGGGGCGCCGCTGTACGAGAGGTCGATGTCAATGGTGCCTTCGGGGCGGACCTGGTCCCATGCTTCCCTGGCGGTGGTGGGCAACGCCTGGTAGAGCGCGCTGTCGAGCAGGAGGTTGCTGGCCTGGGCGAAGAGGGCTACGTGGGGGCGGGGAGAGCGGGGCGTGTCGGTGCCTGGGGTTTCCGCGTGGGCGTTGCCCGCGGGCTGGGGGGTCATCGGAGCGAGCCAGGTGATGGTGCCGCGACCGGTGAGGGTTGCGTCGCCGCGGCGGCCTTGGAAGTCGCTGAGGACGACCCGGTCGCTCGTCAGCCGCATCCGACCGCTCAGATCGGAGATGGCGAAGGTGCCTTCGCCGGGCCAGGCGGTGCCGTTGCGCAGCGTGATCTGGAAGTCCTGGTCAATCAGCGATGCGAGGCTCGGCGCCGGGGCGGGGGGCTGGTCGTTGAGTGATTCCGCGCGGGCGCTGCCGGTGGGCTGTTGCGCGTCGGGGGTTTTGCGGAACACGCGGCCATCGACGTCGATGACGCCTCCTACGCCAATGCGCTCGAGCCACTTGCGGCGGTCGCCGGGCATGGCCGACAGCAGGTCCTCGTCGATCGGGACGTTGCGCGCCACGATCTTCAGGTCGGGTGAAATCTGCGACGGCTGCTTGTCGCGCGGGGCCCCGGGCGCATGGGGCGTGGCGGGCCGGGTGGTCCCGATCAGTGGCCTTGATCCCGGCGGCCGTTCCGGCTTCCAGCGCACGCGCCCGTCGACGTTCAGCGTGGCGTCGCCGCGCTGCATGCTGGCGCCGATGATGTCGACATACCCATCGCGGATGGCGAGCTTCCCGCTCACCTTCTCCAGCGGATACGGGAAGACTGTCAGCGCGCCGCTGGCCTCGCGCAGCTGGATGTCCGTGTTGATCGTCCAGCGCTGGAACTTTCCGGGCGGGCGGAAGACGCTGCACTCGAAGCTCCCGTTGAACTTCGGCCATTCACCCGTGCCCGCGGGATCGAAGATTCGCAGCGCCTCGCGCACCTCCTCGGGAAACGCGGCCATCAGCACCGGCTCGCTGCTGACGTCGGGAGCTGAGACTTTCACGTTCACGCCGGTGTCCCCCGCAAGCGGCCCGATCTCCCCGTTGACGGTGATCACGGACTCGGCATTGGCGCCCCCGGCGACGCCTTTACCGCGCAGGTTGATGATCTGGAGCTTGTCCCACCCCAGCAGCTTGTCGTGCCCGAAGGCGATCTTGCCGGTGGCCTGGCGCACGGGGTAGGCAAAGCGATCGAAGACGAAGTTGCCGTCAACCACGTCGACGACCCCGCTCACTTCCGGTCGTGCGCCATTGGCGGGGCGGGCAAATTCAATCCTGATGTCGCACGTGCCCTGCGGCTTGAGGTGGTCGTAGATCTCGCGGACCTGACGCGGCATCGACGCCACGTACTGCGGCGCGGGTGGGATGTAGATGTGCTCACTGGCGCGCGACTCGATCGTGATCCGCGCCGCCGCTGTCGGCGAAAAACCATCAATCCGCCCGTTGATGACCAGCGCGTTGTTCTCGACGCGGCCCCCGACTTCCTTGATCTCGACACCGTCGTTCTCGCCGTCCTTGGTGAAGATGAACGTGCCCGAGACGCGCTGGAGGCGCACGGGCGAGAGGTCGAACATCGACGCCAGCCGGTGCGCAAGCGAGACGGAGTCGAACGGCCGGCGCGTCGCGTGCGGGCGCGGGAGGCCTGCCTGCTCCATCCACCGCATCTGCTCGTACAGCCAGCGCGTGCTGGCGCGCTGGAACAGCTCTTCGCGGCTGAGCCACTCCTCCGGTCGCACGGTCAGCGTCACGCCGTCCAGTTCCGTCTCGACCTTGAACGCCGCCGGCTTCCCGTCGCGCGCGGGGGTGTACGAAAGCACGGGGATATTGACGCGGCCGGAGAGCTCGTGCGCTTCCCACCAGTTGCGCGCTTCGGCAAAGAGCATCGTGCGGATGTCGCGGCCGAACTCGAAGCGCGCCAGCCGCGCATACACCTGGCCGGTTGCGCGGGAGAACGAGCCGCTGACCACAGGCCCAACCCCCTCGCTCTGCCCCCGGCTTTGCAGCTCGAAGGCGTAGCGCTGGCCGTCGGCAGATGGCGTGAGCTGCCCTTCCACCGCGAGCGAGCCCAGCTCGATGTATCGTCCGCCGCGGATCTCCGAGTAGTCGATCTGCGCGTTGCGCAGCAGGATCTCCGGGAGCACGATCGGTCGGTCGGGCGCCGCCGGCTGCTCCGGCAACACCGGCTCGCGCACGAGCCGCTGGTAGTTCCACCGGCCGTTGTCGGTGTTCTCCGTCAGTCGCAGGTGCGGGTCGATCGCGATGAGCTGGTCTGCCTCGAGCCGGCCGGTCGTCACGAGCACGCGCGGATCGTACTTGATGATAATCGCATCGGCGGAGAACAGGACCGCATCCGGCGCGTCGTTCGTCTCGTCGACATAGACGCGCACGTCATGCAGCCGAAGCCCTTCGAAGATCGACAGCTTCGCCGCGCCAATCTCGATTCGGCCGCGCAGGATGTGGCTGAGGTACGACTGCGCCATCGCGCGGACGCGATCGGTGTCGGTGTAGTGCAGATACACCCCGATGACCGCGCAGAGCACGACCAGCAGCAGACCCATGATCCACTTGCGCGCCCGGGATGGAGATTTGCCGAAGGGATGGTGCCCCGGCCGCCAGGGACGGTCGAACAAACGGTCGGCGGTGGGCGGGGCGTGGGGCATGTGATTGAAGAGAAGCCAGTAGCCAGTAGCCAGAAGACGACAAAGAGTCGGTGCCGTCGCCTTCCGCCTTTTCTACTGGCTTCTGGCTACTGGCTTTTGGCTTCTTCTTCCGCCTTCTCCGCTCTCCGCCAGTCCGGCGTCCGGACCGACTCCCACACCCGCGCGGCACACGCCGCCGCTATCACCGCCATCGGCACTTCGGCCGGTATTCGATACCGCATTGACCCCACGGAGATGGCATGAACGAGCGTAAGATATACCGCCGGCGCCAGCAGGAACACCTTTGCCGTCGCGGGCAGGGTCGGCGCGAACAAGCCCGCGAGCACGAGCAGGAACAACGGCACCGCGTACAGTAGCGCCACCGCGACATATACCGGACGTGCGAAATCGTCCGACAGCGGCCTGGGGCTCCACATCCGCGCGAGCTTCGCCAGAGCCAGTTCCCTCACGCGCTGCGGGTGTGCATCCATATAGTCTCGCGCCCGGTCGGTCAGGTACTGCGATCGGGCGACCTCATTTATCTCCGCCAGGTGAGGCATCTCCCCCACAAATGACTGATCGCTCGCGCCATCGGCATCGGGATTGAACCCGTCGTAGGCCGTGAACCCGGCGTTCGTGCTGGTCCAGACCCATTCCCCCACAACGCGCTGGTTTCGATAGCCCCAGGGCAGCAGGATGAGCACGGTGGCGAGCAGCGCCGTCGCCCCAACCGGGAGCGGCCACAACGGCCCAAGGTGGTACGCCCGCGTCGCCCGGCGGTTCGCCAACGCGCCGCACAGCGCCAGCCCCACCGGGAGCCCCACCGCACCAGGGCGCACCAGCACCGCCAGCGCCAGCAACATCACGCCCCCCAACCACATTACTCGCGCGCGGGTGACCGACGCGACCGCCCCCGGCCAGGCCACGAGCACCATGCCCCACGCCAGCATCGCCGTGAACAGCGTTTCGCTCAGTAGCAGCCCGGTGAAGTAGATGAGGAACGGGTTGAACGCGACGAGCAGCGCCGCAACCAGCGCCGGCCCCGCCGCCAGCCACCGCCGCGCCAGCAGAAACGCCGCCAGCACCGTTGCAGTGTCGAGCACGGCTTGGGCGATGCGGGCCACCCGCAGATTCCCGCCACACACCGCAAGGAACATGGGGTAGCCCGGCGTGCGGAAGGCATAGACGCGCTGCTCAAACCGCGCATCGACGAAGGACAGCCCGTCGCCGCGCAAAAGGTTCCGCGCCAACTCCAGGTACTCACGCTGGTCAGGCAGCTGCGCCAGCGCCGCCTCGTCCGCAGGGCGCGACATCGCCCACCCCAGCCGCAGCACCAGGGCAGCCAGCAGGAGCAACAGGAGGTATTTCCGATCTCCCGCGGGCGAGGGATCGATCATCTCGTTCACGAGCACACCGTACCACGTCACGCGATCGACCTGTAGCGATCGGTGTGAACCCGGACATCCTGATGCGCCCTCATCCCCGCGCGCGTTCGACGGCGGCGCTGCGGATGAAATCAGACAGCCCCTGCCCGCGCTGCCGTGCGGCCTCCTCGAACAAGAGCTTTTCGCCGGCGGAGATTCGAACATTGAGCTGCACGAGCTTCGTCTCGTCAGAAGCTGCCGGTGGCGGCGTTTGGCCACGTTCCAGCATGAGGGCGACGACGGCAGCCATGGACTCCTTCGTCGACTCCAGGCATGCCGCCGGCGTCACCCCGCCGCCAAGGGCGCCGGGGAGTTCCAGCCCCCGTCCGAAGTAGCCGTCCCGCTCCCGGCGCATCACCACCTGGTAACGATCCGCGATTGCCTTCGCCCGCTTCAGAATGACTGGGTCAAACGGGCGATCAATCCGCCCCCGACCCTTTCGAGCTGATCCCGAGGCGCTTCTTGATGTCTCTGAGGTAGCCATGCAGCACCATTCCTTTGTAAACCGGAATTGAAAAGTGAAACGGCTCGCCCGGCTTCGTGAAAATGTGGTGCAAGGAGGCAATCCGCGAGAGCGTCCAGCCGTGGCTTTCGAGCAAGCGCTTCACCTCAGCAAACCGCACCGGGCTCGGCATTTGCTGAAGTATAGCATTATGCTATACGAGATCATAGCCTGCTTGAGAATCATCGACGTGCATCCCTTACAATGGGTTTCTCATGGCGTGGCGGAGTGAGAGCATCGAATCGCGGCTGCTGGGGCTCGACAAGGAGCTGGCGGGGCTGCACCTGCCGAGCGGATCCCCGGTCGCCGGCGCGCTGGCGCGCTGGCGCGCCGACGCGGCGGCGCTGCGCTTCCACCTGCGCGATGCGGGCGAGCGCCCGCGCGTCATCGGCATCCTTGGTGGCACGGGGACGGGCAAGAGCACGCTCGTGAACCGGCTGCTCAACGCGAACCTCTCCGCCGCCAGCTTTCGCCGCACGTATACGGCCGGCGCCGTCGCGATCGCGCACGGGCCCAAGGGCGTGCCATCCCATTGGCTGGGCGTCGAGCATGCCGTCGCCGACGCCGACGACCTGCCCGCGCGCGGGGAGCAGGATCGACTGATCATCGTCCCCGCCGAGCAGGAGCTGACGCGGCACGTCACGCTGATCGACACGCCGGACCTCGACGGCGATCAGCCCGCCCACCACGCGCAGGCCGATCGCGCCTTCCGCTGGGCGCAGGGTGTGGTGTTCCTTGTCACGCCCGAGAAGTACCAGATGACTGAGCTGCTGCCGTACTATCGGCTGGCAGCGCGGTACGCGGTTCCTTCGCTGTTCGTGATGAACAAGGCGGAGGAGCCTGCGGTCGTGCTGGACTACGCCAACCAGCTCCGCACGCACGCGGGGCTGAACGGCGCTGCCACGGTCCCCGTCTACACGATTCCGCGCGACGACGCGGCGTACGAGCCGGAGCCGGACGCGAACCTCGCCTCGCTCCGCCGCGCGATCGTGGCGCTGCCCGAGCCGACGGCGACGCAACGCGCCGAAGGGCTGGTCAACCGAACCGCCGACGTTCTCGGGCGGTTGCAGGATCAGATCGTCGCCCCGCTGCGTGACGCGCGGCGCGAAGCGAACCGGCTGATCGCGGCGCTGCGCGCGATGGAGTCCCCGACGACGGGCGTGGATGTGAACCCGATCACCCGTCAGCTCCAGCGCCGCCTCCAGCAGCGAAGCATCCTGTACCTGATGGGCCCCGGCCGGATGCTCGACCGAGTGCGCCAGGTGCCGGGATTGCTCGTGCGCCTGCCGCGCACTGCCTGGGACCTGGTCATGAAGGGCAAGGCCGACACCGGCGAGCCGGGCGATGCCGCAAACGGACCGCGCGAGGTGCCGAACTTTCCCGCGGCGCTGGCCGAGCAGTTCTCGGTGGTGCAGAGCCGCATCGAGGACGTGCTTCGCTCGAGCCCCGCCGCCGAGCAATGGCTGGCGCAGCCGGATTCCGGCTGGACGAGTGCGAAGCTCGACACCGCCGCCGCCGCCGCAATCGCCGAGGAGGAACTGGCAGATCTGCGCAGCTGGCTCGAGAAGCGCTGGAACGCCACGCCACGCGACACCATGATCCTCCAGCGGATGCTGAAGTACCTGCCGGGGGGCGAGAAGCTCACGAAGTGGAGCGAGGCCGCGCCGTACCTGCTCACGATCGTCGTCGCCACGCACCACGCCTTCTTCGGCCACGTTGATCTGATGATCATCGGCGGATACACGCTGGCGACGTGGCTGACCGAGCGGCTGAGCAACGAGGTCGCCTCGCGAACGCGCGCGACGAATCGGGGGATCGCCGAGCGCTTCGAGCGGCTCGCGCACGAGCAGATCACCCGCGCCATCGCCTGGCTCGAGGGGCGCGCGCCCTCGGGGAAAGTGATTGACCGGCTGCAGCGGCAGATGGAGTCGATCAGTGAGGGATGAGACCCGACCGTGCACCCGACAGGCGGGCAGCTGACAGCCGGCTCCCGCTACGACCAAGCCGCTACTACACGCCACCGGCGCACCGTGCGTTTGTGAGCCCCTGCGCGATTGCCGGCCGCCCCTGGGGTTCATAAGATCCCCCGCTTCCCCTACACCCGTGCGCGTTTGCGTATAGCCCGGCGAGCTTGCTCGCCGTCCGACAGCGAGCACGCTCGCCGGCTACACAATAAGGGGCATTGCTCTAACCCCGGTTGTTTATGGCCCAAGTCACCCGCTCGATAGCGAATTCCGAAGCCGCGTTCCACAAGGCGCGGCAGGTCATGCCGGGGGGAGTCTCGTCGCCCGTGCGCGCTTTTCACGCCGTCGGGGGGACGCCGCTGTTCATCAAGGAAGCGGAGGGGTGCCGTGTCTCCGACCTCGATGGCAACGAGTACATCGACTACGTCGGCAGCTACGGGCCGATGATCGTCGGCCACTCGCATGAGCGCGTGGTGGCGGCGTTGTCGAAGGCAGTCGGGCGCGGGACGAGCTTTGGGGCCCCTACCGAAGGCGAGATCCAGCTCGCGACGCTGATCACCTTGGCGCTGCCGTCGGTTGAGATGGTTCGCTTCGTCAACAGCGGCACCGAGGCGGCCATGAGCGCCATCCGCCTCGCCCGCGCCGCGACGGGGCGCGATTTGGTCGTCAAGTGCGTCGGCTGCTACCACGGCCACGCCGACAGCTTGCTCGTCGAAGCCGGAAGCGGCGCGCTGACGCTGGGAACGCCGAGTTCGCCCGGCATTCCCTCGTCGATCACGGCTTCGACGCTCTCCGTTCACTACAACGACCTTTCCGCCGCACGCGCGGTATTCGAGAAGTTCCCCGGCAAGATCGCCGCGTTCTGCGTCGAGCCGGTGGCGGGGAACATGGGGCTCGTCCCGCCGGCCGACGGCTACCTCAAGGGCTTGCGCGAACTGTGCGATCAGCACGGCACGCTCCTGCTGTTCGACGAAGTGATGACCGGCTTCCGCGTCGCCTGGGGCGGAGCGCAGGTCCGCTACGACGTGAAACCGGACATCACCTGCCTGGGCAAGGTGATCGGCGGCGGCTTACCCTGCGCCGCCTATGGCGCGAGCCGCAAGATCATGGAGCTCGTCAGCCCGTCGGGTCCGATGTATCAGGCCGGCACGCTCAGCGGGAATCCCCTGGCGATGGCGTGCGGCTTGGCGACGCTGGAGATTCTCAAAGAGCCCGGCGCGTACGAGACGCTGGAGCGCACGAGCAGCAACCTCGCCAAGGGGCTGATCGACGCCGCCGAGCACGCCGGCGTGCCCGTCGCCGTCAACCGCGTGGGGAGCATGATCGGCCTGTTCTTCGTGCGCGAATCCGCCAAGCAGGTGCTGAACTACGCCGACGCCACCGCCAGCGACACGCAGCGCTACGCCCGCTTCTTCCACGCCATGCTCGACCACGGCGTGTACCTCGCCCCCAGCCAGTACGAGGCGCTGTTCGTCGGCCTGGCGCACGACGACAAGGCCATCGAGCAGACGCTCGACGCCGCGGCGAAGGCATTCCGCGCGGCGACGGGCGGTTGATTCGTTCGCCGGGCCATTCGATCCGGCTCTGACAATCTACATCCGTGGTCAATCCCAAACCGTCTGCCGTTTCAGAGGTTACGCCACGCGCCGCGCGAAATGGCTTCGTTTTGCTATTTCGCGCCGATGGCACATTCCGGCACTTTCGGGAACATTTCCGCGCGCCACCGCGCCCGCCATTCGTGGGGAAGGTCGTAGACGTTCGGGTTATCAATGAGCGTTCTTCCCGCTTGCGGCGTCGCGAACCAACACTCGTTGGTCCGCGACGCCGCAAGCGGAAGACGCGCGCGGAACACGCATCTCAACGCGCGCCTATTCCCACCCCCACCCGTGCGCAAACGTGTACACGTTGACGCACGAGCGACACCGCAATTCGTGAAAACGTCCCGAAGACACGCACAAAGTTTTCTGCATTCCGGCAGGATTGCCGTAAGTCCTTTTGCGCGCCTTCCTGTCGTGCGGCGCAAGCCTCGCCCTGCGATCGCTCTGACTTTCCCACTTCTGTGGCAAAGTCGGCGGGCAAGGCGTTCTCGGCTTTGAAGAGCTAATCGCTGGCGAATCAGCCGCCAAAGTGAAGCGGCGCGCGTCTCGCTTGGTATGCTGCTGCCGCGGGAGTGAGATGTAATGGTCGACCACCGGGGAGCGAACATGTCGCCAGCCTGTCTTGACGAGCTTGAGCCGCGGCTACTTTTCGTCACTAGCGAATTCACTATTCCTGGACCGCCGCCTCCCCCTCCGTCCGTCACGTTAACGCCGGATGGGACGTTGATCGTCCTCGGCCATTATACAACGACCGGCTTAAGTGTGAGGTGGTATGAAGACAGGGCAAACGGCTTTCAGATCATCGATGTCAGCGACTCTTGGCAGACCTTACCGCAGTTCCATGCGGCCTCGGTTAAGCGCGTAGTGATTGAAGGCGGCGGCGGCGCTGACACGCTCCGGATCAGTGTCGATGTCAACCTTCCGGCCACGCTCGTGGGCGGCGATGGCAACGACACGATGTTCGGCGGACGAGGCGACGAGTGGCTGATTGGTGAAGCAGGCAACGATGAAATCTACGCGGGTGACGGTAACGACATCGTCCACGCCGGCGCAGGAAATGACATGGTCTACGGCGGGGACGGCAACGACACGATCCTCGGCTTGAATGGCAATGACGTGCTCGGTGGCGGTTGGGGGCAGGACTCCCTCGACGGCGGCCGGGGCGGCGACCATCTGCTCGGCGAGAACAGCAACGATTTCCTCGAAGGCGGCCCCGACAACGATATTCTCGACGGCGGCGCCGGCACCGACACGCTGTACGGCGGCGACGGAAATGACTACCTCATCGGCGGACGCGGCATCAGGGACTCGATGCGCGGGGGCATGGGCAACGACAAGTTCCGCGCCGACGATATCCTCGGCAACGGCGACAGCATGTGGGGCGAGGCGGGCTTCGACGTCCTCGTCTCCGCCGCAGACGCCGATGACCTCTTCGTCCGTGGACCGCAAACGCGGTGACCCGGGTGGCGGAGGCGCGCCGCTTGCGGCGTCGCGGATCAAGGGGCGCGGCAGCGGTCTGCTCCCGCGCGGGTTGGTCCGCGACGCCGCAAGCAGAAAACTCTGGACAGCGCGTGCGGAACGACCTGAATCGATCCCGCCGCTCGCGCAACTCGTAACGTGGATAACGTTACGGGATGATAATCGCATCCGGATACCGGTCCGCGAAGCGCGTCTTCAGCGACATCGCCTGCGCGTACGACGGCACCGGGCCTACGCGGATCTGCTGAAAGCCCTGGGCGTTGGGGACGCGAACGGGCTCGAGCCCTTCGCGGCGCAGGGCGGCGGTGACCTTGTCGGCGCTGGCGGCGCTTTTGAACGTCACGAGCTGCACGAAGAACGAGCGGGCGCCGGCGTGTTCCTTGGCGCGGCGGGCGGGCTCGGTGCCGGGGTGCTCCTTCTGTACGGCGGCGAAGGTCTGGTCGGCCTGCTGGAACTGCCCGAGCCGCTGCTGGCACAACCCCATGCGGTACAGCGTCCAGGCGCGCGTCTCAGGGTGCTCGATGCGCGGCAGGGCGGCGGCCCACTGGGTCAGGGCCGTCTGATAGTCGTTCTGGAAATAGGCGACGTTGGCCAGGGCCGTGCGGATCCGCGTTTCCAGCTCGTTGTGCGGACGGCGGTTGAGCGCTTCGATGTAGGACGCGCGGGCGGACTGGAAATTCTGCCTGGATTCATGCGGATTGGCGGCGATCTTCTGCTCGAACGCGAGGCCACGGAGGTACAGCGCCTCGGCGGCGCCGGCGCCGGTCGGCTGGCGCGCGAGGAACGCGTCGGCCTGGGCGATCGCCTCGTCGTAGCGCTTCTGCTGGAGCGACTGATCGACGGCGCTGAGGTCGGTTCTGGCCTCCCTGTTGGACGAGCAACCCGAGGCGAGGAGGAACAAGCAGGCCGCGGCAACGATGACAGGTTGGATCGGTCGTGTTAACGTGATTGGCATCCGTGCCTCGTTCGACAAGTTAGTGTTGACTAATTCACCGGGGCCCGCCATCATCGCCCCGAAGCGCACCGAGGGAGAAACATGCTTTTCGAGCCCCTGTTCAAACACGCGACCGCCAAGCCCCAGGCGATCGCCGCCGTCGATGACCGCGGGCAGTTCACCTACCAGCAGATCGCCGCCATGGCGACGGGGCTGGGCGTGTACCTCGCCGCCCAGACCACCCAGCCGCGCGTCGGGGTACTGCTGCCCTCCAGCGCCGGCTTCGCCGCCAGTTTCTACGGAAGCCTGCTCGCTGGCAAGGGCGTCGTGCCCATCAACTTCCTGCTCGGGAACCGGGAGATCGCGCATGTAGTGGCCGACAGCGGCATCGACACGGTCGTCACGATCCCCCAGCTCGCGCCGCGTCTGAAGGACACGCCGCTGAAGGTCATCGACCTTACCGCCCTTCCCCCGACACCCCCCGCGATCGCGCCCAAGCTTCCCTCCCCCGCCGCCGGCGACAGCGCGGTGCTCATCTACACCAGCGGCACGAGCGGGCTCCCCAAGGGCGTCGAACTGACCTATGGCAACCTCCAGAGCTGCGTCGACGCGGCCATCGCCTACGCAGCGCTCAAGGGCGAGCACAAGTTCCTCGGCGTCGTCCCGATGTTCCACTCGCTGGGGCTGACGGCGACGCTGCTGGCGCCATTTCAGCTCGGCGCGACCGTCGTGTACCAGGCCCGCTTCAACCCGACGGCCGCCGTCACCGCCATCCGCGAGCACCAGCTTTCGCTCGTGTTCGCCGTCCCGAGCATGTACGGCGCGATGCTGCACCTGAAGAACGCATCACCGGAGGACTTCAAGCACACGTACGCGGTCATCAGCGGCGGCGAGCCGCTCCCGCAGGTGCTGCGCGAGAAGTTCCAGCAGCGTTTCGGCGTGCCGCTGCTCGAGGGATACGGGCTGACCGAGACGTGCGGCCCGATCACGGTCAACGTCCCGCAAGCGCAGCGGCCCGGCTCGGTCGGTCGGCCGATCCCCGGCGCCGAGGCGCTGATCGTGGACGAGCATGCCAAGCCCCTGCCCGTCGGGCAGAGCGGGGAGGTCTGGTTGAAAGGCCCGATGGTCATGAAGGGCTACTACCACCTGCCCAAAGAGACCGCCGACGTGATCACCGCCGATGGAGCATTCAAGACCGGGGACCTCGGCTGCCTCGACGCCGACGGCTATCTGTACATCACCGGGCGGAAGAAGGAGATGATCATCATCGCCGGGGAGAAGGCGAGCCCGCGCGAGATCGAGGACGTGCTGCTGCGCCACCCCGCCATCGCCGACGCCGCCGTCGTCGGGAAGAAAGACCCCAGCCGCGGGGAAGTGGTCGTCGCGTTCGTGATCGCCCGCGAAGGCCAGCAGGTAAACGCCCCCGAGCTGCGCGATTTCGCGCGCGAGCAGGGGTTGGCGCAGTGGAAGATCCCGCGGGAGGTCCGGGTCGTGCCCGACCTGCCGCGGAGCCCGACGGGGAAGGTGCTCAAGCGGGTGTTGGTGGATCAGCTGACGCAAGAAACCGCAAGCGGCTGAGCCTGCCGCAGAACTGGAACTTTTGTCATTGAATCTGGGCCTGCGCGGCGGGTAGTATGTCCGCCGCATCGGCAGCGGGAGGAGCCCGCGCATTTGTAACCAGATGTTTTTAACTAGATGTGCGGTCGGGGAGATGTATGCAGCGCTATCACCCGTCGTTGTCGAGCATCCTTGCAGCATCTGAACAAATTCGACGGTCGGATTGTCGGTAAGTAGGTGCCCGTGGCGTGGGCGCCCATCGGCGCGGCCTCCGCGCAGCGGGCAGGGAGGCGCGTCCGCGCATCTCGAGTCGGGCGGTCTAGTGGGGCCTTGTCAGTCGGTCATTTCATTGGTTTCCGCGCGGACGGCGCACGCTGTACGTGCTTCGTGCCACGCGGGCGGATCGGGGAGAGAAAATGCGGAAGAGCGTGAAGCCGTCGGCGACGACGTCGCACATCGTTCGTGGGAATCGCACTCAGCGGGCCGGGGCATCGGCAGGTGGGGGATCGGCAGAGGGCGCGACCCGCGCCGCCGTCGAGATGGCGCTGCTCGAGCCGCGGCGGCTGCTGGCGTCGACCATCCATGATGTGCTGGCCATTCGCGTCGACAACGCCATCAAAGTGCGCGACTACGCCGAGATCTGGCAGCCGCTCGACCACGTCACGCCCCCCTCGCCCAATGCCAAGAGCCACCTGAGGATCGATGAGTTCAAGCCGTTCAAGCTTGACGCCAGGGACTTGACGGCGGCGCTGGCGCGCGCCCCGATGGAGTTCACGCCCGCCGCCGACAAGCCGGTCGAGGTCGCCATCCCCACGCCCAGCGGCAAGCCGGCGCGCTTCGCCGTCGTCGAGACGCTGGTGATGGATCCGAAGCTGGCAGCGAAGTTTTCCACCATCAAGACCTACCGCGGCCAGGGCATCGATGATCCGACCGCCACGGTGCGCCTGGACTACACCCCCGCGGGATTCCACGCGCAGGTAATCGCGCCGGGCAAGACGTTCTACGTCGATCCGTACTGGCACGGCAGCACGAGCGCATACGCGTCGTACTGGTACGCGGACATGGAGGTGAGCCCCGAGCTGATCAAGCTTCGGGCCAACCCGCACCAGCACGATCACGGGGGCAAAGACGACGATCATGCGGAGGAAGAGCCGCTGGCGTCGGCGACGCTGGATGTCTCGTCGGCCACCGCGTCGCGGACCAGCGGGACGCAGCTGCGCACGTACCGCACTGCCGTCGCCGCGACGGGCGAATACACCGCGTTTCACGGCGGAACCGTCACCCTCGGGCAGGCCGCCATCGTCACCGCCATCAACCGCGTCACGGGCATCTACGAATCAGAACTGACCATTCGCCTTCAGCTCATCGCCGACAACAGCACGCTCGTCTTCACCAACGCCAGCACCGACCCGTACACGAACAACGACGGCGGCGCGATGCTGAGCCAGAACCAGACGACAATCGACAGCCGGATCGGCTCGGCCAACTACGACATCGGACACGTCTTCAGCACGGGCGGCGGCGGGGTTGCATACCTGGGGGTCGTCGGCATCAATGGGTACAAGGCCGGCGGCGTCACGGGACTGCCCTCCCCCACCGGCGATGCGTTTTACGTGGATTACGTCGCCCACGAGATGGGCCACCAGTTCGGGGCGAATCACACGTTCAACACCTCCACCAACAGCAACCGCAACGCCAGCACCGCCTACGAGCCCGGCGGCGGCTCGACGATCATGGCCTACGCGGGCATCACGAACGACAACCTGCAGAACTTCAGCGATCCGTACTTCAGCTTCATCAGCTTCGATGAGATCATGCGCCACGTCGACGTCACCGTTCCCACGGTGGGAACGCGCACGAACACGGGCAATTTCGTCCCCTCCGTCAACGCCGGCGCCGACTACACCATCCCCGCCAGCACCCCCTTCGCGTTGACCGCCACCGGGTCCGACGGCAACGGCGACGTGCTCAGCTACAGCTGGGAGCAGATGGACCTGGGCCCTGCCCGCCAGCTTGAGGACCCGGACAACGGCAGCAGCCCGCTGTTCCGTGTCTACAACCCGACCACCAACCCGACGCGCACGTTCCCGAGGCTCGAATCGATCCTCAATGGCACGAATGCGACACCCGCGCCCAGCGGCGGCCTTGCTGAGCGGCTGCCCACCCTCGCGCGGGCCATGGATTTCCGCGTCACCGCCCGCGACAACCGCTCGGGCGGCGGCGGGATCAATATCGACGACATGGTCGTCAACGTCGTCAATACCGGCGCCGTGTTCTCCGTTACGTCGTTCAATTCCAGCACCACCGTCGCCGCCGGCTCGAGCCAGACGATCACCTGGAATGTCGCCGGCACGACCGGCAGCGGCATCAACGCGGCGAACGTCAACATCTTCCTCTCCACCGACGGCGGGCTCACGTTCCCGACCCTGCTGGCGTCCAGCACCGCCAACGACGGCACAGAGACCATCACGCTGCCCAATCTGAACACGTCGCAGGCGCGCTTGAAGGTCCAGCCGACGAACAACATCTTCTTCGATATCAATAACGCGAACTTCGTGATCGGCACCGCCACCGTCGGGGACCCCGACGATCAGATTGGCGAGGCCTCGGCGTTTGCCGTCGGCGCCACGGTGAACGCCTCGATTGATCCCGCTGGCGACGTTGACATGTATGCCGTTACCGCCGCAGCGGGGCAGACGCTCCGGATCGACGTCGATCTCCCCACCACCGGCCTGGACTCGTACCTGCGGCTGTTCAACGCATCTGGAACCCAACTGGCGGCGAACGACGACAGCAGCGCCGGACCAGCGCCGGAGTACAGCGGATTGGAGTCGTTCATCGAGTACACCTTCAGCACCGCCGGAACGTACTACGTCGGTGTCTCGGCCTACCAGAACAGCGCTTACGACCCGGTCACCGGCGATGGCGACAACACCTCCACGAGCGTCGGCCCGTACACCCTGACGATCACGTCGCCCGCGCCGACGACGGGCGCCAACTTCGAGGGCACCAGCGGCGCCGACAATTGGCTCCTCCGCCGCAGCGTCAGCGGGACTGATTACGAGATCCTGGTGGGCGGCGTTGTCACGCACGTGCTTCCCGTAGCCAGCACCTCCTCGATTTTCATCAACCTTGCCGGCGGCAATGACGCGCTGACGATCGACTACGTCAACGGCATCCCGTTCCCCAGCGGCGGCGTGCGCTACGACGGCGGGGGGCTCAGCAGCGCCGACACCGACACCCTCACCGTCAACGGCAGCGGCAACAACGACGCGATCAGCCTCGTTAACGGCAATGTCACTCCGATGGCGGGCCACATCGCGCTGCATCCGACCACCGGCGGCGCGAGCGTGGAATCCGTCACCGTCAACGGCAACGCCGGCAATGACAGCCTCTTCATCGATCAGGCCCTTTTTGCGACCGTGACCTACAACGGCGGCACGAACACGGGCAGCGGCACGGCGGGCGATACGATCAACTTCAACGCCAGCAACGGCGACGACACGATCAGCATCACTTCGACTTCGTTCATTGGCGGCGGGAATAACGTCTCGTTCAGCGCCCTGGAGGCCGCCACGGTCAACGCAATGTTCGGGTTCGACACGATCAACATTCAAAGCAATCCCGCCAACCTCACCGTCAATGGTCATGAGGGGCAGGACGTATTCAACGTCCTCCAGACCTCCGGGCTGGCGCTTACCCTCAATGGCGGCGTGGAAAACGACAGGTTCAACTTCGGCGGCGCCACGACAGGCAATGTCGACGCGATCGGGGGCGGCATCACGATTGCCGGCGGCGACGGCGCGGACGTACTGAACTACAACGACCAGAACAACACCTTCGACGACACCTACACCCTGACCGCCACGACAGTCGCGCGCTCCGTCAGCGGCACCGTCACGTTCGGCTCGGTCGAAAGCCTTGCCGTCAACGCCGGGAGCAATAGGAATCCCATCAACGCCTCGGTCTCCGGCGGGAACCTGACCTCAGTCACCCTCAGCGGGGGCGCCGGCGATGACGCATTTGACGTCACGCCCTCGTCCACGGCTATCTTCCGCGTCATCGGCGGCACGCACACGGCGGGCGATTCGCTCACCCTCACGCTGGCCGGTGCAACCGGCCAGACCCTGGACACAACCCTCGATGCCAACGGCTACCAGCAGTACACGTTCTCCAACCGCATGGCGGTGAAGTTCAAGGAGATCGAGACCGGGGGCACTCCGCCCGGCGGCGATCTCGTCTACACGGGCACGGCCGGCGCCGATAACTGGCTCCTCCGCCGCAGCACCGCAGGCACGCAATACGAGATCTTCGTCGGCGGCGTCCTGACGCACGTGCTCGACGCCTCCACCGTCAACTCGCTCAGCTTCAACCTCGCCGGCGGCAACGATGCGCTCACGATCGACTATGTCAACGGCGCGCCCATGCCAACGGGTGGCATCCGCTACGACGGTGGCGGGCTCGCCTCCGCCGATTTCGACACGCTCACGATTAACGGCTCGGCCAACGGTGACACGTTCAACCTCATCAACGCCGGCGGCGTCACGCCCCTGGCCGGCAACATCGCCCTGCACACGCCCTCCGGCGGCATGACCGTCGACTCCGTCACGGTCAACGGCGGCGCGGGCAACGATACCCTCAACATCGATCAGGTCGTCTTCGCCGCCGTCACGTTTAACGGCGGCACGGAGACTGACACCCTGAACTTCAAGGCCAGCCAGGGCACCGACGATGACGTCTTCATCAACACGGGCAACCTCAGCGGCGGCGGCAACAGGGCGTCGTATACGGGGCTCGAGCAGCTGAACGTCAGCACGCTGGCCAGCGGCGACATCGTCACCGTGAACACCGGCAGCGGCGCCCCCGCCACGACGATCGACCTCGGCGACTGGCAGGACACCGTCAACATCCTCGCGGCCAATACCGCCCCCATCACGATCCTCGGCGGCAACGGGGACGACAAGCTCTTTACCGATCAGACCGTCTCCGCCCCCATCACCTTCATCGGCGGTGCCGGCAGCGACACCATCGAGTACCGCGGCACCAACGGCACGGACACCATTAACGTCACGGGCACCACCATCACCAAGTCCGGCTTCCCGCACGCTGTGGGATTCTCGGAAACCGAGTCACTGCTGATCAACGCGCTGGCGAGCACCGACACCATCAACGCCTCCGTCACCGGCACCGGGCCAACTACCGTCACCATCGACGGCGGCACGGAGAGCGATACCTTCAATATCACCCCGTCCTCCACCGCGCTGTTCCGCATCATCGGCGGCAGCCCGACCACCGCGCCGGGCGACACCCTTACTATCACCCAGGCCGGCGCCATTCAGACAGGCAATGTCGGCCCCAGCAGCGAGTCAGGCTTTGAGCAGATCAGCTACAGCAACCGCCAGCCCGTCCGGTTCAAGGAGATCGAGACGCTGGGCTCGGGCATCGAGCAGCCGCCGGCCATCGGCGGTCTGACCGACTCACCCGATCCGGTCGAACCCGGCGCGAGCGTCACGCTGACGGCAACGGGTGTCAGCGACCCCAATGGCGGCGCGGTGACTGTCCTCTTCTACCGCGAGACGAACGGCACCGCCGGGCTGCAGGTCGGCAGCGACACGCAGGTGGGCGCTGATTCGAGCGATCCCTACTCCGTCTCGATCACGGCGCCGGCCGCGCTCGGCACGTACACGTACTACGCGCAGGTCACAGATTCCACGAGCCGCACGAGCAACGTAGTCTCGACGACGCATACCGTTGCCGATCTGACCCCGCCCGTCGTTACCGAGGTGTTTGCCGGCAGCACGGCGTGGGAGAGCTCGTTCCGGAATTTCCTCCAGTCCAGCGGGCAAGGAGATGCCACCTACGGTTACCGGCTCAGCGCTGCACAGCACGCCGATGAGTTGATGTGGATCAATCTCAACCAGGTGAGCGTGCGCTTCAGCGAGAATGTCAATCTGGCTGCGGGCGCGTTCCGCCTCTTTGGCGTGAGGACGCCGCAGTACGCCGGCAACATCAGCTATGACCCCGCCACATTCACCGCCACGTTTGCGCTTGGCAGCGGCGCGTTCATCAACGAGAAGCTCCTCGTCCACCTGCTCGCCGACAGTATCACGGACACGAACGGGAATGCGCTGGACGGGGAATGGACGAACCCCCCCGAGACGAACCCCGTCACCGCCGGCGGGGCGGATACCTACCCGAGCGGCAACGGCACGCCCGGCGGCGACTTCGCGATGCGGCTCAACGTCCTGCCGGGCGACGTCACGCGCGACGGGGAGGTGGTCGGCAACGACGTGACCAGCGTGCGCTTGAACCAGGGCTACCTGCCGGGCCAGAGCGGCTACACCATCTTCCGCGACGTGACCGGCGACGGGGAAATCATCGGCAACGACGTCACCGCCGTGCGCTTCCGCCAGGGCATTGTCCTGCCCGCCGGGACCCCGACCGTGCCCCTTGCGGCCCCGGAAACCACCGAACGCAGATCGCTGTTCTCAACCGGCGCGTCCATCACCCTCGCCGAGCCGGAGCTGGAGAGTGCATACGAGCTGCTCAACGAGGAGCACGCGGACGCGCTGCTCAGTTAGCGTGGCTGGCAGCACAGCGTAGCGGGCGCCCCGATGTCTCCTGAAGGTACGCGGAAGGATCTCCCGCGTCCGCACCGTTGAGATCCTTCGGGGTACCTGCTCTAAGAGCTCCTAACAAAACCTGTCATGCAAGCAGTTCAGACAGATCAATGCACAGGCCAAGGCGACGAACGCCTCGTGGATGTCGTCACGCCGGTCGTAGCGGAGCTTGAGGTGCCGATTCTGGTGCACCCAGCTCTCGG
>DASYWJ010000018.1:0-138716 GCA_035936155.1 Tepidisphaeraceae bacterium | reverse complement strand
AGGCTGGCCGCCGCGTGCGCCGCGTTCATGCATGAACGCAACCGGTCCGGATCCGGCGTGAACTGGCGCTTTACCACCGTCGACGCCCGCATCAAGCTAAAGCGGCCTTACCCGACAATCGAAGTGTGGTGATCCACTAGTTTGTGACTTCTAGCTGCGTCCGCTGCGTCCCCGTCTCCACTGTTTCCAGCACCGTGTGTCATTTGCCGCGTACGTCAAACGCTCGCGCGAGTCAGCGCGACGAATGGGCGTCGGCTGGAGGTGCAGGATCGCGCAAAAGGAGTTACGACAATCCGGCCGGAATGAAGAATGTTTTGCGTCGTTTTCCGGAGGTTTTTGCGGATTCGGGATTTGGTCGCGCGTCATCGTGCGCATGATCGCGCACGAGGCGGGAAGAGTAGTCGGCGCGCTGTGAGGTGCCTGGCGCGCGCAGGCTCTTTGACAACTAAAGCGGCGCGGCGGCGTGCAATGCGCTGCCCGTCGACGGCTGGGGGTTGAGATGCGCCAAGTGCGTTGAGCTCCATGGACGTGGGTTCACCTCCGTTGACGCCTGTTGACCCGGCGGGAGTGAGTAGACGCGAAAATGCAAAACGAAGCCAATTCGATGTCCGTCTCGCGCAACGCGTGGGGCGCGGGGAGTTGTGATCGGCTACGGATGTAGATTTTCGGGCTGCGCCCTGTCGGCAGGCGCCCGGCCAGCGCGCGAACGTACGGCATGACTCGAGATGCGGGACCGTGCGGAGATGTTCGACACCTCCGGAACGCGCGCAATGACAAAACGAACCCAATTTCCGCGGATGCGTCGGAACCCGAGTCGCATCCATGGGTTATGGAACGGTGATCGGCCCCGGGCAGCGGCGGGCAGGCGGGCATGGAGCGACGACGCCTGCGCGTACGACGGCATCGGACCACAGCGTATCCAGCCCCGCCCCACGCCGCTACGATTGTCCCCGGTATGAGCAATGGCGACGCCCTTGGCAGCTTGTGCATCGTCCTGCACGGCCACCTCCCCTACGTCCTGCACCATGGCAGCTACCCTCACGGGGAAGCGTGGCTCTACGAGGCGGCCGCCGAGACTTATCTGCCGCTGCTCGACATGATCGGGGAAGTCGCGCTGCACAACGCGCGGCCGGCGCTGACAATCGGGCTCACGCCCATCCTGCTCGAGCAGCTGGCGCACGAGCGGTTCAAGAGTGGCTTCCCCGTGTACCTCAAGGAGCGCATCGACCGCGCCAACCAGGACCGCAAGGAATTCGAGCAGCGCCACGACCCGCACGGCGTCTACCTCGCCCAGCGCTGGGCGAAGTGGTACCAGGCAAAGATCGAGCAGTTCGAGCGCATCGGGCGCGATATTCCCGGGCACTTCGCCACGCGCTTCCGCGAAGGGCACATCCAGATCCTTACGAGCAATGCCACGCACGCATACATGCCGCTGCTCCTGAATGACCAGTGCCTGCGTGCGCAGATGATCGCCGGCACGACGACCAGCGAGCGGCGACTGGGCATCAAGCCGCGCGGGATGTGGCTGCCGGAGTGTGCATACCGCCCGAGCTGGGACCACTGGATGCCCGCGGTACTGTACGACAATGCACGCAGCCGGCCGGGGATCGAGCTGTTCATCCACGGCGCCGGTATCACGCACTTCTTCGTCGACACCCACCTGATCACCGGGGGACAGCCGCTGGGCGTCTATGAAAACGGCAACTTCCGCGCGATCAATGAGACGCAGCTGCACTGGGACCAGCGGCGGGGATGGCGGCACCCGCTGGAGCCGGTGGGCGTCGTCAGCCGCCCCGAAGCGCCCAGGGTCTTCGCCTTTGCGCGACACCCAAAGGTGAGCGAGCAGGTCTGGTCCGGTAGCATCGGCTACCCCGGCGCGGAGCAATACCTCGAATTTCACCGCAAGCACGGGGAGCGCGGGCTGCGCTATCACAAGATCACGGACAACAAGGCGGCGCTGGCGCACAAGGATCCCTACCACCCCGACGACGTGCACGCCAAGCTCTACGAGCACAGCCAGCACTTCGCCAACGTCGTCAAGCACGTGCTCGGGGAATACAAGCACTTCACCGGCCGCCCTGGCGTCTGCGTCGCCTCGTTCGATGCCGAGCTGTTCGGCCACTGGTGGTTCGAGGGGATCAACTTTCTCCGCGACGTGGTCTTCACGCTTAGCCGCGATCCCGCCGTGAAGCTGATGACCGCAGAGGAAGCGCTCTACCACCACCCGCGGGACAAAGTGATGCGCCTGCCCGAGGGCAGCTGGGGGGAGCAGGGAAACCACAGTGTGTGGATCAACGATCGCACGCGATGGATCTGGGAAATCGAGTACCGGTCCGAGGGCCGCATGCTCCAGCTCCTCCACGAGCTGCCTTGGAAGACAAAGCCCCCGGTCAAGGCCATGCTGGAGCGCGCAGCCCATGAGCTGCTGCTGCTCCAGGCGAGCGACTGGCCGTTCGTCATTCACTCACAAGGGGCTGTCGACTACGGCATCCAGCGCTTCAGCGGCCATGCAACCCGCTTCGACCGCATGACGCTCCTGGCCGAAAAGCTCGCCGCCGGCGGTGAACTGGACGAGATCGAGAACGTGCAGGTTCAGGAGACGGACCTGCACGACAGCGTGTTCAAGGAGATCGACTTAAGCTGGTGGATGTGAACGCAGCGGACGAACCGATGCGACGTTGTCGGTCTGCTGGGGCACTGCCGAAGGGTCTTCACCGCCAGCGCGAGAGACCCATTCCGAGTGCCTCAGGGTGCCTCAGGGTGACGTCTCGGCAGGATCAGATGGCCGTGCGCGGCCTTTGCAACTGCGGGCGCTTGTGTGCGCATTGTCCCAGCTCTTGCGCAGCGCTGCCGGGTCCACGCGGCCGAACGTTTTGCCGCTTGCGGGGACGAGCGTGCGCTTGGCATCGAGGGGTGGGAGCAGGTCGCCGTGGGCGGCGATCATCTCGTCGCATAGCTCGACGATCCGGTCGAGGGGGAGCGTCGCCGCCGTCAGGGGGTCGAACATCGCCGCCTGGTACACGTGATCGCGCCGGCCCTGGAGCGCCGCCCGGATGAACAGCTCGTGCTGCGTCACGTGCGGGGACATGTAGCCGATCAACTGCGGCGGCAGCTCGCCCATTGTCGTGAACCGGCACCCGCTGCGGTCCACCAGCGTAGGGACCTCGGCGATCGCGTCAGTCGGCAGATTCGAGATCGCGCCGCGGTTGGGCATGTTGCCGTACACGACGCTGGGCGTGCCCGTCACGATCGAATGGATGATCGTGCTGCCGTATTCCTGGGTGCGTCGGATCTCCATCGGCTCATCGCTCCTGCTGAACGTCCGCATCGTCTCGTACTCGTGCACATTTGCGTCGCAGCGGCGGAGGTACTCGTCGATCGGCACGTCGTACCGCTCGATCGAGGCGCGGCCGTGCGGGATGAAATGGGCGCTGTATTCGGCGTTGTGCTCGGAGCTCTCAGTCACGAAGTAGCCGAGGCGGCGCATCAGCTCGAAGCGGACCTTGTTCTGCCCATAGCACTCGGCGTCGTCGAGCTTCGCGAACAGCCGCGGATAGAGGTCGACGCCGTTTTTCTCGATACGCAGATAGAAGGCCATGTGGTTAATGCCGGCGCACGTGAAGGCGATATCCTTCGGATCTTCGCCGATGTAGCGCATGAGGCAGTCGAACGTGCCTTGCACGCTGTGACACAGGCCGATCGCGCGCACGTTGCTGATGCGCGTGATGGTCTGCATGTTCATGCTCATCGGGTTGGAGTAGTTCAGCAGCCAGGCGTTGGGGCACAGTTCTGACATGTCGCGGCAGAGGCCCGTAAGCATCGGAAACGTCCGCAGCGCCCGGAACAACCCGCCGGGGCCGGTGGTGTCGGCGATGGTGAAGTTCAGCCCGTACTTGCGTGGGATCCCAAAGTCGACGAGCGTCGAGTCCAACCCCCCGATCTGCACCATGTTGATGACAAAGTCCGCCCCGGCCAGCGCCGCGCGGCGATCGAGAGTCGCTTCGATTCGGGGGTTAGCACCCAGCGTCCTGGCGACTTTGCGGCAGAGGTTCGCGCCCACCTCGAGCCGCTCCGCGTCGATGTCCATGTAGCTGATCGTCGCGCCCTTGAACTCGGGGATCGAGAGGATGTCCCCCGTGAGGTTCTTGCTGAACACCACGCTGCCGGCGCCGATCATGGCGACCTTGATCAATGCGCACTCCTGCAACCAAGTGCCGCTTGAGCCACTGACGACACGCGTCAGCCTCGGCGATGAGCGGGTTCTGATGAAACAACAACCCTGACGGCGACGAGTCCAGAACGATGATCTGCTTCATGGAAACGGGACGCGCGCGTTAGGACCTTCCATATCCAGGCGGTTGCGATTAACGGACTTCTTAAACTCCTCAAATTCGACCTGTCGGCGCGCGATCTCTTCCGGATCATCTGTCCAGTTGTCCGCCTCCCACTTGTTCAGCGATTCGATCGTCGACTGGTCGGGATTCGGCTGCGGCAACGTCTGGTCGAGCAACTTATTCGAGTACTCCGACGGCTCGATGCCTTCGCGGCGCGCCGCCTCTTGCAGTCGGTTCTCAACGTCAGGCTTCAGCGTGATGGTCATCGCGTCTCACCTCGCCTTCGATCGGGCACGATAGAATCATATCGGCCGTGCTGTTTCCGAGCCACATCCCCCGCCCCCTGTGCGATTCCCCGCCAAATCCTTACACTTCCCGCCTCACGGCAATGGACCCCACGCGCAAACAGCACCTGGCCGCGGTGAAGACTGTGGTGATTAAGCTGGGCACCCAATTGCTCAGCGACGCAGACGGGCGGCTCGATGCACCGTACGTCGGCGAGGTCGCGCGGCAGGTGGCGGAGCTGCGCAATCGCAAGATCGGCGTCACGATCGTCAGCTCCGGCGCGGTTGGCGCGGGATTGGCCGAGTTGAACCTCGCACGGCGTCCGCACGACTTGGCCAAGCTGCAGGCGGTCGCCGCGGTGGGGCAGCGGCGTCTGATGGACGTCTGGGCCGACGCGTTCGAGCCGTTCAAGCTCCCGGTGGCGCAGGTCCTGCTCACGCGCGAGGACATCGATGACCGCACGCGGTTCCTCAACGTGCGCAATACCATTCATGCCGCCCACGAGCTGGGCGCCATCCCCATCATCAATGAGAACGACACGATCAGCACCGATGAGATCGTGAAGATCACATTCGGCGACAACGACATTCTCGCCGCGCTTGTTGCCAGCGCCCTCCGCGCGGACCTGCTGGTGCTGCTCACGGTCGTCGATGGTGTGCTGGATGCGGCGGGTGAGACGGTCCCGCTGGTGGAGAATGTCGAGCGGGCGCGCGAACTGGTCCGAATCGGACGATCGGCGCTGGGCAAAGGCGGGATGAACTCAAAGTTCGACGCGGCCAGGACAGTGACCGACGCCGGCGAAGCACTCATCATCGCCAACGGGCGCGAGGAGCATGTGCTCCCGCGGCTGCTGGCGGGCGAATCGCTGGGGACGCTGTTCGTCCCGTCCCCGAAGAAGCGCAATTCGCGCAGCCGCTGGATTGGCGCCGCTCGGTCGGCGGGGTCGATCGTGGTCGACGATGGCGCGGCGGCAGCGATCACCCAGCGCAACCGCAGCTTGCTGGCGGCGGGCGTGACGAAGGTGAGCGGGACATTCGTGCCGGGCGACGTCGTGTCCATCGTCAACGGCGCAGGCAAAGAAATCGCCCGCGGGCTCAGCAACTACGCGAGCGAGGATGCCCGCAGGATCTGCGGAAAGAAGACCGCCGAGGTTCATGCGCTGCTGGGAGAGGCGGCGTACGACGAGGTGGTGCATCGCGACAATCTCGTGCTGTGTTAAGCCGCAAGCGGCGGGAAGCGCTGGGGTTGCGCATGACCCCGCTTCACCCCAAACCTCTTTTGCTGAGGAGTGTCTTGTCGGGTGAGGCTAAAATTGAGTTGTGTAGCGATAGCAAGTCGTGAACAGGAGCTCATCATGAAACTCGCGATTCTGGGGGCATTGGCAGTGCTGGTGATGGCGCCGGCGATCGCGTCGGCGGAGCATCGGTATGACCGCGGGGCCCGCTATGACCGTGGTGAGCGGTACCATGGCCGCGGACACTATGACCGCGGCCACTCGTTGCGCAGCAGCTTCGGGTTCTCGGTCGGCTTCGGCAACCACGGCTATCACGGCGATTACTCCTATGCCCGCTTCGGCTACAGCAGCCGCCCCAGTTACTACCATCACTCGAGCTACTACGGCCGGCCGAGCTACTACTCGCGACCCGTTTACGTTGCGCCGCCCCCAGTCGTGTGCTATGAGCGGCCCGTGTATGTCGCGCCCGCCCCGGTCTACGTGGCGCCACCGCCCGTGTACTACCACTCGACCACCTACTACGGCGGCGGGTACGCGCGACCCCGGCATTACTACTACTCGACCGGATCGTACTACCACTGCCGGTAGCTCGCGCGCCTGGCGGTTCATCGGGTCGATAAGATACTGGTCGGTAAGAATAAGAAGTGGGGCTCCTGCGGCGCCGCCTCGTCGGTGAGGTGGCAAGCCGCCGGACGCGCGGCTGCTTTGCGCCCATTGCGCCGGCTTCGCATGCAGCAGATTCGCACGCTGTATACACGCCCCGTATAATCCCGCCCTGCATGCCCGCCAAGATCATCGACGGCATCGCTCTGGCCGAGCGCATCAAGCAGGATGTTGCGGTTCGCGTTCGCGCCTTGCCCAAGCCCGTCCACCTCGTGGCCATTCTTGTCGGCGCCACGCCCGCCGGCGCGCTGTATGCCCAGCGGCAGGGGGACGCCTGCCGCGCACTGGGCATCGGTTATGATCTCCTGACTCTCCCCGATGACGTTGCGCAGAAGGACGTGAAGCGTGAGATCCGCCGGCTGAACGACGATCCCAACGTCACCGGGATCATGATGCACCTGCCGCTCCCCGCCCACCTGGACGCGCCGCGGCTGCAATACGAAATCGACGTCGTGAAGGACGTCGAAGGCGTCAACCCCGCCAACATCGGCTACGTCGTCTATGGCCACACCGTTATCGCGCCGTGCACCGCCTTGAGCGTCATTGAGCTGATCAAATCCACCGGCGTAGAAATTAAGGGCGCCGAGGCGACCGTCGTCGGCGCCAGCCAGATCGTCGGCAAGCCCGTTTCGCTCCTGCTGACCGAGCAAATGGCGACGGTCTCGCTCTGTCACATCGAGACAAAAGACTTGAAGGCGCACACGCGGCGGGCTGACCTGCTTGTAGTCGCCGTGGGCAAGGCTGGTTTGATCGGGGCCGAGGATGTGCGTGACGGGGCGGTGGTGGTGGATGTCGGCATCAACCGTATCGTGCAGCCCGACGGGACGAAGAAAACGGTCGGCGACGTCGACTTCGAAGCCGTCCAGGAAAAGGCAGCCCACATCACCCCCGTTCCAGGCGGCGTCGGACCCATGACGGTCGCCATGCTCTTGAAAAACACGCTGCGCAGCGCCGAAATCCTCTTCCGTCTCAAAAAAGTTGGCTTTCGCAGCCATGGACGCCAGTCCATGGGACCCCCCTCCCCCCGCGCGTAAGATGATGCGCACCAAGGGCTTGAGCTTTCCAAATCGCCAACATGTTAAAATGGATAAAGGATTTTCGCCATCGTTCCCGATACCTCTCTTGTCGGAATGTTATCCAGTTTAACATGCGACGAGCAAAATCGGTGGCAAGGACGCCTCCGGATGTCAAAATGGATCGGCCAGCGACGCGGATGCAGCGGCCGGACCCGGAGAAACGTCCTATGAGCCAGCAGATCACCACCACCCGTTCGCAGGTTTACCTGGAAACCCTCCTCACCGGCGACCGCGCCGCCTGCCGAGCCTTGGTCGACACCGCCCTCGAAGGGGGGCTCTCGGCCTTCGAACTCCTGACCACGCTCATCTGGCCGACGATGGAGCTCCTCCAGCAGCTCTACCGCGATGACCGCATCTCGGTCTCTTCCCTGAACCTTGCCACGCGCCTCAACCGCAGCATGACCGAACAGGTCGCCGGCCGGCTCCAGCGCAACGCGACCAACGGGAAGAAAGCGCTCATCTTCTGCGGCAACGACGAACCCGAAGAACTGGGCGGGCAGATCACAGCAGAGTTGTTCGAGAGCGACGGCTGGACTGTGCGTTTCGCCGGCGGGGGCGTCCCGGAGGACGAAGTCCTCAAACTGATCGGTGAAGAGCGCCCCGAGCTGCTGATCATGTTCGGCACGCTCCCCAGCGGAGTACCCGCCGTGCGCAAGCTGATCGATTACCTCCGCGAAGTGAACAGCTGCCCGGAGATGCAGGTGATGTGCTGCGGCGGGATCTACAAGCGGGCCGAAGGGTTGGCCGAGGAAATCGGCGCCGACCTCTACGCCCCCGACGCCGCCGAAGCCGTGCAGGTCGCCAACGATCACCCGACCCGCAAGGCGACCGTGGACCAGCAGACGGTCGGTCGGACCCGTCGCATCCGCAAGGCCCAGGCCCGCAAGGTCGACCGCGCCATCGCCCCCGCCGACGCCGCGTAATCGCCAAAACGAAACACGACTCCCCCTAAAAAGACGTGGACCGGCCCCGGGCAGCAATGCCAGGGCCGGCCGTCTTCGCGCGCTGCTTCCACTGTTCCCCGCCCATACAGATCCCAATCCCCTTGCATTTGTAGAATTGAAATTGAAGGCGCAGTTGTTGCGCGGCGGCAACATCCCTCCCAGAGCGTATGCACAAACACTTTACACGACAGCGCGTCGCGGCGCGCGTCCAATAAAAAACAACTTGCGTCTTGACCCTTTGACGGGGGAAGGTTGGCGGGATAAAAGGTGCAGTTGTCATAGATCGGGCATCGCCCGCTGCGGGCTTGAGGGTTTCCGTTCCTGACGCGCGGCGACGGGGTATTGTTTGGGCACCATGACGTCGATTCACTTGACTTCTTCGCAGCAAATCATTCGCCGGGTGCTCGTCGCCTCGATCGTGATTTTCACGCTGGGCGCGGCGGGGACGGTGGTGGGTCGGGCAGCGTCGAAAGAGGATGTCAAGCGCGTTCGCGCCGCTGCTCCCGCCGCTCCCGAGGTGACCGCTCCGGCCATCACGATCGAAGAGCCGGCCGTCGAGCTGGCGGCGGCGATGATCGGGCCGGAGCTCGTCGAGACGGTGATCGCTCCGGAGCTGATCGTCCCCGTGACGCCGGCGGTCAGAACCATCGAGATGGAAGTCACCGCTTACTGCCCCTGCAAGAAGTGCTGTGGACCGAACGCCCAAGGCGTCACGGCCAGCGGGAAGCGAGTGAGCTACAACAACGGCCGGTTCGTCGCCGCCGACAGGCACCTCAAGTTCGGTACCAAGCTGATCATCCCGGGCTACGCCGGCGCCGAGCCCGTCGAAGTCCTCGATCGTGGCGGGGCGATCAAGGGCAACAAGCTCGACGTGTATTTCGACTCCCACACCGAAGCGCTCAAGTGGGGCCGCCAGAAGCTGACGGTGACGGTGGTCGAGTAGTCCGTGCAATGCGGCGGCTCTTCGCTGGCAACTGACGACTCACAACTGACAATTTTTCTTCATTCCTCCTTCTTCTCATCGTGAATGACTTTCCGCGCCTCGCGCCTCGCGTCGCGGACCTCCTGGGTGCGCCAGTCGTCGTCGGGGGTGGGTAGTTCGTCGCCGAGGACATCTTCCACATAGAGCATCTTGACGCCCAGCACGACCACGGCTGCCAGCGGCCAGGCGAACATCAACCCCACCGCGCCGACGAGGATGCCCAGCAGGATCTGAGTGATGATCCCCAGCGCGGGCGGGAGGTCTACCGCCTTGCGCTGGACCAGCGGCGTGAGCAGGTTCCCCTCGAGGTTCTGGAGCACGATGAACATGACGATCACGGCAATCGCCCTTCCGGGGGAGATCGTCAGCGCCAGCAGCGTCGCGGGGACCATGGAGAACAGCGGGCCGAAGTTGGGGATGAAGTTGAAGAGCCCCGCGATGATGCCGAGCACGAACGCCAGGGGCACGCCGATGATCGCCAGCCCGATCCACGTGGCGATGGCGATGACGGTCATGGTGATGCCCTGCCCGATCAGCCACCACTTCAGCGTGTAACCCATCGCCCCGAGCACGTCGCCCGCGCGCATGCGGTGCGCTTGAGGGACCAGGCGGATCGCGCCGCGGACGTAATGTCTGGGGTCGAACGCGAGGAACAAACCGGTGAACAGAATCACCACGATGGCCGCGATCACGTCG
Source organism: Tepidisphaeraceae bacterium (assembly GCA_035936155.1). Classification (GTDB taxonomy): domain Bacteria; phylum Planctomycetota; class Phycisphaerae; order Tepidisphaerales; family Tepidisphaeraceae; genus DASYWJ01. The sequence continues at coordinate 128,502 of DASYWJ010000018.1, read as the reverse complement.
ACGACGGTGGTGAGGAAGCCGCCGAAGCCGCCGACCAGCGCCCCGACGAACCCGCCGCCGCCGTCGCCGTTCATTGGTGATGGCGCGTCCCCCGGCGCGGTTGTTGGTCGAGTGGCGGGGGTGAAGTTGTTCAGGGCGTAGCGCCCGATCTCCGACTCGCGCAGCCGACTTTGAAAATTTTCCCACGCGCCGGGCAACTGCTCAGACAGCTGCGCGATCTGCTGCGTCAGGTTGGCCGCAGCAATGTACCAGAACGCCGCGATCCCAAGAGCGAGCACCACCAGCACGACGGCCAGCGACCACCGGTGCGACAGCCGCGAATAGTGCGCCACCAGTTCCGCCAGCGCCCGCAGCAGGATCGCCAGCAGCACGCCGGCGAACAGCAGGAACAGCACGTAGACCGAATACCACAGGAGCAGGAACAGCGCGACGACGGCCATGCCGATGACGCTGGCGAGCAGCGCTTTGTGGGCGAAGGCGTCGCGCTCGCTGCGGTGGTCTCCGCCGTTCCCACTCGATCCGCCGGTCTGATGCTCGCGCTCGCCCATATGTGGCTGCGTTTTCGCACAGCGAGGTGATCCGCGGCAACGGGGAAACGGCGCGCGGCCCCCATAGCGAATGTTGCCCTCGCCGGGGAGTTGCTGTCAGCGGGGAACGCCCCTACCGTTTACCGTCCGCCCCTGCGCCAGGCGGTGGGGTAAACGAGTCCATTCCCGACGCCGATGAACGTTGGATGATCCGCGCTGTGTCGACGATGCCGTACGCGACCGTTCCCCGCCCCTACCGAAGCCGCGACGCGGCCGTTTTCGTGCTGGTGGCGCTGCTCCCGTTTATCGGACTCACCGCGACGCTGGGGGTCTGGATTTCCGACCCGCTGCGTTTTGACCCGCGGGGGACGCTGCACGTCACGGGCACGCGCCCGATGAACGGGGCGCGCAATGTTCTGCCCAACGCGTTCATCGCCGCCGATCTGCACCTGCCGAACAAGGGCAAGGGCGTCGACGCGAAGACGATCGGCCCCGACACAGTGAAGCTCTACCGCGCCGCCGACCGGGCGCCGGTGAAGGCCGTCGTCAACACCAGCGGCGCCGGCGACGCCATCGTCCTCCAGCCGGCCGAAATGCTTCAGCCGGCCACCGCGTACACGTTTCAAGTCACGAGCGGTCTGAAAGACTCCGGCGGGACGGGCTTCGCGCCATTCACCTCGACGTTCACGACGGCCGCCGGCACGGCGATGAGTGATTACCCGATCGCATTCGAGAAGGTCCCATTGCGTGACAGCGACGGCGTCGCGATTTGCCTGACGCTCGGCCCCGATGGCCACCTCTATGCCGGCACGTTCGACGGGCGCATCCTGCGCTACGCGATCAATGCCGACGGCACGCTGCTGCCGCCGCAGGTGATCTCGACGATCCAGCAGTCGAATCGCGGCCCGCGGCTGATCACCGGGATTCGCTTCGACCCTGCCTCCACCCCGCGGACGCTCGTGCTCTGGGTCAGCCATGGCGCGATGGCGCTGGAAAAAGCGCCGAACTGGAGCGGCAAGATCACGCGCCTGACCGGCCCGGACTTAGCGATGTGCCAGGACGTCGTCGTCAATCTGCCGCGCGCGTACCGCGATCATCTGAACAACCAGCTGGAGTTCGGCCCGGACGGCGCGATCTACTTCAACCAGGCGAGCATGACCTCCACGGGGGCCCCCGACCGCAAGTGGAACATGCGCCAGGAGAGCTCGCTCACCGCAGCAATGCTGCGCCTCGACCCGCGCCTGATCACGGGAACCCTCGACGCAAAGTCTCTCGCGGCCCCGAGCGCAAGTTCGGGGGAGAGTGCGCTCACCGTCTACGCCACCGGCGTGCGCGTCGCCTTTGACCTCGTGTTCCACTCGAACGGCAAGTTGTACGTCCCCATCAACGGCGCCGCCCGCGGGGGGAACACGCCGGCCAGCCCGGATCGATCCATCCCCGCGCTTCAAAACGTCTCCACCCAGTCCGATCTGCTGCTCCGTGTCGAGAAGGGGTGCTACTACGGGCATCCCAACCCCGCGCGCGGAGAGTATGTCCTCAACGGCGGCAACCCCACCGACGGCATCGACCCGATCGAAGTGCGCGAGTACCCGGTCGGCACGCGCCCCCCGTCGAACTGGAAGCCCGCCGCCTACGACTTCGGCAAGAGCGTTTCGCCCAACGGGGTGATCGAATACCAGTCGAACACCTTTAATGGCGCCCTGCGCGGCAAGCTATTGGTGACCCGCTACAGCGGCGGCGACGACGTGATGATCCTCACGCCCGGCCCCAACGGCGACGTGACCGAATCGGTCACCGGCGTGAGCGGCCTCACCAGTTTCATTGACCCGCTGGACCTTATCGAAGACCCCCGAACCGGCAACCTTTATGTGGCCGAGTACGGTGGCCAGCGCCTCACCCTCCTGCGCCCGCGCGAAGCCGCGTTCAGCAAGGTCTTTCGGGAACGTGTGATGCGCTAAACGGAAATGCGGGGGAGCCCACAGAAACACCGCTGCGTGGCCTTCTGTGCCTCTGTGTCTCTGTGGCTGCCCCTCCCTCCGAAATTCCCGCAACAGACGGACTTACGCAACGTACCAACTACCGCAGGTAGCGCACGGTCCCGCGCAAAGTCGCAAAGGGATTGCGCAACATCGGCTGGCGGGAAATTGACTGCGAGGGCACACTGGGCCAGCGGATTTGCCGCTTGCAGCTTAGCGGCTTTACGAGGAAATGATGTTTCACGCCACGCACCGGCGCCTCGCGCCGGTCGCCATCCTCCTCAGCTTCTGCGCAAGCGCGTTGAGCGATGCGCCCACCACCCAGCCCCTGGTCGACTTCGCGCGCGACGTCCAACCGATCCTCTCCGACAACTGCTACTTCTGCCACGGCCCCGACGCCGGCCACCGAAAGGCCGACCTGCGCCTGGACATCCTCGACCCCAAGGAAGGCCCCACCGCCAAGCGTGACGGTTACGCCATTCTCGTCCCCGGCTCACCGGCCGAGAGCGAGATGATCCTCCGCCTCATCAACGAGGACGAGGCGGAGAAGATGCCGCCGCCCAAGTCGAACCGGAAGCTCACGCCAAAGCAGATCGACACCATCAAGCTGTGGGTCGAGCAGGGGGCGCAATGGGGCAAGCACTGGTCGCTGGTCGCGCCGGTGCGGCCGCATCAGCCGGTCGTGAAGGACACGACCTGGCCCAGGAATGCGATGGACCGGTTCATCCTGGCGCGGCTGGAGCGCGACGGGCTGAAGCCTTCGCCCGAAGCCGACAAGCCGACCCTCATTCGCCGGGTGACGCTCGATCTGACGGGGCTCCCGCCGACGCCGGAGGAAGTGGATGCGTTCGTCGCCGATGCGTCGCCCGACGCATACGAGAAGGTGGTCGACCGTCTGCTCGCCAGCCCGCGCTACGGCGAGCACATGGTCTGGAACTGGCTCGACGCCGCCCGCTACGCCGACACCAACGGCTATCAGAACGACCCCATCCGCACGATGTGGCCGTGGCGCGACTGGGTCATTCGCGCGATGAATGAGAACCTCCCGTTCGATCAGTTCCTCACCTGGCAGCTGGCCGGCGACCTGATCCCCAGCGCCACGCAGGACCAGCGCCTGGCGTCGGCGTTCAACCGCAACCACCCGTTCAACGGTGAGGGCGGGCGCATCCCCGAAGAGACGCGCGTCGAGAATGTCATGGACCGCGCCGAGACGACGGCCACGACTTTCCTCGGGCTCACCGTCGGCTGCGCGCGCTGCCACGACCACAAGTTCGATCCGATCAGCCACAAGGAATACTTCTCGTTCTACGCCTACTTCAACCAATCCGAGGAAACGGGCGAGCAGCGCTACATCCAGGGCGGCAATGTCGCGCCGGTGATGAGCGTCATGAGCGACGCCGAGCAGCGCAACCTCGCCTTCCACCAGAAAAACGCGACCGACGCGCAGGAAAAGCTCGCGGCCAAGCTGCCGGAGATCGACGCCAAACAGGCGGAGTGGGAGAAGTCGGTTGCGCCGGGGGCGTGGAAGGTCGTGACGCCCGCGTCCGTCTCCTCGACCGCCGGCGCAACGGTGACGACGCAGCCGGACGGCGCGGTCCTCCTCTCCGGTGAGAGTCCCGACAATGACATCCACGAGCTCGTGCTCAAGACGGACCTGGCGAAGGTGACCGGACTGCGCCTTGACGCGCTGCAGGACGATTCGCTGCCGAACAACGGCCCCGGCCGCGCGCCCGACGCCGGCAACTTCGCGCTGACGTACATTGAAGCGACCTCGGTCGGCATCTCCAACCCGCTGGACAAGCGGCCGCTCGGCTTTGCCGGCGCGGACGCAACATTTTCGCAACCGAAGTTCGACGTTGGCGGAGCAACTGAACCCGATCCCCGGACCGGGTGGGCCGTCTACAAGGCGCCGGACCCGTCTAAGCTGACGGCCGTCTTCAAGTTTGCCGGCGACGTGGCCGGCGGGTCCGACCGCGAGTTGCGGCTGCGGCTGCACTACGCATCGGAGCACAAACAGCACACCCTGGGCAAGTTCCGCTTATCGCTGACGGATGGCCAGGTGCTTCCTCCCGCCGTCGGCGAGGCGATGGCCGTCCCAGCGGATCAGCGCAGCGACGAACAGAAGAAGCAGGTTCGTGACTACTACCGCACTCGCGTGTCGCCGGAGTTCAAGGCGCTGAATGAAGCCGTCAACGAAGCGCAGCAGCGCGTCACCGAGTTCGAGAACAGCCTCACCAAAGTCATGGTGATGAACGACGCCAAGCCGCGCGAGACGTTCGTGCTTGACAAGGGCGCGTACAACAGCCCGACGGACCAGAAGGTCGAGCCCGGCGTGCTGGCGGTGCTGAACCCCTTGCCACCGGACGCGCCGAAGAACCGGCTGACGCTGGCGAAGTGGATGGTCGACGAGCAGAACCCGCTGACCGCGCGCGTTACCGTCAACCGTTATTGGCAGCAGTTCTTCGGCACGGGCATCGTGAAGACCAGCGAAGACTTCGGCGTGCAGGGCGAACACCCGGTGCATCCCGAGCTGCTCGACTGGTTGGCCGTCGAATTCCGCGAGCGCGGCTGGGACGTCAAGGCCATGCACCGGCTGATCGTCACCAGCGCCGCATACCGCCAGTCCTCCAAAGTCACCCCCGAAGCATTCGAGCGCGACCCCGAGAACCGCCTTATCGCGCGCGGCCCGCGCTTTCGCTTGCCCGCCGTGGTCATCCGCGACCAGGCCCTCGCCGCCAGCGGCTTACTGGTCGAGAAGATCGGCGGGCCGCCGGTGAAGCCCTATCAGCCGCCGGGCATCTGGGAAGAGGCGACCTTTGGTCAAATCAAGTACGAGCAGGATCACGGCGATGCGCTGTATCGGCGCGGCGCGTATGTCTTCTGGCGTCGCATCGTCGGGCCGACTGGCTTTTTTGATGCCTCGTCGCGCACGGTCTGCACAGTCAAACCCAACCGCACGAACACCCCGCTGCACGCGCTGACGACGCTGAACGACGTGACGTACGTCGAAGCGGCGCGGGCCCTGGCGGAGCGGGCGATGCACAAGTGCGAGGACCACTCGCCGGACAAGCTCGTCGCGACGGCTTATCGCTACGTCACCGGCCGCACGCCGGGCGAGAAGGAGCGCGGTGTACTCGTCTCGGCGCTGGCGCGGTTGAAGAGCCAGTATGCGAACGATAAGGACGCGGCGGCGAAGCTGTTGTCCGTCGGCGAGCGCAAGCGCGACGAGAAGCTCGACCCCGTGGAGCACGCCGCGCTCACCGGCGTGTGCCTGGCCATCCTGAACCTGGACGAAGTGCTGAACAACGAATGACGCTCCCCGTAGCACGGTTTTCAACCCGTGCATTCAGCTTATGGCACGGGTTGAAAACCCCTGCTACGAAGGGGAAGAAGAGAGTGGACGACGATGAGCCCATTCACCGATAACCGCCGACACATCACGCGCCGCGCGCTTTTTGGGCGCACGGCCGCCGGCATCGGCACGGCGGCGCTGGCGCATCTCTTCAACAACGACCTGATGTCCGCGGCCCTCGGCTCGCCGACCACCGCACCGTCCAGTGGCGCCGCGAGCGACGTGCTATCCGACCTCCCGCACTTTGCGCCCAAGGCCAAGCGCGTCATCTACCTGTTCCAGAACGGCGCTCCGTCCCACGTCGATCTGTTCGACCACAAGCCCAAGCTCCGCGAGTGGCACGGCAAGCAGATCCCCGAAGAGGTCCAGGGCGGCAAGCGCCTCAGCACAATGACCGGGAACCAGAAGTCAAAGCCCGTGCTCTCGGAGATCTCCACCTTCGCCCAGCACGGCGACAGCCGCGCGTGGGTCAGCGACTTCCTCCCCCACACCGCCTCGATCGCCGACGAGTTATGCTTCATCAAGTCGATGCATACCGGCGCGGTCAACCACGCCCCGGCCATCACCTTCTTCCTCACCGGCGGCGAGCAGCCCGGCCGGCCGAGCATGGGGTCGTGGCTCACCTACGGCCTGGGCGCCGACAGCCAAAACCTTCCCGCGTTCGTCGTGATGACCAGCCGCGACAAGGAAGCCAGCTGCGGGCAAATCTTCTATGACTTTTACTGGGGCAGCGGCTTCCTCCCGTCGCGCTATCAGGGTGTGAAGTTCCGCGGCAGCGGCGATCCGGTGCTGTACCTCTCCAACCCCGACGGCATGAGCGCCGAGATCCGCCGCGGCATCCTCGACGACGTCGCGAAGCTCAACGAGATGAAGCTCGCCGAGTTCGGCGACCCGGAGATCGCCACGCGCATCAGCCAGTACGAAATGGCCTACAAGATGCAGACGAGCGTCCCGGAACTGACCGACCTCTCGACCGAGCCCCAGGCCGTGCTCGACATGTATGGCCCGGACGTCAAGCGCCAGGGGAGCTACGCGTACAACTGCATCATGGCTCGGCGCCTCATCGAGCGCGGCGTGCGCTTCGTGCAGCTCATGCACGCCGGCTGGGATCAGCACCGGAACCTCAACTCACAGTTGAAGATCCAGTGCACCGACGTTGACGCCCCGTCGGCGGCGCTGGTGAAGGACCTGAAACAACGCGGCCTGCTCGACGACACGCTGGTCATCTGGGGCGGGGAGTTCGGGCGGACACCGTTCCTCCAGGGCGACATCAACGACACCGCCGCCTGGGGTCGCGACCACCACCCCTACGCCTTCACCGTCTGGATGACCGGCGGCGGCATCAAGCGCGGCATGTCATATGGCCAGACCGACGACTTCGGCCACAACGTCGCCGACAACGGCGTGCACGTGCACGATTTCCAGGCCACGATCCTCCATGCTCTGGGCATCGACCACGAGCGCCTCACCTACAAGTTCCAAGGCCGCCGCTTCCGACTAACCGACGTGCACGGCAAGGTCGTCAAACCAGTCCTCGCGTAGTGACGTCGTGGCACGGGCGCCGTGGCAGGGCATTGTGGCAGGGCATTGTGGCAGGGGCAGGGGCGTCTCGCCCGTGGCGTGTGTACCCACACGCTCGACGCGCAGCGGCGAGAAGTAAATTGCGGGGTGATCCTCTCGTTCCTGGCGCTGCGACGCTATCGCGGACTGATGGTCGAACCAATCGCGCGCGTCGGAATGGAACACGTGCCGGGAGAGCACGAGCGCGAGCCAGACGTCCGTGTCAGCGAGGATCACCCTGCTGCCCACTCCGCCTCCTGCGCGATGAGGATGTCGGCGACCCGATCCGGCGTCAGTTCATGGGCGCGCGGCGCAGCGCGGCGGCACTGGATGACGGGGAGGCCGGTCTTTTTATCCTTTACCACCTGCGCAGGCTTTTCGGAGGGCGCGGCGGGGCGCGGTGACGCCTCCAGCCCCGCGCGGAGCACATCGGCCGCCGCGTCTTTCAGCTTTCGCCCGTCGCGGAGGGCGCGAAGCTTGAGCTGCCGCACCAACTCCTCGGGAAGATCGAACGTCGTCTTCATGTAGCCAGGTCACCAGCAAAACCAGACTGCTGGCAAAACGCCATCCCCCGCAATACGTCCTTGGGTCGAGCCGGCGTTAGATGTTGGAGGAGGCGGGTACCGCAAACCGCCATTGTTGCCCCCTTGTGAAGGATTGATACAATCTCCCGCCCTTGGCGGCGGGCGCTTGCGTTGCGCTCGTCTGACCCGTCGAGGCCCTGAGCTGAGCCATACCCGAGAGGATCCGCGATGCCCGCCACCGGAAAGATCACGCAGGTGATCGGTTCGACGTTCGACGCCGAGTTCCCCGCAGACGCGCTGCCCGCGATCTACAATGCGATCAAGATTGATTCGACCGACAACGGCACGACGATCAAATTGACCGGCGAAGTCGCCTCCCATCTGGGCGGCGGGAAGATCCGCGCCGTGGCGCTGGGCTCGACCGACGGCCTCCGCCGGGGGGTCGACGTCGTCGACACTGGCGCGCCGCTGTCCGTGCCGGTCGGGAAGGAAACGCTGGGGCGGGTGTTCAACCTGCTAGGCGAGCCGATCGATAACCGCGGTCCGATCGTCGCCGGCGGGGGATACCGGCCCATCCACCGCGAGCCCCCGCCCTTCACCGATCTAAGCCCCAAGGCCGAGGTGTTTGAGACCGGGATCAAGGTGATCGACCTGCTCACCCCGTTCCTGCGAGGCGGCAAGGCCGGCTTGTTCGGTGGAGCCGGCCTCGGCAAGACAGTGGTTATCCAGGAGCTGATCGCGCGCATCGCGCAGCAGCACGGCGGTTACTCCGTGTTCGCCGGCGTGGGGGAGCGCACGCGCGAAGGCACGGACCTGTGGCTGGAAATGCAGGAAGCGCAGATCGGCAACACGGGTAAGCACGTCATCGACCAGACCGTGATGGTCTTCGGCCAGATGAACGAGCCGCCCGGCGCCCGCCTGCGCGTGGCGCTGAGCGCGCTGACGATGGCCGAGTACTTCCGCGACGAGACGGGCGCAGACACGCTGCTGTTCATCGACAACATCTTCCGCTTCACGCAGGCCGGTTCGGAAGTGTCGGCGCTGCTTGGCCGTATGCCCAGCGCAGTGGGCTATCAGCCGACGCTGGCGACGGAAATGGGCGAGCTGCAGGAGCGGATCACCAGCACGAAGAATGGCGCGATCACGAGCGTGCAGGCGGTGTACGTGCCCGCCGACGACCCGACCGACCCCGCCCCGGCCAACGCGTTCGCCCACCTCGACGCGTTCATCTACCTGGAGCGCAGCATCGCCAGCAAGGGGATTTACCCCGCCGTGGACCCGCTGGCGTCGGCCAGCCGCGCGCTCGACCCGCAGATCGTCGGCGAAGACCACTACCGCGTCGCGCGCAAGGTGCAGAACATGCTTCAGCGCTACCGCGACCTGCAGGACATCATCGCCATCCTCGGCGTGGACGAACTGAGCGAAGAGGACAAGCTGATCGTGAGCCGCGCCCGCAAGATCGAGCGGTTCTTCAGCCAGCCGTTCTTCGTCGCCGAGCAGTTCACGGGCAAGAAGGGCGTGTACACGAAGATCGCCGACACGCTGAGAAGCTTCGAAGAGATCACCGACGGGCGCGCGGATGAGTTGCCGGAACAGGCGTTTCTGTATGTGGGCAGCATCGATGAGGTCCGCGAGAAGGCCAAGGCGATGTAGCTCCCGCGGGAGCAGCAGTCGGATCAAACGCCAAGGCGGCGGCAGTCGCCGGGCTCTGCGGTTGTCGGTTCAACATCACCGGCGCGACGGCAAGCCGATGGCGGACACGCACTGGACGAGCGCGAACCAGCGGACGCTGGCTCACCGTCGTGCATTTCGCGCGGGGCTGTCCAACCCTCCTCTTGAGCGGGAACATCGTTCCGGTATCATGGTTCGCCCGATGCAAGACACGAACCGCCGGGTCACGCTCCGCTCCGCCACACCGGCGGATGCCGAGGTGACGTCCCGAATCTGCTTCGAGGCCTTCAGCGACATCAGCCGCCGGCATAACTTTCCGCCTGACTTCCCCGCTCCCGAGGTGGCGGCGGGGGTGATGGGGATGATCCTCAACGCGCCGTTTGTATGGGGCGTCGTCGCCGAGCACAACGGCCGCGTCGTGGGCAGCAACTTCCTGTGGGAGTGGGAGCCGATCGCCGGGGTTGGGCCGGTCACCGTGGACCCATCGGCGCAGGACCTGTCGGTCGGGCGGCGGATGATGGAGGCGGTGATGCAGCGGGCCGCCGAGCGCCGCTTCGCGGGCGTGCGGCTGGTGCAGGCCGGGTACAACACACGCTCGCTCTCGCTCTACACGAAGCTCGGCTTCGACGTGCGCGAGCCGCTGGTCTGTCTCAACGGCGACCCGGTCCGGGAGGCGGTCCCCGGCCACGACGTCCGCCCGGCGGCGCCGGCAGACTTGGACGCCTGCGCCGACGTCTGCCGGCGCGTACACGGCCACGACCGCACGGACGAACTTTCCAGCAGCATCGCCCGCGGCACCGCCCGCGTCGTCGAGCAGGCGGGGCGCGTGGTCGGGTACATGTCGGAACTCGGGTTCTTCGGCCACTGTGTTGCCTTGACCAACGACGGCCTGCGTGCGCTGATCGGCGGCGGTGACCGGATCACCGGCCCCGGCATGCTGCTGCCGTCGCGCAATGGCGAGGTGTTCCGCTGGTGCCTCTCCAAGGGGCTGAAGCACGTGCAACCGCTCACCTTGATGAGCCACGGCCTGTACAACGAGCCGCGCGGCGCGTTCATGCCGTCAATCCTCTACTGATCGTCTGCACGGCACTGTCGATCGCCCGCCTCGCCCAGCGCTTCATCGTCGCCGAGCAGTTCACCGGCAAGAGAGGGCGTCTACACGAAGATCGCGGACACGCTCCGCAGCTTCGAGGACATCACCGACGGCCGCGCCCATGACCGGAAGCAGGCGTTCCTTTACGTTGGCTGAGGTGAGGGAGAAGGCGAAGGGGATGTAGCGAGGCTATAGTCAAATCATGACCCGAACGGGCCTTAACCATCGCCTCTACGATAATCCGTTTCGCCCTTTTCGGATTCATCTCAGTGACGGTTCAAGCATCCCCGTGACCAATGCCGGGATGGTTCTGGTCGAAGAATCATCCGTCATTCTTCCCACCGAGTTGGCCCACGACGCGGAGGGATACCCGCTGGTCAAGCGCTGGCGGACGGTGGCGCTGTCGCACATGGTTCAGTTCAGCGACTTGCACGAACCGATCGGCGGGAAGCGCCCCAGGAAGCGCGGATGACCTACCTCGACCTTCAGCGCGAGCTGCACGACCAGCCGTTCAAGCCGTTCCGTATGCAGCTGGTGAACAGCACGACGTACGGCATCACCGAGCCGTCGATGGTGATCACCGGTGACAGCAGCGCTGTGGTCGTGACGCGCGTCGGGGACGATCGCGCTACAGGGTGGGGGAGGACTGGCGGACGATGTCCATCGCGCACATCCTCGATTTCCAGGACCTCCCCTCAAAGCCGGAAGCGCAAGCGCGCGTGACGTCGCTAGCCGAGCAGTTCACCCGCGCGTAAGGCAAGACGGGTCGACCAGAATGATTAAACCAGGGGTTGGCACCCCAGGGGGTCGTCGCTGGCGTTTGGCGCGACATTCTGTAGACGTCCGGTTCGGCGGCAATTTCGTTGACGCCGTTGCGCGTGCCCCGGTACGATCCCGGGACAAAAAGTGGGATTTCATTTCATTCGCCCCCCAACTGTGGCGGGCTCGGTCGGTGCGCACGGGCTTTGAGGCCTTGAAGCGAGCGGGAGGAGCCTTTGACATCACGGGTGAAGATGCGCGGTGGGCGTTGGGGTCGTCGCGGGGCGGTCGCGGGCGCGGCGGGTCATGTCGTGGAGGACCTCGAGCGGCGCACGCTGCTGGCGGCGGCGATCAGCGGCACGTTGGCAGAGGACCTCAACGGCAACGGCTCGTTCGACGCGGGCGAGCCGGCGCTGGCGGGGTGGACAGTCTACCTCGATCAGAACAAGAACCGCCGCCGCGACGCGGGTGAGCTCTCGACCGTCACCAACGCATCAGGCGTCTACACCTTCGCCAACCTCGCGGCGGGTACGTACTACGTCGCGCAGGAAGTTCCGGTTGGGTGGCAGCAGACCTACCCATCCATCGATGCGCCGGGCGTGAACGAGCGTCCCGCCGGCGCCGCGCGGACGGCCGTGCCGAAGGTCCAGACGACAGGATCCAAAGTCGCCGTGCACGTTCAGGGAGAGGTCGATGAGGGAGAGCCGGCGCCGACCGACGCTCAATCGAACACGCTGATCCGGCTGACCGACTTTCGCGCCGATGGCCGCTTCAGCGGGATCAACGGCGCGGGGTTCGCCGTCGCCGTGCTCGACACGGGCATCGACCTGAACCACCCGATGTTCGGCCCCGACGCCGACAGCAACGGCATCGCCGATCGAATTGTGTACCAGTGGGACTTCGCCGACAACGACGGTGACGCGTCGGACGTGAACGGGCACGGCTCGAACGTGACGAGCATTGCCGCCGGCAGCGACGCCACTCACTCGGGCATGGCGCCGGGCGCCAACATCATCGCGCTGAAGGTGTTCAGGAACAACGGCACCGGTCAGTTCAGCTACATCGAAAGCGCGCTGCAGTGGCTCGTGGCCAACGCCGCGGCGTACAATATCGCGGCCGTGAACATGTCGCTCAGCGACGGCCAGAACTGGGCAACGCCGCAGCAACTGTACGGCATCGCCGACGAGATGGCGGCGCTGGCGGCGCAGAACGTGCTGGTGGTTTCCGCCGCGGGCAACTCGTTCTACGAGTTCCAGCAGCCCGGGGCGGGCTACCCCGCGACCGATCCCAACTCGCTGGGCGTCGGCGCGGTCTACGATGCGAGCCTCGGGTCGCGCTCGTGGACCAGCGGCGCGTATGATGCCACGACCGGGCCCGACCGCATCACCAGCTTCTCGCAGCGCTCGACCACCATGACCGACATCTTCGCGCCCGGCGGGGAGATCACCGGCGCGTACTACAACGGCTCGATGATCGGCTACTCCGGCACGAGCCAGGCCTCGCCGCACATCGCCGGGCTGGCCGTGCTCGCGCAGCAGTTGGCGATGCAGCGCATCGGGCGCAAGCTCACCCTCGCCGAGTTCCGCCAGCTCATGCTCGACACCGCCACGATGGTGTACGACGGCGATAACGAAGACGACAACGTCGCCAACACGAACACCGATTACGGCCGCGTCGACGCACTGCGGCTGGGCGACGCGATCTACAAGATGAGCGCGGGCGAATACTACCCGCTGGGGCACAAGGTGGTCGTGGCCTCGACCAACCGCACGGGACTCGATTTCGGCGCAAGGACGATCGGGCACGTTGCGCCAGGCACGCCGGTGCTGACGGTCGGGAGCGACACCGGGCGGTTCAACAACGATTCTGTCACGAAGCTCGACAACAGCTCGGCCGCCAAGCGGCTGACGTTCTATGTCCCCAACGTGATCGCCGGCACAACGGTCACGCTCTACGCCGACGGCATCCGGGTCGGGTCGGTCGTGGCCAATGCGCAGACGGCGGTCATCACGACCAGCGGGACGTTCGACATCCCCGACGGCGCGCGTGTCCTCACGGCACGGCAGCTGGCGCCGGGGCAGCCAGAATCAGCCGCGTCCGGGACGCGCTTCGTGACGATCGACTCCACCCCGCCGCCCGTCCCCGCCGCGCCCGATCTCGACGCCGGCAGCGACAGCGGCGTCAGCAGCAGCGACAATATCACCACCGACGCCACCCCGCGCTTTAACGTCTTCGTCGGGAGCGGGAACTTTTTCCAGCTTTATCGGGACGGGGGGCTGATCAGCCATGCGTATTCGTCCGGGACGGCCTGGTTCCAGTCTTACACGCTCCCCGACAGCACGTCGACGTACACGGTGGGGGCCTTGGACACAGCGGGCAACGAGTCGCTCTCCTCGCCGCTTACGGTGACGATCGACAACAACGCCGCGCCCATTGGGTCGACATTGGCGCCGGGCGCGTTGGACAGCGCATTTCCTCCCATGCTCTCCGCGGGCCCGCGCGACGAGGGCCGCTCCATCACGGTGTTGCCCGATGGCAGATTTCTCGTCGCCGGCAGCACGTGGAACGCGACGAGCAGGGATTCCGATCTCGTCGTCGCGCGGTTCCTCGCCAACGGCGCGATCGACACGAGCTTCGGCGTCGGCGGCCGCGCCACGGCGAAAGTGCGGGACCGCGCCCATGCCAATACCATCGCCGTCCAATCCGACGGTAAGATCGTCATCGGCGGGATGACGGCGTTCGTCAGCGGCAGTTCCTCTCAGCCGCGCATGGTCATCGTTCGCTTCACCGCCGCGGGCGCGCTTGACACCACGTTCGCCAGCAGCGGCGTCTTCACCGCCAGCACGTACCCCATGACCAACAACGGGGAGGTCGAGCGGGTGATCATCCAGGGCGACGGCAAGATCCTCGCTGCCTTCACCGCCGGGTCCAACGGCAACTGGGCCGACTTCGGCGCCGTCCGGCTCAATACCAACGGCACGCTCGACACCACCTTCAGCGGCGACGGATGGGCCACCTACGACTTCAACGCCTTCATGGATGATTGCTACTCGATGGAGCTCCTGCCCGACGGCAAGGTCCTGCTCATCGGCTTGAGCCGAACCAGCGGCAGCTCCACCTATTACCTGGCGATGATGCGCCTCACCGCCGCCGGCGCGCTAGACACCACCTTCGACGGCGACGGGAAGCTCGTCACCTCCGTGCCCCTTTCGGGCTTTGAAGTGCAGAGCGCGCTACAACCGGACGGCAAGATCGTGCTCGCCTCCGCGGCAACCCCGCCCGGCGAATTGTACGTCAGGATGAAGTTCATGCGCTTCGGCGCCGACGGGGTGCAGGACCTCACGTTCGGCAGCGGCGGCGCCACGACCCTCACCGGCATCGGACGGACCAGTTATCCGCGACAGGTGCTGCTCCAGTCGGATGGCAAGATCATCGCCGCCGGACAGGTGACCGATTTGCACCGCGGCGGCGAATCAAACCTGATCGTCCGGCTCAACGCCGACGGCAAGCTCGATACCCTCTTTGGCGCCGGTGGCGTGGCGAGCGCGTACGTCGAGCCGAACGTGGCGAACTATTCCGAGGCGTTTTACGGCCTGGTCCTCCTCCCCGACGGCAAGATGCTCGCCGCCGGCACCACCTCGACTTACCGCGAGGGCTCGTGGAACCGCCGACTCGAGCTGGCGCGGTTCCACGGCGGCAGCGTCCCGCTCCTTCCGCTCGACCTCCAAGCCGCCAGCGACCTCGGCATCAGCGACAGCGACAACGTCACCGCCGACAATACGCCCACCTTCGACCTCCCCGACCTGGGCGGCGGATATGCCCGAATCTATCGCGACGGCTTGCTGCTCCAGGGCGGCTTTTACAGCGGCTCGACGTGGACCGCGCCGACGCAGCCCGACGGCACGGCCACCTACCAACTGCGGTACGTCGATGCGGCGGGCAACGAGACGGAGGGGACGAGCCTCTCCGTCACCGTCGACACCGCGCCCGCAAGCGTCAGCGGCGTGTTCGTTAACGGCACGACTTGGATACAGACATTCCGCGACTTCCTCGCCGCCAGCAACCAGGGCGACGCCGCCCTCGGTTACCGCCTCGACGCCGCCTCCCACGCCGATGAGCTGCCGTGGATCAACCTCAACCAGCTCAGCGTGCGCTTCAGCGAAGACGTAAACGTCGCGGCGCGAGCCATGCGCGTGTTCGGCGTGAAGGTTGCAGAGTACGCAGGCTCCTTCGTCTACGAGCCGGACACGTTTACCGCCACCTGGACACTCCCGACCGGCGCCTTCGCCGCCGAGAAGCTCCTCGTCCACCTCGATGACGCGATGATCACCGACGCCGGCGGCAACCCGCTCGATGGCGAATGGACGAACCCCCCCGAGACGAACCCCGTCACCGCCGGCGGGGCTGATACCTACCCGAGCGGCAACGGCACCCCCGGCGGAGACTTCGCGATGCGGCTCAACGTCCTGCCGGGCGACGTCACGCGCGATGGGGAGGTGGTCGGCAATGACGTCACCAGCGTGCGTCTGAACCAGGGATATCTGCCGGGTCAGAGCGGCTACACCATCTTCCGCGACGTGACCGGCGACGGGGAGATCATCGGCAACGATGTCACCGCCGTGCGCTTCCGCCAGGGGATTGTCCTGCCCGCGGGCACGCCAGTCGTGCCCGAACCATCACCGTCGATGACGATGACCGCCACGCGCGAAGACGTTCGCACCACAACCTCGAGCAAGTCCAAAACGTCGAGCAAATCCCCCTTCAGCACCGCCCTCACCGCCCGCAGCGGGCTAAGCCGGCTCGCCCAGCGTTTCGACCTGCTTGCGGAGCTGGATGACCACGAGGATGATCTGTCCACCGACGTCGTCCACCAACCGTCATTGTGAGCCCCTGGTCGACAGATCAAGTCCTCGCTGAAGCGCGCCCTTAGAATCTGGATCGGCGGCAGCCGCATAGACCGCACCCATCCCGGTGGCGGTGCACGACTACAGTTCAGCTGGACCGGTCCTCCAGACAGACGCGCAGGGACAGGCTATGCAAGCATTCAATCATGCGGAGCAACAGCAACGGCTCGGGATCGGCGGCTCCATCGCGCCGCAGCGGCGAACGCACCAGGTGGACCTGCTCCTGCGCGCGCACGGCCTGCTCGGGACCGATGGACACGGCCACGACACGGAGATGGAGCAGATTGCCGGCAATCTGCTGCGCAGCTTCCGCGAGCAGCAGCGGCGGCTGCGGGCGCATCGCTGTGCGGCCGACGCGCGGATCGAAGCGTTTCTTGCCGAGCATTTTGCCGACGTCGGCGGCGGGCTGGCGCTGCCCGACACGACGATTGTCCTTGCGGAACATGGCGTGGCCCGCGAGCTGTCGCTGCCGCGCCACGGCGATTCGCATGTCGGGTCGCTGCTGACCAGCTACCGCGTGCGCAACGGCGTGCTCCACAACCCCAGGAGCGACCGCCGCACGACCAAAGGAACCTTTCACGTCACCGAAGGCGGCCTTCCCGTGCCGGGCGACAAGAAGGCGGTGCCCAAGGCGGTCTTCGCCGAAATGTTCCGCCGGGCGATGAACGCCCCCGACGACCACCTGACGCTGCCGTACACCGCGCAGGAGCAGCAGCCGGCAAGAGCGTGGGTGTCGCTGCTGCTGCGGCCGCTGGCCTGTCCGGCGGTGCCGGGCGTGTGCGCCAGCAAATCGCTGGAGGTTCGCTTCTTCTCGCCCGGGTCGCTGGTCAGCAACCTTGATTTCGTCGAGTCGATCTTCGGCAACGCCGGCGACCCGGAACTGCCGGAGAACGACGCGGGACTGGACGTCGAGCACTGGACCGGCCACACCGGCTGCGTCGTTCTCGCGCCGCACCTGGTCGAGCTGACCAAAAAAGAGCTCGGGCTCCCGCATTTTGACCAGGCGACACAGCGGCAGCGGCGCGACGGCATGTGCTGGCGCGAGGCGGACGAGAAATACAACGACGGCTCTGCGTTCAAGCTCACCTGCCGCACCGCGGCGGGCGTGATCGTCACGCTGATCGCAGACAACTATTACGGGTACTGCAAGAAGGAAGTGAAGACGCAGATCAGCTATGCCGCCAACCTCTATGGGAATGTCGAGGAGGAACACGCCGGGGGCGCCTTGGCATTTCCGAGCTGGAGCCTGGGCACCGAGTACAGCCCCAGTGGCAGCAGTTTCCGCACCGGCCGCACCTTCGCCGACGTTGCGCGGGACTATGCGGAGTTCATCGACGTGCGCCCCGAGGGCTACGGCGTGGACAAGCGCTTCCCGCAGCTGATTTACATCCCCGAAACGTCGCGCGCCAGCGTGGATCGCCAGCAGATCTGGTGGACCGACGGCGGCGGCAAGGAGCAAACGCTCCCGCTGGAACCGGGCAAGACCTACATGAGCCCATGGGGCGGCAAGATGCGCTTCGAGAAGCACCCGGGCGCCCCGAGCTGGCGGCTGATCGGAACTGCGGGCGAGGGAACATTCTGCCACAAGCCCTGCACCGTCAGCGGCGGGGGAAAGAGCGAAATCTCCAAGTCGCTGCGCGACTACATGCTCTACGGCCCGATCTTCGTGGCTGACGCGGAGAAGGACTTCGCCAAGGTCCGCGAGATCCTGGCCTATGACTATTCCAGGCGCTGGCGCCCCGACTCGCCGGAGAGGCCGCAATACCCAACGGGCAGGAGCCGCCCGATCCTCTCGCCGGCAAGGTCGCTGGGCAGCGTCATTAAGCTGCTCACGCCGTCGAAGGAGTTCACGGATGAATACAACAACTGGCTTGCCTCAATTCCGAATTACGTGCTGGCGATGCTGTTCATCATCAAGCGCTTTTACAGGCAGGAGTGGGGCGATGACTGGGAGAGCCACTTCAGCGTGGATGTAGTCAACGGCTTTCCTGGGCATGAGCTGAAGCTGGACGGCCGCAAGCTCGTTGGCAGCTACCTGCGCGTGGGGCTGCTTCCGGGCAATGCGTGGCGGACCTTCAAGCTCCGGCAGGATTTCGCCTCGGCGGTAAAGGTGCAGACGGAAGATGACATTTCCGCGTCGGTGGTCGTGCCCGCGTCGCAGTTGGAGAACCTAGCGCCGGGGCGGAATGCGCCGTCGTACAAGTTCGTGGAGAACTGCGAGTACCGGCTGTTCCAGCGCCCCGACGAGGCGATCCACCGAGGCTTTGACGAGCAGACGGAGCGCGACCTGGCGGAGGAAGGAACGAATTTCATCTCGAATTTTCAGCCGCTGACGGCGGATGAAGCGCGCGAGATCGTCGCCCGCGTCGCCGATTTTGAGCAGTTCACGCCCCCGATGAAGGCACTGCTTACGGCCGCGGCGCGGGATGGAACCGGCTACGTCGTCTCGTCCGACCGCCCGCGGCTGGTTGACGGCAAGCCGACGAAGAACCCGCGCTACCTCCAGACGCGCCCGGACCTGGTTGATCCATTCCCGAAGTACGTGGCGGAAGTCGGGCTGCGTTTGTCGCGCGCGATCCCTGCGCAGAAGCCCGTGCACGCGCCGGTTGACGCGGTGCTGTCCGGCCGGCGCAACAACCCGCCCGACCCCAGGCACGGCATCCGCCCGCTGGCGGTCTACAACCCCATCCACTACCAGGAGCTGCCCGAGCTGTTCATGGACTATATCTGCTCTCTCACCGGCAAGAGCCCGTCCACCACCGGCGCCGGCAGCGAGGGCGCGCTGACGAAAGGCCCGTTCAACGCGCTGCGGCCGATCATCGATCTGAACAACGCGCTCGTCAGCTACATCCTCACGAGCCTCGGCGGCTTCTCAACGTCGGCCGGGCACATCGGGCCGCACGTTCGCGTCGATCACGACATCAGCCTGCTCGTGCCGGAAATCTGGTGCCGCCTCGACCACCAGGAGCGGCAGCCGGAGCACATGATCGACAACGGCTACCTCGAGCCGGTTGACGATTTTACGCACAAGGGAGAGTTGATTCCGGCCGCCCGACTGGGTTATCGCATCACCGAGCGATTCGTCCGCGGGTACTTCGGCCGACTTTTTGACCACCCGTCAAAGGTGTTCGACGAGCCGATCCTCAAGCCCGAGACGCAGGACCTTGAAGCGTTCGTCGACGGCATAAAGAACATCACTGAGGCGCAACAGCGCGTCGCGCAGACATACCTGGACGACGGCTCGATCGAGGATGCGTGTCCGCCGCTGCGAGCGCTGCTGATGATCATGGCGACAGGGGCGTTCGAGGGGAAGGACGCGCACCACGCGGACATCCGCGCGATGTTTACGCGCAAATCGTTGCTGGCCAGCGACTGGTACGCAAAGCGCTTGGACAAGAAGCAGGCGCACGACGCGCGGCTCTGGCGGCGGCATGCGGATTATCTCGAGAGCTTCCTCGGCGACGAATCAACGCGACAGGAAGCCGATCGACTGGGCATTGCAAAGCGCCGCGAGCTCGCTGCGGCGGAACTCGCGCGGGCGTCGTCGCCAGATTACCGCAAGTCGCTCATCGGCACGCTGGGGCTGGACCTGTCCGTCGGATAGGTTGTGCTGTGACACGGGCGTCTGGCCTGTGTGAATGCTGCCAACACGGGAAGGATGCCGGTGTCACGTCGCGACGCCCACAGCAACTCTTACAAGTCTTCCGACCCCTGTGCCGGCGCGGTGGCAGGCTGCGTTGCCGGCGGCTTGAAGCCCTCGTCGATCATCTGGTCGCGCAGCGCGGCGATTGCGCCCTTGCGCTTGTGCATCACGTACTCCAGAATGTCAGGGGGGAAGTCGGATTCCGGCACCAGCACTTCGACGCCGCTGTCCAGCCGGATGATCGCCACGATCGGGTCCCGCCGCGCACCGCCGGCGCCGCCGGACTTGTTGAACAGGTACACCCCCTTCTCGTTCACCACGTACGACAACCCCGTGAACCCGCCGATGTATTCCAGCGCCTGCTGCACGCTGGTGTTGTCGAGGATCAGTCCGACTTTCCGCGCCTCCGGTGGGATGTTCTGCACGGCCCCGGGCTCGATGGTGAAGGGCACGCCGCTGCGCGATGACAGCTCGGTCAGCACCTTGGCGATGTCGACGTCGTTGTAGCGGACGTTGATCTCGCGGTTCAGCTGCGAGCGGATGTGCTCTTCCTTCGGGATGATGACGATGGTCTTGCCCCAGGGATGCCACGTGGCGTCGGTGGAGTCCGCCAGTGACTCCAGCGCGTCCATCAGCGTCGCGTTTCTGGTCACAGGGACGGTTGCCCCGGATGTATTGTCGTCGAAGGCGCGGTTCTCGATCGCGAAGGGCGACTTCGCCGCCTCGAGCTTGGCGTCGACGGAGCCTAGCAATTCCTTCACGCCGGGCCGATCTGTCTTGAACTCCGCGGGCGTGGATGCGAGCAGGCTCAGGACCGCCAGCTCCTCCGCCGTCGCCCGCCGGCCCAGGCGCTTCAGCGCAGGCATCGGTCGGATCTCCACCGCCTCGGGTTTCAACTGGAACGTCAGCCCGAGCGTGCGCGTCATGACTGTGAGCGCCTCGCGCAGCGTCTGATTCGCGATCTGCACGGTCAGTCCGGTCTGCTCGCCCCAGGGGAGCAGCTCGTACACCGCCGGGTCCGCCACCAGCGGGACTCCGGTGTCCTTCGTGATCGACCGCATCACCTGCGGCAGCGGGGTGTTCTCGGGAAACTTCAGCGCAACCTGCCGGTCCATCGCCTCGTTGATCAGGGCCGAAGAAGACTGAGCAAAAGCAGGCGCGGCCATAAAGAGTAGAACTGCGAGAATGAGGGCGGAAGGAACGAATCTTGCCGCCGATGGGGCACCCACAAACACCGATAATAATCCGACCCGTTTTCCATCGGTGCTCATCGGTGCCCCATCGGTGGCAAAGACTCCTGGACCTGCATTAATACGGCAGTCGTTGCGTATCTTGCGCGCCGTCGTAGGTGCTGGCAATCCAGATGGCGCGGGACGGCCCGGTGACGACGCCCTCAGCGGCGCGCCAGTCGGGCGTGACTTGCGACGATGGGCCCACGGAGACGACCACGACCGGTTCGGCATCCGCCGCCTCGGGAGCGGGACCGCGCACCACCACAAGCGGCGCGGGACGCGTCTCGGGCGGTGTGACGATCGCTGTGTTTGCATTCGAACCGGTGCTCGGAATGCTGTGAACGACCTGCGCGTTCTCGCCACCGAACTTCATGCTCGTCCACAGCGCCACTCCGCCGACGGCGAGCACGACGCACGCGGCGATTGCCAGCCGGCCGAACGTGCCGATCCGCCCCAGAACGGTCGCGGACCGCTCCTCGCTCCGCTCCGCGACGGCCTCCGACAAATGATCCGCCAGCCGATCCCAGTCGATCGGGGGGAGGGGCATCGACGACTTCAGCGACTGATCGAGGGCCCGATACTCCTCCAGCAGCGCCCGCGCCTCTGCGTTGCTCAGCAGGCGCAGCTCCACCAGCGCACGCTCCGACTCCGGCAAGCTGCCGTCGGCGTACTGGGCGACCTGAAATTCAAGCTGCTCGTCGATCATGTCGTGGCACGGGCATCCTGCCCGTGTTTTTCCTTACGATTCAAAGACACGGGCAGGATGCCCGTGCCACTTACAAATGTTCCTTCAACAGTTCCCTCAGCTTCTTTCGCCCCTGGAACACGTGCCACTTGACGGCTTCAACGCTGCAGTTCAGCGCCTCGGCCACATTCTTTTGCGGCATCTCATCGATCGTGAACATGATAATGGCCAGCCGCTGCTTTTCCGGGAGCTGGGCGAGGGCCTCTTTCAGCCTTCGGCCCATTTCTTCGCTTTCCAAGCGGCGGACCGGATCGCCGGCGCGGGACATCCATTCGCTGCCGCCGCTGTGAGCGTCGCTCTGCTCGGTGCCCGTGGGCCCGAGCAGGTCGTCGAGCGGGAGCTGGCTCGAGCGGGTTTTACGACTGCGCCGGTAGTTCAGCGACAGGTTCGAGACGATCCGCATCAGCCAGCCGCCGAACGCCTCGGGCTTCTGCAGGGTCGCCAGACTCGTGAAAGCCTTGAGAAACGCGTCCTGCGTGACTTCCAGCGAGTCCTGGCTGTTGCCCAACAGCCGGTAGGAAACGGCGACGGCCTGCCGCTGGTACCGCCGGATCAGCTCGTCGAACGCAACCTTTGCTCCAGCAAGGGTTTGCGCGACGAGCTGCCCGTCCGTTGGCGACGCGTCTGGACGCTCTGCGGGATCGGTCGCCTCGGGCTCCATGCGGTCAGACACTCTATCCGGGGGCAGGTTAGAGGGTTGCGCCAATTTTGGAAGAGGCGTTTTATCGGACGTGCGCCGCTTGCGGCTTCGGGGACCAACGAGCCCGGTAAGCCTCTTCTTACTCCCGAGCCCGTTCGTCCGCGAAGTCGCAAGCGCAAGAAGAAAGATCCTTTACCGCGCGTCCTTCAGCAACTCCCGACAGTACGCACCCACCGCTTCCGCGATTGCCGGCGCCCCCTCGTTTTCGTGCTGCTTCATCCGCTTCACCACCGCGCTACCGACGATCGCGCCGTCAGCGATCCCTTGCAGCTGCGCCACGTGGTGCGGTTGTGAAATCCCAAACCCGACGCACACGGGACAATCCGTCAGCGATTTCATATTCCGCACGCCCTCGGCAAGCTCCGGCGGGAGCTGATCGCGCTCGCCCGTGATGCCGGTGACGGAGAGATAATAGACGAACCCGCTGCTCAGCCGCCCGATCTCGCGACGACGGTTCGCCGTCGTCGTTGGCGCGACGAGCAGAATCGTATCCAGCCCCGCCCCCTGCACCCGCTCGACGATTCCCTGCGCTTCGGGCGGCGGGAGGTCGGGCAGGATCAGACCATCAAACCCCGCGTCCTTCGCGGCGGTGAGAAAACGATCGAGCCCGTAGCGAAACACGATGCTGTAGCTCACCATCGCGACGAGGGGGATCGAGACCGTCGGCCGCGCGGCTTTGACCGTCGCGAACACGTCCGCCAGCTTCAGCTTCTTCGCCAGCGCCGCCGTAAACGCCGCCTGGATCGTGGGCCCATCGGCGATGGGATCGGAAAAGGGGATGCCAATCTCGATGATGTTCGCCCCGGCCGCTTCGAGCGCGGGAAGGGTGGCGATCGTGGTGTTCAAGTCGGGGTAGCCGGCGGGGACGAAGGGCATGAAGGCGATCTGATTGCGCTGCCTCAACTGTGCGAAGGTTTGAGCGATGGAGCAGGTCGCGGCGGTCATCGGCATCCGGTTTCCCGTGGAGGCGGCGATGATAGGTGACGCAGGAGCGCGGTCAAGGCGTCGTGTCATCGGGCAAATGAATCACCGTTCCCTTCCTCGCTCGCGAAAGCGCAGAAAGGATCTGCGGTGCCAGCGGCAGAACGTCGGCAACGCGATTGGTGCGAACACCGAGAATGATGAAGCAAAGCTCAAGGTGTCCGAGCAGTTGTTGATGTTCGAGGTTTCGATCAATGGTGACGAACGCGTCGAATTCCGTCTCCGCCAGTGCGAGCAGCTCACCATTGCTGACCCCCGCCCACCCGGCTTGTGCAACGGTCAACACCGCGTTGTCCCGGCAACTCCCGTAGAAGATCCTTCGGCACGCACTCGTCGAGGAGCACCCTCATTTGGCGTCTGAGAGCAACTGAGACATGCCCGCGCGCAGGAAATCCATCACCTGCTCCTTCGTCACCGTCGGGAATTGATCCAGGAACTCTGACAGGCGTTCATCGCCCTCGATGTAGTCGAGGAGTGTTTGGACGGGCACGCGAGTGCCATAGAACACCGGGGTGCCGCTCACGATCTCGGGGTCCGAATGAATGATGGGTTTCATGTCCAATCCTCAGATAGGAGTATACGTCACGAATTGATCAACCGCGCGACTTCCTGGCAATCCTTATCGCCGCGGCCGGAGCAGTTGATGAGGATGATCTGGTCCTTCCCCAGCTTCGGCGCGAGCTTTGCGGCCTGGGCGAAGGCGTGGGCGGTTTCGAGGGCGGGGAGGATGCCTTCGAGCCTGGCGACGAGCTGGAACGCTTCGAGCGCTTCGGTGTCGGTGATGCTGACGTACTCGACGCGGCCGGAGTCCTTCCAGTAGCTGTGTTCGGGACCAACGCCGGGGTAATCGAGACCCGCGCTGACGGAATGAACGTCGGCAGTTTGACCGTCGTCGTCCTGCAGCACGTAACTGAGCGAGCCGTGGAGCACACCGGGCTTGCCCTGCGAAAGCGTCGCGGCGTGCTGGCCCAGCGCCGAGCCGCGGCCGCCGGCTTCGATGCCGATCAGCTTCACGCTCGCGTCGTTGATGAACGGGTAAAAGATCCCCGCGGCGTTGGAGCCGCCGCCGACGCTGGCGAGGACGTAATCGGGCAGACGTCCCTCAATCTCCAGGCACTGGTTGCGCGCTTCCTCGCCGATGCACTTTTGAAAATCGCGGACCATCTCGGGGAACGGGTGCGGCCCGGCCACCGAGCCGATGATGTAATGCGTGTCCTCGACGCTGCCCATCCAGTCGCGCATGGCCTCGTTGAGCGCGTCCTTGAGCGTTTTGCTGCCGCTCGTCACCTCGATCACGTTAGCGCCCATCAGCTTCATGCGGAACACGTTGAGGTTCTGCCGCCGCACGTCCTCGGCGCCCATGTAGACGTCGGTCTTGAGGTCGAACAACGCGCCGACCGTCGCGGTCGCCACGCCATGCTGGCCGGCGCCGGTCTCGGCGATGATGCGCTTTTTGCCCATGCGCTTCGTGAGCAGCGCCTGGCCGATGCAATTGTTGATCTTGTGCGCCCCGGTGTGATTGAGGTCCTCGCGCTTGAGGTAGATCTTCGCGCCGCCGAACTTTTCCGTGAGACGCCTGGCGAAATAAAACCGGCTGGGCCGGCCGACGAACTCGCGCAGGTAGTAGTCGAGCTCGCGCTGAAACTGCGGATCAACTTTTGCGCGGCGGTACTCGTCGTTGAGCTGCGTCAGCGCCGCGACGAGCGTCTCGGGCACGTATACCCCGCCATAGGATCCGAAGTGACCGGCGGCGTCGGGAAGGGAAGTGGTTGAAGTCGGCGGCGCAAGACGATCCATGATGGCGCAATGGTAGGGGAGCGCGATCGGTTCGAGCAATTCACGCTTCAACGTGCCTGGCCCGCCAGTCCTCCATTACGTCCAATAGGGCTTCCGCCGACCATCCGAACAGTCGCGCCTGAATGAACAAAGTCTCGGGCTCCGCCGACCTCGGCCACAGCGGCCATTTGGGGCGCGGTTCGATCGTGTTTGGCAGGGTGATAACCTCAATGGTGGCCTCGGAACTTCCCCCTATGAAGATCAGTCGCACCTCCCGTACCTGACTCCACAGCAGATGCCGTTGCCAGAATGCGACGCTGAACGTGATGCCACTCTCACTCACCCGCAGCCACGTCGCCAAGGGAAGGTACAACAGCGTGAAGGCCACGAGCGCCAGCGCGCTGGCGCCGAGGTACATCGCGCCGATGCGATCGACTGAGGGAGCGAATGGCCGCAGTACCAAGTACGCACCGAGTGAGATCGGCAGGGAGAGGAGCGCGAGCAACATCAACAACCAGCCAGGCGCCTTCAGGAGACGTGGATAGAAAACGGTGCTGACTTCGTACGGCAGCACGATCGGAAGATGCGAAGCCATCGCCGAACTGTTCGCGATGTCCACAGACTAGGAGGCAGTGGGCATCGCCGCCGCCGCGGCGTCGGCTTCGCGCATGCGTTGCCAGCGGCGGCTCGTCCAGTAGCCGATGATCGCGCCGGCCGGACCGGCGCCGACGTAATCCAGCGGCAGCGGGCGGCCCAGCTCGGGGGCGAACGTGCCGCCAACCTCGCCGATCGCCCATGCCGTCGACGAGCCGCTGTACGCGAGCAGATAGCCGACGACGCCCACCAGCAGCGGCCCCGTCCAGTACCACAGGCTCGGCCGCGCGGGAAACAGGCTGTGGGCCGCCAGCGTACCGACGAATGCCGCCAACCCAACCGATGCGATCACCTGCGGCTTCCGATCGGTCTCGCACAAGATCATCATGATGATCGCCATCACGACCGCTTGCGTCGCCAGCGCCGCCAGCTTCTGCGTGACCGGCTCATCGATGTCGGCGACACCGTCACGGAAGGGGTCGTCCTGCAGCCATCCGCTGTTGCGCAACAGCCACAAAACCGCCCAACCGACGCCCAGGATGGCGTAAAGGATGAGCAGTTCCATCGCCAGCGAGATGAAGACCTGGCCGGTGCTGTACATGAGCGTGTAGCGGATTGGCCCGCCGCGAATCGAGAGGGCGAGCAGGCCGATGGCGGCCGTCGCCAGCCCGGCCTCGAAGCGGATCGTTCCCGCAACCGCGCTGCCGAACAGCGCGCATGCCACGGTCAGCACGAGCGCGATGAACAGCACCAGTGCCGGCGATGGTTGCTGAAGCAGGCTGGCGTCGAAGTTGGGGTGCGCCGGGATGCCGATCGCGGCGGCCGTGAACCAGCACAGCAGGAACGAGCCAATGGAGCCGACGCTCAGCAGGAATCGGGCACGCTGGTAGGAACTGATGGTCATGTCTGCCATTAGACGGGGCGCTGTACAACCCGCGCTGGATCTGCCCTAACAGTTGGCCAACATTTTGCACCGCCGTATCATGCGGGGGGATTGCATCGCGGCCGCGGGGACCATAGCACAAAGCCCCCAGACCCGCGAGGTCATGGCCGAAAACGCTAACGGGAACCATCGCATTGCAGACGCTCTTTGGCGAAGTTCGTCACCCTGGCCCCGCGGTCGACACCGGCGCCGCCCGAGGCCCGTTCGCGGGCGTCGCACTGGAACAGAGCATCGACCGATTGCTCGACTACTCGATCCCCAATTCCCTCCAGCCGTCGCTGCGCATCGGGCAGCGCGTGCGCGTCCCGCTCGGGCGCAAAAACCGTTGCGCACGCGGATACGTCGTTTCCATTCATCCGACGAGCACCTACCCGCGGATCAAACCGCTGAGCGGTATTGAAGATGATCGCGTGCTGTTCCCGCCCAAGCTGGTGGAA
Source organism: Tepidisphaeraceae bacterium (assembly GCA_035936155.1). GTDB lineage: Bacteria > Planctomycetota > Phycisphaerae > Tepidisphaerales > Tepidisphaeraceae > DASYWJ01. The sequence goes on along the minus strand of DASYWJ010000018.1, from coordinate 101,085 downwards.
CTGGCGCGGTGGATGAGCCGGTATTACATCTCGCCGCTGGGCACGGTGCTGGAGAGCGTGATCCCCTCGGCGGTGAAGCGAAAAGTCGGCCTTGGCTACAGCCAGGTGGTGCGCGTCGCGCTGCCGCCGGAGAAGGTTCAGGAAATCCTGGAGAAGACGAAAGCGCCCAAGCGCCGCGCGATCCTCGCGCGGCTGCTCCAGGTGGAGCCCGGCGGCTCGATCGAGCTGGTGAGACTCGCCGGCGAATCCGGCGCCACCCCCCCAACGGTGCGGAAGCTCGTCCGCCTCGGCCTCATCACGATCACCGCGGAAATTGACCTTCCGCGCCTGACCGCCAACGTGCAATCGACGGCGGGCGACGAACCCGACATCGTGCTGAACGAAGAGCAGCAGAAGGTGTTGGAGGCGCTGAAACCGAAGGTCGCCGTCGGGGCGGGGTTCTCGGTCAGTTTGCTGCACGGCGTGACGGGGAGCGGGAAGACGGAAGTGTACCTCCAGTGCATCCGCCAGCTCGTCGCACGGGGGAAGCAGGCGATCGTGCTCGTGCCGGAGATCGCGCTGACGCCGCAGACCGTCCGCCGCTTCACCGCCCGCTTCAAGCGCGTCGCCATTCTGCACAGCGGCCTGACGGCGACGGAGCGGCACCGGTTCTGGCAGCAGATCATGATGGGGATGGCCGACGTGGTGGTTGGCGCGCGCTCGGCGGTGTTCGCGCCGCTTCCGAACCCGGGGATCATCGTGGTGGATGAGGAGCACGAGTCGAGCTACAAGCAGGACACGGCCCCGCGCTACCACGCGCGCGACGTGGCCATCAAGCGCGGTCAGATTGAGAACGTGCCGGTGCTGCTGGGCAGCGCGACGCCGTCGCTGGAGACGTACGCGCGAGCGACGTCTGATCCTGCCGCTGCAGGGGCGAGACTTGTCTCGCCCTCTTCGTCCGAACCCAAAGAGGGCGCCACAAGTGCCGCCCCTACCGGGGGGCCATCGTTGCTGGTGCTGCCGCACCGCGTCCGCGGCCTCTCGATGCCGCACATCGAAGTCGTCGACATGAAGCAGGAGAACCGCTTCCGCCGCGGCGTGCACCTGCTGTCGCAGCGGCTGGAGCATTTGCTCCGTGTGACAATCGAGTCGGGGCACCAGGCCATTCTGCTGCTCAACCGCCGGGGATATTCCAATTTCGTCTACTGCCCGTCATGCACCAACGTGATCCAGTGCAAATACTGTGACACGACGATGACCTATCACCGCGCCGCCGCAGTGCAGGCGAAGGACGCGAGCAGCGCTGCGGGCGTGCATACGGGGCAATTGCACTGTCACTACTGCCTGGCGGTAAACCCGCTGCCGGAAAAATGCGAAGCATGCGGCAAAAAGCTGAGTCTCTTTGGCCTGGGCACACAGCGCGTCGAGGAGGAGATCGCGCGAAAATTTCCCGAGTTGAAGTTCGCGCGCGTGGACAGCGACACCATGCGCAGCAGCAAGGACTACGAACTGCTGCTCGGTCGATTCGCGCGGCGGGAAGTGCAGGTGATGCTGGGAACGCAGATGATCGCCAAGGGGCTGGATTATCCGAACGTCACGCTGGTGGGCGTGATTTCTGGAGACACCGCGCTGGCGCTTCCCGATTTTCGGGCTGCCGAGCGGACGTTTCAGCTGATCACCCAGGTTGCCGGTCGCGCCGGCCGGGGTGATGCGCCCGGGCGCGTTGTCCTGCAGACGTTCCTCCCGGATGACCCGACGATTCGCTCCGCCATCAAGCAGGACTTCGCCGGGTTCGCGCAAAGCGAGCTTCGCCACCGCCGGGAAGTTGGCCTGCCGCCGTTCGCGCGGATGGCGCGGATCATCCTGCGCGACCAGGAGCAGGAAAAGCTTCACAAGCACGGTGAAGCGCTCGCCGCCCATTTGAATGATGCGTTGGCCGTCGAGCGCGAAGAGGTGCGGATGAAAGGCCCGATGCCCTGCGCGATCAGCCGCATCGCCGGGTATTTCCGCAATCAGATCGTGCTGCTGAGCCGCACGCCCGCCCCGCTGCAGCGCGTGCTGGCCGCGGTTCGGGAGAAGGGCGGGCTGGCGCGAAGCGACCGCATCGCGGTGGACGTGGATCCGGTGTCGCTGCTGTAATCGCTGATGGGGGAGCGTCGCAGATCAGTCCACCAGCGTCGGTGGGACCGGGATGTTGAGAAACGGTTCGATCACCAGGTGGATGAACAGGTAAGTAATCGCACTCATGAACGCCGAGCAGGGGAGCGTGAAGATCCATGCCCCCAAGATTCGTTGCCCGGCGATCCAGCGCACCGCGCGGACGCCGCGGGTTGTGCCGACGCCGAGGATCGAGCCGGTGATGCAGTGCGTGGTGGAGACGGGGATTCCGAAGTAGCTGGCCCCAAGCACGGTGGCCGCCCCGGCCGTCTCGGCAGCAAAGCCGCCCACCGGCTGCAAGCGGGTGATCCCGTGGCCCATCGTCGCGACCACGCGCCACCCGCCCAGCATCGTGCCCAGCGCAATCACGAAGTGGCAAAGCAGGACGATCCACCAGGCCACCCCGTGCGGCATGTTCAGCCATCCAAACCACGGCGGGGTCCAGCCGGACGTGGTCAGGTGCCCATAGCCTCCTGCCACCAGTGCGATCACAATGATGCCCATCGTCTTTTGCGCGTCATTCGTGCCGTGCGAGAGGCTGAACGCGGCGGCGCTGAACAGCTGCGCGCGGCGAAAGCCCTTGTCGACCCTGTTTGGCGGCCATTTCCGGAAAATCCAGGCGACGGCGGTCATCAACGCGGCGCCGGTGATCATCCCGATCAGCGGCGAGACGAAGATGAAGAGCAACGTAACCGGCCATTTGCCCGGCACGACCAGCGCGCCAATCCCGCCGCGCGCCAGTGCGGCGCCCGCGTAACCGCTGATCAGCGCGTGGCTGACGCTGATTGGAAGCCCCGCCATCGAGCAGATGTACGTCCACAGCGTCGCGCCCACCAGCCCCGCGAGCACCACGAGCAATTGCTGCTGCGGCGTCCCCAGGGACGACAGATCAACGAATCCGCTCGAGACGCTCTTAGCCACCGCCGTGCCGAACGTGAACGCGGCGATAAAATTCCAAAACGCCGCCCACAGCACCGCCTGACCCGGGCTGAGCACGCGCGTAGACACGATCGTCGCGATCGAGTTCGCCGCATCGTTGAACCCGTTAAAGAAATCGAACAGCAGCGCGATCAGGACGATGATGAGCACGAGGGTGAGCATGAGGAAGTTGCTGGTGAGGAAGTTGCTGGTCGCTGGTTGTTCGTGGAAAATCGCCCTGCCGCTTCGGTCTCTCTTGCCAGCAAATAGCAACCAGCGACCGCCACTCTCGTCCACCGCTTAGCCGTTTTTCAGGACGATGCGCTCGAGCGTGTTGCCCACGTCTTCGCAGTTGTCGATGGCCTCTTCGATCAGGTCGTACAGCTCTTTCCACTTGATCACGTGCAGCGCGTCCGTGCCGGCCTCGAAAAGGCGGCTCATGGCGGCGTAGTGGTTGTCGTCGCCGACGCTCTCGCTGTGATGGATTGCGATCAGCTTGTCGCTCAGCTCTGAAAGTTTGCGGCTTTTGCGAAGCCGATGCACGGCGTCGCTCAGCAGCACCGTCGCCTCGACCAGCACCTCCGTCTGCTTCTGGAAATCCGTCTCCATCTGCTCGACGTGGAAGATCGTGAACCGTTTGGCCAGCGAATCGATCAGATCGATGATGTCATCAAGGCCCCCGACCAGCTCGTGGATGTCTTCGCGGTCGAACGGGGTGATAAACGTGCGGTCAAGCCGATCAAGCGCGGTGTGGGCGAGATTGTCGGCGGCGTGCTCCTCATCGCGGATGCGCTGCAGGTGTGGACCGACGTCCGGGTAAGTCCGCGCCAGCTCGTGCAGATGGCCGGCGCATGAGACGGCATGGCGTGCCAGACCTTCAAACAGATCATAAAAGACGGTGTCCTTGGGCAGTAAATTGAACATGCGTCAGGTTGCTCCTTCCGTCGCGGCAACGGGGCGTGGCGGGATGGTAAGAAGTGGCTAACCGTCTGTCGACTGCTCAGCCAGGGAGGCGGGGAGGCGGATCGTGAAGCAGGAGCCGGCGCCGGGGGTGCTGGCGGCCTCGATCGTCCCGCCGTGACGCTGCACCACGTGCTTCACGATCGACAGCCCCAGCCCTGTGCCGCCCATCTCGCGCGAGCGAGAGCGGTCGACGCGGTAAAACCGCTCGAACACGCGCGGCAGGTCGCCGGCAGGGATGCCCACGCCGCTGTCGATCACCTGCACGAGCGGATCCCGGTCCTGCGTCGAGACAACGATGCGGATCGTGCCGCCTTCCGGCGTGTACTTGATCGCGTTGTCGAGCAGGTTGCTGATGGCGCGTTCGAGGTCGGCGACGTCCGCCAGCGCCGGCGGGGGATCGCCACGCACCTCGACCGACAGGTGCTGGTTCTTCTTCTGCGCTGCGGGCAACAGAAGCTCGCGCACCTTCTCCACCAATGCCGGCAGCCGCAGCACGCGGGGATTGCGCAGCTTCGAGTCACTCTCAAGGCGCGAGAGGCTCAACAGGTCCTCGATCAAGTTGGCGAGTTGCTCGGAATGCTTCTGGACGGTGGCAAGGTATTGTCTTGCCCGCTCCGGGTCATCGAACGCGCCGTCGCGGAGCGTTTCGACGAACCCGCTGATCAGCGTGAGCGGCGTGCGCAGCTCGTGAGAGACGTTGGCGACGAATTCCTTGCGCAGCTCCTCGTAGCGCGCGGCCTCGGTGACATCGTGCGCGATCACGATGAACCCCGCCGGCCGCAGGGGCAGCCGGCAGGCGGTGACTTCGAGTTGCTTCCCGTCGCGGAATGCGACGGACACGGTCTTGCGCTGCCCCGTGAGCGACACCTCGGCGACGGCGCCGAGGATTTCCTCGGCCGGCAGGACCTCCCACAGCGCTTTTCCCTTCGCATCCCTCGGCACCCCGAGCATGTCGGTTGCCGCCTCGTTGCTCAGGAGGATCCGCTGGCGGTGATCGGTTGCAAGCAGGGCGTCGGTCATGCTCGAAATGATCGTCCGCAGCTGCGCCTGGTCCTCCCGCGACTGCGCGATCAGCTCCCCGAACGCGGCGGCGAGCTGCTCGAGTGCGTCGTGATCGGGCACGCGCACGACATCGGCGATCGGCGCGGGCAGCGCGCGGCGAAAGGTCTGGGCAATATCAAGCACCTGTCGCGTCGCGTAATGATGGGCGACGGCTGCCAGCCCCGCGCAGCTGAGCGCCCACGCGATGCACGCCGTCACGATGATGGCCGTCAGTGAACTGCCCTGGTTTTCGCGCGTCGCAATCGCCACAACCGCTACGATGCCAACCGCCCCCAGCGCGAGCAGCATCTGCGGTATGACGAGCCGGCGAAGCAATCGGCCGGGAGGGATGTCCATGCGACTCATGGAAGCTTGGTTTCGTCCGACGATTCCGTCAGACGATAACCGAACCCGCGGACGGTCTCGATCATCCACCCGCCCGGCCCCAGCTTCCTTCGGAGCGAGGTGATGTGCACGTCGATGGTGCGGTCAAAGACGGCCGAGTCGCGGCCGAGGGCGCCCTCGATGATGTCGTCGCGCGAGAGAACGCGGCCGCGGCGGCTGGCGAGGAAGTGGAGGATTCGAAACTCCGTCGCCGTCAGCGAGACACGCTCGTCGCCGTAGGTGACGAGGTGGCGGGCGGAGTCGATCGTGAGGTCGCCGCGGCGGAGCAGTTCCCCCTCGTCAGCGATCATCGACGTCCGCCGAAGCAGCGCCCGCACCCGCGCCACCAGCTCGCGCACGCTGAAGGGCTTGGTTACATAGTCGTCGCCGCCCATCTCCAGGCCGACGATCTTGTCGCTCTCCTCGGCCTTGGCCGTGAGGATCAGCACCGGGATGCGGCTCGTGCGGCTGTCGCCACGCAGGTGCTGGCAGACCTGCAGGCCGGTCATGCCCGGCATCATCAGGTCAAGCAGGATCAGGTCCGGCTTGTGCCGCTGCGCAATTTCCAACCCGCTCTTGCCATCGGACGCGACGATGACGGACAGGTGCTCCTTCTCGAGGTTGTAGCGGACCAGCTCGAGCAGGTCCTTCTCGTCATCGATCACCAGGACCGTCGATTCACTCATGCCGTCTCCCGCTCCTGCTCTGCCACCGGGACTCCCTTGCTGTGGCGGACGTCGCGGCCCTGGATCCAGTAGATCACTTCCTCTGCGACGTTCGTCGCATGGTCACCGACGCGCTCGAGGTTTCGCGCGATCAGGATGAGCGACAGCGCCTGCTCGATCGCCGCCGGGTCGCGCTTCATCCAGTCGAGCAGCGTCGAGAAGATCTGGTTTCGGAAGGCGTCCACCCGCTTCTCATCCTCCAGCACGAGCGCGGCGAGCACCACGTCACGTTGGATCATCGCGGCGAGGCTGTCGCGGACCATCTTCTGCGCCGCGTCGGCCATCTGTGGCAGATCGAGCAGCGGCGGCAGCGGGGGCGCTTCGATGACGTGATGGGCGTTCTGGCAGATGTTGATCGCCTGGTCCGCGATCCGCTCCAGTTCCCCGCCGATTCGGGACGCCATGAACAGGAAGCGCACGTCCTGCGCCACCGGCTGCTGAAGGGCCGTCAGCTTGACCGCCTTGTCGTCCACCTCGACCTGCAGCCGGTTCACGGCCTTTTCCTTCTCGAACACGTCGGCGCACAGTCCCTCGTCGCGCGCGACCAGCGCGCTGACGGCGCCGCGAACCATGGACTCGGTCAACGTCCCCATCTGGACGACGTTCTGAAACAAGTCTTGAAGCTGTTCGTGGAATTGTCGCATGTTTGCCGGGTGCGATTTTAACCGAAGCGCCCGGTGATGTACTCTTCGGTCAGCTTGTTGGACGGATTCGTGAACATCTTGTCAGTCACGCCAAACTCGATGAGCTCACCGAGGTACATGAACGCGGTGAAGTCGCTCACCCGCGCGGCCTGCTGCATGTTATGCGTGACGATAATGATCGTGACCCGCTCGCGCAGCGCGCTGACCAGCTCTTCGATCCGGCTCGTGGCCATCGGATCGAGCGCGCTCGTCGGCTCGTCGAAGGCGAGGATTTCAGGATCAGTTGCCAGCGCGCGGGCGATGCACAGCCGCTGTTGTTGTCCGCCCGACAGCTTCGACGCCGATTGGTGCAGCCGGTCTTTCGCCTCGTCCCAGATCGCCGCCGACTTCAACGCTTCCTCGACTTTCTGGTCGAGAAGCTTGCGGTTGCGCACCCCGCGAAGCCGCAGGCCATACGCCACGTTCTCGTAAATGCTCTTGGGAAACGGGTTGGGCTTCTGAAAGACCATCCCCACTCGCATCCGCACTTCGATCGGGTCCACTTTGGGACCGATGATGTTGATGTTTTGCGGGTAAAGCGTGATCTGGCCTTCGTAGCTGCTGTTCGGGTACAGGTCGTGCATGCGGTTGAAGCAGCGCAGGAACGTGCTCTTGCCGCAGCCGCTGGGGCCGATCAGCGCGGTGACGCGGTTCTGGAGGATGCGGATATTGATGTCCTTGAGCGCGCGAAACGACCCATAGCTGAAGCTCAGATGTTTCGCTTCTGCCTTCACCGGCGGTTCGGTTGCCATCTCATCCTCTCCTGCCGATGTGAGCGCGGCGGGAACCGCGCCGTTCTCCGCTCGATTCCGCGCAGGCTTGGGCCAATTGCTGACTTTCATCATGGTGTTCCTCGCCTCTCACCACTGAACTCGCTTGCGCAGCCGATATCGCAAGAAGATGGCGATCGCGTTCATGCTCAAGGTCATCAGGATCAGGATCACGCCGGCGGCGGCGGCGTTTTCGTGGAAGCGCCGGTCCGGGCGCGATATCCAATTGAACATCTGTATCGGCAGCGCCGTGTACCCGCTGCCGAGCCACTGGAATTTCCAGAACCGCCACGTGAGAAACGGCGGCGTCTCGCTCATCCCTTCGGGGAGATACGCGATGTAGCTGAGCGCGCCGATGGTGATCAGCGGAGCGGTCTCGCCGATGGCGCGGGACAGGCCGATGATTGAGCCGGTCAGGATGCCGCCCATCGCGTACGGGATCACGTGGTGCCAAGTCGTCTGCCACTGCGTCGCGCCGCAGGCGTAGCTCGCTTCGCGAATCGATTGCGGGATCGAGCGGATCGCCTCGCGCGTCGAGATAATCACGATCGGGAGCACGAGCAGTCCCAGCGTCAGCCCGGCCGTGCGGATGCTCGTGCCCAGGTCGAGTGTCGAGTGCACGAACAACCCTAGCGCCATCAAGCCCCAGATGATGGATGGGACGCCAGCGAGGTTGGCGATGTTCACTTCGATGATCGCCGTGAACCAGTTCTTTGGCGCGTATTCTTCAAGATAGATGCCCGCGGCGACGCCGAGCGGCAGTGCGGTGCACATCGTCACGATCATGATCAGCGTCGAGCCCACCCACGCCGAAAGGATGCCGGCCTGTCCAGCGCGGCGCGATGGAAATGACGTGAAGAACTCCCACGACAAGCGCGGCCAGCCCGTTCTAATCAGATCGAACAACAGCGCTCCCAGCGTCAGCAACCCGATCGCGATCGATAGCGCCCCCAGCGCGCCGAATATGACATCGGCGGCCTTGCGCCGGGCGATGAGCGCTCTGAGGTCATGGTCGGCGGCCATCAGTACGCCTCCCGGTAACGCTTGCGCAGCACGTATCCGCCGATGTTGAATGCCAGCGTCATCGCCATCAGCGCGAGCCCCGCGGCAAAGATCGACTGGTATCCGACGCTCCCGTGGGGCAGGTCCCCGAGGCTCACCTGGACGATGTACGCGGTGATTGTGGCGGCAGGCTCCAGCGGGTTCATCGTCACCTTCGGCTGCATGCCGGCGGCGACGGCGACAACCATCGTCTCGCCGATCGCGCGGCTGATGCCGAGGATGTACGCGGCGGTCACGCCACTGAAGCTGGCCGGCAAGATCACGCGCAATGCAGTCTGCACCCGCGTCGCGCCCATCGCGTAGGAGCCTTCGCGGATGTGCATCGGCACCGCGTGCATTGCGTCTTCGCTGAGCGACGAGACGTACGGAATGATCATGATCCCGATCACCAGCCCCGCGCTGAGCATGTTGAAGCCAGGCAGATCGACGCCCAGCTGGAGAAACAGCTTTTGCAGCAATGGCGTGACGAACAGCAATGCGAAATAGCCATACACGACGGTCGGCACGGCGCCGAGCAGCTCCAGCGTCGGCTTGAGAATCTCGCGCACGCGATAAGGCGCATACTCGCTGAGCCAGATCGCCGCGATCGTCCCAAGCGGCATCGCGACGGCCAGCGCGATCAGCGTCGTCGTAATCGTCCCGCTCAGCAGCGGGAGGATGCCGTAGCGGGCGTTCTCGAACAGCGGCGTCCACTGCGTGTCTGTCAGGAAGTTGGTCAGCCCGGCATGCCGGAAGAACGTGATCGATTCGTAGACCAGCACGCCGACGATGCCGAGGGTGATCGCGACCGACGAAAGCGCCGCGAGCATCAGGAAGAACTCGATGACCTTCTCCTTCATCCGGCGAACACGGCCGCGGGGCGCGAACCTGCCCGCTGAGGGAACCTTCGCCGCACCGGGCTGCGCCAGAGAGCTGTCGATGGTTGTCATCTAGTTCTTCAGCTCGCGCTTAAACAGCTCATCGACCTTGAGCCCGACCGCGTCCTTGCCCCCGAAGGCGGTGCCCGTCTTCAGCCCGTTTACGCGCTGCTGCGCCATCTTGTAGACCTCGTCGGGCAGCGGGACATATTTCACTTCCTTCACGAGCTCCGGCGCGTTGGCGATGTAAAAGTCGACGAACCGCTTCACCTCGGGCTTCTGGACCAGCGACCTCTTGTTCACGTAGATGAAAACCGGACGTGAGAGCGGGTTGTAGCTGCCGTCCTTCACCGCCTCGGGCGACGGTGCGACCGGCTTGCCCTCGTTGTTCACGACGGGGACTGCCTTGAGCTTGTCCTGGTTCTCCGCGTAGTACGCATATCCGAAGTAGCCCAGCGCGTTCCTGTCATTGGCGATTCCCTGCACGAGGACGTTGTCATCCTCGCTGGCGGTGTAGTCGCCGCGGCTGCTCTTGGCTTTGCCGACGATCGCTTCGGTGAAGTAATCGAACGTGCCGGAGTCGCTGCCGGCGCCGTACAGCTTCATTTCCGCGTCCGGCCATTCGGAACGGATCTGGTTCCACCTCGTGATCTTGCCCTGCGCGTCCGGGGACCAGATCTTCTTCAGGTCCTCGACGGTCAGCTCCTTCACCCAGTTGTTCTTCGGATTGACCATTACGGTCAGCGCGTCAAAAGCGATCGGCAGCTCGATGAACTCGACGCCCGCCGCCTTCGCGTCGGCCATCTCCTTGGCGGAGATCGGTCGGGAGGCATCGGCGATGTCGATCTCGCCGCGGGTGAACTTCTTGAATCCCCCGCCTGTGCCCGAGATGCCCACCGTGACCTTCGTTTCGCGGTTCGCTTTTTGGAATTCCTCGGCGACGGCCTCGGTGACAGGGAACACGGTGCTGCTGCCGTCGATCCGAATGATCTTTGACTGCGCGCGGGCGGACTGCGCGCCTGCCATGGCGAAGGTCAGTGCGGCGGCGAACGTCAGTATCCTTCTCATTTGGCGTCTCCCATTCTGAACGCTGTGGGTCCTACATCCTGTTCGGCCGGAACGTTCGCAGGGGGGCGCGCGCACGCTGCGAAGGGTGCGCTAAAGTTTGATGAAGGCTCCGGCCCGTTGCGTAAATCGTCTTCGCCGCGTAGCCTGACCAACCTTCGCTAGGGGTGGCCGCACGTCGCGACCTGCGACTCATCGGCCTGAGAGACACCCTTGAACCTGATCCGGATCATGCCGGCGTAGGGAAGCGAGCGAACGTGCCAGCCAACGACGAAAACTTTCCTCGATTGCTCGCCGTCGCCGTGGTCTCACGCCATCAACTGGAGTGACGGCCATGCCAACGCCAACCCGACCCGCGACGATCTCGACCCGCGCCACCCCCGACCGTTCGTATTCGCTCCCCCCATTGGGCGATAACCCCTCCAGCGAGCGCCAAGGCACGACCCCCGGCTCGTTCGCGAACAAGGGTCGCATCGGCACGCCTTGGACCTACAGCTCCCCCGACACCCCCGGCATGCCCCAGCCATCCGACCTCACCGCCATGGACTTTGCCAAACCATCCGACGCGGAGGCAAAAACGCAGCTCGAAGCCGCCCGCGCGGGCATCGTCACGCCCCAGATGCAGCATGTCGCCACGCGCGAGCCGCACCTCAGCGCCGAGCAGATCCGCCTCGAAGTCGCCGCGGGACGGATGATCATCCCCGCCAACAAGGTGCACCTGTCCTACGCGCTGGAGCCCATGGCCATCGGCCGGACGTCGCTGACGAAGATCAACGCCAACCTCGGCGCCTCCCCCGTCGCGTCGGACCTAAGCGAGGAAGTCGAGAAGATGCGCTGGGGCGTCCGCTGGGGCGCCGATACGGTGATGGACCTCTCCACCGGCGGAAATCTCAACGCCACGCGTGACGCCATCATCCGCGCCAGCACCGTCCCGATCGGCACCGTCCCGATTTACAGCATGATCATCGGCCGCTCGATCGAAGACCTCACGTACGACATCATCCTCAAAGAGCTCGAGCACCAGGCCAAGCAGGGCGTCGACTACTTCACCATCCACGCCGGCGTCCTCCGCGAGCACCTGCCGTTCGTCCGCAAGCGATTGATTGGCATCGTCTCGCGTGGCGGATCGCTGCTGGCCAAGTGGATGCTCCACCACAACAAGCAGAACCCGATGTACGACCTCTTCGACGACATCTGCGACATCATGCGCGCCTACGACGTCTCGTTTTCGTTGGGCGACGGTCTGCGTCCCGGCGGACTGGCTGATGCCACCGACGAAGCCCAGCTCCTGGAGCTGGGCACCCTTGGTGAACTCACCGAGCGCGCCTGGGCCAAAGGTGTCCAGGTGATGGTGGAAGGTCCGGGCCACGTCCCCTTCGACCAGATCGAATACAACATGAAGCTCCAGCGCCGCCTCTGCCACGGCGCGCCCTTCTACGTCCTCGGCCCGCTCGTCACCGACATCTTCCCCGGCTACGACCACATGACGTCATCGATCGGGGCTACCGCCGCCGGCTATCACGGGGCATCGATGCTGTGTTACGTCACCCCCAAGGAGCACCTCGGCCTCCCCAAGCGCGACGACGTCAAACAGGGCTGCGTCGCCTACAAGATCGCCGCCCACGCCGCCGACGTCGCCCTGGGCATCCCCGGCACCCGCGACCGCGACGACGAGCTGACCAAGGCCCGCGCCGCCCTCAACTGGCAACGCCACTTCGACCTCTCCTTCGACCCCGACCTCGCCCGCGCCTACCACGACGAGGACCTGGAAGTCGACACCGACTTCTGCGCCATGTGCGGCCACGACTGGTGCTCGGTGCGGATTTCGAAGGAGATCACGGACTTCTACTCGGGGAAGGATGAAGCCGCCCAGCCCGAGCGGGTCGCGATGAAGAGCCCCGGCGTGAGCGACGCCGGCGCCGAGACGCTCAAGGCGCGTGGCAACCTCTCGCCGGAGGAGATCCACAAGCTCGCGCACAAGGGTAAGAAGGCGGTGTGCCACTCGGACAACGTGGAAGACGCCGAGCAGGCGAAGCTCGTGCAGGTCAACACGTTGAAGGCGCACGGGGTGGCGGTGAACGAAAGCGGCTTTTAATAGGTGATCGGAGGGGCGGATGATCCATGCGAAGCCAACCCCGGTTTCTATCGCGGCCGTCGCGACGATGACACGATTGTCGGAATCGGAGGTGAAACGACTCATCGAGGTTGGCATTTTGGGAACATATCAACCACCGCGCGGTGATTTGGCGGTTGAAGCTGAATCGCTTAAGCGCTTTAAGTGGTACTACAAACCGGTATCGAACGCAGCGACTGAGTGCGGTGTCTCACTCAATGACGTTGAAGCTTTCATGCACGCAAATCGCCTCGTGGCATTCCCGCTCGACAGCGGGCAACTTCTCGTCGATGTGCGAAAGCTTCAACTACTCATGACCCATTCGAGACTTGTCCGCAAGAAGGCCGAGCGAAAGGCAGCAAAGGCGGCAAGACACGAGCAGCTTCAAGCGGCGGCGCGAGAGCGGGCATCTCAGAAGCGACTTCCCGCTCGCGCAGCAGCAATCGGAGTGCAGCAGAAGAAAAAGAAATCTAAGAAAAAAAAGCGTCGAGTGGCGGTCTGGACTGGCCAGACGCGCAAGCGAGGATCGCACCGCGGGCCGTGGTAATAGATGGGCGTCCATGACCGGCATCCCCGGTGGACGCGTGGCCCGCGGGAAACGCTCGCCGGAGGAGATCCAAAATCTCGCGCCAACGGCGTGACGCCGAGCAGGCGAGGCTCGTGCAGGTGAACACGCTCAAAGCCCACGGCGTCGTCAATGAGGCCGGACTGTGAAACTGGAACTTCTTAGGCGCGCAATGGCTGCTGTTCCCATGACGTGTGGCGAGGGACTTCCGGACGGGGTAAGGAATCGCAAACGTTCGTGCGCGTGGGTGGAATGTCTGGCAGACGAATTGCGAAAGGCCCTCGAGGCTCGCCCAAGCGGAATTGAAGGAAGTGAAACTAGCCAACGAGTGGGCAGGACTGGGGCGGTCGCCCCGGCAAAAGCGATGGCCCTTCATGAGAGTGAGGGCAAGTTAGCGCTTGCCCTCACTTTGCGGTTGTTCAGTCCTAATTTAGAGTCCGTACGATAGCTCGTCAAACCGCGACGAAGCGACGTTTACTTTTTCCCACTGCAGTGGCGATCGTGGGGTGGCTGCATAGTGGTACATTCTTGGATCAGCTGCGAGCAGGGAGTACTGCACTCCGGAGATGACGAATCGCTGCACGCACTTTGCAGGTGCTCGCTGATGATCGCCCTCTAACACGAAGAGCATGAGAGGGGGCGTGGCAACGTTCGCAGTTACCCATTGGACAACGTCGTCCAGCTTGCGAAGGGCGACGTAATTCCAAACGATGGCTGAGCGACCCCGCTCCGGAAGCTTCCTACCGGTCACCCAAAGTGGAACTGGCCGTCCATCGACAAAAGCCAACAAATCAAACAAGCAGGCCGCATTGCGCCACTGGGGCGACCGTGACATCGAATGCCGGTCCATCGTACGAATCCCCGAAGTGGCAAGAAGGCTCTCGACCGCACAAACGTAACGACGGTGGTGACTGCGCGCCATGGCAAACCTCTCGGTTCAGGACGAAGCGCCATTGGTGGGCACACGCCCGCATCGATGGCTCTCTAAGAAGCGGGCCGTGCGCGGAACGGCAAATAGACGAATACCGCTAGTGTTGCGTCAGCTGTACATCGCTCTGGAGCGCCTCTTAGGAGTGGCTTCGCATCGATTCAGGCCGAAGAAGTTCAAGGCCTCCCAGCCTGCAGTCTTGCTGTTTGTTAAGCGTCGCCCGGAACTGCTTTTGGAGACGTGCGAGTCACTCAGTTACGCGCAGGTGATTCAACTTCTGAGGGGCAACGCAGAGCTTCGAGCCGCATTGGATATGCAACGGACTCCGCACCGGTCGACGCTCGCGCATGCGGAGTCCGATGGCTTGTGCGGTCTTGGTTTACAGCTATTGGAAGGGGGAACGGGGACATCTGACATCTCTGATTAGCCGACCAGTCACTTCCTCAACCAACTCACCGCCATCGCGATCGCGGCGGCGGCGATGAGGGTATGCCAGGCGACGTCAAGCCAGAACTGGTGTGGCTCGGCGTCGCGGCGGATCCAGCGGTCGGGACGCCAGCGGGGGTCGAACTTCACGCGCGTCGGGTCGCGCGTCAGATCCGCCCGCGGAGGACCGGATTCGGTCTGAGCATCCAAACGGATATGCAGGGGCCGGCAATCGCACGGGGTGGCGGTGAACGAGAGCGCGTTGTTAAATATGCACGGGCGGCACAACAATTTGTGCGGCAACACGCACGAGAAGGGGCCTGAGTGATGTTGACGCCCGAGCAAGTCATTCCTTTCCTGCCTCATCACGACCCAGTGGTTCGCAGGCAAGCCGAGCGCTATTTCGATCGGCCTCACGACTACGGTCCGCTGACGGCGGATCACTATTGGCAGGTGGTTGACGCCTTCGGAATGGCTAAGGGGGGGAGAGGATTGCTGGTTCGGCTGAGTGAGCTGCGCGACACAGAAAGCTCGTATCAGCGTCTCATGCAGGCGCTGCGCGAGCGGGCGGCGGAACTGGAGGAGATTCACCTTCAACAGGCCGTTGGTGATCTTGACATGGATCTGTTGGACGCTCACGCGCAGGAACTGCTTAATTGCGAGTTCATTCTGCCCCACGTTCGCGAGCATCTGCGGCAGCGAATGTTGCTTGCCGCCGAACCGATCGAGCCGATCTGGGAGCGGCTGATGGCGCTGGGGCAATCGCTGGGCGGCAATTACGCCGGCAGCTTTGATGAGCGTGAGCCGCGGCGACTTATTGAAGCGCTGGCGCGCGACCCGGGGCGGTTCGTGGATCGCGCCATGCTCGTGCTGGACGACCCCGACGCCTCCTCCGACTGGCGCGAGATCTTTGCCGTGCAATTTCTCGGCGCTGCGCGACACGAGCCGGCGGCGGATGCCTTGGTGGCCAGGTTTGCCATCGATGCCGATGTTCTTCGCGAGCGGGTCCAGGATGCGCTGAGTCAGATCGGGACGCTCAGCGTGGTACAGAAAATCGAGGCGTTCTATCCGGGCAAGGAGTGGCACGTCCGCCTCTACGCCGACGAGCCGCTGGCGCGCATCAAGCGGCCGGAGTGCGAGACCGCGCTGCTGCGGCTCTGGGAGATCGAGGAGGCGGATGATCTGCGCGTCAACATCCTGGATGGCCTATGCAAACTCGGGTCGACGGCGCGGCTGGACCAGTCGCGGGCGATGATTGCCGAAGAGCCCCAGCACCCGGAGCTGCTGGGACTGGCCGAGGCACTGATCGCCGTCGCGGCGATGAATGGCGTAGGGCTGCCGGAGGAACCGTATTGGAGGTCCTTGCTCGCGCGCCGCGATGCGCGCGCCGCAAAGATGACCGCGCGCTTTGACGCGCTGTTCGCGAAGGAGCTGCGCGGCAACTGGCTCCGCGACGGCATTACTCTTCCCGCGCGCGAAAATGACCCCGATGAGGACGACGCGCAGGACGAAACTGATGCCGACCTTTGGGACGCGCCTGCGATGAACAATTTGGCTGAAGAACCGATCGCGCCCTATCGTCGTCCCGCACCAAAGGTCGGCCGCAATGACCCCTGCCCGTGCAAGAGCGGCAAGAAATATAAGAAGTGCTGCGGCAAATGAGCCCTGCCGCGCCCGCAGGAAAACATTGGCGCGTCATAGGCTCTGGCACCCTCAAGGACCACGGGGTCGCCGTCAACAAGTCTGGCTTGTAAGTCGCTGCCGGAATGGGGCGGCTCGTCGTGGACATCAAACGCGCGGTTCGCCAGGAGCGGTACGTGATCAGCTCCCATGCCGATCAGCGTCTGCGCGAGCGGAAGTCGAGCGATGGCAGGTCATCGGCGGCTTGAAAGATGGTAAACCGCTCTCCGAGCGGCCACGGAGCACGCCACTCCCAACGGGTCGAGGTCGAACAGCTCCTTGCGGACGGCACGCTTGTCAAAGCGGTTTGGGCGCGTGTCGAGGTGCTCGACGCTGCCAAGCTGGTGACCGTGCATTTCATTTAAGGATTCCATACACGAGTTGCGAGCGATATGGCGGTACCGGGAAAGCGGATTCGAGCCATCAAGTGGATCGCGGGCGACCGGTGCGCCGTCCGCGTGGAGGTCGAGGAAGTCGTTCCCGATTTCGACCCGTCCGAGCCGGTCCTGGAGCCGGCCGTCGAGCTCCTCGACGAGGTTCAGCGCCTGGCCAACGAAGGAAAGCTCGACGAACTCGCCCGCTACGGCGACGTCTACGTCCGCCGATCGGCGTGAGACCCGTGCCTGCGGTCAGGATGGGCACACCGGTTGCTGGCATTCGCAGGAGCCATCCCCCACCGGAGCGAGTATGCGATCCTTTTGTCTCCTTCTGGCGTTGATCCTGTCCGTCTGCCTCATGCCCGCGGTGCTGCGAGGCGACCCCAGGGACGGAGAGAAGCAACGCGAGGAAGAACAGGACGGCGAGACCCGCGGCAAGGAGAAGACAGGCAAAGAGCAGGAGCGGGATAAGGACAGGGGTAAGGGGCGTGGCGAGGGGGAGCAGGGCCGCTCTGGTGAGGAGCGCGCAAGGCGGGACGAGCGGCGGCGGCACGAGGACTACGACAAGGACGTCGAAGAGGCCCAGCACGAGCTGGCCAAGGCCGAGGACGAACTCGACCGCGAGCTCCGCAAGGCGCGCGAGGAAGCGGAACGGGAAAACAAGCCCGAGAAGTACGAAGAGAAGCGCCGGGACCTGCTCGCGAAATACGACGAGAAGGCAGAGAAGATCATCGCAAAGTTCGAGGAGAAGCACGGCGAAGAACCGCCGATCGCCGGCGTGCCCAACCCCGACAAACGGCCGCCCCGGCCGCGCGGCCCCGTGCCGCGCGAGCCCGAGCCCCGGGAGCCAGCGCCGCGCGAGCCCGAGCCGCGCGAGCCGCGGCGCGAACGGTCACCGGACACGAACCGTCAACCGCCTCCGACCGATGCCGAGAAGCGCCCCGCCCCCGGTCGTGGCCAGAACCGGCTGCGCGCGGAGCTCGCGGCAGTCGAACGCCAGATCAAAGCGGAGAACGCGCGGCACGCCGAGCGGTCTGAGGAGCTGAAACAAGAGGTGCGCCGGGCCCAGCTATCCAACAACAGCGCAGCCCTGAAGCGCGCCCGCGAGGCGCAGGCCCGCGAGGAGAAGGAACATGAGGAGAAGATCAGCGCCCTGACCGCGCGGCGCGACCAGCTCCGCGCCCGGCTCGGTGAGGGCGCCGATCCGGAGAAGCCATAGCCCTGATGCGAACGTGCGAAAGGCGCGACTCTCGTACCGCCGCGGTAACCGATCATCTCGATTCGAGGTATAAGACGATCATGCTTACCCTCGACCACCTCCGCCGGGCGTTGAAGCGGGCCACCGCCTGCGACTCACCCGGCTCGCCGGACCTGCTGTCGGCGCAGTCGCTGCATCAGCGTCGCGCGGGAGAATGGGTCCGCTGCCTCGCCCACGAGCTGACGACTCTTGTGAAGGACGAGGGCGATGTCCGCGTGCTCTTCCGCAACAACCCCGACGAAGCCAACCGCGCCGACTTCGGGTTGAACGAGCTGCTCTACGACGTGTGCATCTGCCGCACCGCCGAGCATCCATCTGCCCGTGGGGGTCGGACCCTGCGCTACGTGACCGAAGCGCTGTGGCTCGTCGAGTCCGAGTTCGCGCGGGATTCGGTGCAGGCGGTGAAGGACTTCAACAAGCTGGTGATCGGCCAAGCCAAAAACAAGCTCTTCATCGGCCCGCGGATCAGCCATGCCGACGAAACCGGCTATCTCGACGCGCTGCTGCCCGTCGCCCGCGCCAGCGCTGCCAACGGCGCCAGCAGCGTCTACGCAGCGCTCGTCCCGCACCCCGGCGAATGGGCCACGCCCGACGTCGCCGACGTCGTCCTCCACCGCTACGCGCGGCCGGGGTGGGAGACGCTGTAGGGTCAGATCGCGATGGTCCGGGTGCGCCGGCGACTTGGATCATATCGCCCAAACCCGCGCTCAAAGGTCCGATAGCTGCGGTGATGCGCGTGCGGTTGGTTCATGTGGAGGGGCAAAACATCGTACATTCCGTCCGTGATGTCGATTGCGCCCTCCGCGTATTTCGGGCTGATCGGGCAAATCATCCGCACGGCGCCGGACGTGGCGACGGGGGCGCGGGTGCTGCATGAGATCGCGCGGCAGTTCGTCCCGCCGGAGCTGCCGGTGTGGAAGGTGCTGGCGGCGCTGAAGTGGGCCGACGATGTCGCCGCCGTGCGCGAGGCGTGGGTCGAGCGGGCGCGCACGTGCATTCCACCGGAGGCCAGCGGGATCTACTTCGGGATCGATGGGCTGAACATGCCCGAGGGCAAGGGCGTGGAGCTGGGCTGCTCCAGCGGGCATCTGCCGGGGTGGCAGTCGATCGACTACGTGTTCAACTGCGAGACCTACTGCCCGGACCTCCCGCTGCCGAGCCTGACAGCGCTGTACACGTGGTTGCACGCCGGCGGGGGCTACGACACGTTCGGACCGGTCGACAACCTGCACGTGGAATACCCGATCTGCCTGGGTGTGAGTGCGCTGGTGTTTCGCGATGCGCTGCGCGGGGTAGACGCCTGGTCGCTGGTGGGCGAGACGACAGAGCGCTGCTTCGCGATCGGCTTTCACGACGGCGATCTGCTGCGCCTCGGCAGGGGCACGCTGACGGGGTTCGTCAACGACGCGAGTTTTGACTGCTGGTGAGCGGAAGGCGAGCGCTGGAGGCTGCGTAGCGACAGGGCGGCGGTGATCGCTGGGGTTGCGACCAAGTCTTCTTCATTCCCTGAAATAAATCGGTTCGCGGTGCGGTTGATAAAACCACCACAGGGTTCACCCTGCTCCGCGCGCGACGACCGCTCACCAGCTGCCGGCGATGAACAGCGGGAGGACAGGCCTGCGATCCGATTTCTCCGCAGCTCTTGCTACCACTGGGCGGGGTCAATATACTGCTTCGCTTCGCAAAATCCGGCCCCACGCGGGGGTTTCGGGGCGGAAGGCCTGACAAGGAAAAGCTTTAGCGATGCCCACGATCAATCAGCTCATCAAGAAGCCGCGCCGCGCACTCGGGCGGATCAATAAGGTCAAGGATCTGGAAGCCTCGCCGCAGAAGCGCGGCGTGTGTTTGCAGGTCAAGACGATGACCCCCAAGAAGCCGAACTCCGCCCTGCGCAAAATCGCGCGCGTGCGGCTGAGCAACGGGAAGGAAGTGACGGCGTACATCCCCGGCGAGGAGCACAACCTCCAGGAGCACAGCATCGTGCTGGTCCGCGGCGGGCGCGTGCGCGATCTGCCGGGCGTTCGCTATCACATCGTCCGCGGAACGCTCGACACGCTCGGCGTGGATGGCCGCAAGCGCAGCCGCAGCAAGTATGGCGCCAAGCGCGGCAAGTAACAGCAGTGCGCTCGCAGCGGACCATCAGAAGGGGCGGAAGGTCAGGGAAGCATCGTGACGGAAGAGGTTTCCCCGCAGAGCGTCCGCGAGGGGCTCAGCGGCGTGATCTTTACAGCAGCGTTCATCGTACTGCTTTTGCTGGTTGTGATCTGGTGGTTGAAGCGTAACGCGTAGATCCCCGGCGCAAAGCCCGCCGCTCGGCGGTGGGCTTCTATCACGAGTGATCAGGTTATCCGGAGTATTCCCGTCCGAAGACGGGGAGAACATCCTTCGGGATTACGGAAAGGTTTGCGGAGCACATGGCATACAAGAAGTTCACGGCGTCGGAAGACATGTTGAAGCCGGACCCCCGGTTCAACAGCAAGCTGGTCAGCAAGTTCATCAACTCGATCATGTGGGACGGGAAGAAATCCGTCGCGCAGAAGATCTTCTATGATGCGATGGACCAGGTCACGAAGAAGGTGAAGGACGTCCCGCCGCTGGAGCTGTTTGAGACGGCGATCAACAATGTCAAGCCGTACGTCGAGGTGCGCTCCAAGCGTGTCGGCGGGGCGAATTACCAGGTCCCGATGCAGGTCAACCGCCGGCGCCAGCAGAGCCTCGCATTCCGCTGGGTGATCGGCGCCTGCCGCGACCAGGGCGGCCGCCCGATGGCGGACCGGCTGGCGGATGAGCTGATGGCGGCGTTCCGCAAGGAAGGCAAGGCCATGAGCACCCGCGACAACACCCACCGCATGGCCGACGCAAACAAGGCGTTCGCGCATTTCGCGTGGTAACGCGAACGCGGTAGCAGGTATCCAGATCAGCATGAGCGCAGGGGCGAACTTCCGGTTCGCCCCTCTTGTTTTCCGCTTGCGGCTTCCCGGACCAAACGCGCGGAGGGGGCGCCACCCCACCCGCGAAGCCGCAAGCGGCGCAAAAGAAGACGCCCACCGGTCCCCGGTCGGCGTCTGTCGTTCGACGGAAGTCGCCCGCGCGGTCGCGGTTTGGACTAGCGCCGGCTCCTTGGCCGCGATCGCTGCAGGCTCTCGCCTGCGCCGGTGAGCTTGGCGAGCATCCGCCCGAATGACGAAGTCATCGAAACGGACGACGCGCCGCTGATCCGCGGGACTGAAGTCCGCCGCTTCGGCGTAACCGAGCGGTAAACCGTGGTGCGAGACATAGAGAAACTCCTTCCGTAAACACCTGACACGACGTTAGGGGAAGATACGGATCGGACAACCCGCGCCCAATCGATCGGTTTTTCGCGACAGTCCCATAACGTGAAACGTATCTGGCGTAGATTCCTACGTCGATTCTGCTTAAAACCGTCCCCCTCATGCTCGACCCGAAATTCGTCCGCGAACAACCTGACGCCGTCAAGGAAGCGACCCGCATCAAGCGCGTCGGCTCGCCCGAGCTGGTTGACCAGTGGCTCGCTGCTGACGAGCGCCGCCGCAGCGCGCAGGCCTCGGCGGACAAGCTCAAGGCGGAGCAGAAATCCGCGGGCGAGCAGATGAAGCAGAAGGACCTCTCACCCGACGAGCGGACGAACGTTCAGGTCACTCTCCGGCGACTCAAGGAGGACGTGCAGGCACTGGAGAAGCAGCAGGGGCAGGCCGAAGCGGAGGCGGATGCGCTGATGCTGCAACTGCCCGCAATCCCGGACCCGACCTGGCCGCGCGGGGAGAGCGATAAGGCCAATGTCGTCGTCCGCGTCTGGGCCGATCCCTCGCGCCCGCCGCAACCGCTCGGCGATGGGCACAAGGACCACGTCACGCTGGGCACGAGCCTCGGCATCCTCGACATCGATCGTGGCGTGAAGCTCGCCGGCTCGCGCAGCTACGTGTTGCGAGGCCCAGGCGCGCAGCTTTACTGGGCGGTGCTCCGCTACGCGCAGGACGTGCTGGCAGCACGCGGCTATGAACCCTTCGTCGTTCCCGTGCTCGTCACCGAACAGTGCATGATCGGCACCGGCTACTTCCCAACCGGCCGCGATCAGGCGTACATCACCCAGGACGGCAGCGTCCTCGTCGGCACGAGCGAAGTCCCCCTCGCCAGCTACCACGGCGGAGAAATCCTCGACGAGAAGGACTTGCCAAAGAAGTTCAGCGCCATGAGCACCTGCTTCCGCCGGGAAGCCGGCGCCGCCGGCAAGGACACCGCCGGCCTCTATCGCGTGCACCAGTTCGACAAGGTCGAGCAGGTGATCGTCCACAAATCGGACGATGCCGAGCACATCGCCCTGCACGAGGAGATCGTCAAAAACGCAGAGGACATCCTCCAGGGGCTGCGGCTCCCGTATCGCGTCGTACAGAACTGCACCGGTGACATGGGCCAGGGCAAGTGGCGGATGTACGACATCGAAACGTGGATGCCCAGCCGCGATGGAGGAAAGGGGGCCTACGGCGAAACGCACAGCGGCAGCGCGTTGCGCGACTTTCAGGCCAGACGTTTGAACCTCCGCTACCGCACCGGCGCAACGGGCGGCGGAAAGGCGGCGACGCAGTTCTGCTACACCCTGAACAACACCGCCATCGCCTGCCCGCGCGTGCTGATCGCGATCCTCGAGACGTACCAGAACCCCGACGGCAGCGTCACAATCCCGGACGTGCTGCGTCCGCTGATGGGTGGGCAGGAGCGGATGGGTTAGGCGGTGGGGTTCACGGTGTGGTATGCTCGCGTGTCGGAGACCTTATGACGCAGATGCTCATCCGGGATGCTGCCGCGGGCGACGCCGAAATCATCGGCATGACGGTGGACGTGTATGATTACCTGGATCGAGCACAAGCTACTCGATGAAGACCTTACGCTTGAGCTGCTTGACGGTCTGATCGTCAAGAAAATCCGTGGCGCGGCAGGGGGAGATCCATACACGATCGGCGATCGCCATCGCGGGGTTGTATTGCGGCTCGCCCATCTCGGGGCGCAGTTTCCTTCCCCACAACGCCTATCTACAGACGCAGCAACCGATTCGTCTGCCGCCGTGGCACGAGCCGGAGCCCGACGCCTCGGTGATTCGGGGACGCTTCGACGACTCGACTGCAAAGCCGCTCGCCGCAGACGTTCTTTCGGTCATCGAGGTGGCCGATCGGTCACTCGCACGCGACCTCGGGACCAAGCGTCGCGTCTACGCCGAGGCCGGCATCCCGCAGTACGTCGTCGTGGACCTCGTACACGACGTCGTGCTGGACCACGCGAACCCCGCGGGCGGCACATATTCGCCGCCCAACCTACTGCGCAAGGGCGACACCCTTCGCATCTCCGCCGGTGGCGGGCAATTCGTCGAGGTCCCGGTGGATCGACTGCTCCCGTAGGGATGGACCTCACGCGGCGGACGATGGGACGGATCTCGCGCCGTCGTCTCGACACTTCTCGCCTCCGTTGACCTGTGGCATTACCGCTTGCGCTGGCGTTTCAGCCAGTTCGGCTCGTCATCGTTCGCGTCGTCGCCCTCCAGCGCGTCCTCGATCACAGCGCTGCCTACCAATACTCCGCCGACAACCGCCGCCTGCCCGGCGACGACGGCGGCACCGCTCGCGCCGTCGCGGATTTTATACGCGAATGAGTGGAGCGGTCGCTCCGGCCGGTAGTACCATGCGAGGTACATCACGCCCACCGGCACGGGCTCCAAGCTGCGCGTCGCGTTCCCCGCGATGGCCAGGAGGTTGCCGTCTTCGTCGCGCGTGAACCCGACGCGATTGCCACGTTCCAGCTGGCGCTTCGTGTCCGGTAGCCGCGCCAGCCCTTTCGCACCGTGCATGCGTATGACAATGAAGTGGTCGCCGGAATGCCGCGCCGTCTTGATGAGCTCGGAGCCCTCGGGGGCAAAGCGGGTATATTTCTTCCCACCGCGGATGCCGGTGGTACAGCCACCGACGATAGCCAGCATAACAGCGAGAATCGGCCACAGTCGCGCGGGCATGGGACGAAATCTTACCAAATTACCCCGCCCCGCCGAGGCCTTTCTGGTATCGCCGCATCAGTGCGGCGCGGCTGATCAAGCCGACCACGTTGCCGGGCGACGTGGTCACCGCCACGGGCAGGTGGCTCACGTCGTAGCGCGCAAACATTTCGAAGACGCTGGCCAGGTCGTCGCCTGTGCGGACGAGCGGGAGGTCGGTGCGCATCAGCTCGTGCACAAGCAACAGGGGCACCGCCTCGCGCTCCAGCAGCACGGTGCGCACGTCGTCCATCAGCACCATGCCCTTGTAGGAGCCGTGCTTGTCGACAACGACGAATGTCGCCAGCCCGTTTGTCGTCAGGTCGAGCACGCGCTGGAAGGGATCGGTTGCGTTGACGACGGTGGCGGGCTCGAGCTCGACCTGCTCGACGCTGAGGCGGCGGAGCATAGTCAGGTCGCCGGACTCGCCGACACCGATGCCGCGTTCGCGCAGGGCGAGGGTGTAGATCGAGTCGCGGAACATCAGCCGCGCCAGTCCGGTGGCGACGATGGTCGCGAGCATGGTCGGGAGCATGATGCGCGGGTCGCGGGTGAGATCGAGCACGATGAGGATCGACGCGAGCGGCGCGTGGACAACGGCGGCGAGGACGGCGCCCATGCCGATCAGGGCGTAAATCCGGGGCTCGATGTTGGCGCCGACGCCGAGGGTCTCAAGGCCGATGCCCAGGATCGCGCCGCCGGCGGCGCCCAGGAACAGCGACGGCGCGATGACGCCGCCGCTCCCGCCGCTGCCGAGCGTGAAACAGGTCCCAAAGATCTTCGTGATGACCAGGATGATCAGCAGCGCCGCCAGCACGCCGGGCTGGAACTGGTCGTAAAACTCCCCCGTGAGCATCTGCTGGACGACCCCGTAGCCGTCGCCGAAGAACGCGGGCATCGAGTAGACTTTGAACTCGACCGGCTTATCGCCGTCCATCAGGAACCAGCCGAAGAGCATCACGTACAGCACGCCCATGACCCCGAGCAGCAATCCCCCGATGGCCGGCTTCATCACCGGCGAGATCGGCACCCGCGCGAAGCGTCGCTCGGTAAAGTACATCAGCCGCGTGAGCGTTGCCCCGAGAAACCCGCAGAACATTCCCAGCAGCAGGTAGTTCGGCACGCCCTCCCAGTTCAGGCTCCCCTGCGCGGTATTGATCCACCCGGGCATCTGAAAGATCGCCATGAATGACTGCTCTCCGTGGATGTGCTGGAACATCTCATGGACGGTGACGTTGGCGATGACGCTGGCGATGACCACGGGCGCGAACGTGCGGATCGAGAAGTCGCGGAGGATCACTTCGAGCGTGAACAGCACGCCGCCAAGCGGGGAGTTGAAGATGGCGCTGATGCCGGCGGCGGTGCCACAGCCGGTGAGGATGGGCATGTGCTGGCGCGCGATGCCGAACACGCGGCCGACCAGCGACGCGATGGCCGCGCCGATGGTCACAATCGGTCCTTCGGCGCCGGCCGACCCCCCGGTGCCGATGGTGACGGCGCTGGCAACGATCTTCTCCAATGCACTGCGCGCCCTGACCCCGCCGCTGGCGCGGCCGACCGATTCCATGACGTCGATGACGCTGCCCCCGCCGCGCCCGCGATAGACGTATCGGCCGATGATCCCCACAACGAGCCCGCCCGCCGCCGGGAGCGCCGCGAGCATCCACACGTCCCGCTTGTACAGCTCAAATCGCTCGGAGAGCCGCACAAAGCACAGGTGCCGGACCTCTTCGATCAGCTCATGGAAACCGATCGCCGCCGCCGCGGTGATCACGCCGATCGCCGCGGCGAGCAGCACGAGGAATGACTCCTCGCCGAGCCCGACCCGCGCCAACAGGCGGGTCAGGATCAGCCGCAGGCGGGTCATCGCATCACGAAACACGGCGAGCATGGGCGTCGGAAGATAACGGCGCGAGCGTCGCGTCGCCATGCGCCACACTCGCAATCACGCTCGTTTACCGGCCCCCGCTCACAGGCCACATCGGCGCGGTTGAGTTTGACCGCACCAACGCTGCGCGCTACGCTCCACCCTGCGGAAATGAGCACAAATCGCGAAACAGTCGTGCTCGCGATGAGCGGCGGCGTCGACAGCTCCGTCGCCGCAGCGCTGCTGCTGCGCCAGGGCTACGACGTCATGGGCGTGTTCATGCGCCTCGGCTCGCCCGATGGCGTTGAGGAGCCTGAGGTGTGCGATGTGGACCCTCAGCACGAATCAGTGAGCATCCAGCACGCTCCCAAGAGCAAACAGGGCTGCTGCTCGGTGCTGGACGCCGCCGACGCGCGGCGTGTGGCGGGCGTGCTGGGGATCCCGCTGTACGTCCTGAACTTCCAGGAGGACTTCGGCCGCGTGATCGACTACTTCGTCGATGAGTACAACCGCGGCCGCACGCCCAACCCATGTGTGCGCTGCAACGACTGGCTGAAGTTCGGAAAGCTGGCGCGCTACGCCGAAGCGGTGGGGGCGCGCTACGTCGCATCCGGCCATTATGCGCGCACGGGCATCGACCCCGTTACCGGCGAGCCGGCGCTGCTCCGTGGCCTCGACCACAGGAAGGACCAGAGCTACGTCCTGTTCGGCATGACGCGAAAGACGCTGGGGCACACGCTGCTGCCCATCGGCGGGTATGACAAGCCCACGGTCCGCGCCATGGCGGAGGAGATGAAGCTCCCGGTCTTCAACAAGCCTGATTCGCAGGAGATCTGCTTCGTCCCGAACCAGGATTATGCCGGGCTGGTGAAGCGTCGCAGCCCCCAGACCTTCCGCTCCGGTGAGCTGGTGACGACGGGGGGCGATGTTGTCGGCCGTCATGAAGGTCACCAGCACTTCACTATCGGCCAGCGGCGAGGCACCGGCGTTGCGCTCGGATACCCGATTTACGTCGTCGACATCGATCCGCAGGGCAATCGCGTGACCGTCGGCGACCGCAAGGCGACGCTGCGCACCGCGCTGATCGCCAACCAGATCAACCTCCTCAGCACGCGCCTCGCCGATGGGGCGGAAATCTCCTGCTCCGCCAAGATTCGCTACAATCACGCGCCGCAGCCGGCAATGGCGCGCGTCGACGGTGAAATCCTGCACGTCCGGTTTACGGAGCCCCAGCACGCGCTCACCCCGGGACAGGCCGTCGTCCTCTACGATGACGACGTGGTCCTCGGCGGCGGATGGATTGATTCGGCCGAAAACGCCGGATGATCGCGACATTCCATTTTTTGCGCTGACGAGTTTGCTGCACTGGAGCTACCTTCGCGGCTTCACCTTTCTCGGAGGTATCTCATGAATCGTTCCCTCGTATCGTTAGCGGCGTTGGCCGCATGTGGTCTGTTCATCGTCTCCCCCGCCCCGGCTCAGCAGCAGGGCCAGGACCAGCAGCAGGAGAGCGCAATTGGCGCCGCCGCGGTTCGGACGCGGGAGAATGCGCAGACGATCGAGCTCACCCAGCACCAGTCGCCGGTGATCGCGGTCCTGTACGGCCAGCAGCCTACGGACGTGCGCATCGTCGCGCTGCTCAGCAATCCCGAGCAGCCGCAGCAGGACAAGGAAATCGTGTTCACCCGTGAGACCGCCAATAAGCGCACTGTCGTTTATGAAGGGCAGACGACGGGACAGGCGAGCCGCATCGTCCTCATGGCGCGGCGGGGACAGGAGGACGCCCAGGTCGAGAAGATCGCGGAGCAGCAGGGCGTGATGGTTTACGGTGTGCGCAAGGCCGAGCCCAAACAACAGCAGCAACAGGCGCAACAGCAAGGCGGCCAGGGACAGGGCCAGGCTCAGGCACAGGGGCAAGGACAGGGTCAGGACGCCGCAGCGCAGCAGGCAGCGGCGCAACAGGACGCCGCCGCCGCCGCCCAACAGGCCGCTGCGCAGCAGAAGGCCCGGGAAGAAGAGGCCAAGCGCAAGGCCGCCGAGCCGAAGCCGGATATGTTCGAAGCTATCGTCACGGTCTACATGACGACCGGGCGGTAATGGCCGCTGTGCGCGAAGTTCCAAGGACCGAGTTCCAGGGACCAAACAAGGACCATCGAAGCAAAGGACCAAAGGAAGAACACGCCAGCTTCGGCGTTCGGAACTTTCTTCTCTTGGTCCTTTGGTCCTTGTTTGGCTCTTGGTTCTCGGTTTTCTGGTCATCGTTCTTGGTTCCCCAGCCGACCGTCTTCATTTCCGCTGCTCCGCGCGTTCAAATGCGGGTCATGCCCGCGATGCTCCGTCGCAATGTGTTGATCTTCCACGCCGGCGCGCTGGGCGATTTTGTGCTGACGTGGCCGCTCGTGATGGCGCTGGGGCGGTTGCACCCGCAGAGCCGAATCATTGTTGTCACGCACGCGTCCAAGGGTTCGCTGGCGGAACTGGCGCTGCACGTGGAGTCGCACGACATCGAGCAGGGGTGGCACGGGCTTTTCACGTCCGATGGTGACCTGCCCGAGCGCCCGGCGCGCCTGCTCGAGGGCGCACATGCCATCTACACCTTCATGGCCGGCGAGAATGCACTTCGAGAGCGCGCCCCCGACGCCCAACTCGTTTCCCTCAAGCCCACGCCGCCGAGTGACTACGGCAAGCATGCCAGCCAGCACCTGATCGAGCAGCTCGGTTCTGCGCCGGCGAGCAAATCGGCGGTCGAGCAGATGCTTCGCTCGATTAATCTTCGGGGCATCGGCACCGGCCGCTCGCACGACGGGGACATCGTCGTCCACCCCGGCAGCGGGTCGCGCGAGAAGTGCTGGCCGGTCGAGCGGTTCGTAAAGCTGATCGAGAAGCTCAAGCGGAAGAAGCGCGAAGTCCGCGTGCTGATCGGCGAGGTGGAAGACGAGCGGTTCACGGAAGCGCAGATCGCGTCGCTGGAGAAGGCCGCCGGCGCTGCCGTGCGCCGACCGGCGACGTACGTCGAGCTGTTCAACGAGCTGCGGACCGCGTCGCTGTTCATCGGCAATGACAGCGGCCCCGCCCACCTCGCCGCCGTGTCGGGGTTGCCGACGGTCGCGCTGTTCGGAGCAACGGATCCGGCGATATGGAAGCCTCTGGGGCCACGGGTGCGCGTGCTGCACCGGCCGGCGCTTGATGCGATCAGTGTTGATGACGTATTGGGCGAGGTGAAGAGTTACGAAGGAGGGGCATGATCCGCTGCGGCTTCATGCTCATCATGCTGGCCGCGACCGCCGCGCCGGCGGCGACCAACTCATCGCCGGCCGATCCGCTGGTGGATGCCGCCGTCGCCGCGGTGAAATCGGGAAATTTTGCGCCGCTGATCGCCACGGTCGAGAAGGCCGCAACCGAAGCGATGGCCGATCCCGCCGTGGCCGACCTGCCGCGGCTCGTGCAGCTTGCGACGCTGCGCGAATTTGGCCGCTGGTTCGCGCGTGTTCCGCAGCAGTCGCCCGAGCAGAAGGAGGCGCTGATGTGGCTCATCCGCCAGCGCCGCGCGGCGCCGGCGCTGCTGCTCTCGGCGACGGGCGCCGATCCGCCCGACCGCGCGCTCGCCATCCTCACCGCCCTTCGCAAGGACCGCGGCGACCGCCTCGAGCAGTTCCCCGAACTCATGGCCGCCATCTGCCTTGTGTGGGATGATGGTGATCGCTTCGGCGGCGACGACCGCCCGATAGAAGAATCGCGCATCCTCGGCGTATTCCGCCACTACGCCGAGAATCGCGGGACGACTCGCAATGCCGCAACTGATTTACCCGTTGATCAGCTCATCTTCGTCGTCGACAACCTGCTGAGCGAAGGCGAGATCGACCGGGTGCGCCGCCAGCACGCGCCGCTCGACGTCGGCGGTGCGTTCTTTGACGTCGGCTACGGCCCCACGCGCAACCTCACGCGCCAGCCGCCCAAGTCGGGCGACGATCCCACCAACGCCTACACGCTGGCGAACCTCCGCAAGTTCGGCGGCCGCCTCGGCGACCAGGCCTACTACGCGGCCCAGGTGGGCAAGGTATTTGGCGTCCCCACCGCCACCTGCGTCGGCCTGGAGCGCGAGGGCCAGGAGTCGCAGGGGTGGGTCGCCTTCATGAACGGTCGCGGCCAGGATGCGCGGTGGGACACGACCAGTGGCCGCTATCGCCTGCATTACGCATCGCCGGGCGAGTTTCTCGATCCGCAGACGATGGAGCACCTCCCGCTCGCTGAGCTGGCGCTGGTCGCCGGCGTGGGCCGCACCGCTGCGGCCAAGCGGTCGGCGGGAATCGCCTTGTGCAAGCTGCTGGATCTTGCCCCGCCGCAGAAACAGCTTGCGGCGCTGCGGCGGACGGTAGAGCTGTCGCCGTGGGACCGGCGGATGTGGCGCGCGGTAGGGGACTGGAGCCAGCGACATAAGCCCGGCACCGATGATCACGCCCAGTTGATCGGTCTGGTGTCGTCGCATCTGCTACCTCGTTGTGAAGAGGCCGCGATGCACGTGCGGCTGCGGATGATCGCGAAGCTCCCCGCCGAGGACCGCGCCGCCGCGCTGGCGGAGCTGGGCCTGGCGTTCGCCCGCCGGGCCGACCTTGTTGCGACAATCCAGCTCGCGCGAGCCGAGGCGCTGTTGGAGAAAAAGGACGACGATGGCGCCTTGCGCGTCCTCGGGCAGTTGCTCAGCGCCGCCGACGCGCTGCCAGCGCACGCAGTGCCCGCGATGCGCCACGTCGATGACATCCTGCGCGAGCGGAGCCAGCTCGATCGGTTGGCCACCGCGTATGAGCAGCTCTGGTCGCGCCTGCGTCCTCCGCCGCAGTCGCCGGTGTCGCACACCACTCCCTACTATGCCATCGGCCGCGAATACGCCCAGCTGCTCGAGGAGCTCGGCCGACAGCACGAGCTGACGCGCCTCCGGGAGAACCTCGCTCAGCTCTGGGGCGAGCCGGTGCGGCGGTGATTCTGCAAGTTTTCTCTCACGACCAGCGTGCGGATCGAATCTCACGCGTTTGGTTTCTCCTGACTTGGGAGCGGTTCAGGATGAGATGGGGCGGACTGAGCGGTCACCGTCGCGGGTAGTCATCCAGCTCGCCTTCGATTTGCCGCAGGTCGTCCAGGAGATCGACTACATCCGCATCGTTCGAGCTCAAACCAGTCGGGAATCGCGGCGGCCGCGCAGCCGCGGCGGTCGGCGAGGGCGCCGCGGATTCGCTCGCGCAGCTCCGGGTCGGTGATTTCGCGGATACGGACCATAGCGTGCGCTTCAATCCTCCAAGGCCGCAATGGCGCGGCGCAGGTTTGCACGGGCGGACTTCTCGAACCGGTTGAAGAAGACATCCGTGAGATAGATCCGCGGCCGGGCTGCAAACCAGCGCAGGATGTCGGCCCGCGACCGCTGATACGTCGCGTCATCCACGTGCGCGAATTCTCGGCGGATGTTCTGCCCGTTGGCGTCAAACGCGGCCGCCGACGCGCCCAGCGACGCGAGATCGGTGTCGACCATCAACTGCCCGTCCAAGTCTGCCGGCGCGTCGTTGTGCCGCGTGAGTTCGATCAATCGTCGCACCTCGCGTCGAAAAGGCTCATCCGCCCCGAGCCGCGCCAGCGCCGCGTCGGCGTAGTCCGCCGATGCGCCTTCGTTGTCGCTGCCGCGCGGGTCGTAGATCACGTCGTGAAACCAGATTGCCGCCTCGATCGTGTCCGGATTGGGCGCCATTTCCCGCACGGTCTCGAATTGGCGCAGGCACTCGGCGATGTGATCGAGGTTGTGATATCCCCGGTGCGGCTCGCGGTAATGGCGAACCAGCTCCTCGAACTCATGATGCCGCGCCTGCGGCGTGCCCATCCCGCCAAAGAGCGCGTCCCAACGGCTGTGGAGGTTGGCGAGGTCGTGGCACATGCGCTGCGGAGGACTACTCAACCAACAGTTGCGGGATTGAAAAGGCGGGGACCGCTGTTGTCTTGCGTGGTCTTAGCGGCGGGCGATGATCACCATACAGATCGTTTTCGTTCGACAGCTTCAGGATCACAAAGTGCTTCAGGAGCGTGGCGCGGTCGGTCGTCTGCTCGTATTCGCCCGCGTCATTGACGAGCCAGATGCAATCCAGCCCGTCATTGCGGTTGTAGTAGCCCACGCGGAATATGCGGCCGCGATCATTTTTCCAGTCGGGGGTTAACGTCGCGTCTATCGATGTAAGTATGACGACGGTGCGGGGCGGGACTACTTTCGGAATATTGGATCCGGGGACCGATCGAAAGCGCAGTGGCCGCCGCCGCTTGTTCTTAGTTGCTGCCGTCGTCATTCGCCAGGGCCTCCAGCGTCGCACTCAATTATAGCACCGCCAGTTCAGCGGCAATACTCGCGTCGCCCGCTCAAGGCTGCTGCTGCGACGCCACGGCCGCTTCAAATTCACGTAGTCCGATTTCGGGACCGGTGGAGGAAGCTTTCCCTTGTGCTTGATCGGCGTCTTGTCGAGCCCATAGCGGCCGACGTTCTTCGCATATCTGGTATACCGATCAACGTGTGTGCCGCCGTGGCGGGCGCGGTCCAGCTGATATCTGTCCTGGGACATCTACAGCCCGTACTCTTTCCACCGCCGGGCTACCAGGTCCTTCGTTTTCTGGTCCATTTCCAGCTTCTTCGGCCACATCCGCACTTTTCCCTCCGTCGGGAATTTCACCGTCGCGTCGAAGCCGATCTTGCTGCCGGCGCCGAGGTCCGGGCTGGCGTGGTCGAGGATGTCGACGGGGCCGTGCACGATCTCCGTGTCGCGCGCCGGATCGCAGTTGCTGAACAGGTGGAACAGCGCGTCCTGCTCGTCGTGCACGTTCACGTGCTCGTCGACGATCACGATGAACTTCGTGAACGCCATCTGCCCGGCGCCCCAGATGCTGTGCATGACGCGGCGGGCCTGGAACGGGTACTCCTTCTTGATCTTCACGAAGGCGCAGTTGTGGAAGACGCCGGAGATGGGCAGCGCGTAGTCCACGATGTCGGGGATAAGCATTTTCAGCAAGGGAAGGAAGACCCGCTCGGTGGCCTTGCCGAGAAAATAGTCCTCCATGGGGGGCTTGCCGACGATCGTCGTCGGGTAGATCGCGTTGCGGCGCATGGTGATGGCGGTGACGTGGAAGGCGGGGTACCAATCGGCGAGGGAATAAAAACCTGTGTGGTCGCCGAAGGGGCCTTCGAGAAGCTTTTGCGTGGGGTCGACGTACCCCTCGATGACGATTTCGCTGTTGGCGGGGACCTGCATTTCGATCGTCCGGCATTGCACGAGCTCGATCCCGGTGCCGTTGAGGAAGCCGGCGAAGAGGTGCTCTTCGACTCCCGGCGGGAGCGGGGCGGTGGCGGCGTAGGGGAGGACCGATTCGCCCCCCAGCGCGATCGCCAGCGGCATGCGCTCTCCACTGCGCTGCCACATGCGGAAGTGGCGGGCGCCGTCGTGGTGCATGTGCCAGTGCATAGCGGCCAGGCGCGGGCCGAACTGCTGCACGCGGTACATGCCGATGTTGCGCTCGCCGGTCTCGGGATTGCGCGTGTGGATACCGCCGAGGGTGATGTATTTGCCCGTTCCGGTTTGAAGACCGGCCGCTCGTTGAGCGGCGGCGACGTCGAAGACTTGACCGGAATTCAGGTCTCCGTCGAGAGGCCAGCACTGGATGATCGGCAGTTTCGTCAGGTCGGCCTTGTCCCCCTCCCAGACGATCTCCTGACAGATGCCGCTGCGCACGATCTTCGGTGGGAACGACGCCATCTTGATCAGGTCGGGCAGCCGCTTCATCTTTTCGATCAGCGTTGTCGGGATCTCGGGCTTCACGAGCTGCTGCACCCGATCGGCCAGCGCATCGAGCGACTCGCTGCCGAGGGCCTTGTTGATCCGGTAGTAGCTGCCGAAGGTGTTGATCGCGACGGGGATCTCCGACCCTTCGACGTTCTCGAACAGCAGCGCCTTGCCGCCCAGGGCCGCGGCGGGGTTGCAATCGCGTTCCGCGTGGCCATGCGGGGCGGGCGTCTTGCAGACCCGGTCGCACACCTCGGCGATCTCCAGCACCGGGTTCACCCGCGTTTTCACCCGCGCCAGCTCCCCCTCACGGTCGAGGAGGTGGAGAAAATCCGAGAAGGTGGGGCTGCCCATGGTGAGGATGGTATTCATCCTCCGAAGGTGTCGCCATACATGCATTCGCTTTGCATGATCCCGCGGGGGCTGTACCCTTCCCTTCGCGACACCTCCATGCGAGTCCATCCCCTCCTCCGCCTGCTGCCCATTGCGTTTGTCCTCATCCTGACGTTGCCGATCAAACTGACGGCGCAAACCGTCGCGCCGGCCGCGCCTGTTGTGGATTCCGGCACGCTCGCGCAGCGGGCGCAGTCGCTCCTTGGCCTGGTCGCCTTTGTCTTCCTCGCGTTCGTGATCGGCCGGCTGCGCGGCGCGCGCACGATCCCGTGGCGGGTGATCGGATGGGGCATCGTCCTGCAGTTCGCGTTCGCTTCGCTGGTGTTGTTCGTCCCGCGATTGCTCGAGGGCGTGCAGTACGGGGTGCAGGCGCTGCTCGATTACACGCGCGAAGGCGCAACGATGGTCTTCGGCAATCTCGTCGACGTGACGGTGCCGGTGAATGACTCCCCATTTCCCAATCCCGCCGTCCCCATCCGCGGCTACGCGCAAACCGGGGCGGTCTTCGCCTTCTTCGTCCTCCCCACCATCATCTTCTTCTCCGCCCTGACCGCCATTCTCTACCACAGCGGCATCATGCAATATGTGGTGCAGGGGCTGGCATGGGTCATGGCGAAGACGACGGGCACCAGCGGCGCCGAGACCCTCTCGACGGCGGCGAACATCTTCGTCGGGCAGACCGAAGCGCCGCTGATGGTCCGCCCGTTTGTCGCCACCTGCACGAATAGCGAATTGATGGTCATCATGGTGGGCGGGTTTGCGAACATTGCTTCGGGCGTGCTCGGGCTCTACACCGCGTGGCTCAGCCCCTTCATCGCCAACGCCGGCGGGCATCTGGCGGCGGCGTGTTTCATCTCTGCCCCGGCGACGCTCATTGTCGGTAAGCTGCTCATGCCGGAGACGACGACGCCGGTTACGTCCGGCGGCGTGCGGTTCAAGGTCGAGAAGATCGACGCGAATCTGATCGATGCCGCCGCGCGCGGGACGACGGAGGGGTTGACGCTCGCGCTAAACGTTGCCGCCATGCTGATCGCGTTCACTGCGCTGGTGGCGCTGATCAATGGCATCATCGCCTGGAGCTCACGGAAGCTCGGATTGGCGGCGCTCACAGGCGAGCCCCTGACGCTCCAGAACCTGCTCAGCTATCCGATGGCGCCTCTCGCGTGGCTCACGGGCGTGCCTTGGTCCGATGCCCGTGACGTCGGTTCGCTGCTGGGAATCAAGACGGTGCTGAACGAGCTGATCGCGTACTCCCAGATGAAAGACCGCTTCGCCGTCGACCCCATGTTCATTGCGCCGCGCTCGGCGCTGATCGCGACTTACGCCCTGTGCGGGTTCGCGAATTTCGCCAGCATCGGCATCCAGGTCGGCGGCATCAGCACGCTGGCACCTGGTCGCCGGGCAGACCTCTCGCGCATCGCGCTGCTCGCGATGATCGGTGGCGCGATCGCGTCCTTCATGGGCGCTTGTGTGGTGGGGGTGCTGTTGTAGGGTACAACCGATCTAATGCCACCGGATCGGCAGCACGATCGTGTCGGCCGTGGCCTGCCCGTCGGCGCCGATCGATGGCTCGAACCACCACTCGTACAGGACGAGCTTGACGGGTTGGTCAATCAGGTTGCTGCCCGTTGAGTGGAGCACGTCGACGGACCTGACGCGGCCGGTCGCGTCGATCGCGATCTTCAGGACAATCCGCTTGTCGGCGAGCGACATGAGCTCGATCTGCGCCGGGAGGCTCAGCCGCGGGCGAACCGATTTGAACGCGCGGCCGAGCCGTGAATCGATCCGCCCGTCACGGAACTCGATCCCGCCGAGCGTCGCGAACGCATCGGATTCAGATGCGCTCATGACCGCGGGATCGGCCGCCGCCTTGCTGCCGCGGGCTTGAGCGGGGTCGGGCAGTGGGGTGAGTTTTGATCGAAGCGCACGCGGCACAGTGGCAAACGCGGCGACGGTGTCGGGCGCGGCGCCGAACGGCCGGGGGGAATCCGTCGCGACTGGGAGCACGGGTCGGCGGTCCTCGACCACCGCCCCGCGCGCATTTGTGACGACTTTCCCGTCCGTCTGCGGCACGAGCGACTCCGACGGCAGCTCTCCGATCCGGCCGAGACCACGCGGGTCGCGGCTGAGCCGCGCCTGGTCCGCCGACCCCTCTTTCGCGAACAGCGGCTCCTCGCCCGGCGCTGCGTTGGATGCGACGCCTCCGTCGGTCGCCCCGCCGAGCTTCACCGTGTCGGGCGGAGCGAGCCGCATCATGTCGGCGGGCTGGCGCGGGAATGGCGGGAATTGAACCGTCTCCAGCTGCCGGGCCGCCCCCTCGAACGTGACAAGCGCAAGCACCCCGTGCGCCACCAGCGAAGCGCACAAGGCGATCGTGAGCGACAGGTCACGACGGGTCATGGCGCATTCCTATTCAACACCCGAAGGCACGGCGGGCGCGGTGCGCGGATGTGCCCGATCGCCTCCTCCACGGTCGCCGCGACGAAATACAGCTTACGCACTGCGGGCGTGATGAAGTGCTGCTCGATGCCATGGTCGATCATCGTGAGCAGGGGATCGAAATAGCCGTCGACGTTGAGCAGGACGATCGGCTTGCGGTGGTAGCCGAGTTGCTTGCCGACGATGATCTCGAAGATTTCTTCGAGTGTGCCAAGCCCGCCGGGCAGCGCGATGAACGCGTCGCCGCGCTGTTCCATAGCGGCCTTGCGCGAGCGCATGCAGTCGGTGACGACGAGCTCGTGGCAGCTTTTGTCGTCGACGCCCTTGTCGATGAACAACCGCGGCGTGACCCCAACGACCTGCCCGCCCGCCGCCCGGCACGCGTCGGCGAGGGCGCCCATCGTTCCGATGTTGTTCCCACCGTAGATCAGCGTCCACCGCTGCTGCGCCATTGCCCGCCCCAGCTCCGCTGCCGCGTCGGCGTACACTCGCGGGACGGCGCTGCTGGAGGAACAGAAGACGGTGACGGAGCGGATCATTGAGACTTCTCCGGCGGCCGTCGGACGCGAACGCCACGTGACGTGGCGACCATCAGGCAGCCCGCATGCTCCTCAAGCGCGTGAGACCTCAGAACCATCTCCAGCAGCGACCTGAACTCGCTCGGAAGGCCTTCGTTCGTCCGCAACAGAAGAATGCCGGGATGCGTGCCGGGCGGATAGGCGCGGATGTCGCCGAATCCCTTGTCCGCCGTGACGAAGAAGATGTTCTCCGCCAGGACGCGCGGCCACAACTGGGGATCCTTCAAGCCGCCCCAGCCTTGCCCTCTGACGGTCAACGCCACGTGCCCGTGCGCGCCCAGCAATTCGCCCAGGCGGTGAGACAGGTCCTCGTCGAGTTTCACCCGCATCAGAACACCAGCGTGTTGTGCGCCGCCTCGGCGGCATACAGCAGCGCCGCGTCAACGTCCTCGCGCGTCAACTGCGGGTATTCGGCGAGCAGCTCCTCGATGGAGAGTTCCGCGAGAGCTGCGACAATAACGGATACGGCGATGCGCGTTCCCCGAATGCACGGCTCGCCGTGATGCAACTCGGGGTCGCAGACGATGCGCTTGCGCCATTCG
The DNA here is from genome assembly GCA_035936155.1 of Tepidisphaeraceae bacterium. Lineage (GTDB taxonomy): Bacteria > Planctomycetota > Phycisphaerae > Tepidisphaerales > Tepidisphaeraceae > DASYWJ01. The sequence goes on along the minus strand of DASYWJ010000018.1, from coordinate 63,476 downwards.
TGCGAGATTGCCATGTCGGATGATTCTATGCCAACCCCGTCCCTGGCACGACCATGGGGAACCCGCAGAATGCGCTGCGCTCGCCGGTGATCATGCGGGCGAGGTCGCGGAAGGTGCGGGCGTCGCCGAGGCGGATGTCGCGCGGCTTAACGGCGCGATTGCATGCCCAGAGCATGATGCAGAACAGAATCGTGCTGACGCCGGCCATCATCATCGCCATCGGTGGGACGCGGAGCCATTTGCCTAACACGAGAATGCCGCAGCTGACGAACAAGCCCCACGTAAACGCATCGTGAACGGGCGCATCGACCGCCGGCGTGGGGATTCGTCCCGGCGCGACGCGCATGAGGTGGGGCAGGACATTGCCGCACTTGTCACGTAGGTACGGCGTCAGCGGCGAGGACGGCCGAAAGTTCGAGACGTCCGCGCCGGCGTCGGCGAAGATGCGGCGGACGACCAGGAAAGCGCCGGCAGCGAGCGAACGGTCGCCGAAGACGATGACCGGCTCGATCACGGGTACCTTCGCGTGCTGCGCGATCAGGTCGCAGATGGCGCCGATGGTCCGGGATCGTGCCGGCTTGAACGCCGCCCGCCACTGCTCGCGCGCGATGGAGGTGCCAAACAATTCGTTCAGCCCGTTGCCCGCGTCGGCCCACAGGCCGTTGCCGAACTCGACGGCGACGCATTTGGCAGGGCTGTCGCGCGTCGCGTCGGCGACTGGCAGGCTTTCCCCAAGGAGCGGTTCGACCCCGTTACTTGCGCGCGCGAATACGACCAGCGCGACGAACACCTCGTCGCTCGTCATCGGCCGCATGCGGACTTCGTACTCGTCGAACGCCATTGCTCAACCCCTTAGCAAGTGATCTACTTGATGTACCCCTTCACCCTAAAGTGCTCCAGCGCCTCATCCGTGCTCTTGAACACCCGCGTCGCCGTCTCGGTGATGAACGGGCTGGGCGTGCCGCGGCAGGCCCAGATGACGTAGACTTCCTTGCCGCCCTCGAACGCGTGGTGCAACTCACGCTCCACGCCGCTGCTCAGGCCGGGCTTGCCGTTGGGCAGCTCGGGGACGAGCGAGACGATCATGTCGGACTGGTCGACCATCTTGAAATCGCGCGCGTAGATCTGGCCCATGATGTCGCCGCTGATCTGGGCGACGTCGGCGGTCTTCAGCGTGACCGGGCCCTCGGCGGCCTGCACTTCCATCGTCGTCCGTCCCTCGGCCATCGCCTTGAGACAGGCCGTATGCAGGACGAACTCATCAACGTCGCCGGGGTCGAAGGTGATGAACTGATCGGCCAGCGCGGCGCGGAATTTGTCGATCTCGGCCAGCGTGTCGGGCAGGTCCATCACGTGGCTCATGGGGAACGAGGGATAGACCTTCTTCCTGTGGCTCTCGAACATCAGCCGGTAGATCGTGGCCGTGGTCGGGATGTTGCGCCCGCGGCTGATCATGTAGAAGTGCCCGTAGCCCTTGATGATGTTCGCGAGGATCTCGGTGGCGAGGATTTCCTCCTCGCGCCAGACCATGATGTCCTTCAGCGTGTGGTCGATGTCGTGATCGCGATTGAGCCGCTGGTGGACGCTCTCGGCGTTGTCGAGCAGGGTCAGGTACAGGTCGGCGTTGAACTGCTTGATCTGGTCGTAGTCGAACGCCGCAAACAACCCATGCCGCCAGCGGAATGTGGCATGGGTGTTGACGATGATGTGCTCGTGCTTATCGGCGGTGCGGAGAATTTCCTTGAACACCGCCCGGCGGAGCGTGTTCAGACGCGTGATCGGAAGGTTGAGGATCCGCCCTGCGGGCACGTCCGGGGCCTCCTGGTACATCATCTTCCCGACATGGCACACTTCCAGGTCATGTCCGGCCTTGATGGCGGCTGTCTTGACAGCTTCGAGGTAGGGGCCTTTATCGACGCCCACTTGTCCGGTGACGATTGCACGCATAGTGAGATTCTACCGGCAGCGGTGGGTGCGTGGGATGCCGGTTGCGGTCGATCGCTCCTGGAACTCATAACTGGAGGCGTTTGTTCGCGCTAACTTGCAGGCGTAGGATGTCGCGATGGGTTTGACGCATGTCACGACGACCGTCCGCAGGCTGGCCGGTTGCGGCAAAGGGATTTTGAAGTGGAGTTTCTCGTCGATATCGGGGCCGGTGACTGCCTCCAGCAGGTGCAGGTGGCGATGCGGAAAGGGCACGCATTGCTGCGCTTACCGGAAAGGAGCCACGGCCCGTGTCGCGATAGACCCCGCCAAGGTTAGTTACCTCTGCCCGCTACTCCGCCTTCTCCGTCTTCCGCTTGATCTCATCGCGAATGCGCGCCGCTTCTTCGTAGGCTTCGCGCTTGACGGCCCGATCCAGCTGTGACTGGAGCTTCTGCATCGGGTCGACGGGGAGCTTGCGGCGGATCTCGCGGGCGAACTTCTTCAGGACCTTTACTTCGTTGGAGTGCACGTACGCCTCTTCCTGTCCGAAGCGGATGAAGAAATCCTTAATTTTCTTCAATCCATCCTTCACCGCGTCCATGGCATCGCTGTAGCGCTTTTCCTTGAACAGCAGCGAAGCGCGGGCACGCACGTGCATCATCGTAATGTAGGGGCGGTACTGTTCGAGGACCAGCCGGTCCTGCTCATTGACGGCGTATTTGCCGCACAGGTCGAGCACGCGGAGGTTGCGGGCAGTGTCACGGACGACGCCGGGGAACTCCTCGAGAACGAATAGGCTGAGGTAGCGGTGGTAATACAGGACCGCTTCCTGCCGAAGCGACTCGCATTGCGAGCTGGTGAGGTGAAAACCCAGTTCCGTGCCATTGCGCGAGCGGTGGTCTTTGAGCTGCGATTCGAAGTATTCGAGCAGCGACTCGCACCCGTGCGGGCGGACGCCGTCGGGGCGGCCGGTCATCTCCATCTGAAGAAGGCCCAGGTCCAGGCGCATCTGGAGCTTGGGCGCGCCGTCGATGCCGCTGATCTTGCGCACGTTGATCGTGCCGGGCTCGTAATCCCAGCCCTTAAGCAGTGGAACAATGTCCTTGCTGAACCCCTTCCCCTCAGTCTTCTGTGGCTTGTCGTGCCCAGACCGTTCCTGATTCATCGTCACCGCTCCATAATCCCTTCGCGCGGACGGAAAAACCGCTGATCCGATCGCGACTTGAATTATAGCACCACCTTCCGGCGGACGCGCGAAATAGCTCCGGTACCGGCAGGGGGTCTGGCGGCGTATGATGAGCGTCTGAAACGATAGACTCGGGGGCGGCAGCTCAAAGGTGATGGTCGATGGTCCAGCTGGTGAAATGTGCGTGCGACAGTTGCCGCTGCCTGGTGTGGCCGGGGAAGGCTGTCGTGCGCGACGGAAAGCTTTATTGCAGCAGGACGTGCGCGTATGACTGTACCGCCACGACATGCCTGTGCGTGCACGAGGACTGTGGATGAGCTTCGCCGACGCGCCCGCTTCCGTTGATGCCAGCTCGCTTCTGCCGAACCCGCTGCGCCAATTGCGTACAGACCCGCTGGTGGAGTTCCAGCCATACGATCGGCTCGAGATCGTCAGCACCTTCGGCGAGCCGCAGGCGGAGTACGCGGCGATTCGCAAGTCATGCGGCCTGATGGATTGCCCGCAGCGCGGGCTGCTCGAACTTACCGGCCGCGATCGATTGCCCTTTCTCAACAATCTGCTGACCAATCAGACGTGGGACAAGCAGGCGAAGTCTGGCCTGCAACCGGGGCAGGGGGCTTACGCATTTTTCCTGAACGTCAAAGGCCGCATCACCGCCGACGTGAACGTGCTGGAACTGGGCGACTGCACGCTGCTCGAGATGGACGCCCGGCTCGTGCCAACAATTCGGCAGGCGTTCGACAGGTACCTCTTCGCCGAGCAGGTGATGATGCGCGAGCTGGTCGGTGTGTCGCACGAGATCGCGCTGCACGGGCCCGGCTCGCGTGCGCTGCTCGAGACGGCGGCGGGCGTGCCCTTGCCGACGCTCGGTCAACTCGCGTCGACCAGGACGAACCTTTTTGGCGTGGAGACGATTGTCTGGCGCGACGACCTGACCGGCACGCCCGGCCACCACCTCGTGCTGCCCATCGAAGCCGCACCGACGATCTGGCGCGAACTGGTGACGAGGTTCGGCACGTCCGAATCCCTTGGCAAGCGCCCGCTGCGGCCCATTGGCTGGGCGGCATTCAATGCGACTCGGATCGAGGCCGGGCGCCCGCTGTTCGGAATCGACTTCGACGACTCGATCCTGCCGGCCGAGACCGGCCCCCTCTTCCCCCGCGCCGTCAGCCTCACCAAGGGCTGCTACCTTGGCCAGGAAATCGTCGCCCGGATGCACGCGCGAGGGCAGGTCGCCAGGCAGATCGTCGGTATTCAATTGCAGACCGATGACCTCCCGATCGCCGGCGCCAAGCTGTTCGACGAGAAAGGCAATGAGATCGGCGGCGTCACGAGCAGCACGCTCTCGCCAATGCTCTCCGACGCCGCCATTGGATTAGGCTACGTGAAGCGGCCATTCGTCACACCCGGAACGAAAGTACGCGTCCCCGCCGAAGGCGCGCTGCGCGAGGCGACGGTGACGCAGGTGCCCTTCCTGGATGTTTCTCCCGCCACCCCGGGAGAAGGCGAATGAACCACACAACAATGGCGGCAGGAGCATATGACCGACTCTCCTTACCTGGTCGTCCCTGGGGAAAAGTTCCATCTGAAGGACCGTCCCACCCACGACACCGGCCCCTTCGCCGACAAAAAGGAAGCCAAGTCCGCAACTGAAGCGAACCTCGAGTTGCTCGATGAGCTGCAGGAGCGGCTATACGCGCAGGCGAAGCACGCGCTGCTCGTTGTGCTGCAGGCGATGGATACTGGGGGGAAGGATGGCACGATTGAGCACGTGCTCGGCGCCGTCAATCCACAGGGATGCCATGTCACGAGCTTCAGGGCGCCGACGTCGCTCGAACTCGCGCACGATTACCTGTGGCGGATCCACCAGGCCGTTCCGCCGAAGGGGATGATCGGCATTTTCAACCGCTCGCACTATGAAAGCGTCCTTGTCGAGCGCGTGAAGAACCTCGTTCCCAGGGACGTCTGGTCGCGACGCTACAAGCAGATCAACGAATTCGAGCGGCTGCTCAGCGACGAGGGCGTGAGGATTGTGAAATTCTTCCTGCACATTTCGAAGCACGAGCAGAAGCGTCGCCTCGAGGCGCGTCTTTCGAACCCGCAGAAGCACTGGAAATTCAATCCCAACGATCTGAAGGAGCGCGAGCGCTGGGACGACTACCAGCAGGCCTACGAGGACGCGCTGCGCGAGTGCTCGACCAAGCACGCGCCGTGGTACGTCGTGCCCGCCGACAAGAAATGGTTCCGCAACTGGGTCGTGTCCGATGTGCTCGTGCGAACGCTGAAGGGTCTGAAAATGGAGTATCCCCCGCCCCCGCCGGGGCTGGATCGAATCACCGTCGAGTGAAGCAGGTTACGCCGCTTGCGGTTTGGCGGATCGACTCGGCGCGATTCGCGTCCTGCTCACCCGCTGCCGCGCCGCACGCCAGTCGCCCAGCTCGATCGAAGCCTCATCATCATCCGGTGACTGGCTCTCTTCGCCGTCGCTGTATTGCTCCTGCAACCCCTCATCATCGTGCGAATCGACGGGCGACTGTTCCTGCTCGTCATTGGCAAGTGCTTCAACTTCCGCCGCCGACAGCGCGGTGAAGGTCGGCGGGCGCTCGACTTTCGGCGGCGCGGGGGGGATGACATCGACGAACAGGAATCCCTCATCCACGCGGTGAGCCAGCTCACCCCCGCGGACGCGCTGGAGGACGTGCTCGACGCTGACGCCCCAGAGCTCAGCCGCGATCGTGGGAACTACCCAGCAAGACATAAAGATCCGCGTGTCCTTGGCGCGCCACCCGTTAGATCGGAGCGCCCGCCCCTCCCGCTTTACGGGAAACGCCGCCGGGGTTATCGGTAGTTGGTGAACTGCAGCGGAATGCCCGGCGGGTTCGCCTTCAGGTGGGCGATCACCGCCTGCAGATCGTCGCGCTTTGATCCCGACACGCGCAGCGCCTCACCCTGAATCGAGGCGTTCACCTTCAACTTCAGCTCCTTGATCGATTTCTGGATCGTCTTGGCCGTGTCCTTGTCGATTCCGCTCTTGAGCTTGTACTTCTGGCGGACCGTCTTGTGCGTCGCGTGTTCCAGCTTCTGCGGGTCCAGCGCCTTGGGATCAACGCCGCGCTTGATCATCTTCTCAACCAGCACCTTCTTGACCGCCTCGAGCTGGTGCTCTTCATCGCCGGTCAGCGTCAGCTCCTTCGCCTTGCGGTCAAACTCCAGCGACGCCGCCGATCCCTTGAAGTCGTAGCGCGTCGTGATCTCCTTCACCGCCTGGTTCACGGCGTTGTCCATTTCCTGGAGGTCGATCTCGGAGACGATGTCGAAGGATGCATCGGATGGCATGGGTGGATTTGTCAGTCGCTGGCGCGTGCTTGTCAACCTGTCATGCCCCGCGTTTCGCGGCCCCGCTTGCGGGGCGCGAAGGTGCGTCACCATTCGAAGCGGCGCGATGACGAGACTGCCCGCTGGACGCACCCCCGCAAGCGGGCTAAACGGGGAAGGGGCGGTTTCTCATTGGCTGAGAAGTCGTTACGCTTTGTGAGGCATGGAACGCGAACAACTCTTCAAGCTGCTCGACGACTTCGACATCGAAACCCCCAGCTGGGGCTTCGCCGACACCGGGACCCGGTTCGGGAAGTTCCTCCAGCCCGCCGCCGCCGGGACGATCGACGAGAAGCTCGCCGACGCCGGCATCGTGCACAAATACACCGGCTGCTGTCCGAGCGTCGCGGTGCACGTGCTGTGGGATTTCTCCATGGGGGTCAATGCGCAGCAGACGGCCGAGGTGGCGCGGAAGAACGGCGTGCGCATCGGTGCGATCAACCCCAACCTCTTCCAGGACCAGCAGTACAAGTACGGCTCCGTCTGTTCGCCCGACGAGCGCGCCCAGCAGCACGCGCACCGGCATGTGCTCGATTCGATCAACATCGCGCGGGCCGTCGACTCCAAGCTGCTCAGCCTGTGGTTCGCCGACGGCACGAACTATCCCGGGCAGGACGACATCGTCACGCGCAAGCACAGCATGACCGGTGCCCTGCGGCAGTGGCACGACGCCATGCCCGCCGACATGACGATACTCGTCGAGTACAAGCCGTTCGAGCCCGCCTTCTACCACACCGACATCGCCGACTGGGGCATGGCCTACCTCTACGCGAAAAAGGCGGGGCCGCGCGCGAAGGTGCTGGTCGACACCGGGCACCATTACCAGGCGCAGAACATCGAGCAGATCGTCGCCTGGCTGCTCGATGAGAAGATGCTCGGCGGGTTCCACTTCAATGACCGCAAGTACGCCGACGATGACCTGACGCTGGGCAGCATCGATCCGTACGCCGTGTTCCGCATCTTTCACGAGATCCGCAACGCCGCCGAGCTGCACGGCAAGGACGTATCGCACATCGCGTACATGATCGACCAGAGCCACAACCTCAAGCCGAAGATCGAGGCGATGATCCAGACGGCGGTGACGGCACAGCAGCTGTACGCCAAAGCCTGCCTTGTCGACCGCAAGAAGCTCCGCGACGCCCAGACGCGCATGAACATCGTCGACGCCGAGGAGTGTCTCAAGGTCGCCTACAACACCGACGTCAAGCCGCTGCTGGCGGAGTGGCGCGAGCGGAACAACCTCGAGCCGGACCCGATGGCTGCTTACCGCGCCAGCGGCTATGAAGCGCGGGTCGCCAAGGAGCGCGAGGCGTCCCGAGCCGCCCGCGGCGCGACATCCTCGGGCGGGTACGCCTAAAGGTCTTTGTACCAGAGCAGCCGGACCTCCTCGGGCAGAGTGGGATAGGTGCGGTGGTGAGCTTCGCGCAGAACGCAGCCATGGCTCGCGTAGAACCGGCACGCCGGGACGTTCACATTCTGTGTCTCCGCCATGAGCTGCCGACAACCGGCGGCCTTGGCGCAGGCTTCGACGGCGCGAAACAATTGCGTGCCAATCCACTGCCCGCGGTATTGTGAATCGACGCGGATGTCCCACAGCACGGCTACATCCGGGCGGCGATCGTTCAGCTCGGATGTTCCCAGCGCGACGGCCGCTCCACCGACCCGTTTGCCGTCGGCGTAGGCCCCGAAGAAGCGCCAGCTGCTTAAATCGAACCGCTCCGCCCACCGCGCCGGGCCGCCGCCATCGAGCGCGTCGTAGTCCTTGACGTACGGGCGCTCCACGGGACGTTCAGCGAGTGCAAATCGCTCTGGATCGCCGCCAAGCGGGGTCAACTCGAGGACGCGGTCGACCTTGAACGCGACGCAAACGCTGGCATACTCCGCCAGCGCGCTGACCGGCTCTTCGACAATTTCGATCCGCATGGTGGCTCCGGTCGACGTTTAGTGTACATCTGTGGCAGGAGGAAGGTTCTATGGAGGAGCAGATCGGCATCGGCGGCATCGGGGGCTTGGCCGCGGGCGAGGCAGCGGACCGGCCCTTGCTCGGGCGGGTGGCGAGCATCCGTAGCGGTGGCACGGATCTAACGTCCCCGCGCCTGCCGCGCATCCCGCTCGGCGCGGAACTGCCGATCTTCTGCGAGCGCTGCGGGTATTCGCTTCACGCGCTGCCGCAGGTGCGCTGCGACCACTGCACGCTCTTGCAGTTCCACTGCCCCGAATGCGGGCACCATCAGCCGATCAACACGCTCCGACCCGCCATGCAGCGCACGCTCGGGCGGCTGCGCGCCTTCGCCGTGGGGCTCAGTGCGCTATTCAAGCTGAACTGGTTCGTCTGGCTGCTGTTCGCGTGGATCGGCATGGGCACGGCATGGGCGTATGCGTATGACTACCAACGGGGGAATTACGGCCCGGTGCTGGTCAGTCTGGAGGTGGTCCTTGCCTTCACCTTGTTCGCCGTGCCGTTCGGGATGCTCTCGCGGCTGCTTTTGCTCCGCTGGCGGAGCGGCTGGCTCGTCGGCCTCGTCCTCGCGTCGCTCACTTGCCTGGCGCTGTACCTGGGGTTTCACATCCGTGTGACGAATTTCTTCAACGCCGATTCCACGCGCGATTCTACCGTCCTCACCAGCGGCCGCGCGTTGCTCATCGGGCTGACGTTCGCGATCGTGCTGCTGGCCGTCGCCGCTGCCTGGCCCATGTGGGTGGGGTTTGTCCGCGTCGTCATGCCCCAGCGCGCCGGCAGCGCGCTGCTCGAATGGCAGCGATCCCTTTCAGACCCCGCCGAGCGCACCCGCCTTTCCGATCGCGCCTGAGATGCTCCCCATCGACCCCCAATCCATCGTCGACCGCCTTATCGAGTTCCAGCGCGCCGTGCGCGACATGATCATCCACTCGCGCGCGTCCACCGGCCTGCACGAGGTCAGCCACACCACGTCCGCCGACACCATCTATCAGATCGACACCGCCGTCGATCCGCTCCTTGAATCGTTCTGCGAGGAGTGGTCGAAGACGACGCCCCTCGTGCTCATCGCCGAGGGCATCGAGAACGAGGACGGCACGGAAGGGGCGAAGGTCTTCCCCCGCGGCGCGCGCGACTCCGAGGCACAGATCCGCCTTATCGTCGATCCCATCGACGGCACGCGCGGGATCATGTACGACAAGCGCCCCGCCTGGGCGCTGGCTGGCGTGGCGCCGAACAAGGGAAACGACACACGCCTGCGCGACATCGAAGTGGCGGTTATGACCGAGCTGCCCACGAGCAAGATGGGCTACGGCGACGTGCTCTCGGCGATCAAAGGTCGCGGCGCAACCGGCATGCGCATCGACCTGCGCACCGGCGACGCACGCCCGCTGCCCCTGAGCCCCTCGCAGGCCACCGGCATCGATCACGGCTTCGCCTCGATCGCCAACTTCTTCCCCGGAACCAAGCCGCTGGCCAGCGAGACGATGGAGCATCTCGTCCGCCACCTCATCGGCCCCGCCGACGTCAACAAAGCCACCGTCTTCGACGACCAGTACATCAGCACCGGCGGCCAGTTCTATGAGCTTGTCATCGGCCATGACCGGTTCAACGCCGACCTTCGCCCTATCTTCTACCGCATCCAGAATCAGCCCCAGGGCCTGTGCTGTCACCCCTACGACTGCGCCACGATGCTGATCGCCGAGGAAGCCGGGGTGATCCTCACCGACGGGTTCGGCCAACCCCTCGACGGCCCCCTGGACTGCACCACCGGCCTCGCCTGGTCCGGCTACGCCAACGGCACCTTGCGCGACCGCATCCAGCCCCTGCTCAGCGGCTTCCTCCAAGACCGCGGCGGGTGAAGCGGTCGGCGGAGCTTGTCATGGACCAGCTCGAATCGTCGCAGCACCACCAGCTTCGCCACGCCAGGCCGAGACCACGTGCGACCAGACCGCCTTCACTTCCTCCCATTGGGAAGCAACTGGCGAACCTCAACCGCCGGTTCGCTGCGCCGCGTCCGGGCGCTCGATGACAGGTGAGCCGCGCTTAAGCACCGGGCGGTGCATCACTTTGCGACGTCATGGTCGGCTGCGTGCCCCAGCTTCACGAACAGTGTGATAATCGCGTCGAGCACGAGGCGCTCCGTGCCGAGCAGTTCCCGCATGTCCAGGACGAGCTGCTCCGTCGGGACACTTTGGCTCTCCTCGTACTTCTTCTGCAGGGCGGCGACCGCGAGTTGTCGCTCGGCGGCGGCTTTCATCAGGCTGCTGATGTCCGGGTCATTCATAAGCGGCATCCTACCCCACAACTGGTGCAGATGCGCCGGCCTGATTCTCGGCCGTCGCGGCGTCGCGCTGCGGTAGTATGGCGCAGTCGGCCGCCACCTCAGGGCAATCTCCTCGCGCGCCCGTTCGACCAGTGGTACGCTCGCCGCCGGCACTGCCAATGCTGCGCAGAACGTGGCCGCCGCGACTGAACGCTCGCTCGCCGCCGACGGCTTGCCGGGGTATTTTGCCGCCCTCGTCGATTTGCATCCATTTCGCTCATCGCTGACCGGCAATTTGTGGTACCATCAGGTTCCCGCTCACTGTTTCAGGTCTCGACAGGCGCCGCTGCGAGCAGTAATCGCTCGCACGTTCGGCGCGCACGCATCGATGAGCTGCGGACCTGCACCACAGGAGTAATTGGAGCCTCTATGACGCGAGAACCGCTGGTTGAGGACATTCAGGACTACGCGCTCAACATCGTGGATACGGTGCGCGAGCCGCTGTTGATCCTCGATACGACGCTTCGAGTCCGCTCCGCCAACCGCGCGTTCTACCAGACATTCCAGGTTTCGCCCGAGGAGACGGTCGATCGACTGATTTACGAGCTGGGCAACGGCCAGTGGGACATCCCCGCCCTGCGGACCCTGCTCGAGGACATCGTCCCAAAGAGTTCCGTGTTCAACGATTTTGAGCTCGAGCACGCATTTCCGGTCATCGGGCGGCGGGTGATGCTGCTCAACGCGCGCAAGCTTCAGGCGGGCCGGCACGGAGAGCTGCTGGTGCTGGCGATGGAAGACGTCACGGCGCGCAAGCGCGCGGAAGAAGAGCTGCTCAAGGCGGGGGCGCTGCAGAACGCGATCTTCAACAGCGCGAACTTCTCCAGCATCGCCACCGATGAGAAGGGTGTCATTCAGATCTTCAACGTCGGCGCTGAGCGCATGCTGGGCTATACGGCCGCCGAAGTGATGAACAAAATCACGCCCGCCGACATTTCCGATCCGCAGGAAGTGATCGCGCGCGCCAAAGCGCTCAGCGCCGAGCTGGGGACGAAGATCACGCCCGGCTTCGAGGCGCTGGTGTTCAAGGCCTCGCGCGGGATCGAAGACATCTACGAGCTGACGTACATCCGCAAGGACGGCAGCCGCTTCCCCGCCATCGTGTCGGTGACGGCGCTGCGCGATGCGGCCGGCGGGATCATCGGCTACCTGCTGATTGGCACCGACAACACGGCGCGAAAGCAGGTGGAAACGGAGCGCATGCTGCTCGATCAGGCCGTGCGCGATCAGCAGTTCTATACGCGGTCGTTGATCGAATCGAACATCGATGCGCTGATCACGACCGACCCGCGCGGCATCATCACCGACGTCAACAAGCAGATGGAAGCGCTGACCGGCTGCACGCGCGACGAACTGATCGGCGCGCCGTTCAAGGACTACTTCACGAACCCCGAGCGGGCCGAGGCGGCCATCAAGCTGGTGCTGGGCGAGAAAAAGGTCACCGATTACGAGCTCACCGCACGCAACCGCGACGGCACGGAGACGGTCGTCTCCTACAACGCCACAACCTTCCACGACCGCGACCGCAAGCTCCGCGGCGTGTTCGCCGCCGCCCGCGACGTCACCGAACGCAAACGCTACGAGCAATCACTGCAGCAGGCCAACCGCGCCAAGAGCGTCTTTCTGGCGAACATGAGCCACGAGATCCGCACCCCCATGAACGCCATTCTTGGCTTCTCACAGCTCATGCTGCGCGACCAGGACCTCACCCCTCGGCAGTGCCAGTACCTCGGAACGATCAACCGCAGCGGCGAGCACCTGCTTGCCCTGATCAACGACATCCTGGAGATGTCCAAGATCGAGGCCGGGCGCACGACACTGAACCTCTCGACCTTCGACCTGCCTGTCCTGCTCAAGGACCTGGAGATGATGTTCCGCGTCCGCACGGATGAGAAGAAGTTGTCCTTCACCGTGGAGCAGATCGGCCAGGTCCCGCAGTACATCGTGGCCGACGTGAACAAGCTGCGCCAGGTCTTCATCAACGTGCTCGGGAACGCCGTGAAATTCACCGAGACCGGCGGCATCTGCCTGCGCGTTCTTGCCGACCGCGACCAGGCGACGGGGCCATCTCTTCGGATCGAGATCGAAGACTCGGGCCCGGGCATTTCGCTCGACGACCAGGACAAGTTGTTCCGGCACTTCGAGCAGACCAAGAGCGGGCAACAGGCGGGAACCGGAACCGGGCTGGGGCTGGCGATCAGCCAGGAATTCGTTCGCCTGATGGGCGGCGCCATCACGGTCAACAGCAACGTCGGCAAGGGCAGCGTGTTCGTCATTCAGCTGCCGCTCAAGGAGGGGGATGCCCAGGAGGTTCAAACGAAAGACAAGCCCCGGCACGTCCTGCGGCTTCAGCCGGGGCAGGCGGCGTGCCGCGTGCTGGTGGCAGACGACGTCGAGGACAACCGCCAGCTGCTGGCCCAGCTGCTCACCCCAATCGGCTTCGAGGTTCGCCTGGCGACCAACGGCGCCGAAGCCGTGCAGGAATTCGAACAATGGCGGCCCCACCTGGTCCTGATGGATTTCCGCATGCCGGTGATGGACGGCCACGAGGCGATCCGCCAGATCCGCGCCATGACGGGGGGCAACGAACCGAAGGTCATCGCCGTGACCGCCAGCGCGATGGACGAAAACCGCCAGGAGCTGATGGCCATCGGCGCCGACGATTTCATCGGCAAGCCGTTCCGGGAGGCCGACCTGTTCCAGAAGATTCAGGACCACGTTGGTGTCCAGTACGTGTATGCGGATGATTCGGCAACCACGGCCCCGGAGGAGCAAGTGCCCGACCTCACGCCGGAGTCGCTGGCCGGCTGCGCTGCGGAACTCATCGAGTCGCTGCGCGATGCGGTCATTACGGCAGACCTGGATCAACTGCTGATCAAGATCAACAACGTTGAAGCCTGTGATCCGGGCGTCGCCCGCGGACTGCGCCGGCTGGCCGAGGCTTTTCAGTACGAGAAACTCCTCGACCTTTTAGGCACGGGAGCATCCGTTGAACCCGCCGAAGTCTGACAACCCCGCCCAGCAGCCGGCGAGCATCCTGGTGGTCGACGACACGCCGGCCAACCTTCAGGTGCTGACCGGCATGCTCAAGGACCGGGGGTACAAGGTCCGCCCGGTTCCCGGCGGAAAGCTGGCGCTGGCGGCGGCGCGGCGCGACCCGCCGGACCTGATCCTGCTCGACATCAACATGCCGGACATGAACGGCTACGAGGTCTGCCAGCACCTCCACGCCGACGAGGCGCTTAAGGGCATCCCCGTCATCTTCATCAGCGCGCTGACCGAGCCGTTGGACAAGGTGAAGGCGTTCGCCACCGGCGGCGTGGACTACCTCACCAAGCCGTTCCAAATGGACGAATTGCACGCACGGGTCACGACGCATCTGAACATCCGTCGCCTGCAGCTTGAGTTGGAGGAAACCAACGCCCGCCTCGCCAGCGCCAACGTGCGGATGTCTCGCGACCTGAAGGCGGCGGCCAAAATCCAGCGCACGTTCCTTCCCCGCGTCTCGCCGAAGATCCCCGGCGTCGAGTTCGCCTGGCGCTACCGGCCATGTGACGAGCTGGCCGGCGATGGGCTGAACATCATCCCGCTCGGGGGCGGACGGGTCGGCGTGTACATCTTCGACGTGAGCGGCCACGGCGTCTCCTCGGCGCTTCTGTCCGTGACGCTCAGCCGGTTGCTCTCGCCCCCCTCGGACCCGTCCTCCATCCTCATCGGCGACCCGGATGTCCTGGACTCACTCGACGTCACCCGTCCCGCCGAGGTGGCCGACCTCCTGAACCGGCTCTTCCCCTTCGATCCGGCGACCGAACAGTTCGCGACGATGCTTTACGGCGTGGTGGACGTCGCGGCCGGAGAATTCCGCTATGTTTCCGCGGGCCATCCCGGCCCCCTGCATGTTCCCGCCGACGGGCCGCCGCTCATCCTCGAAACTCCCGGCTACCCCATCGGCCTGGCTGATGAAGCGTACGAAGAACACGTGATCCGTCTTACCCCCGGAGATCGGCTGTACCTCTACTCCGACGGCCTCCCCGACGCGACCAGCCCCGACGGCCAACAGTTCGGCGACGCTCGCCTCGTGCAGGCGATCAACAACATCAGGGGCCAACCCCTCGAAAACGGCATCGCTGCCCTGCTGAACGAGATCGCGCAGTGGCTGGCAGACCAGAGCCCGCGCGACGACATCTCCATCCTCGGCGTGGCCATGTCGCCCGCCGCGGGCCCGGCGCCCGATTCGCACCGCTAACCGCAGCGCCCCCTCCGCCGCCATCGTCCGCTCCGGCGGCATTATGTGCCGCCCACCTTCGCCGCAGCCTCATCTCGCAGGCCCGCAACCCACGGTGCCCGCTCGCCCTTTTGGTCCAGCGTGACCGTGTGGCCGTCACGGAGGTGGAACCGGTACCGCCGAATGTCCTCGGCACAGACGCTGTTCATCCAGCTGTGCTCGACCCGCCAGACGTCCGCGGTGCTGTATCCCCGCTCGAACGGGCTGCGCACACGCGCTGGCAGCTCGTCAAGTGCGACGCCCCGGAGGTCCGCTTATGCTCATTCTCGCGATCGATCTCGGCAAAACCAAAAGCCTGGCCTGCTGGTATCAGACGGATGATAGGCCGGCCTCGCGTGATGAAGGTGAATGCAAGCCCAGCGACTGGCGTCGCTGACAGTTGAGGGTTCTCCCCCCCCGGAAGACACCGGGCAGAATGCCATTGTCTTCTGGCCAGGGAGCGTGTCGCCAAAACCAAAGCCCCTTGACAGGCCCGCGGTCATAGTGCGGGTTATGCGGCGGTTGCGCCTCAACTGTTCGACCGCACTCCGGACAGCGATCAGGGCAGGCGCGCAGGTCGTAGCCGCACCCGGCGCACAGGCCCGCCGCCACGCGGGCGCGCCTCGCGCGGCGTCGATGGGCGTCGCGGAGCCAGAGCGCGGGCACGGCGGCGAACACCGTCGCGGCGAAGGCGTGCGGCATCTGGTACACGCGCGCCGTGAGGCTGACGTCAGCTACGCTCGACGCGGAGATGTAACTGCCGTAGCCGAACCCGGCGGCCTGCCATCGGAACGGCCCGTTCGAGTAGCGGAAACTTTCCAGGTCACGCGTCTTGAACTCGGCACGCCGTGCCTCCCAGTATGGAAGGCTCGCCTGAGCCTGCTCGACGAACGCGCGGCCGTGGGCCGAGCGCAGGCGCCAGAAGCGCTGCGGGCTGGGGAACAGGGCAAGTTCGTCCATGCGCTGGTAACTCCGCACCCAAGCCGCGACGGTCGCCGCGCACATCAGGAGCGAAAGTACCACCGCGACCATGAGGAGCTTCCGCCGCATAACGTGAGGCCGATCAGTGCGGAGCCGGCACCGCGCCGGCGCCTGGCGCACGCTCTGATCCACTTGGCCGGGACCGAACATCCGTCGCATCTTTTTGGCGCTCTCGGGATCGTCGCTGCTAAACGCGGCCATGGGTCCTCCGAGCGAGAGCTGATCAAGCGACTTCACTGGCGGCGCGGCCCGGATCGATCACGCCGGCGCAACGGTCAAGCCGATGATCGTGCGGTTTCCGCCGATGGAGCCGAGGCGCGTTGCGATCCCGGTGGCGAGGTTCACGCGATACATGCCTGGACGCGCCGATGCGCCTTCAAGCTGGATGGCGGCATACGCCTCGTCGATGCCGTTGCGTGTCAGGATGTCGAGCGCGGCCGCGTCTCGCGCGCCCACGCCGAGCGCACCGACGGTGAACAGCAGCCCGTCGTTCGGCGAAAACGGCGTACCGGTAATCGAACCCTGGCGGACCAGGGCGTTGAGCGACGTGTCGATGCCGTACAGCGTCGTCGGCGTGGCCGCGTCGTTGTCGTTGTCCGTGTACGCGGAGGCAACGACGTTCGGGTCTTCGCCCGCGTTCGGATCAGCCCCGTCGAAGAAAAGATCGCCGTCCGCCTGCATGCCGCCCGCGTTGGCATTCGAATCGACGACGCCGCCCGTGATCGGGTTGAGGCGCAGGTTCTGCGTGGCGTCGCTGACGAGCCGGATGCGGTCGGCGGCAGGGTTGAAATCGAAGCCGAACGCCATGCCCGTGGCGGGGATCTCGAACGTGCCAGTTCCGATCTGCGTGGTCACCCCGACCTTTGGATTGACGACGTACATCTTGTCCTCGCTGCTGACGGCGATCAGCTCGCCCGTCGCGGGGCGGAAGTCGATGCCGAGGATGTTTTCCCCGTCGGCAAGCCCCTTGATGCGCGTCTTGCGGAAGATGTTCGTCGGATCGTGGGCATTGAACGCGAGCAGCTCGTTGTTGCTGCTCAGCGCGAACGCGACGGTGCGCGGCGGGACGATGGCGATGTCGAAGATGCGCCGCTCGCCAAACGAGCCCGCGCTCGTCGCCGCCCCGGTGTCGAGGTTGATCGTGTACAGCGACGGGGCGACCTGTCCGTCGACCTGAAGGACGGCGAAGGCCGTGTTCGTCGTGCCCGTGGTGACGATGTCCATCCCGGCGCGCTTGACGACGTTCACGCCCAGCGCGCCGACGGTGAACGTCTGCCCGGTAATCGGCGACACGGGCGAGCCGCCGTCGGAACCGATCCTCAGCAGCGCGTCGGCGTGGGAGTCGATCGCGTACAGCGTAGTCGCGGCGCCGGCAAAGACGTTGGTGTCATAGGCGGCGGCGACGACGATGGGCACGCCCCCGGCGTTGACATCGCCCGACGCGAACGCGAGATTCGCGTCCAACAGCAGGCTGTGCGGGGCCGCGGCGCCCGTGTCGGGGTGAAGCCGCAGGTTCTGGCCAGGAAGGCTGACCGCGCGGATGCGGTCGACGGCGGGGTCGAAGTCGAACTCGAAGGTGTTGAAGTCCTGGAGCGGGGTGACGAAGTCGGGGCCGATCTGCGTGGCCACGCCGGTCGAGAGGTTAATCTTATAAAGCCGGCTCCCGTCGTCCAGGCCGTACAGTTCGCCGGTGGCGGGGCGGAAATCTATGGCGAGCAGCGATTCACCCGCGCCCATCAGTCCCAGGACCGGCGTTTGGCGCGTGATCGTACCGGGCGCGTCCGTGTCAAACGTCAGCAGCCGATTGTCCGCCCCCAGCGCGATGGCTGCGGAGAGCAACCGTCGCTGCTCCAGCGGTTCCAAGGCGCATGAGCGGATCGACGGGAGGCGGCGGGGGCGTGGGTGGGTCATGTGATCTCCATGGCCGGCGCGAACCGGCAGGCGGTGCCGCATCGGGACGCGCCTTCGGTGGGCATAACGGACCAGCATTCAACGGCCGGCCGGGCACCGAGCCGCGTTGGAATCACAAGGACCGTTCCGCCCGGCCGGTCCGTTGCAGTGCGGGGTTATCTCGCGGCCGGACCGCGATCGTGCGGCGACAGCACGATGTCCAATTCCCGAACAACGTTTCGTACTACACCTCGACGAGATCTGCATCAGCCCGGATCTCTTTTGCTCGGCATCGAATCGTTTCGATACTCGGCCAGCGGGGCGGATAATCAACCTCAATGACGTGCTTGCCCTTGAGTTCGTTCATTACCTCTGGGATCGGGCGATTCCGAAATCCCGGCACAAACCTTCGCACGAACGCGACGAATTCTCGCAGCGATACGTCTTCCGGTGCCGCGATACGCAAATGGTACCTTTTAGCGAGGTCTGGCGGGATTGGACCATCAACAGTCCCAGCAGCCGACCATCCGCAGCCGGGACAAACCAGCACCAGGCTGCCGGGCGCCGGCCTTCCATCCAACTCACTGTCGCATACTTGGC
This sequence comes from Tepidisphaeraceae bacterium, assembly GCA_035936155.1. Taxonomy (GTDB): domain Bacteria; phylum Planctomycetota; class Phycisphaerae; order Tepidisphaerales; family Tepidisphaeraceae; genus DASYWJ01. The sequence continues at coordinate 44,974 of DASYWJ010000018.1, read as the reverse complement.
AGCGCATCTCGCACACCTGCGGCTTACCCCGCGAGATAACGTGAGGCCGTTGAGCGGCCGGCGCGCCGCCGGCTCACGAATCAAAGATAGCGTTGCCGCCGGTCCGCTCCAATGGAAAACTATGTACCGCGGACCTCGCGGGGCGAGTTGACGAGCTTGGGTGGATTCGCGATCCACTTGGCTCAAGGACGTGGCCGGTGGTGTCCGGCTGTCCTGCAAGAACTCTTTTGCCCCGGAGGTCCGCTTATGCTCATTCTCGCGATCGATCTCGGCAAAGCCAAGAGCGTTGCCTGCTGGTATCAGACGGATGATACCACGCACGAGTTCCGCACCGTGCCCACCCGTCCCGGCGACTTCCACACGCTGCTCAGCGACCGCCCCGTCGATCGTGTGGTGATCGAGATCTGCGACGCCGCGGGCTGGATCGTCGATCTGTGCCGCACGCTGGGCATCGTGGTGCAGGTGGTCAACACCAACAAGCAGGCCACCGCGTCCGCGAGCTGCTGGAGACGCTGGGCGCGCTCGGACAGGTCCGCCGCGTGAACGGCGAACGGTTCGCCGCGTGAAGCGCCACTGGCGGATAACACGCATCCACGAGCAGGATGCCCGTGCCCACGAACCACTTGAACATCCAGCCACATCCTCCGACGATGCCCCCGTGCCATATGAGGAGGAACTGCGCCTGGCGTACGCGGTTGGGCTGAACGCCATCGCGCTCGCCGCCGCGTACAGGTTCGCGCGGCGCCGGCTGGGCGGGGACTTTGTCCGCCAGCTCATCGATGCAGGGCTCATTTATTACCTGCTGCAGTACGTCGTGATCGGGGCGCTGGGGCTGATGGGGCTTCTGTCGCCGTGGACGATCGGGCCGCTGGCGCTGATGTTGTGCGCGCTGCTGTGGGCGGGCTCGGGGTGGCGTCGGGATGAGAAGCAGCTGGCGCCCCCGCCGCAGGCGCATCATACCGATCGCGCCGCCGTGATCGCGTGCTTCGCCTTTGTCGCCGGGTACGCCGGGGCGTACGCGTACCAGCAGCGGCACATCCCGCCGACGGCGGACGACGCCCTCACGTATCACTTGCCCGCCGCAGTGCAGTGGCTGCAGACGGGCCGGATCGAGCTGTTCCCGACCTGGTTCTTCAATCCCGCCAACACCTATTCGCCGCTGGGCGGGTCGATGTTCATGGCATGGCTGATTGCGCCGTTGGGCAACGATGCGCTGGTCCGCTTTGTGCAGGTTGGGCCGCTGCTGCTGTTGTTCCTCGTGCTGCTCGAGATCGGCCGGCTGCTGGGCGCGCGCACCCCGACGGCGGCGCTGGTCGCGACGGCGGCGGTGATGATGCGCTCGTTTGTCAACCAGGTGATCACGCCCAAGGACGATGTTTTCCTCACCGTCTTCTGCGTCGCGGCGGTCATGTCGCTGGCCGCCGCGCGGGCGGAGGAGAAATGGTCGCCGTGGCGCGCGGGCGTGGCGGTGGGGCTGCTGCTGGCGATGAAATACACAGCCATTTTCAGCCTGCCGATCCTGCTGCTGATGGCCGATGTGCCGCTTCGCACGGCCCGCTGGCGGCGGGGCGGCATGCTGATCGCGCTGGCGATCGTGCTCCTGCTGGCCGGGCCGTGGTACCTGCGCAACGCGATGCTTGCGGGCAATCCGCTGTTTCCCATCGACCTACGCGTCGGTGGCGTCCCGCTGCTCCGTGGGCTGTTCGCGACCACACGCAGCGCAGCGCTGGCGACCCCCGCAGACGCCTTCGCCGTTCTCTTCGGCGGGCGCGGGTTTTACGGGCCGCCCCCGCCGGTTATGGCGTTGGTGCTGCTCGCGTGGGGGGGCGCTGTCGTGTTTCTCGCCCGAAGCGCGCTGCGCGATGCGCTGTGGCGCGCGTGCGTCGTCGGTTCCATGCTCAGCATCGGGCTGTTCGCGCTGGCATCGCCTTACGCGGAGGTGCGGTTCGTCTATCCGGCGATCGCGCTGCTATTCGCGGTGTTCGCCGGCGTGGCCGCGCGCATCCCACGCGGCGGGGACGCGATCGCCGCGGGCATGCTGCTCGCGCTGGTGATGTACACGACTCTGCGCGAACCCGTCCAGCAGGGGTTCGCTTTGTTCGCGCTCATCTTTGCGTCTGTCCTGACGGCGATGTACTGGCTCGCGCCCGCGCGATACGCCCCGCCGATGTGGATCGTGACCGCGTGCGCAGCTCTGCTCATCGGCACGGGCTATGCGTACGTGAACTGGACCGCCTACCTCACCGCCATCGCCGATGCTCGCGCGCGGGTCTGGCCGGACCCGGCGGTGCAGGGCGAGCTCGGCCGCGCGTGGGCCGTCTTGGACGGGGACGCGCCGGCGGGGTCGGTGATCGCCTACGCCAACACGCATTTCGTCTATCCGCTCCAGGGCGCGCGGCACCGCAAGCGCGTCGTCTATGCCCCCGTCCAGCCCGGGCTCTCGGCGCTGCACGAGCTGCCGCCCTCTCCGCAGCCGCTGGCGGGGGAGCAGATCCCCAGCCATTTCACGGAGCAGACGCGCCAGCGGGCGGATGCCGAGACGTGGCGGGCGAACCTGGTCGCGTCCGGGGCGGATTACCTGTTAGTCGGCAAATCCGGGAGCATCGCCCCCCCGGAGCTGACGTTCATCGCCGAGCGTCCGGCCGCCTTTGAGTTGCTTTACGACAGCCCCGGCGCCGCTGCCTATCGCATCCGCGACGCCGGCGCGTTAGGTGACTAACATTGGCAGGCGGCTCATGTCTGACTACATGACGCTGGCCTCTTCCACGGTTGCCCAAGGCACCAGCGCCGGGTCGTTTCGCGCGGCGCGGCGATGGCGCTCCGGGCTGCGGTGTGGTGATCCGTCGCGTCCCGCTCTCCCAACAGCTTGCGCAGGGGCTCCTATGCGGCAACATCCAACCATCGTCGCGGCGCTCACGGCCGTCATATCGTTCGGATGCGCCTACACGATTCGCGCGCAGTACCCGCAATACCCGACGCATCGCGCACTGGACCTCGCCGAATCGCGCTATCAGCAGGCGGCGCGCGAGGCGTACCACGCGCAGAAGACATTCGACGCTGCCGTCGCGCGCAGCCGCGAGCTGGGCAAATCGTACGAAGCGGCACTGGAGGAGCAGCGGGCGGCGGAGCGGCTGCTGGCGGATGCGGATATCAGCGGCCCGCGCGCCGCCGAGGCTGTGCGGCAGGGGGAGGCGGCGCGCGAAGCAGAGCGGCAGCGCGTTGCGCCGCAGCACGCGCCTGTCGAAGCCGCCATGGCCGAGCATCGGCGTGCGGTGGATCGCGCCACGGGCGACGTGCCCGAGGGGGCGCTCGCGCGCGAGCACGTCGCCGCGGCGCAGGCGGATTGCGACCGCGCAGTCGAAGAACGCCTGGCCCAGCTTTTCGAGACCGATCCTTACCTCGACCTGCTGATCGCGTCCTGGGACGCGGAAGACGAGGTGATCGCGCTCCGGGACGCGCCAAATGTTGATGCCACCAAGCTGGCCGATGTCACGCGCGCGTGGCTGGCCACGCTTGATGCGCTGGAACAGTACGAATCGCAGGCGCTGGATGCCGATCCCGATATCCGCGCCGCAGCCGAGGCGCTCAACGAGGCGCGGGCGAACGAGCAAGCGGTGTACGCGCGCCTGACGCGGCAGGTGGCGGACGACCCGGAGGTTCAGCGGACGGCGGCGGCACTGGCGGCGGCGCAGGATGCATTCGATGCGGCGGCGGTCGGCGTCCGCCGCGCGGAGGAGACGCTCAACGCCCGCCGCGCCGAGCTGGCGCGCATCGACCAGCTCGCGGCCGACGCGCGGCAGCGGTTGACGCGCGTCCAGACCGATCTCGCCGCCCTCGCCCAGGCGCTGGCCGAGGCCGAACAGGCAACGCAACAGGCGGAGACAGAGCTGGCTGCGGCGCAGCAAATCGCCCAGCGCGCCCTGCACGAGCGCGAGGCGATCGCGGCTGATCTCTCGCGCACGCCCATCTACCCGCCCGATCCGGGCTACACCGAGCCGCCGGTGGTCATTGTCGACGGCGGTACGACGATCTACTATCCGCCCGCGCCACCCAACCACCACCACGATCGCGACCGTCACCACGACCACGATCGCGACGAAAACCGGGACGATGGCCACCGCAATCGTGACGACGATCGGAGCAGCGGCGGCACGCGGCGCGTTGATGGCGATGGACCTACCCGCGGTCGAGACGACGGCGCGGCGCGGCGTGACGACCCGCCCGAGCACCAGCGGCAAAACCCCGGCGCTCCGTCCCATCGCGGCGATCGCCGGCGCACCCCGCCGCAGCCTGATTACAAAGCTCCGCCGACGTCCGGCAATGATGATGCCGCCACCGGCCGCCGCAAGCAGGAGGAGGCCAAGGCCGCCGAGCGCCAGCGACGGGAAGATGAAGCGTCATCCGCCGCCTCTTCAAGACAGCGCGAGGAAGCGAGTCGCGCCCAGTCGCGGCAGCGCGAAGAAGCGAGCCGCGCCGAGTCGCATCGCCGGGAAGAGGCCCGCCGCGCCGAAGTCCGCCGCGCCGAAGCTAGCCGCGCCGAAGCCAGTCGCTCCCGGGAAGAATCGCGCCGCCGTGAATCCGACTCCGCGGCGCGACAGCAGCAGCAACAACAACAACAGCGGCAGGAGCGCGGTCAGCGCGAATCCTCGAGTGGTGAGGATCGCGGCGGCCGCTACCAGCGCGGCAGGTAAAGATGCGCCCTCCCTCTCCCCTTGTAATCATGGGGAGAGGGGCAGTCGGCGCGGCCGGACCAGCACCGCTCGACTCGAAGAAGCGGATCAAACGCCGCTCGAAGATGAGTGCACCTCCCTCTCCCCGCCCTCACTCCGGCGCACCGCGAAGCGGAAGGATGGCAATTGACTCCCGGCTATCTTTCCGACGCCGGCGCGCTCCTCCTATAGTGGTCCCCCGGACCATGAACTCACCCCCGCTTGCGTATGCCTTGATTCGCCAGGACGCCGCCACCCGCGCGCGTCTCGGGCGAATCGCAACGCGAAATGGGGATTTTGACACGCCCGCCTTCATGCCTGTTGGCACGCAGGGGACGCTCAAGGGGCTGTTGCCCGACACCGTCGCCGCGACCGGATCGCAGTGCATCCTCGCCAACACGTACCACCTCATGCTCCGCCCCGGCGAGAAGGTCGTCGCGGAGCTGGGCGACCTGCACCGGTTCATGGGTTGGCCGGGGCCAATCCTCACCGACTCCGGCGGATTCCAGGTATTCTCGCTGTCGGATATCAACCGCATCACCGATGACGGCGTGACGTTCAAGAGCCACGTGGACGGCTCAGTCGTCCAGCTCACGCCCGCGCGAAGCATGCAGATTCAAAACGACCTCGGCGCCGACATCATCATGGCGTTCGACGAGTGCCCCGATCCAACCAAGCCGCGCGATTACCAGGTTCAGGCGGTTGAGCGGACGCTGCGGTGGGCCGAGCAGTGCCTGGCCGCTCATGCGCGGCCGAACGATCAGTCGCTGTTCGCGATCGTGCAGGGCGGGACGGACGAAACCCTCCGGCAGCGCTGCGCGCAAGCGTTGATCAACATGAACTTCCCCGGTTACGCGATCGGCGGGTTGGCGGTGGGCGAAGGGTTCGACGCGATGGTGCGCGTGCTGGATTACACCACGCCGCTGCTGCCGGCTGGTAAACCGCGGTACCTGATGGGCGTGGGCTTTCCGCGCGACATCGTGGCGGCCGTCGCGGCCGGCGTGGACATGTTCGACTGCGTCCTGCCCACCCGAAATGGCCGCAACGCCTACGCGTTTTCGGCCAGCGGCGCGATCCGGCTGCGGAACAGCACATACACCCGCGACGCCGGCCCAATCGAAGAGGGCTGCGACTGCTACGCTTGCCGCAGGTTCACGCGGGGGGCGATCCGGCACTTTTTTTTCGCCGGTGAGATGCTTGGACCGATCCTCGTCTCGGTGCATAATGTCCGATTCTACCAACGGTTCATGGCCGACCTCCGCCGCGCAATCGGAGACGGGCGGTTCGAGCAGTTCCGTCAAACCGATCCACGATGTCTGCTGGCGGGTGGAGTCGCATCTGGCAACGAGTAAGCCTTTGCGATGAAGAAATGAACTTCTGTCAGGATGACCCCCGGGCGCTTTCATCTATCGTGGGTGTGGCGCAGCCAGGTGAGGTTTAAGGGTGACACGGCGGCGTGGCGTGGGTGTTATTGTTGCCTGTCCCGAGTGAGGAGATCGCATTGAATCTGCTGCTGATCCTGGCGCAAGCTGCCACCCAGACCGCCGCGCCGACGACGGGCGGGCCGCCGCCCCCCGGATGGTTCCAACTGCTGCAGGGGCCGCTGTTCCCCCTGATGGTCGGCGTGCTGATCTTGTATCTGTTCGTCTTCCGCTCCAAGCGGCAGACCGACAAAAAGCGCACCGACATGCTGTCGAACCTCAAGCGCGGCGATCGCGTCCAGACGATCGGAGGCATCCTCGGCACCGTCGTCGAAGCGCGCGACACCGATGTACTGCTCAAAGTCGACGAAAGCTCGAACACGAAGATCCGCTTCTCCCGCAACGCCATCCATCGCGTGGTCGAGGAAGAGAAAAGCACTGAAGCCAAATGATGTGACGGACCTGTAGGGGCGAGACTTGTGTCGCCCTTGCCGGAGTGCAGCAGGGCGAGGCAAGTCTCGCCCCTGCCGTCAAGTTCCTGAAACGGACGTAAGCAATGCCAACGAATTACTCAGGTCGCGTCATCACGATTGTCGTGGTGCTCCTCGCCGCGCTGTGGGCGATTTTTCCCTCCTTCAATCCAAAGCGGCCCGACCTCAAGCCCGGCATCGACATGGTCGGCGGGACGAGTCTGCTGTATGAGATCGACCCCCCCGAGGGCGGTCAGTACACGGAGAACCTGGCCGAGCAGGTGGCCGCGTCGCTCAAGAAGCGCGTGGACCCCGACGGTGTGCGGAACCTGATCTGGCGCCCGCAGGGCAATACGCGGCTGGAGATCCAGATGCCGCTGACGCAGCAGTCGGGCGAGGCCGAGACGGCGCGCAAGGCGTTCGCGGCGGCGCAGCGGCAGCTGGAGGCGACCAACGCGCGCGTGGGCGCCGTGCTCGATGCCGTCGAGAAGCGTAAAGGCGACGAGCGCCGCGCCGCATTCGAGCGCCTCTCCATGGGCAGCGAAGCCCGAGCCAAGCTCTTCGGCGCCCTCGCCTCCGCGTACGATCGCGTGCAGGCCGCCAAAGAGAAGAAAGATGCCGCCGCTCAGGCGCAGGCCGAGCTGGAGTACGAAAAGCTCAAGCGGCAGATCACGGAAACTAACCTCAGCAGCGCCGAGCTGGAAGCGATCCTGTCGCTCCAGAATCAGGAGCAGCGCCAGAAGCGTTTGGCGGAGCTGAAGGCACGGTTTAAGGATTTCCCGCAGCGCGTCGCGGCCATCGACGCCTTCGTCAAGGCGCACGCCGCATTCGCCGACGTCAAGGGCACGCTCGACGATGCCTCGGACCTCAAGCGCTTGCTCCGGGGCTCGGGCGTGCTCGAGTTTTACATCCTGGTCACCGACCTCTCCTCCCCGCAGGCGCAGGCGATGATCGAGCGGCTGCAGACGCGCGGGCCGATCGTGCAGGCGGGTGATGAGATGCGCTGGCTCGAGGTCGAGAAGGAGGGCGGCCTCCAGGGGCTGACGCAGACTTACAACGACAAGGAGTGGGTCCTCGCGTGGGTCGCGCCGGACAAGTCGATGACCAACGTCGAGGGGCAGAACCGCTGGGCGCTGGAGCGGGCCTATCCCACCACGACCGAGTACGGCGCCCGCGTCGTCGGCTTTCGCTTCGATCCGCAGGGCGGGAAGTATTTCGGCGACCTAACGGCCAAGAACATTGGCCAGATGCTCGCCATCTCGCTGGACGACAAGATCATCAGTGCCCCGCGCATCAACAGTCAGATCGGCCGCGAAGGCATCATCGATGGCGGGGACAAGGGGTTCAGCAACGCCGAACTCACGTACCTGATCAGCACCCTCAACGCCGGCAGCCTTCCCGCGAAGCTGGAAGATGAGCCGATCAGCGAACGGACCGTCGGCCCGCAGCTGGGCAAGGACAACCTCCGCCGCGGCCTGGCGGCGTGCGTGTTCGGGCTGATCGTCGTGGCAACTTTCCTGATCGGCTACTACTTCCTGGCCGGCGCCGTGGCGTACTTCGCCGTGCTCATGAACCTGGTGCTGATCCTGGGCGCCATGGCCATGCTCAACGCGACGTTTACGCTGCCCAGCATCGCCGGCATCGTGCTGACGATCGGCATGGCGGTCGACGCCAATGTGCTGATCTTCGAGCGCTTGCGCGAGGAGCAGCAGCGGGGGCTCTCGCTGCGCATGGCGCTGCGCAATGCCTACGACCGCGCATTTTCCGCAATCTTCGACGGCAACGTCACCACCGGCATCACCTCGGCCTGCCTCTACCTCTTCGGCTCTGAGGAAGTGAAGGGGTTCGGCCTCACGCTGCTGCTGGGCATCGTTGCCTCGCTGTTCACGGCGCTGTTCGTCACCAAGACCATTTTCGGCCTTCTCATCGAGCACAACCTGATCACGCGGCTCAGCAGTATTCCGCTGACGTTCCCCAAGTGGGACCGCATGCTGCGGCCGAACATCGACTGGCTGAGCAAGGCCTGGATCGCCTACACGTTCAGCGGCGCGTTCATCACGATCGGCCTGCTCGCCTTCGGCGCAAAATGGGCGCAGGGGCGGATACTGGACATCGAGTTCGCCTCGGGCACGAGCGTGCAGTTCGACCTGAAGCGGCCGACGCCGATCGAGGAAGTCCGCAAGATCATCGACGAGGCGGCGCGGAAGGACCCGCAAGCGCTGGGTTCGCCCAGTGTCGTGTCCGTCGGCACGGACGAGACCACGTACGAGGTGGTGACCGCTGTCGAAAGCGCGAGCAACGTTCGCCAGGCCGTCGTCACAGCGCTGGGCGACCGTTTGAAGATCGAGCTGCCGAGCACGTTCGCGGGCGTCGGCACGACCTCTGACGTCGCGCTGGGGCAGCAGATCGTTCCCATCAAGAACGACACGCAGGAGATTGCGGGGTTCGTCCCGCCGGGGCTCGCCAGCCACCTGCAGGGCGCTGCCGTCGTGCTGCGCGACCTCGACCCGCCGCTGAAGCCCAGCGAGATCAAGGCCCGCATCGAGCGGGCGCGGCTTGCGCCGCAGCCGGGGCAGACCACCCCGCCTTACCGAGAGTTCGATGTCGTCAGCCCCGACGGCACGGACGAGCCCAGCACCACCGCCGTGGTTCTCGTCTCCGATCCCGTGTTCCCGCACGATCAGGACGAAGCGAAGTGGGCCGATCAGCTCGTGCGACCATTCTGGCGCCTGGTCAACGAGGGCATCAACGCGCCGCCGGAGCTTCAGCGCGTCAGCAACTTCGACGCACAGGTCGCCGGCGAGACCCAGCGCGAAGCGTTGATCGCCTTGATCCTCAGCTTTGTGCTGATCATGACGTACATCTGGATCCGTTTCGGCAATCTTAAATACGGCACGGCGACGGTCATCGCCCTGCTGCACGACACGCTGTTCGTCCTTGCGGCCGTCGGTGTGGCACACTACGCCGCCAACACGTTTGTCGGCGATCTGCTGCTGATCGAGCCGTTCCGCATCAACCTCACGATGACGGCGGCTATCCTGACGGTGATGGGTTATTCGATGAACGACACGGTCGTGGTGTTCGACCGCATCCGCGAGAATCGCGGCAAGTTCGGCCACGTGAGCCGCAGCGTCATCAACGACTCGATCAACCAGACTCTGTCACGCACATTACTGACCGGCGGCACGACGATCCTGACGATCTTCGTGATGTACGTGTTTGGCGGCGCGGGCATTCACGGCTTTACATTCGCGCTGCTGGTTGGCATATTGGTCGGCACGTATTCGTCAATCGCGATCGCCGCGCCGATTCTGCTGTTCGGCACGCCTCCGGGCGAAGAGCACCAGCCGTCGCGCGGCCGCGAGAGCGAAGCGAAGAAAGCACCCGCCGGGCAACTACAGCGGGCGTAGCCGAAAGTTTTGATTTGCGATTGCCGATTTGCGATTGGGGAAAATCGCAGACGGGCGCGGGCCGTGGTCCTGCAATCGGAAATCGGAAACCCGGCAATTGCAAATCTCCATGGGAAAGGATGCCCATCATGCGGAAAGACGTGAAGCTCGGATTGGCGGTCGGCGGCGTGCTGTTGGCCGTTCTGGTTGTTTACGTCCTGGTGGTTCCGGGCAACAAGAACCAGGTTGGCGCGACGCTGGAGCCGCTGGACGGTTCCGAATCTGTTGCAAGCGCCGCGGAGTTATCCAGCAGCGCCGGCGGCGCCACCGCCTCGCGCGGTGAGACGATGCACGATGACGACGCGACCGGCGGCACCGCGCTGCAAGAGTCGCAGGCGCGCATCGATGGCGTCGCGTCCGCCGACGCACCCGCCCAACGCGATCCCGAGGACGCCAACCGCGGCGCGAGCACGAACGACCGCGCCCGCGGCGAGACCGCAGACGGCGGTTGGAACTGGGACGCGCTGGTGAACGGCACGGAAAAGCTCCCGTCGCTAGGCGCGACCACCGATGTCCCGACCCATGACGTCCCGACACATCACGCCGGCATCGCGTCCGCCAATGGCGGGTCCTCCGACAGCACCGCCGAGGGGAACCTCACGTCCTTCGGGAACGCCTCCCCCGCGACCGGCAGCGGCACGAGCGGCGACCTGGCCAGCTCGACCACAACCGAGAACCGCAGCCCGGCGGCCCCTGATGCGGCAGGTTTTGCTGATGCAACCGCCGCCGGATCGTCACAGGCGCCCGCTGGCCAGAGCACTGCCGAGGCGCAGCCGAGGAGCATCACGCCGGCGCCGATCGATGGGTTAACCCGCACATATGTGGTGAAGGTCGGCGAAACCTATTCCTCGATCTCCGCCGCCGCGTATGGCAGCTCAAAGTATTACGCTCACATCGAGCAAGCCAACCCCGGCATCGACCCGACTCGCCTGAAGCCCGGCATGACGATCACGCTCCCCGCGATCGAGGCCAAGCCCGCCCCCGTGCCCGCCGTCGCGCAGCAGCAGTTTGACCCGCGCACCCAGTACAAGGTCCAGCCGAACGACAGCCTCTACACAATCTCCCTTCGCCTGTACGGCAAGGCCGATCGGGTGCAGAAGCTCTACGAGCTGAACAAATCCACGATCGGCGACGACATGGCCCGCGTAAAGGTCGGCACGGTCCTGAAGCTTCCCGAGCCGCCCACCCAGAGCACCGCGGCAGCGGTCGCGCAGTAGATCACCCTCTCGCGAACCCTGGTCTTTGGCAGACGCCGCGAGATTTCAAGCCCCGGCCTCATCAAGGCCGGGGCTTTTTCGTAACCGCACCCGGCTCTCATGGTCCACGTTCCTACGACCACAACCCCGTCGCCTCCGCCGTGCGGGGGCGGAGCGTGCGGCATTTGGCGGCGGCGCGATCCCAGAGGCGGCGGGTGTCGGGATCGAGCCCGGCGAGGTTGGCGGCGAACCAGTCCACCACGTCCGCCAGCCGCACGGCTTGGCGGAACGCGTGTGTCTCGACGAGCTCAAACAGCACGAATGCCGAGACGAACGCGTCACCGCTCATGCGGCGGATGGGCACCTTCGGCCATAGGCCGTCGGACTTCTGCAGCTGCGCCAGGTAAGCCAGCCCACGTTCGACGGCCACCCCTTGCCCGTCGCCGCAGGTCAGCGCGCGGACGCACAGCGCGCTGGTCATGACATCGCCCCAGCCGCCGTCGGCCTCCTGGCCGAGGATCAACACGTTCAGCAGCGTGCGGTACAACGGGTGGTGCGACTGGGTCAGTTCGTCCATGCGGATCAGCGCCAGCGCCGCCGCGGGGATGGATCGGCCGAACTCCGCTTCGAGCCGATACGAAGCCTCGGCGCGGCCACTCAGAAGTTCAAGAGCCAGGCGCCGGTACTGCTTTGCGTTCCACAGTCGCTCCATTTGCCGAATGGTGAACATCGTTGTCCCTTTCATTGATGGATCGGGTTCTGTTAGGCTTATTCTGCCCTAACATCATCCAGGCGTCAAATAGGAAATCGAAGAATCCTCTTGACGCTCGCGAGCAACCTCTCGACGAAAGCAGGTCCCACAACGCCCGCGCGTAACTTTGAGGCGGTTGCTGGTTAGAGGCGGTAAGCGAACCTAAGATGGAGTAACTCCTGACCCGGATTCACCCTAACGGATGCACCGCGTGATTGTTACACGAACGCTTTTGCTCACCGTCGCTCTCCTTGCAGCCGCTCTTGGACTCGGGTGCGAGCGGAATGAGGAAGTACAAACTTATTCCGCGCCCAAGGACCCGCCGGCGGTCAAGCCCGTCGGGTTTGTCGTGCCGGACGGCTGGCGGGAGCTGCGCGCCCAGCAGATGCAGTATGCGGCTTTCGCAGTCGATCCGGAGCATTCCGATGCATCCCTCACGATCGTGCCGCTGCCGCGCGAGGCAAACGAGCTGGCCCCGAATGTGAACCGGTGGGAGCGCCAGCTCGGGCTCGAGCCGTCGTCGCCCGAGGCGGTAAACCAGATGGTGACGCACATCGACGTGGGCGACGCGCACGTCGATGTCGTGGACCTCAGCGGCACCGACGCCGTCAACGGGACGGGCGCTCCGCGGCGGATGCTGGCGGCGATCGTCCCGCACGGGACGATGACATGGTTCTTCACGCTCAAGGGGCCGCCCCAAGTCGTTGAGCGGCAAAAACCGAACTTCGACGCGTTCATCCGATCGCTGAAATTCAGACCCACCGGGGACGAACCCGCCGACGACGCCGGTCATGCGCCCGCGCAACTTGCGATGGCGGCGCAGCCGACCAAGCCCACGGAAGACCCGCACGCAGGGCATGACCATGGCCCCGGCGGTCACGACGACCACGCCGGCCACGATCACGGCCCCGCCCAGCCGGCGGCGGAGAAGATCGACTGGGGCGCGCTGCCCCCTGGATGGGTGGAAGACCCCACGCCCCGGCCGATGCGCGCTCATACGCTGGTGGTGGAGTCGGATGGAAAAAAAGGCGAGGTGATCGTCTCGCGCCTCCCGCAGAACGGGGTGGGCAGCCTGCTGGACAACATCAACCGATGGCGTGGCCAGGTGGGCCTGGAGCCGGTCAAGGAACCGACGCAGAAGCCGCGCGCCATGAACATCGCCGGCACGGAGGGGTTCGCGTTCGACTTCGAGGGCCCTGCCAAGGAGGGACAACCCGCCCGGCGGCAGATCGTTGCGCTGACGTCGCAGGCAAACATGTTCTGGTTCGTCCGCTTCATCGGGCCCAAGGAACTCGTGGACGCGCAGCAGAAGGCGTTTGAGAAGCTGCTCGCCGACGCCCACTTCGCCGCGCCCGCGGGAGCCGCTGCCGCAACTCCCGCAACGCAGCCGCAGCAGTCCGCTCCGTCACCGTCGCCGTCCACTGAGCCTTCCGGGAGTGCGCGTTGAAGCCGTCGGTAGAACTGTTCTCGTCCCCATCGTCCTCCCTCAAACAGCTCCTCGCGCCGCTCGCGTCGCTGAGGCTGACGGTGGTGCTGCTGTGCTTGAGCAGCTTCCTCATCTTCGCCGGCACCTGGGCGCAGATCGACGCGGGGATCTGGGACGTTCAGGCGCGCTACTTCCACAGCCTCTTCACGTCGATTGAGATGGCGCTGTTCCTCCCCCGTGGGGAGGTTGCCTCGCCATTCTGGGCCGCGATCGTCAGCGGGCTGCGCCGGGTGCACATCCCGATGCTGGGGGGATATGCGCTGATCGCGCTGCTGCTGGCCAACCTGCTCGTCGCGCACATCATCCGCTTCAAGGGCAAGTGGCAAGACCTGCTGCTCATCCCGCCGCTGGTCGGCTGCATCTTTCTCCCGTGGCTCTGGCCCGACGACAACCGGCTCGGTTTCTGGATCACCGCCGGGTTGCTCTCCACCCTCTTCATTGCCGGCCTTGCCGTCCTCCACCAGAAGCGCACCGGCATCATCCTCATCCACCTCGGCTTGCTCACGCTGCTGCTCGGCGAGCTGCTCACGAGCCTCTGGGCCGTCGAGAGTCAGATGTTCATCGACGAGGGCTCGTACGCCAATTACTCGCACAGCGTGCGCGAGACCGAACTGGCGGTGATCGACCCGAGCGACAAGGAACAGGACCAGGTCACGGTCATCCCGCAGGCCACGCTGACCGATGGCGCGACGGTGACCGACCCGCGGCTCCCGTTTGAGGTGACGGTCGAGCAGTACCACCCGAACTCGGATGTCGTCACGGCCGGTCATATGCACGGCGATGAAGTGCACGAGGGGCGCGCAACCAAGGGGAGCGGGGTCGGCGCCGCGATTGAGCCGCGCGCTCGGTTCTCCGGCGCGGGCGAGGAGGCGGAACGGGTCGACATGGCCTCGGCCTACGTGCGCCTGCGCAAGGGCGAACGGGAGCTGGGGACGTACCTGGTGTCACTGCACCTCCCGACGCCGCAGCAAGTCGAGGTGGACGGCAAGACGTATCAGATCGCGCTGCGGTTCAAGCGCTATTACAAGCCATATACGGTCGAGCTGCTGCGCTTCGACCACGATAAGTACGTCGGCACCGAGATCCCGAAGAACTTCTCCAGTCTCGTGCGGTTGCGCGACCCCGAGAGTGGCACCGATCGACAGATCCTCATCAAGATGAACAGCCCGCTGCGCTACCGCGGGGAGACGTTCTTCCAGGCGCGATTCATCCCCCGGACGCCGGAGCACCCGTGGGAGACGACGATCCTGCAGGTGGTTGACAACCCCGGCTGGTTTCTGCCCTACATCGCGTGCCTGATCGGCGCGGCGGGGATGGTCGTACACTTCGGGATCGCGCTGGTGGGTTTCCTGCGTAAGCGTTTCGCGCCGGCGACGGCGACGAGCCCGACGATGCCGGACCGTCGCCCGCCGCGGCGAGTGGTTCCCGTCGCCCCCGCGGGGGCGGGCGCGGGCGCCGGCGGTGGATGGCGGGGGTGGATCGTGCCGGCGGCGGTGGGGGTGGCGTGCGTCATGTACGTCGCGATGACTGCGCTGCGGCCGGACAAGCCGCGGGCGCCCTACGACCTCCAATCGTTCGCGCGCATCCCGATCACGCACAACGGCCGCACGCAGCCCGTCGACAGCCTCGCGATCAACAGCCTCCGCATCCTCAGCGGAAAGTCTGTCCTGCGCCACGAGGGAGAAAAGTACCCGGCCGTTAAATGGCTGGCCGATGTGTTCGCGGGGAATGACGAGGCGATGCAGTACAAGGTCTTCCGCATCGATCACCCCGATGTGAAAGCGCTGCTGGAGCTGAAGACGGAAGACAAGATGTTCTCGATTGATCAGATCATGTTGGTCAGCGGGACGGAACAGCAGCGGCTGGCGCGGGTGCGAAAGATCGAGGAGCACGCGACGCCGGCATCGCGAACGAAGAAGAAGGACCGCGACGCCTACCAGCAGAAGCTGGCGGAGCTGGCCCAGCACTTGGACGTGTTCGTGCGGCTTCGGCAGTGGCACACGCTGCACGTGGTTCCACCGGAGAAAGCCGGGGACCCGTGGCTCACGCTGCTCGAGGCCGTTCGACAGACGCAGCAGGGCAAAGCGATGCCGGCGACGGGACGCGGGTTCGCCGCCGCCGTCGACGCTTACACGCGTGAGGACGCCGAAACCTTCAACCGAGAGGTCACCGAATACCACAATCTCCTGACCACCGGCGCCGCCGTCGGCAACGTGACGCGCAAGGCCGGCTTCGAGGTGTTCTTCAACCGATTCGCGCCGTTTTACGTGTGCATGGTGCTGTACGTGCTCGTCTTCCTGCTGGCCTGTTTCTCCTGGCTGGGGTGGACGCGCCCGCTGTGGCGCGCGGCGATGTTCGTGCTGCTGCTCACGCTGGCCGTGCACTCGTTCGGGCTGGTCGCGCGCATGGTCATCTCCGGGCGCCCGCCGGTCACCAACCTCTACTCGTCCGCCGTCTTCGTCGCTTGGGGCGCCGTGCTGCTGGCGGTGTTCCTTGAATTCGTGTTTCGCAACGGGCTGGGCATGGTGACAGCCGCCGTCGCCGGGTTCAAATCGCTGCTGATCGCCCACCACCTTTCCGGTGACGGGGACACGATGGAAATGCTCCAGGCCGTGCTCGACACGAACATCTGGCTGGCGACGCACGTGGTCATCATCACGCTCGGTTACGCCGCATCGGTGCTCGCAGCGTTCCTCGGCATCGTCTACGTGATCGCCGGCGTCTTCACCCGCGCGCTCTCGCCGGAGTTCGGCAAGACGCTGATGCGCATGATCTACGGGACCGTCTGCTTCGCCATACTCCTCAGCTTCGTGGGCACGATTCTCGGCGGGATCTGGGCGGATCAGTCGTGGGGGCGATTCTGGGGCTGGGACCCGAAGGAGAATGGCGCGGTCCTCGTCGTGCTGTGGAACGCCGTGATCCTCCACGCCCGCTGGGGCGGGTTGGTCCGTGCGCGCGGGCTGGCGTGTCTGGCGATCTTCGGAAACGTCATCATCGCCTGGAGCTGGTTCGGCACGAACATGCTCGGCGTCGGCTTGCACAGCTACGGCTTCATGGAGTCCGCCGTCTTCTGGTTGCTGACGTTCTGCGGCTCACAGATGCTGCTGATCGGCGTCGGACTGACCCCAATGCGCCTGTGGCGCAGCGCGGCGGCGTAAGCAGAGCCCATAGAGAAGAAGCCACTCCGTAGAGGCGCAGAGCACGCGGAGGAACAATCATCAAGACGAGAACCGAAGCGTGACACGGGCATCCTGCCCATGCTGACATCGCTTGGACCCCACACGAGGCCGTGTCACGACGAAATCTGCTTCGTATTCCTCTGCGTCCTGCTGCCTTCGTGGTTTTCGCTCAAACCGGTTCCGGACCGATCACCAGCGTCGTGAACCGCATCAGCGTCACGTCGCCACTGCGCCAGGCACTGCCTGGCAACCCGAGCTTTTCCGTGCACAGCCGCTCGAGTAGTTGTTCGCGCGTCCAACCGGTCTCGCGCGCGACCTGTGGAAGGAAACAGCCGGTGCGCTCGCCGCAGGTGAGGTAGATCCCCTCGTTCAGGAGGTCGAACTCCTCGCATGACCCCGCCGGCTGCAGCGGCGAGAGGACGCTCAATTCAATGTCGAGCAGCGGCAGATCATCCACCGTCACGCGCTGCTGCACGAACCGCGGGTCATCCAGCACGTTCGCGGCAGTCTCGCGCACAATCTCCCACAGCGGGCTCGACGCCTCCAGCCTGCCGACGCACCCGCGCAGCCGGTGTGACTGGCGCTCGTGAAGCGAGACGAAACAGCCGGCGGGCTGGAGCAGCTCAGGGTGGGTCGGCGCGGGCAGGATCAGCTCGCGCCCCTCGACGGCGGCCCGCAGCCCCGAGCGGGCAATTCCGAGCAGCTCGCTCCGGCTGGCGGGTGTGAGATCCATGCGCCGCGCGATCCTATCCGCTTCCACTGCGGGCGGGTACTTATAATGGACTGACGGCTACGCGGCATGCGATCATCCGCGACAGTCACAGGAAACCTGCTCGGGCGCACATGAACGACCCCGCCTTCATCACCGTGTTCATTGTCGTGGTGGTCGTGCTGTTGCTCGTGCTGACCGGCGTGCCCGGCCGCAAGACCGGCGATAAAGAGGATCGCGTCTGCCGCGCCTGCCGGCTGGCGCACCCGTACTTCGCCCAGTTCTGCCGCAAGTGCGGGAACAAGCTGTAGGACAGACACTTCGCCACATGTAGCCCTGTCCATGGGCACGGCTTCTGTGGGCATCGCAAATCGTTCTCGGCCGCGCGCGTCACTTCGCCTTGATGTGATAATGCCCGCGCTCGCAGCCGATTACGAACCGCTCGACGCATGCCTTGAGGTCTTCCCACTTCTGGCGGATGGCAATGGCTTCATCGCTGTCGATGCCCGGATCGTCGTCCACCGCTTCGGTCACCGCATCGAGCAGTTCGCTGAAGTCGCGGACCATGCCGCGGGTTTCCTGGAAGATCATCTCGTCCGGTTTTTTGCGGATCTCGTCGCGCTTCATCGGGTTGGCGCAGAAGAACCCGTCGGCCTCGTTGCACAGCCAGCGGACGAGGCGGATGTCCTTGGTGAGCAGGTACATCTCGCGGACGCGGTCGAGCGGATTCTTCGCGCCGCTCTGGTCCGGATCGTCCGCTTCGGCAGGCGGCTCGCACCACTTGTACACCAGCGCCGGCGAGACCTTCAGCGCCCCGGCCACCGCCTTCACGCCCGGCTCTTCCACCGCCTGACGGATCACGTCGTAGGATTTCATGGCCGACCATATTAACGACCGTCGCGCCTGCGTCCCACGCGCGGCGGGCGTGTATATTCCCTCGCCATGAGCTGGCGCGTCATCGGGCGGGAATTGCTATTGATCCTGCTGGCGATGCTGGACGGGTGCGCGTCGAAGCCGCGCATCGAGCTGGTATCGCACGCGGAGCTCAGTTCCACGATGACGGCGGTCTACGAAGCCGTCGCCCGGGGTGACGAAGCGCGGTACCGACGACTCGTGCAGCTCGCGCCGGGCGACACGTACTCTGACGCGCTGACGACGACGATGTTCGAGTCTATTCGGTTGCACCAGGCGGTGGAGGCGCGATTTCCCCCGTCTTCACGATCCACCAGGCCTCAAGCCTCGCTCGCGGCGGTGGACTACCGCGAAAACGCTCGTCCGATGGTAAAGGCGGTCGAAGGTTGGACCTTCACCGTTCGCGGCGATCGTGCGACGATCGACCAGCTGGCGGACCAGCCCAGCGCGCCGACGCTGCGGCGCGTCGACGGCCGGTGGGTGCTCGTGCCCACGCCGTGGGAGACTCCCCCGGACACCGCCACTTACCGGCTGTTGGTCGAGGAGGAGCGGCGCTTGGCCGCGGCGCTCGCATCGGCGCGCAAAGCGGTAGCGAACGGCAGCGCAAAATCCATCGAAGACGCCAACGAGGTGCTCCGCAACTCGCTCGCCGAGCCGGCCACACAACCGTAAACGTCATGGCCCAGACGAAGCAGCAGATTCAGGCTTTCCTCGCCGACGCCGGCTCGTCGCCGCGGCATCGGTTTGGGCAGAATTTTATGATCGACGGCAATCTCGTGCGGCTGGTCGCCGACGCCGGGGCGATCAGGCCGGGCGACGTGGTCATCGAAGTGGGGCCGGGGACGGGCACGCTGACGGAGGAACTGCTTACGCGCGGGGCGGATGTCGTCGCGGTCGAGATCGATCGTGATTTAGCCGCCATGCTCCGGGGGCGCTACGAGGGCACGGGAACGTTTTTTCTGATCGAGGGTGATGCGCTGGCGGGCAAGCATGAGATCAACCGCGACCTCGCCGAGCGCATCGCGTCAGCGCGCAGTGCTGCGCGCCCGGTGAAGCTCATCGCAAACCTTCCGTACAACATCGCCTCCCCGCTGGTGATCGAGCTGCTGATTCTTGGCGTCGACCTGCTTACGTTCACGGTGCAGAAGGAAGTTGCCGAGCGGTTGCGCGCCCAGGCGGGGTCAGATGATTACGGGCCGCTCACGGTGATGGCGCAGCTGCTGGCGAAGGTCGAGGTGCTGCGCACGCTCCCGCCGCAGGCGTTCTGGCCGGCGCCGAAGATTGACTCGGCGCTGGTGCGCATGACCCGCGCCGACCAGCTCGGCGCCGAGGCGCCCGAGGTAGGGCGGTTCGTCCAGCGGTTGTTTGCAGCACGCCGCAAGACGCTGCGCAAGGCGCTGTCGCAGATGCGTATCGAAGCCGGCGAGCTGCTGGCGTCGCTGCAGATCGACCCACAGCTCCGCCCCGAGCGGCTCACGCCACGGCAGTGCCTGGAGCTGTTTCGCCTGACTGAATGACACCGACGCGCGTCGGGGGAGTAGGTGGCTTCAGCGCCGCCGGGAGGATCGCGCCGGCGGCCAGCAGCAGCAAGAGGTTCGCCACGTACATCGACGTCGAGCGCCGATGCAGCGCCTGAAACTCCGGCGACTCGCGCATCCCCTGCGCCCGCAGCTGCTCCATCCGGTCGGTGTTCAGCGTCGTCGACAGCGCCGCGACCGCGCCGGCGATCGCGAACAGCGCGAACAGCACGATGACCGGTCGACGCCGTGTCAGCACCCACCAGCAGAACGTGCCCACGCACGCCGCCGCCGCGAACACCAGCTGCACGCGCTCGAACGACACGAACAGCATCGGCGCCGCCTCCAGCGCGATTGGGCGGTTGCGCGCGAAAAGGGTCTGTACAAACAGCACGAGCGCCACCATCCCGCCGAGCCAAAGCGCCCAGGCAAGTGTGACGACGAACGAGGCAAAATAGCGCATGGGCGGTGAGTGTAGGGGGACAGACGCGCCGCGTCATCGTGTGTGCCGCAGCGACTGAGAAACGCCGGTTTGATCGACCGCACGCCGGATCTCCTCCCATCCCGGCGGGAGATTGGGACGTTTATAACTCCTTTTTTTTCGTGACGACCGCTCGAAAGCCGCTGGCAACTTATGGCGGCCGCGCGGGTTGCAACTTCCTCACAGCCGCACTGCCGCCGAACGATTCGACGCGCCGATGACCTGCGGGTCATGGGCGAACAAAACGCGGCGGCGGAGCTGCCAGACCCCGCCGCGGAGATATCGACGGCAGTTGATCGCAGGTGCCATGAAGTCGCTTCTCAACTTGTTTCCAATGCACGTCCGCCGCCCGGGCAATCGGATACGATCGCCGCACGATGAGACGCCTGAAGATGACGGCGGTTTGGGGTTCCGCATTGCTACTCGTCGCGCTGGCGGCGGTGATGGTGCGCAGTTTCGTGGTCGCCGACGGTCTGACGTGGACGGCATGGGACGCTGCGACGGGTAGGTACCACGCGCGGGTCGTCTCGCTGCGCTCGGGGCGTGGCATCGTGGGGATCGAGGTCATGCGGATCAGCACTACTTTCAAGCCGACAGCCCTGGCAACGGGTGAGGAGGGCCGCACGAACTTCGTCTGGCAGCGCGTCGAACCGTCGGAGTTTCATCTCCCGCGCGAGACGATATGGCAGCGCGCCGGCTTCGGCCGCACCACGCACGCGCAGCCCATAAGCGGAGTCTGGGGTTCCGCGATGAAGTCTTTCACCACGTGGATGCCCTACTGGGTGTTGATCGGCTTGGCAGCGATTGCTCCCGCGCACGCCCTGATCCAGCAGAGGGTGCGGTCTGGGCGCCGCCGGCGTGGCTTGTGTCCGCACTGCGGGTACGACCTCCGCGCCAGCAGCGGCCAGTGCCCCGAGTGTGGGACGCCAATCACGGAAACAACCCCTTCAGCCGCAGCGCCTCCGCCACGCGGCTGATGGCGATGGTGTACGCTGCCGTGCGGTAGTCGCAGTCGGCTTCGTCGGCCTTGGCGTTTACCGCGTCGAAGCTCTTCTCCATGATGCGCTGCAGCTCGTCCTGCACGCGCTTGTGGTCCCAGAAGAAATTGTCCAGCCCCTGCACCCATTCGAAGTAACTGACGGTGACGCCGCCGGCGTTGGCGAGGATATCGGGGAGGATGGTGACGCCATGATCGCGGAGGATTTCGTCGGCGGCGGGGGTGGTGGGGCCATTGGCGGCTTCGCATACCACCCGCGCCTTCACGTGCGGCGCGATGTCGGCATCGACCGTGTTCTCCATCGCGGCGGGAATAAGCACATCGCAGTCGCAGGCGAGCAGCTCCTCGTTGGAAATCGCGTCGGCATCGCCGAAATCCGTGAGCGTTCGGTTCTCCTTGTAGAACGCGCCGGCGAGGTCGATGTTCAGGCCGCTCTCGTCGTAAATGCCGCTCGCTCGCTCGCTGATGGCGACGATGATCGCACCGCGCTCGTGAAGCAGCCGGGCGGTGTGATACCCGACGTTGCCGAACCCCTGGATGGCAACGCGCGTGCCGGCGAGCGATTTGTTCTGGGTACCCAGGAACTTGCGCAGGATGTTCATGACGCCGCGCCCCGTCGCCTCCTCACGGCCGACGCTCCCGCCGATCGCCACGGGCTTCCCCGTCACGACGCCCAGCGCCTGGTAGCCGACCATCATCGAATACGTGTCGAGGAACCAGCTCATCACCTGCGCATCCGTGCCGGCGTCGGGGGCGGGGATGTCATTGACCGGGCCGATGATCGGCATGATCTCGTGTGTGTAGCGGCGGGTGAGGCGCTCTTTTTCCCCGATCGAGAGCTTCTTGGGGTCGCAGACGATCCCGCCTTTGGCGCCGCCGTAGGGGAGGTCGACGAGGGCGTTTTTCCACGTCTGGAGCATCGCCAGCGCCATGACCTCGTCGCGGCTGACATGCATGTCGTAGCGGATCCCGCCCTTGAAGGGCCCGCGGGCGTTGTTGTGCTGAGCGCGGTAGCCGGTGAACACCTGGATCGATCCATCGTCCATGCGTACGGGGCAGGAGACGGTCAGCACGCGCTTGGGCGAGGAGAGGACCGCGCGCCACGTGGGGTCGAGATTCATCGAGGTGTAGACCCGATCGAAGTAGAGGTGCGCGTTCTGCCAGAACTTCGAATGCTTCTCAGGAACCGGCGTGAGGCGGTCGGTGCTTTTCAGGATCATGGGAGGTGTTTTACCACGGAGAAGACGGATTGAACCGCAGGTGAACATAGATGAACGCCGACAAAACGAGAAACCAGGAAAACTCTCTTCCTCGTTTCCTAAACGCGTTCATCCGCCTTCATCCGCGGTTCCGATCTGTTACCGCGACTGGCGCCGGATCGTCATGTCGAAGTTCTTCACCATCGACTTGTACATCGACCAGACGATCAGGCCGTAGACGCCCGTCGCGATCCAGCTGAAGACGAGCACGATGATGCGCGCGCTGGCGACGCCCGTGCTGCCGGTGGCGAACTCCGACCCGCCGAAGTTCACCGGGTCGATCAGGACGGTGAGGACGGTAAACGGGCTGAAGCTGCCGAGGATGAGGGCCAACACGCCCCCGCCGCGGGTGCCGATGAACTGCGTCCCGCACCAACCCAGTCCGCCGCAGAGGCCGATCACGATGCCGACGCTGCTCATGACGGCGCGGACGGTCGTTCGGCAGCGGAGCGACATCTGCATGCCGAGGATGCTCGCGAAGGCTGCGACCATGATCAGCAGCCCGGGCATGATGATGATCGCCTCGGGGAACACCATCCAGCGGAACGCGCTGCGCTCCCGGGGGATGCGCGTCAGATCGTAGAGGATGAAGATCAGCACGCTCGCCACCGGCACCGCCACGAGCGGCAGGACATAGCTGACCAGCCCGCGCAGCTTTCCCCAGATGTAGTAGCGGCTGGTGATCGGGGTCGTGAGCAACAGGTCCAGGCTCCCATCCTCCTTCTCGCGCGTGACGGTGCTGGCGGCGGCATTGGTGACGATGAGCAGGATCACCGCGAACTCGACGATGATCGCGCCGAGGAGGAAGTTGCGCGCGGTCGTCACGCTGATTTTGCGGTCGATGTCGGTCACGTCGATGGACGTAAGCAGCTTTCCCTGCCGGCCCACGGGCTCGCGCACCGCGAATCTGCCGTTGAGGTCGTCGAGGTTCGCCGGCTCGCCATTGAACGTGACGAGCGTCGCCGGCCCGACCTGGAGCGTCTCGGCCTTGTCACCCTCCAGGATCGTGAGCGTCTGACGGGTTGAGTCATAGCTGCTGGACGTGATGTACTTGCCGCCGACCTGCTGCTGTGCGAAGAGGCTGACGAGCACGACCGCTCCGATAATCCCCGCGGCCATGAACCCGTAGCGCATGACTGATGCGCGCGCGGCGGACGCCTTGGTCTTCGCCTCGCGCCAGGCGATGGGATTGGCCCATACGTAGCGGGGCTTGCGGCGCGTCTCACCCTTGCTGAGATGCAGCTTTTTCAGGAACCATGTCTTGGCCGATGTCGTCGACTGCGCGAGCTTGCGCAGCATCAGAATGGCGGGGAGGATCAGCACCGCGCTGAGCGCGAACATGAACCAGACGTAGAACGTCGCGGGGCTGCTCAGGTACCACCCGATGGGCCAGCGCTGCAGGTGCGGCGGGAGCGAGCCGAGTTCCGGCGGGACGTAAGATGGATCGCTCAGCACGACCCGCAGCGCGAGGAATGGGTGAATGCCGGTGAACCAGCTGATGTGCGACGGCGTCTGCGGGTTCACCTGCCTGCCCTGCACCTGGAAAAACGGCAGCATGTCGAGCAGGTACAGCCCGACGAGGTAGATCACGACGAACATGTAGAAGCTGAAGATCGTTCGCCGCGTGCCCACCTTGAAGGTGGCGATGGCCATCGCCAGCGCGCCGGTGACGAAGGCGGTGGCGGCCGAGATGGCGAACGACATCGCGATGCTCCCGATCGCGACGCCGCCGAAGATCTGCGTGATCGAGAAGATCGGAATCCCGCTGATCAGCAGGGCGATGACAAAGAAGATGCGCGAGAGCAGCGACCCGAGGACGATCTGGCCGTTGGACAGTGGGGTGGCGAGCAGGATGTCGTAGGTCTGGCTGTCCTTCTCCTGCGTGATCGCTCCGGCGGTGAAGATGGGGGCGAGCAGGGCGACCAGCCCGAGCTGGAGGTAGCTCATGTTCTGGAAGATGCCGGCGGATGTCTTCGCCAGGTCCCCGAGCGTCGCGCCGCCGGTGCCGGAGCTGACGAGGGAAAAGATCACGAGGAAAATAAGCAACCCGAGATAGCCGCAGCGGATAAACAGGTCGCGGCGGCGCCGACCCGCGGCTTCGACAACGCGCAGCAGGATGGGGTTCGCAGGAATCAGACGCCAGAAATAGTTGCCAAAGCCAAGCATGTTTTATTGGCGGTTCGGGTCGTCCCACAGCTTGGGATCGCGCGAGGTATGGTAGACGGCGCGAATCATAATCTTGTTCGCCCGCACCTCGTAATAGATGCGATACGGGAAGCGGCCACAGCGCACGCCCCGAACCCCCGGCTCAACCTCGGGATATCGAAGCGGATGCTGGCGGGCCGCACGAATCGAGAGCAGGACATCGTCGAAGAACTCAAGTTGAATGCTTTTGCCGTCGTACCAGTCCTGCGCCAACTCGATGTCGCGGACGGCGCGCCTGCTCAGGTCGTAGTCGATCACGACCTCTTCCTGTTGCGGAGCATCGCGATCGCTTCGTCTCCGGGAATCGATACATCTTGGCCGCTTCGCGCCTCCTCCATTCGCCGTTTCAGATCCTGCGCCTGTGCGGGAGTCAGGGCGACGTCAGCGGGGTCGACATTGATCATGCAATACAGCTCATCGATCAGATCGACCTGCTCGTCTCGCGGGAGTTTCTTCGCCTCTTTTATGATATCTCGCAGCGTCATCGTTCCCTCCGCAGCAATTTTACTGCACCATCCCCTTCGTCAGCCGCATGAACGCCGTCTCCAGGTTCACTTCCTCTTCTTTCAGCATCGTCAGCTTAAACCCGTTTTGGATCAGACGCTGGGGGACGAAGCTGTAGTCTTCAACACCGGTCTTGATCGACACTTCAAGATAACCGTTGTTCGCGCTGACCGTCTCGATGTTGGGGTCCTGGCTGAGCAAAGCCGCGGCCATCTGCTGGTTGTGGGCGACGCCGACGTGCAGCATTGTGCCGCCCTTGGCGCGTTTCACGATGTCGGTCCAGGGGCCGGAATAGATCAACTCGCCCTGCTCGATGATCCCCACCGTGTTACACAGGTCCTGCAGTTCGGGCAGGATGTGTGAGGAAATGAGGATGGTTTTGCCCATGCGCCGGAGCTCCTTGAGCAGCTCGCGCATCTCGATGCGGGCCCGGGGGTCGAGATTGCCGGCCGGCTCGTCGAGCAGCAGCACCTTGGGGTCGTGCACGAGCACGCGCGCGATGGAAAGCCGCTGCTTCATCCCGCGCGAGAGGCCGTCGACGGGGGCGTCCTTCTTGTACGACAGGTCGGTCAGCTCCAGCACGTCGTTTACGATCTTCGTCCGGGCCGTGCCGTTGATGTTGTACGCGGCGGCGAAGAACTCCATGTACTCCTGGACGACCATGTCTTCGTATGCGCCAAAGTAGTCGGGCACGTACCCGATCAGCGGGCGGATCTGCCGCGACTGATAGCCGACGACGTAGTCGCACACGCGCGCCTCCCCCCAGGTGGGCTGGAGCAGCGTGGCGAGGATCTTGATCGTGGTCGTCTTGCCGGCGCCATTGGGGCCGATGAAGCCGAAGCAGTCCCCCTCGTTGATCTCGAGATTGAGGTTCGACAGCGCGACCAGCGTCCCGTAACGCTTCGTGAGGTTGACGGTCTTGATCATGACGGCCATCGATGCACTCTCCCGGGGCGGAAGCGACGAACTACTACTCCAAGGGGTTCAGCAGGGGTGTCGCGTTATTCGGCTGCTGGGTCGAGCTTGCGGCGGCACCAGGCCGCTCAACATTTCCGGCCGGCGCGTCGGCTTCCGCATCAGTGCCCGCCAGCGCGGCGCTGCGCTCCAGTGGCAGGATGAACTGATAGAAGGTCGTGCCGTTGCCGCCAACTTTGTCGCCCTCGACGTCGAGCGGGATGGGGATCGGCGTGTTGCGCGCCTCGGCGAGGACCACCAGCTCGCCCGCCGCCAGCGCGTGGCCCACGTCAAACTGCCTTTGCCCGCGGCGCAGGATCTCGATGCGCTGGGGATTGCGCACCGGGGGCAGGCGCGAGTAGAAGCTGAGCATCGGGAACGACCGCTTCACGTCGCTTCGGTAGTCGTCCCAGGTGTCGGCGCCCAGGCCGTTGTTGCGCATCTTTTCGTACCAGTAGGCGGGCCAATGCTCCGAGTCGCGCCGAAGCGTGCCCCAGACTTTTTCGCTTCGATCCGGCGAGCCGGAGCCGCGCCCGCCGGAGGTAGAGATCTGCTGGTTCGTTGCGATCAGCTTGGCGGTTGCGGTTTTGAACTCCTGCGTCAAATCGATGGTCACACCCGCAGCCCAGCTCGGCAGGTACAGGATAACATCATTGGAGCCGGCGAAGATGTTCGGATGGTGAAACGCGATGTAGACGTTCCGCAACTCGCGGCCGGTGCCGTTCGTGAGCGTGCCTTGGATCGTTCCGTCTTCAGTGGGGACGACCTTCCCCGCGCCTTCAACGGCGCTGTTCATGATGCCCGTCCAGCGCGCCTGCATCTGCCGCATCGTGCTGCGGTAGGGGAACGCGACGACAACGGGCTCGCCCGACCCGCTCTGGTGCACCGGAACGTCGTAGTTCTTGAACGAGAGGAATGAGCTGTCCTCCGACACGTGCCGCGGGTGCGCCGCCATGGCGGTGATGTAGCTGTCGCCTGATGGGTCGATGTCGCGCAGCTTGATCTCCTGCGGACCGTCCTGGGGGATGTACAGCCCGAAGCGGCTGAAGACCACGGCCGGGTCGCCCGCGGCCTTGCGCACGATGCTGACGTGCGCCAACTCCGGGTCCCCGCGCACAACGAGTTGCACGACGAGCACGGTGACGGCCGTCGCGCCGATCGCCGCCCCGGCGAACATGAACCAGCTCAGATACGCCCGCGCCTTGGCCACGAGATACAGGTACAGCCCGGGCCCGGCGATCAGCCAGTAAACCACGAAGAAGATGATCGCCAATCCGACGAACGCGCGGCTCTTGGATGCCAGCGCGGCGCCGCTCATCATCGACGGGTAGAGGTCCACCCCCATCCCCCCCTCCCAAGGCCGCAACAGCTCTTCGGGCGTGTTGTTCTGCTTCACGAGCGGCGAGTCATTCCACCCGAGCACTTTGTTCCAGACGTTCGGCCAGCCCACGGTCGCCTGGCGAACCAGCAGGGGATCTCCCAGGTCCTGCGCAACCCACGTGACGGAGCCCAGACCATAGCCCATCCGCGCGAGGTAAGGCGTCCGGTCGCTCTTGTTGGCAGGATCCCACTCGATCCACTCCTCGACGACCGTGCCCGGCTTGGCCTGGGCGCGGGCGACGCGGAATGGGCCGGTCGAGAGGCTCCAGACCCGGCGGATCATATTGTCGATCGCCGCAAACTGGCTGTTCGACTGCTCTCGGGTGCGATCGGGCAGAGCGAGCTGCGCCAGCGGCGCAACGCTCTTGCGGTCCTCGATTGATTCCACCTTGACCGGCAGCATGTCCCCCCACGGAAGGCTGCGGTCGCGCTCGGGCGGTTGGAGGATCACCAGTCGTCCGCCGCCGCGCACCCAGCGCTGCAGCGCGCGCATGCGCCGTTCGCCGGTCGGGCTGGACGGGTCGGGCGCCTCGGTGTTCGTCCAGATAATCGCGTCGACGGCCTCGTATCCGCGCGCGTCTTCGGGAAGCTCGCGCGACTGAACGGGCACCATCCAGACGTTCTCGATGATGCCGACAGCCTTCTCGTACTCCGTCCAGATGAGTTTGCTCCGTCCGTCGCCGACGGAAAGGATCAGCTTCGTCCCGCGCGGGTTGGCCCAGACGTTATTCGTGTTCGTGGGCTCGATATTGATGATCGAGTTCGTGATCGGCAGCTTCATCAGCTGCCTGCCCCTGGCGTCGGCAAGGTGGACGCGGAGCTGGCCCTCGAGTTCCTTGCGCGTGCCGCCGCGGTTGACGTCATACAGCCCGCCGTGCGTCGGCTGCGGAATGAAGTACATCCAGAACCGCTGCTCACTGGCGTTCCCCTCGTCGGCGCCCGTGAGCGTGATCTCCTGCACGAACGTCGGCTCGTCCCCGTCCAGGTCTTCCTGGATGACGTGGATCTGGTACGTGCCGCTCTTCTCGGGGAGGATCCGGACGACCATCGGCGTCCAGCAGTCGGGGCGGTAGTGGTTGTTAAACCCAATGCTCTCCACCTCGGCCTTGATCTGGGCCGAAGCAGAAGTGGTGATGAGGAGGATCAGCAACCCCGCGAGGATACGACGCATTGCAAACAAATGTACGTCTCGCGATGCGCTGGGACAAGGGCAAGGGGACTTCGGATCCCTTGTAGTTGCGACGCCTGCGTCGCCCCTCCCCCGGCGCGCCAGAGGCGACCCAGGCGTCGCAACTATGCTGCCCTCACTTATGCCCCTTCGGACGCTGCTCGCTCAGGTACTTCCGCGATACCGCGGAGGCCAGGTCGACGTCGTTGATGTTCGCCAGCGTGCACAGCCATGCGATGACGTCGGCGAATTCCTCTTCCATGTTCGCCCGGTCGTCGTTTCGCGCCAGCGCACGGGCGAGCTCTCCGATCTCTTCCGAGAAATGCAGCCAAGTCCCGGGTGTGCCGCGCTCGCGGTCGTGCTTTTCGTAGCGGTCGGCGATGTGCTTCTGAAACCCCGCCAGGGTGAGTGCGTCGGGTGCGGGTTCGGACATGGTCGCATCCTACTCGGTCGCACCGGCTCTGCCAGCCGAATGCCGACCCCGCTGCCATGCTGGCAGCCGATTGGAGCCGGTTGCGTGCTTTGGCAGGTTTGGAGGCGGGATGCCAAGCCATAAGCTGTTGCCGTTGCATGGCTTAAGTCACTCCCAATCCCGGCACACCCATTGTTATTGATGCCGCGCGGCGCGGTCCGCGGTGAGCCCATGGTCCAGACCGAACCATCCAACCGACTGACGGTTCTCCTGGCCAACGAGCAGGAGGGATGGCATCAGACCGTCCGGGGGCTGCTCGAGCCGCAAGGCGTGCAGACCCTCTCGGCCCGATCCGGCCGCGAGGCGCTGGACCTGATCGAGACCCGGCCGGTGCACGTGGCGGTCCTGGACCAGGCGATGCCGCAATTAGGCGGGCTGCAGGTTGTCAAATTGATGCGCGAACGGAAAAATGCCCCGCCGGCCATCCTCCTCGCCAATCACCTGACGAACCACCTGCTCCGCGAAGCGCTGTCGATGCAGGTCTTCACCGTGCTGGGAAAGCCGGTGGACTTCAACGTCCTGCTCGACGCGCTGGCGAGGGTGCTGCGTCGCTATCACGAGAGCCGCTGGCCGCAGAATGAGCAGAATGAGGTGACGGAGTAGGGGGTGAAGGGGTGACGGAGTGGGAAGCACAACGGCTTACTCCGTCACCCCGTCACTCCCCACACAGTCACGGTCTTTTAAGAGCAAGGAGAAACGAATCATGGCCAAGCTTCGCCCCCTCGGTGACAAGATCCTCGTCAAGCGTGTCGAGGCCGAGTCCAAGACCAAGAGCGGCATCGTGCTGCCCGACAGCGCCAAGGAAAAGCCCAAGCGCGGGAAGATCCTGTCCGTCGGCGACGGCAAGCGCCTCGACAATGGCGAGCGCGCCCCCTTCAGCGTCAAGAAGGGCGACGAAGTAATCTTCACGAGCTACGCCGGCACCGAAATTAAGCTCGACGGGGAAGAACTGATGATCATGAGCGAGGACGACATCCTCGCCGTGGTCGAGTAAGAGATTTAGCCGCAAATGAACGCCCATGAGCGCAGATAAATCAGATTGAATTTCTAGATTTGTTCTTATCCGCGTTTATCTGCGTTCATCTGCGTTTCCAACTGATTTGAAGGAGAATTGAAATGGCTGCTAAACGAATCGCATTTGACCAGGAAGCCCGCGAGAGCATTCGCCGCGGGGTTTCCAAATTGGCCCGCGCGGTCAAGGTCACCCTCGGCCCGTCGGGACGCAACGTCGTGCTCGAGAAGTCCTTCGGCTCGCCCACCGTCACCAAGGACGGCGTGACCGTGGCGAAGGAAATCGAGCTGGAAGACTCGTACGAGAACATGGGCGCGCAGATGGTGAAGGAAGTCGCCAGCAAGACCAGCGCGGTCGCTGGCGACGGCACGACTACCGCCACCGTCTATGCCGAGGCGATCTTCAGCGAAGGCTTGAAGAACGTCGCAAGCGGCGCGAACGCCACGCAAATTCAGCGCGGCATCCAGCTGGCTGTCGACGCCATCGTCGACGAGCTGAAGAACATGAGCAAGAAGGTCACCAGCTCAAAGGAAGTGGCCCAGGTCGGCGCCAGCAGCGCCAACCAGGACCAGCAGATCGGTCAGATGATCGCCGATGCGATGGACAAGGTGGGCAAGGACGGCGTCATCACGGTCGAAGAGGGCAAGAGCCTGGACACGACCATCGAGCTCGTCGAAGGCATGCAGTTCGACAAGGGCTATCTCAGTCCGCACTTCGTGACCAACCCGCAGACGATGACGGCCGAACTGGATGACTGCTACATCCTCATCCACGAAAAGAAGATCAGCTCCGCGCGCGATCTGGTGCCGATCCTCAGCAAGGCGGCCGAGCAGGGCAAGCCGATGCTGATCATCAGCGAAGACCTCGAAGGCGAAGCCCTCGCCACGCTGGTCGTGAACAAGCTCCGCGGCACGTTGAAGGTTGCGGCCGTCAAGGCGCCGGGCTTCGGCGACCGCCGCAAGGCCATGCTCGAGGACATCGCGATCGTCACCGGCGGGCAGGCCATTTTTGAAGAGCTCGGCATCAAGCTCGAGAACGTCGAGATTTCACAGCTCGGCCGGGCAAAGAAGATCCGCATCGACAAGGACAACACGACGATCATCGAAGGGGCCGGCGACGAGAAGGCCATCAAGGGCCGGATCGAGCAGCTGAAAAACGAAATCGAGAACACGACCAGCGACTACGACCGCGAGAAGCTCCAGGAGCGGTTGGCGAAGCTTTCCGGCGGGGTGGCGCAGATCCTCGTCGGCGCGGCGACGGAAGTGGCGATGAAGGAGAAGAAGGCCCGCGTCGAGGACGCGCTGCACGCCTGCCGCGCTGCGGTTGAAGAGGGCATTCTCGCCGGCGGCGGCGTTGCGGTGATCCGCGCCGCGGCCAAGGTGCTCGAGGGCGTCAAGAAGCGCGCGAACAACGAGGACCAGTCGGTCGGGATCGAAATCGTCCGCCGCGCCATCGAAGCCCCCATCAAGCAGATCGTCGAAAACGCCGGCGGCGACGGCGGCGTGGTCGCGCAAAAGGTGAAGGAGTCGAAGGACGTCAATTTCGGCTACAACGCCCTCACGCACGAATATGGCGACATGCTGAAAATGGGCGTCATCGTCCCGACCAAGGTCGAACGCGCCGCCCTGCAGAACGCTGCCAGCA
The DNA here is from genome assembly GCA_035936155.1 of Tepidisphaeraceae bacterium. GTDB lineage: Bacteria > Planctomycetota > Phycisphaerae > Tepidisphaerales > Tepidisphaeraceae > DASYWJ01. The sequence continues at coordinate 13,099 of DASYWJ010000018.1, read as the reverse complement.
TCTCCGGTCTTCTGCTGACGACCGATGCCATCATCAGCGAGATCAAGGAAGACAAACCCGAACCCGCCGGTGCGCCCGGTGGCGGAATGGGCGGGATGTATTAAAATCTCCGCCCAAACATTGCTGAGAAATCAACCAAAGCCCAGGATGCCACCGAAGCATCCTGGGCTTTTTCTCTGGCTGAACGTCGTCACCGAATATCGCCCATGCGCAGCGGGCAGGGTCAGGTCCTGCCCGCTGCGCTGGCTTTCACAAATGTGCGCCCGCTTACGCCGCCGAGATGCGCATCCAGTCGAACGCCGCGCCATAGCCGGTTGCGCCGGGGTTATCGAACACGAAGCGAACCACTTGCTGGCCCGCCGCCAGCGCGATTTGCTTGCTGATGATCGCGAATGCGTCGAACGAATCCGTGTCCGGCACCGTCATCACGCCGCTCACGTTCACCCCGCCGATCTCGATGTGGAACGTCGAGCCGGCGTCGCGGTTGCCTACGCGGAACTCAAAGAGGTAGTTCCCCGCCGTCGCCACGTCGATCGTGTACTCCAGCCACTCCCCGCTCACCGCGTCGCTGATGCGGTACTGATTTGTCGTCCCCGCAATCGTCTTGATGTCCACCGCGTCGGTGCGGTACTTCCCGCCGATGTTGCTCGACGTGGTGTCGTTGTACGCGATCCCCTGCCCGCCCAGGTCATAATCCTCCGCCTGAATGGTCACGGGAACCGTGCCGACGGCAAAGGGCGTCCCGTTCTTCGGCTGCTGCGGATCGACCGCCGTGCGCGTCGCGCCGACCGCGCCCGACAGGGCCGACTCGTTCCCCGATGTGTCCACCGCCGACACCTTGTAGTAGCGCGTCGCCCCCGCGGGCATCGACGTGTCGTCATACGCCGACGCCGTCAGCAATCCGCCGGTGTTCACGAGCACAAATGTTCCCCCGAGTGAATCACTGCGATACAGCTTGTACCCGGCCAGGTCGCTCTCGCTGTTGTCCGCCCAGTCGAGCAGGATGCCCGCGGCGGTCCCGGTGGCCGTCAGCCCGCCGGGGGTGGCTGGAGCCTGCGTATCCTCCACGCCCGGGGCCACGTCCTGCTGTGTGACGCGCATCCAGTCGAACGCCGCGCCATACCCGCTGGTGGCGGGGTTGTCGAACACGAAGCGCAGGACCTGCTCCCCCGCTGACAGGTTGACTGCCACGGACACCGTGGCGAACGCGTCGAAGCCGTCCGTGTCCGGCACACTCACGCTCCCCGTCAGGTTGACCCCATTGACCTCCAGGTGAAACGTCGAGCCGGCGTCGCGGTTGCCCACGCGGAATTCAATCGTGTATGTCCCGCTCGCCGCCACTTGGGTGGTGTACTCGAGCCACTCCCCGCTGATGGCGTCGCTGATGCGATACTGACCGCTGGTCCCAGCAATGGTCTTGATGTCCACCCCCTCATTGCGGTACTGGCCGCCGATGTTGCTCGACGTAGTGTCGTTGTACGCGATCCCCTGGCCGCCGAGGTCAAAGTCCTCGGCTTGAATGGTGATCGGCGTAGCGCCGATGGCAAAGGGGCTGCCCTTAAACGGCGTCTGTGTCGGCCCCCGGGTGGCGCTGGTTGATGCCGGCGCCGACTCCATGCCCGCGGTGTTGACCGCCACCACGCGGTAATAGCTCGTCGCGCCCGCGGGGGCGGTGCCATCGACAAAGCCGCTGCTTGTCAGCAATCCAGCCGTGTTCAGCTTCTGATACGTCCCTCCCGCCGAGGCGGCGCGGTAGACGTTGTACCCGGCGAGGTCGGCTTCACCGTTGTCGGCCCAGTCGAGCGTAATGCCGCTGGAAGTCGGCGTGGCTGTGAGCCCGCTCGGCGCCGCCGGGGCCTCTGGGCCCTGCACCGACTGCTGGGTGACCTTCAGCCAGTCGAACGCCGCCCCATATCCACCGCTGCCGGGGTTATCGAACACAAAGCGGAGCACCTGGACCCCGCCCGAGAGGGTGACCGGGGCCGATACGGTTGCGAACACGTCGTAGCTGTTGGTGTCGGGAACGCCCAGCGCGCCGGTGATGTTCACGCCGTTGATCTCGACATGGAACGTCGAGCCGGGGTCGCGGTTGCCGACGCGGAACTCCATCAGGTAAGTGCCCGCCGTCGCGACGTCGACGGTGTATTCCAGCCATTCGCCGGTGATGGCGTCACTGATGCGGTACTGATTCGTTGTACCGGCGATGGGCTTGATGTCGACGCCCTCGTCGCGATACGCGCCGCCGCGGTTGCTTGTCGCGTCAGTGTCGTGATACGCGATCCCCTGCCCACCGAGGTCGAAGTCTTCGGCCTGGATGATGACGGGCGTGGCGCCGATGGCGAAGGGGCTGCCCAGGTAGGGGCTCTGGGTCGGGCCGTCGCTCGTCGGGCGCGTCGCCTGCCCGTTGGTAGCGGCCGACGGGTTGCCCGACTGATCGAGCGCGAAGACGGCGTAGTAGCTCACCTGCCCGCCAGGCGCGGTCGTGTCATTGAAGGTGGAATTCGTCAGCAGCGTGTCGTTCAGCTTCGTGAACGGTCCGCTCGGGGATGCTGCGCGCCAGACCTGATACCCGGCAATGTCGCTTTCGGTGTTGTCCGCCCAGTCGAGCAGGATACCGCCGGTTGAGGGCGTGAGCGTCAGTCCGCTCGGCGCCGCCGGGGGGGTGGTGTCGGACGATCCATATGCGGCGTTGGCGGTTGCGGAGACCGACTCGGTCCCGTTGAGGTCCACCGCGACCACGCGGTAGTAGCTCATCACCCCCAGCGGCGCCGTCGTGTCCACGTAGGCGCTCTGCGTGAGCACCGAACCGTTCAGCTTCGCATACGTCCCGGCCGCGGCGTCGCTGCGGTAGACGTTGTAGCCGCGGAGGTTCGCCTCGGTGTTGTCATTCCAGTCCAGCGCGATTCCATTGCTTGCGCTCGCGGCGGTCAGCCCGCCGGGCGCCGCGGGGCCGAGCTCGGGCTTGATATTTGTGACGAGGTAGACGTTGTCCTGATAGTCGTAGTTGATGGCCGCGTAGTCCATGACCATCAGGTAGGTGTTCGGAATGATATTGCCGCTGCGGTCCTTGGCGACGAAGAAGCGGACGTGGTGCCCCCCGTCGTCGGCGCTGCTGTTGCGGGTCGGGTCGCTCCACTCGTTGTCGATACGGAAGCCGAACGTTCCCGTGTGGCTGAAGCTCGCCACAGCGGGCGCGAGGCTCCCGTCGATGCGCGGGAGGAATGTCTGCCCATCTGCGCTCGCGTGCGTGAACAGCGTCGTGGTCGTGGAGCTGCCCTTGGTGTGGTAGCGGACGGTGGCCGTGTCACCCTGCGTGTGGTACGCCGAGAGCTGACGGACGCCGATCGATCTCGATGCGTCGGCGCGCTTCCAATAAGGCGAGAGCACTTCGTCGCCCACCGCTTCGACGATGCCGCTGTTGCTCAGCGTCTGGCCGGACTTGGTGATGATCGTGCCGTAGCCGAGCAGTTGAACGTGCTGCTGGAGCGAAGGCTCGGGATTCTCGGATGCGTTCTGCCGCCAGCCGGCGAGCTGGATGACGGTCGTCGGCTCGTCGGCGTCGTTCGACGAGATCGTGAGCGCACCGTTGTGAACCGTCCCGCTCGTGGCCTTGAAGCGGAGCGTGAGGTCGAGGAACCCCCCTTTGGCCGCGATGGTGAACGGCGCAGCGGGGGCGCCAACCAGCTCCCATCCCGTGTTGTTCAGGGACAACCCATTGATCGTGAGGGCGCTCGTGCCGGTGTTGCGGATTCGGAGCGTGCCGGTGTCTTTGACGTAGTTCGGGAACGTCACGCTTGGATTGGTGATCTTCGCAAAGATCATCCGGTCGTTGAACGGCACGCCGTCCATGTTTTCGACACCGATTTCGGCGCCGGCGGCGGCGGGCTTGACGTTGCGCAGGATGTAGACCACGTCCTGGTTGTCCGGGGTGTGGTATTCCGCCTCCTCGAACGCCACGACATAGGCATTGGGCACGATCGTCCCATTCCCGTCCTTCAGGGCGTAGACGCGCACTTTGCGGCGGTTGGTTGCGTCGGGGTCCCAGGTGTTGAGCACGTCTTCGCTGTACACGCTGCGGTCGCCGAACTTGGGTGCATCGGCATAGAGGCCGAAGGCGGCCGCGCCGGGGTCGAACGACGTGGCGCCGTTGGCGACCGGGGCCACGGACTGCTCGTGGGCGGAGGAGATGGTGAACAGCTGCGTCTTGTCGGTCGGGTTGCCGGGCGTGTAGTGACCCACGCGGAACGCGGTCCCGCCGGTCGACGCGCCGAACGACGCGAGCAGCTCCATCGTCACCGGACCGCTGCCCGCTTTGACGAAGCGCGGGATCGTCAGCTCGTCATTGGGGGTATTGAGCGGGTTGGAGGCGTCGTAGAGAACGCTCGTGAGCGGGTCATTGTCGCCCGTGTTGATCGGGATCTGGTGCAGGTCGAGGATGCGCTGCAGCGACGGCTCGTTGCTGCCGCCCACGCCGCTCGTGCCCAGGCCGCGCAGGACGACGTTGATGGTCGGCGTGTTCTCATCGCTGGTCTTCACGACGAGCGTCGCGTTGTAGATGCGCACGGCCGAGGCGGTGAACTTCACCGCGACCTGGACCGATTCGCCCGGCTGAAGCGTGCGCGGCAGGGCGGGCCTGGTCAGCGTCCACTTGGATGCGTCCGCGCCCGTGAGCGTGAACGCATCGGTCCCGAGCACGAGCGGCCCGGTGCCGGTGTTCCTCACGGTGAGCTGCTGCGTCTGGCTACCGGACGTGGTGGGGTCATTGAAGACCATCTTCGGCTTATCCACCTCGGCCTTGGCGCCGGGCGTGATCGGGCGGGCGAGGGTGATCTTCTGCCCGCCGTGCTCCACGATGTAGATGAAGCCGTTGGCTGGGTGGACCTCCAGGTCGAGCGGGTCGTTGAAGCTCGTGAGACCCGGGATGTTGACGTTTGCCCCGGTGATCGCGCCGCCGCTGCCGGGGGTGAGGGCAATGACGTCATTGCCCACCGAGTACTGGACGACGAGGATCTTCCCGTCCAGCGCGCCGCCGAATGCGCTTCCGCCCGAGCGGTACTCGATGACGCCATTAGGCGATTGGTTTTCACCGAAGTCGTAGGCGAAGCCCCTGTAGCTTGCGTCGGGTATCGTGCCCACGGGGTAGCTGACGACCTCGCCGGGATCGACGCTGCTGGTGGGGTTGCCGCCGTTGAGGACGTAGTGGCCCAGCTTTGGGTTGGGATGGCCGTAGTATCCACCCTGTACGACGTCGAAGAGGTAATCGTTCATCACCTCGCGAACGTCGGTGAGTGCGGGCGCGCCGCCGCCGGCGGGGGTGTTGCCGCCCGGCGCCGAGCCGTTGGTCGGAACGTACAGCCGGCCGTTGCTGTGCCACAGCAGGTCATAGGCGTTGCGCACTCCGCGGCCGTAGATCGTCAGCGGCGCGTTCGTGGCGAAGGGGTTGTACGTGCCGCCTTCCTCGGTCTTGGCGTCGAGCACGGTCCCCGCCGGGATCTTGCTCGGGTCGAGACGCAGCACGTTGCCGCTGAGCAGCACTTCGGGCCGAAGGCCCCAGGCGTTGTCGGGCGCGCCCATCGCGCTTTGGCTGCCCTGGGTGAAGTAAAGCTTGCCGTCCGGGCCAAACGCGATCTGGTTCGTCGAGTGGTCGCGAATGGAGCGCGGGAGGTTCCGCACGACGTGCGTCACCGTCCCCAGATTGGTGCCGGTCAACTTGCTGATCTTGCCCGACCAGTTCACGGCGTTGGTCAGCGCGTAGTGGCTGTGGCTCACCCACAGAATCGGGTTGGTCGCGGTGGACGCGGGGTCAAAGGCCATGCCGATCAGGAACCGGTTGCCGCCCTCGGCGATCTGAAGCGAGGTGATGTTCTCCGCCGTCCCGAGCGTCCCATCCGCGTTGATGGTGAAGCGTTGGATGAGCCCCTCCAGCGTGCCGGCGTAAAGCTTCCCGTCCGGCCCCAGCTTGACGACGGTGTAGGCGCGCCCGCTGGCCGTATTGAGCGTGACCTTCTGGAAGGAGTAATTCGTGTTGATCGGCGTACTGGCCGTGCCGGTGGTGAAGGAGATCTGGTAGCGCTGAAAGAGCGCGCCGCTGGTGTCCTTCACGCCGTCGATGACGAACGTGTAGTTCGTGTTGGCATCGAGCAATATGGTGGGGGAGAAGTTGATCACGTCGCCGCCGCCCGAGGTGCCGATGTTGCCCGGGACGGCGATACCGTCGCTGGTGCGATAGAGGCGAACGGTGTTGGCGGTCAGCGAGTCAGCATCCACGCCGGCGCCGGGATTGGGCAGGTAGACGCTGTTGCGGATCGAGGTGTCGCGCGCCACGTTCGTCTGCCCGTTGGCGGGATCGGATGCGACGACGTACGGCCGGACCGTCGACGTGCCCGCCGTAATTTCGAACTTGTCGAAGACCGCGGTCATCGGCCCGAGGTCGTTCTTGTGCATCGCGATGAGCCCCGCGCGGCCGGCGGTGCTGAAGAACGCGTCTTTCTTGGAGCCGCTCAGCGTGAGCTCGGCGGAGATCTTCACGAATGCGGCGCCGTTGACGGAGTAGAACGCCGTGACCTTCCCCGTGGCCGCATCACCGACGAGGCGCAGGTCCAGTGTGTTGATCGATGCGAAGGGGCCGATGTCGGTGTAGGTGTTGTTCAGGTTCGAACCCGCCAGGGCGTGGCTGTACACGCCGTTGGTGGTTTGCTCGTCAATGAACTGAATGAACTGCCCGGCGGGTTGGGCGACGGCGACGAGTTTGACGTAGTTGTCCTGGTCGGGGCCGAACATGATCCCGGCCTGCTCGGATGGGTTGTCGATGAAGCCCAGCGGGCCTTTGAGGCGGGTGGTGATGGCGAAGCCGCTGGTGGTGGCGTTGAACTGCGTTTCCAAGCCGTTGACCAGGGTGTTGTCGCCGTTGTAGTTCCCGCCAGCGGCGCTGTTGCCGGTGGTGGTAATTTTCAGGACGCCCGCGGCGGGGTCCAGATCGATGAGGGCGGGGTTGTACTGCGTGCCGAGCCGGTTGGCCTGAACGCGGGTGAACCCGGTGCCCTGGCCGTCGGTGTCGAGCAGTTCGCCGCGGTCGGCGCTGAAATCCAGCGTGAACGGGAGCGGCTGGATGGTCGTGGCGGCGAAGAGCCGGCGGGCCTCCAGCGACTCGATGACCGGAGTAATCGCGGACTGAAGCGTACGTGACGCAATTTGACGGGCGGAACGAACAGCCACTGCATGACTCCTTCGATGCCGATTCCGCGGCATGCGGCTCGGGGTTTCGATAGAACGACCCCTGTCGCGGAGCCCCATTGGCAAGGGCAGGTCGCGAGTGGGGCGGTTTTCAGTACTTCTCAGCGATCAGGACACGCGAGGACGCATCTTCGGCACGGGCAGCACGCCCGTCTCTCTGGATTGAACACGGGAACGATGCCCGTGCCACCTGGCGACCAAAGCATACCCCATAGACTCCGCCCGGCCACCGCAGGTTTCATCCCGGAGGCGCCGACTGCAGAGGTCTGTGCGGAATAAAAGGCTCTTGCCGAATGGTCGGCTGGCGGATAGCGTTGTCGGGCGGAAAAACGCACGTCAGAGCGTCTGGAAGGGGTTTCCGGACGTTATAAATGCGGTCCAAATCGGCCGATTGCTGACGCTGGCGCGCATTTGTGCGGGCGAGCGGGGGGCAATCACCGTAAAATGGGGAGCTGTAGAGGCAAGACTCGTCTCGCCCTCCTCGATCACATGGGCGACACAACTGTAGCCCCCAAAGAAGGCGGCAGGAAAGGCACAGGTCACGCACATGCAGGTTGTTCTCGTCATGTTCCGGCCGGACGGGCAGCGGCGCAGCTTTTCGGTGGTGCGCGACATGACGGTGATCGGCCGTCGCGACGACTGCGACCTGCGTATCCCGCTGGGGGACGTGTCGCGCAAGCACTGCCGGCTGATTAAGGACGGCGAGACGCTGCGTGTGGAAGATCTGGGGAGCTCCAACGGCACGTACCGCAATGGCACGCGGATTCAGCAGTCGGAATTGACGGCGGGGGACACGCTGCAGGTCGGGCCGGTCGTATTTGTTCTCCAGGTGGACGGGATGCCCGCCGACGAGGACCTCCAGCCGGTGACGGCGGGCGGCGGCGCGGGGGCAGCGGAGGGTGAAGAGGAATTGGAGGTCGTTGAGGACGCGGAGCCGGCGGCGGGAGGGGAGCGCGCCAAGCCAGGGGAGTTCGACCCGATGGAGGCGCTGAACGTCGCCGATGGCTCAGGGTTCGAGTTCCACATGGAAGAAGAAGCTGCTGCCGCCGCCGCCGCCGCGGCGCGGGCGGCCGAGGGGGAGAGCGACGTCGTCGATATGGGCGAAGAACCACCCGCCGAGTTGGAAGAGGCGCCGGCGGAGATCGATGCTGCGGAAGAGGCGCCGGTGGAGCTTGATGCTGCAGAAGCAGAAGAAGCCCCGGTTGCGCTCGATGCTGCGGAAGAGGCGCCGGTGGAGCTGGACCCGTTGGAAGAAGCCGACGAAGTGGTGGATCTGGAAGAATCTGAAGAGAAGCAGTAGCGCGGCCCCCAGAGCCTTTGAATCTTCTTGTGGCATGGGCGACGAACCCATGTTGTTCAACACCAAACATGATGTCAGCGTCTGGTCGCCGCCAAGGCCGCCAGCAGCGCGTCCTTGTTCTGCGCCCAGGCGACGCTGCCCGGGTCCTCGCGCGGGAGCTCGAGCGTGACGATCGGGATCTGCTTGTCGATCCCCGCCCAGCTCCCAAGGCTCCCGGGCGTCGCGTATCCCATCGTCGCCGTCACCGGGTACTGGTTGTGCTTGAACATCAGCTCCGCCAGCCACTGCGCCGGTCCATCGTAGTTGTTGCAGTGCTTGCCGCGGGCGATCGAGTGGATCGAAATGATCCACTGTGGGTTCAGCGCGTTGATCGCCTGTTGAACTGCGCGAGACTCCGGCTCGCTGCTGGGGGCCGGGCCGTTGTTCGTCAGCCGGTTGCGGACGGGTTTCCAGTTCGTCGCCGGGAAATTCCGGTTGACGTCAACGCCATTCGCGTTGCCGCGCGTCTTGGCGGGCAGGGCGTCGGGATTGGCGTTGGCGATAATCGCAACCGGGCGTTGCGCGTCCCCGGGATTGGCGCGCAGGTGCGCCACCAGCTGCTCGGCGACGTACACGCTGGTCGGCTCGGTCCCGCTGTGGATCCCGCCGATGATCAGCACGGGCCGGCCGGTGGTCGGGCCGAAGGTGATCATCTCGATTGGCCGGCCCTGCACCGACGTTCCCAGCTTCGTCACGCGTGGAGCCGCGGAGGGCTCGCGCGTCTTCCGGGCGGTTTGGCCAGCGCAGCCGATGAGCATCATGAGGCCGCTCAGGACGACGACGGATCGGGTCACGCCATTCCTTTCGCTCATCGGGTGATCGATTCTTCCTCTCTCTTCCCTCACACCCAATGCGCAGGAGAGGGGGAAGCAAGGCTATTCAAATACGATCATCACATGTCCGCGCACTTCCGGCACGCGCAAGTTGACCCGGCCCGCCAGATGCTCGAATTCGAGGGGCGTCTGTTGCGGGGCAACGTACACGCGCTGGGGCGGACGCATCGTCCTCAGCGACAGCGGGAGGTCAAACAGCGGGATGACATCCTCGATAAGATCGAGCTTTTCCGTGCGCCGCTCGGGCGAATAGTGAAGGAGGTGCACGATGGTGCGATGGTTCTGCCGCATGACGGTCGCCTCGGTCGCGGCCGGGGCGGCGACGCGCAGAAGCGGATCGGGGAGCAGCTTGTCCAGCAGGTTGCGCACGAGCAGCCGGTATGGGATGCTTCCGTGCCGCGCGTACGCGCCGAAGATCGGTGCGGCGATGTATGCGGCCTGGCCATTGAGTGTGGCGGCGGCGTATCTCGTCAGCCGCTCGGCAGGCGTCTGAAAGTGGGAGGAGAAATGGTCCCACGTGCGCTCGAAATACGGCTCGACCACCCGCGCCACGGTACCCGTGCCCTTGGCCGGCGTGACGCGGACGCAGCGCTCGTACATCACGTGATCGCTCGGGGGAACGTCGAGGGCGATCGGCTTGGCGAAGCGGATGTACGTCGTCGTGAACGGCGACATCCCGTGCGGGCGCACGCCTAGTTCGCCGAGGAGCAATTGCCTTGCGTCGGTCGACAGACCACTCGTGCCGCTGGCAAGGATTCTCCCGCCGTCTTTGAGGAATGCGCGCACCTTCCGTAGCAGCGCATCGTCCAGCTCCACCGCATCGGGCAGGATGAGCAGCTCATAGCCGTCCAAGCTGCCGCCGACGTCAACGAGGTCGAACTGGTGTTTCAACTGCGTGAGCATCCGCACGACCCCCTCGCTGGCGCCGGCGGGCGGCTTTGATCCCTGCCCGACCTTTCGCTCCGGCGGCTGGAGCACCGCGATCTGCGCCAGCGCGCTCGCCCCGGTAAGCCACGGCTCGCACGCCGCAATGTGCGCGTACGTGCGGCCGATGAGCTCATACGCCCCGGCGTCCAGGGTGCCGCGCGGGTGCATCTGATCGCCGATGCTGCACCGCGCGCCATTGGCGATCATCTGCTGCGTTTCGTAGTCCAGCGCTGGCTGCGGCTTTAGACCCCCGAAGTCGGCCCAGCTTTTGTGAAAGCGGGCGGTCATGCCCATGTACGGCGTCGGCAGCGTGCGCGCAAGCCGCACGTTCTTCGGAAAGTACGCGTACCCCCATCCCCCGGTCGGCAGCGACTCGATCTCGTGCTGCGTCTGATACGCCATCTCTTCGCGAAGGTTGCCATGCCCACGGCCATTGAAGAACACGGTCGCGCCCTTGCTGCTCGCCCTGACCATCTCATAAAAACGCTTCATGTACGCCAGCGCGACCCGGTGGGCGTGACGGATCCTGTCCTGCTCATCGGCCGGGCTCAGCCCCCACTGCGCCATCTCTGTTTTCGCGTAACGGCTGACGCTCGGCTGATCCCAGCACATGTCGAAGAAGATGCCATCGACCGGCTTGAACCGCTGAAGAATCTCGCGCGTCTGCTCGGCAACGTAGTCCTGGTAGGGGCTGCTCATGTCAAGGATCTGCCAGCCGCCGTTCACATTGCTCAGCGGGCCGCGACCCACGCGGGTCCCGTCGGGGTTTAGCGCCACCCACTCTGGATTGTTGTCGGCGGCGAACTCGTCGCACAGGATCGAGATGTAGATCGGCGCGCGGATGTTCTGGGCGTGCAGAGCGTCCACCTGTTGCCCCAGCAGGTCCAGCCCTCTGCTCAACCCCGGATGACGCGCCGGATGCTTCGTCTGGTAGTACAGGTGCCCGTGGTGGCACTTGGCAAACACAGTGACGCTGTCGACTTGCGTCACCTTCATGGTGCGGGCAAATTCGCGCGCGTCGAATTCGACGCCCACGTCGCGGATCGCAGGGCTCGTGTGAAAGTCGAGGTGGACCTGACGGAAGCGGAGCGGCGTAATCTTTGGCACGAGAGTGCTCTCCTTCGATGGCGGCGAGCGGCGGTTATATCGTTTGATAGCGTGGGCGTCTCGCGCCAAGCGGATCGAGGTGAAGGGGGGTTTTGCAGAAAATAGTGAACGCCGGAAGGGAAACCTAATCAGAACTGATCAGCGTAGAGAGGACGCAGCATGCGACGCCATGTCACGACAGCCGGTCGGAAACGCGACGCATCGCCGGGGGCCGCCGCGTTTGATCCCTTTCGTTCCCACGCCTCCCCCGCGAAAGCCTCCGACGGCAACCATTTCATCCGCACGCGTCGATCGTTCTCGCGAGGGACCGTCGCTGCACTCAGAAACGCAGAAAACATTGCAGTGGAAGCGGGTCAAGGCACGGGTGTTGTTGGCCGCACCATCCGATGCGCCGTGTGGAGCGGCGCGCGGAATTACACGTCGAGGTCCATTTACGGAAGGAGCGTGTCAAATGTCTCTTACGCGCATTGGTTTATTTGGTCTGGCCGTCGCGGGCATGTTGAATGCGGCCGCGCTGGCTCAATCAGCCCAGCAGCAGCAAGGCCAACAGCAAGGCCAACAACGCCAGCAAGGCCAGGAACGCGGCCGGCAAGAGGGCCAGCAGCAGGACCAACAAGAGGGCCAACAGCGAGCACAGCAACAGGGCCAGCAGCAAGGGGAGGCGCCGGAAGGTTGGGTGTTGATCGAGGAGCGGGTGGTGGTGTTGACGGCCAATGAGCCGCAGAACCACTTCCTGCGGGCGCAGCAGCACCTGGCGCAGGGCAACGCCAAGGCCGCCGCAGCCGAGGCGCGCGTGGGTGCGGCGTACCTCGAGATGCAGGCGTCGCGGGCGCAAGGTTCGGCAGATCAGAAGCTCAAGCAGGCGACCGACGCGCTGCGCCAGCAGGCCAAACAGATCGCGTCGCAGCAAGGCGATGAGCAGCAACTGCAGAGAGACGCCGGCAAGCAGCTGAACCAGGCGTTCGCCAAGGCCAACGCCGCGCTCGCGGCCCATTTCAAGTCGCTGGCGCAGCGCTCGTTCGAAAACCAGCGGAACGTGATGGCGGGCTACGACCTCAATGCCGCCGCCACCTCGCTGGCCGCTGCGTTTGCCTGGGGCGAGAAGCAGCCCGAGCAGGACGCGCAGCAGGCGATCCAGGAGGCCCAGCAGCTTGCGATGCAACTGATGGCGTCCCCCGGTGGCGAGCAGCAGACGGCCCAAGGCGAGCAGCCCGAGGACCGGGCGCAGACCGCCGCCGGCCGCATCGACCAGAAAGGTGGTCAGTCACCCGCCAATGCATCGCAGACGATCGACAAGCTGGGCAATGCGATCCAGCAAGCGAGCTCGTCATTCCAGTCTGCAGCCCAGCAGTCAGGCCAGCAGTCCGACCAACAGTCTGGGCGGGAGTCCGGCCAGTCCGGACAACAGTCCGGGCAGAGTGGCCAGCAACAGCAACAGCGACAGCAGGAGCGATGAGAAAGGCTCCGCGTAGCTGAGAGAATCTCTCCGTGACGAAGCGGAGACACTGCGATCGTGGGAGCTAGAGCGTTTGACTGTTGAATGTAGCATGCTCAAGCGGCAGCGTATCCGCAGTGTTGAAACCAGTTTCGCAGGTCGTTGACGGTGACGGTCGCGAACGCGGCGGTGATCGCCTCGCCCAGCGCTTCGGCGGTGCGGGCG
>DASYWJ010000017.1:0-11861 GCA_035936155.1 Tepidisphaeraceae bacterium | reverse complement strand
AGAGCTGGGTGCACCAGAATCGGCACCTCAAGCTCCGCTACGACCGGCGTGACGACATCCACGAGGCGTTCGTCGCCTTGGCCTGTGCATTGATCTGTCTGAACTGCTTGCATGACAGGTTTTGTTAGGAGCTCTTAAGGTCGAAGGCGGATCGAGACGTACGCGACATCAACTTCATCACGGAGGTCCAGACTCATGGGACAGCAAGCACAAAACGGCGGTCGCCGCGCCACGCTCGATGACAAGAAGCGCCGCGCCGCGGGACGCACGAAGCAGGACTCCCCGGAGCGGCGGGCGATCAAGGAATCGGTGGGTTTGGTGAAGCATCAGGAAGGCCGCGCCGGCGGCGCGTTCGGCAAGAAGGGGCTGGCCAACCGCCGCGGCATGGGCGGTATCGGCGAAGCCGGCGGAGGCGGCGGCGCGGACGCCAAGTCGCGCCACGTCAACGTCGGCCGCAGCACCCGCCCGGCGCGCAAGAGCTGAACGGGCGCGGACGCACCGTCAGTCGCGAGAGCGCCCCATGCCAGGAAGAGATTCACAGGCTCTCAACGGTGACAACGCCCGAGACACGTTCACCACGTGGCCGCGTCTACCTCCCCTTCACCGCGTACACCTTCACGCTCGCGGCATACTCGTTCACGTCGTAGCGCTGGAGCAGCCCGCCCAATCCCGCGTGCACCACGGCATCCCCGGTCGGCGCGCAGCAGGCCGATGCCGGCGCCGGTGCGATGGTCAATCCTCGGTTCGACGATGACGATGGCGATGAGGATGGCGGCGGGGTCGCCGGCGATGTGGTCGCGGGTGTTGTCATCGCCGGCGAGCAGCAGCCGGATTGCCCTTGCACGTTCGCATAGGCGTTAAGGTCCGTCCCGCTGTCGATCACGTCAACCGCGTCGAATCCGGCTTCTGTCAGGCCGGCGCGGTATTCCGCGATCGGGATCGCGCCGGCGATGCAGCCGACGTACGCCATCACGTCGCGCTCCAGCTCCGCCGGCAGCGGCTTCTTGATCGCGATGTCGCTCACCGCCACGCGCCCGCCGGGCTTGAGCACGCGGAACATCTCGCGGAACACCGCCCGCTTGTCCGGCGCCAGGTTGATCACGCAGTTGCTGATGATCACGTCCACCGAACCATCGGGCAGCGGCAGCGCATCGATCATCGCCTCGTGGAATTCGACGTTGGCCACGGGCTGTCCATCCGGCCCGGGCTGCGCGTTCTTGCGCGCCAGCGCGATCATGTCGGCGGTCATGTCGATGCCGATCCCCTTCCCGGTGGGTCCGACCTTCTGCGCGGCCAGGAACACGTCCAGACCGCCGCCGCAGCCGAGATCGACGACCGTCTCCCCGAGCTTGAGCGACGCGAATGCCGTCGGATTCCCGCACGAGAGGCCCATGTTCGCTTCGGCGGGTATGGACGACAGTTCCGACGAGGAATAGCCAAAGGCCTCGGCGACGGCGCGCACGCCGGCCTGGTCGCTCGACAGGCCGGCTCGTGCCGTGCTGCCGTATTTCTCGCGCACGACGGCGGTGACTTCGGTCTCGGCCGCGTGCTTTTCATCCCCGCCGCAGCAGGAAGGTCCGCAGCAGTTCTCTTCGGAGATGCGCAATGGGGTGCTCATGTTCGTTGCTCCTCAAGTGATCCGGCCGCGACCATCGCGGCCGTCACCGATGTAGACGGACGGCACGCGCAAAGGACGCAAAATGATGGGGGAGATGAAGGTGCCAGGCGCCTTCGCTGCAAGTTCTTCACGGTCCATCACCTGGTCATACTGGGGGGCAGCCGGCGTCGCCGCAGTAGCGGGCGGAGCGCTCGGTTGGTGCAAAGTCGATGACGTTGCCCCGGCTGTCCTGTTCGATCCGGCAGCAATCGTGAATCATCTCGCGGAGCATGCTGCGCGCCCGCTGCACGCGAGACTTGGCGCCGGACAGGGAGATGCCCGCGCGGTCGGCGATCGCCTGCTGGCTCAGCCCCTGAAAATCCGCCAGTTTCATCGCCTCGCGATACGGCTCGGGGAGCTGCTCGACCATGCGCACGAGGCACGGGGCCAGCTCGCGCAGGGCTTGCGCCTGATCCGAATCGCTCGGCTCCTCGACGGGTTCATGGTTTGCCAGGTCCGCGTGATCTCGGATGGCGCGGGAGCGGTAGTAATCGACGATCGCGTTGCGCGCGACCTGAAATACCCACGCCGGGAGCTTGTCCTCCGCCGGCAGCGCATCGAGCTGCGTCTGCACCTTCAGCAGCACGTCCTGGGTGATGTCGTCGGCGGCATGGGCGTCGTTGACCCGCTTGCTGACGAACCGGCGGATACGCGCGCCCAGGTCCAACCAGAGGATTTGCATCGTTTCCATCGCTACGCCTCCAGCGGAAGTTGCTCCCGCGGTGTCTCCACTCCGCGCACCGGCGGGCGCGTAAGCCGCCAGCACGGGACGGCGAGGGCCGCGCCGGCCATTGGCGCCGCCAGGTACACCCACAGCGACCGCAGGTTGCCCGAGATCAGCGCCGGCGCCAGCGAGCGCGCCGGGTTCATCGACGCGCCACAGATCGGTCCGGCGAACATCGCCTCCAGCCCAATCACCCCGCCGACGGCGATGCCCGCCATCACGCCGACTTCCTTCGGGCCGGTCGCGACGTTGAGAATGACGAACATCAGCATCGCCGTCAGGATCAGCTCCAGCGCGAACGATTGCAGTACGGGCCCCGCCGGCAGCGACGCGCCGAGCGACGCGGCGTTGCCGAAGATCACGCGCAGCGATGCGCTGGCAAGCAGCGCGCCGGCCACCTGTGCGAGCACGTACGGCGCAACGTACCGCGACGACAGCCGCCCGCTCAGCCAGAACCCGAACGTCACGGCGGGGTTGATGTGCGCGCCCGACACGTCGCCCAGCGCGTAGATCATCGCCATGACGATCAGCCCCCAGGTGATCGCGACGCCGACATGCGTCACCGCGCCGTCGCTGACGTCGTTGGCCACGATCGCGCCCGTACCGGCGAAAACCAGCGCGAACGTGCCCAGGAACTCCGCAAGGTACTTGTTCATCGCCCGTCCCGCGCGTCCGGCCCCGCGCCGGCGCGCTCGAGCGACGCCGGCAGCGTCTCAATAAATGCGCGGATCTCGTCGCGCACCCGGCGGTAGTGGTTCAGCGCCTCTTCCTCCGTCTTCGCATCCTTCGCCAGTTGCGGCGGATCGTCGAAGCCGACGTGCACGACCTTCGTCCTGCCCAAAAAGATCGGGCAGGTCTCGTTCGCATGGCCGCAGACGGTGACGACATAGTCAAATGGGACGTGCTTCAGCTCGTCCACGTGCTTGGAGCGGTGCGACGAGACGTCCACGCCGGCTTCCTTCATCACCGCCACCGCCCGCGCGTTCATCCCGTGCGGCTCGACGCCGGCGGAGTGGGCTTCGATCACGTCGCCCCTGAGCTGCTTCGCCCACCCCTCAGCCATCTGACTGCGGCAGGAGTTGCCGGTGCACAGGAACAGGATTCGCGTCTTCATCGTCATCACCTCGCGGAGCGGATACATCAATAAGCCGCAGATGAACACAAATGAACGCGCATCAGAAAAGAATCTCATGTTCATCTGCGTTCATCCGCGGCTCATTGAACTGTCATGCTTTGCTCCGCGGCCTTTTACTGAAAACGCAGCTTGCGATCTCCCTCAGCTCCGCCGTCGCCGTCGTACCAGCGGCCGGGTCTGAGCGTGATCTTGCGCAGCCCCGACGACTTGCACGCGAGCAGAAGCTGCTGCTCGAGCCCCGCCAGCAGCAGCTGTTTCAGCTCGTAAAGATGTGATGAGCTGTCGACGACAACGGTGAGGCTCCCGCGGCTGAGGCTCTCCAGCGCGCAGTGGTCATTGAGCGTCTCGGGCACGAGCGCCCCCCAGCACTCGGCGATCTTCGACAGCTTGGTGTGCCGCCTGGCGACGGACTGCTTAAAAAAGCTTACCATCTCCGGCCCCAGCGGCGAATGCGTCGGCGGACGCGACTGCTTCACGCGGTGCAACCGGGAGAGCTCGGCGTCCTGGGGGTAGAGGTGGTCACTGCGCGGCATCCCGCTTCCTCATCCTTTGCGTCCGTCAACGAGCCCCGACGCGCATCGCTATCGCTCACGCAACGGCTTCCATCTGCGATGCCGTGACGATGCCCAAGCGGTGCCTGAACCTCGCAAGCGATACCGATTTCGTTTGAAACGCGTCGGCACCCGAGCGCTTGCCCAAGCCGTTGCGCGCATCGCCCGGGATGTCGACGAACCACGGACCCTACTGCAAGTTCACCGGCATGATCACGTACAGGAAGTTCGCCCCGCCGCGCAGCAAGCCGGGGCGGTTCGGCGCGGTCAGTTCCAGCGAAATATCGTCGCTGTCCACCACGCGCAATGCGTCGATCAGGAACGTCGGGTTGAAGCCGATTTCCATCTCCGACCCTTCGTACTTGCACGCGAAGTTGACCTCGGCTTCGCCGGCCTCGGGGCTCCGGCTGGTGAGCTTCAATCCCTTCTTGCTGAACGCCAGGCGCACGCCTTTGCTCTCTTCGGTTGTCAGCAGCGATGCCCGCTTCACCGCCGAGAGGAAGTCGGCCGTGCCGGCGGTCATCTTCTTATCCGTGTCCTTGGGGATGACGTCCTCGTACGGCGGGAACTGGCCCTCCACCAGGTTGCTGGTCAGCGTGGCGCTGCTCGTATGGAAGATGATCTGGTTCTCGCGCACCTGAAAACTGACCGTCTCTTCCGGATCGTCGATCAGCTTCTCGATGAGGTTCAGCGCCTTGGCCGGCACGATCGCCTTGGCGCCGTCCTTGGTCAGCTTGTCCTCGATGAGGTCCCCGTTCGCCTGTGCCAGCCGCCGGCCGTCGGTGCTGACGAGGTTGATCTTCTTGCCCCTGGCGACGACCAGCACGCCGTTGAACGCGTAGCGCGTGCTCTCCTTCGCCGCGGCGAACAGCGTCTGTCCGATCAGCTGCTTAAGGTGCCCCGCCGAGAGGGTGAAATCGGCCTCGCCGGAAAAGTCGGGCACGGGCGGGAAATCCTTGACGTTCTGGGTGAAGATCTTGAAGTGCGAATCCTGCCCCCGGATGCTGGCGTTGTCGCCGGCCACTTCGATCGCCAGCGTGTCGTCGACGCTCTCGCGGACGATGTCGCGGAGCTTGTCGGCAGGCAGCAGCGCCTCGCCCGGCTGATCGATCTGCACCTGGTTGTCGGAGTAGCGGATGGCCACTTCCAGGTCGGTTGCGCCGACGGTCAGCGCATTGTCCTCCGCGGTGAGCTTCAGGCACTGCAGCACCGGCTTGGGCGTGCGGGCGGCTACGACATTGCCGGCGACCGAAATCGCCTCGAGCAGGGCTCCTCTGTTACAGATGACTTTCATGGTGAACGAGACCTTTCCGCGCACCGGCGCGTCGGCGCAGCGCGAGACAGATGATTCCCAACCCCGGTTTTCGAGGGGCGGGCTACTGTATCTTTACGAGTCTGATATAGAAAGCTTTAAGCCAGTAACCGTAATGAAGAGGCCTGGCGCATTGTGGATAAATCGTGGACGAGTAATCCAACCCGATTACCCAACATTACTTAGAAGCAGTTTTATCGGACACCGCACGTGGATAACCTGTTCGCAGGCGTGGCGCCACCTGCTGCGTCGCAACCGGTGCTCGCATCAGGAGAAAACGACCGCCCGCCCACCCTGTCGCGCCGGGGCCAAACCCGCATCCGGCTCGCGCAAGGGGTCGGCAGATTATCCACCGCGTGTTCACCCCACCTGGCGCGACGCAGTATCATTCACGCATGGACAGCAAGGATCTTCTGCGAAAAATTGCCGAGGCCCCGTTCAAGCCGTTTCGCATGCGCATGGCGAATAACACCGTCTACGACATCGTCGATCCCGGAATGATCATCGTTGGCGATACCAGTGCTGTTGTCGCAACGAAGAATATTCGCGACGAGCGCGGATACCCGGTCACGACCGACTGGCGAACCATTTCCATCCATCACATCGTCGAGTTCGCCGACCTGGAGCCAAAGCGGAACGGCTCAGGGCGAAAGAAAGGCAGGTGAGAGCGCGGCTGCCGGATGGGCGAATTTCGAGACCCTGTTCGTGATGGGCATCGCCACCGCGTTGTGCGCTTTATCTGGCGAGATCGCGGGTGGGAACAGAGCGGCGGCGGTAGACTAATCGCCATGCCCGTCCCGCGGCCGCTGGTTTACCTCTGGGCGCTGCCGACGACGGCGATCGGGTTGCTGTTCGTTCCCGCGGCGCTGATCAGCGGCGGGGGCGTGCAGGTGGTGGGCGGTGTGCTGGAGGTGCACGGCGGGCTGGTTGCTCCCTTTCTTCGCTACTGCACCCCGCTGCGCGGCGGCGCATCCGCGATGACCCTCGGCCACGTCGTGCTCGGCCGCAGCAAACAGTTGCTCGACTTCACGCGCTCCCACGAGCGCATCCATGTCCGCCAGGTGGAGCGCTGGGGACCGCTGTTTATTCCCGCGTACCTGCTCCTGTCAGTCCTCGCCTGGTTGAAAGGCGGCCGAGCGTACGAGGACAATCCGTTCGAGCGCGAGGCGTACGCCCTCGACCGCGCAGATGAGCCGTGCGGGTCAGGGGAGGACGCTACTGCGGTTTAGTGGATAAACGAACGGGGAATCGCGATGCCATTTCAGGTCGCATGTGCCAATTGCGGAAACCGGCTCAACGTCAGGGACGAGTGG
This sequence comes from Tepidisphaeraceae bacterium, assembly GCA_035936155.1. GTDB lineage: Bacteria > Planctomycetota > Phycisphaerae > Tepidisphaerales > Tepidisphaeraceae > DASYWJ01. The sequence goes on along the minus strand of DASYWJ010000017.1, from coordinate 5,169 downwards.
GAGGGCAAGCGCATCAAGTGCCCAAAGTGCGGGAACGTATTTTCCGCGGCGCGACCGGCCGAGGCGATCGCAGCGGCAGCGGCGGCGGCCATGCAGCGGTCACGGGTGCGGGAACTGGCCGACGAGGAGATCCAGGAACCCAGGTTCAGTCTCCCCTTCCGGTTCGGGCCCGACGACGTCTATCCGCGGCTGCTCTATTGGGCGGTCATGATCTACCTGTTGCTGGACTCGATCTTTGCCATTCCGATCCTCGTGGCGCTGCTGCGGGACCCGTCGAATCAATGCATGGAATGCATCGTTGGGCGGGCATCGGCGATCGTGGTCCCGCTCGCGATCGGGTTCTGTATCTTCATCGCCTACTCGACCGCCGCGCTGATGTACGCGGGGTGGAAGCTGTTGTTCATCGGCGTCGCGATCGCGGGGGCAATGGGTCTGCAGATAGGCGGCGAGGAGGTCGACGCCCACTCGATCGTGCTGGAGACCATCTGGCATGCCATCGGACTCGGGATGGGCGTCTGGTACTTCCTGGTGCGACGGGAATGAGGGAACAAAGCCACGGGCAGTCAACTATTTCGGCGCGCGGCAGCGCAGGAAATGAGGTTCATGCGAAAATTCACAGTCCAGAGCATTGTGGTGATCTTGCTCGCCAGCCCGCTCGCGCGCGCTCAGAGTTCATCCACCACGCGCACAGGGCCGGGTCAGTTCACCACGGATCAGGTGATCGACGTCATGCGTCGCGCCGCCGACTATCAGCTTGCCGAGCAGGCGAAGACCAAACCCACCACCGGCTGGATCCGCGCGGCGTTCTATACGGGGGTCATGGCGCTGTATCGCACGACGCACGATGAGAAATATCTCGACGCCGCCATCGCCTGGTCCGAGCGGGGCGACTGGGCGCCGGCCAACGAGCACCACTGGCGTCACGCCGACGACGTCGCCTGCGGGCGGACATACCTGGAGATCTACGCGATCAAACAGGACGAGAAGATGCTGGCGCCGATGCGCCAGCGCTATGACCGGCTCATGAATGATCCGCGTCGCGGGCGCGAGGACTGGTGGTGGTGCGATGCGCTGTTCATGTCGCCGCCCACGCTCGCCCGGCTGGCGCAAGTAACCGGAGACCATCGCTACCTCGCGTACATGGACGAGCAGTTCTGGGACGCGACCGATTTCCTTTTCGATCCCGAGGCGGGGCTCTACTACCGCGACAAGAACTTCTTCCCACCGGCGAAGACCAGAAGCGGCAAGAAGATCTTCTGGAGCCGCGGCAACGGTTGGGTGATGGGCGGACTGGCGCGGATCATTCCGTACCTGCCGAAGGACCATCCGTCGCGCTCGAGCTACATCGAGCTGCTGCAGACGATGGCCAAGGCGGTCGCGAAGGTGCAGCGCGAGGACGGGCTGTGGTCGCCGAGCCTGCTCGACCGCGCCGAATTCGATACTCCCGAGACCAGCGGCAGCGCGTTCTTCACGTTCGCCATCGCGTGGGGCATTAATCATGGTCACCTGGACCGCGCGACGTACCTGCCCGTCGTGAGCCGCGCGTGGAGCGCGCTGGTCGATAAGGTGTCGCCGGAGGGCCGGCTGGGATACGTGCAGCGCGTGGCGGCGGCGCCGGGGGCGATCAAGCCGACGGATACGCATGAATACGCCGTCGGCGCGTTCCTGCTGGCGGGGAGTGAGATGATCAAGCTGGCACGACGCGGCGGCGCCGAGGGCGCGCCAACCGAGCACCACTTCGACTTCGGCCCCGGCGCCGCTGAGGACGGCTTCACGCGCGTCCCCGCCGACACCCGCTACGATGCGCAGGCTGGCTACGGCTGGGTTGAAGGCGACAACCTCGTCGACCGCGATCGCAGGGCGCCTGACAACCTTCGCGCCGACTACGCCTTCGGCAGGGCGCCGGCGACGTTCCGCGTCGATCTGAAGCCGGGGACCTACCGCATGACGCTCATCTTCGGCGACCTGTCGCATGGAGATCACGTGCTTGATGCGTCGGTTGACGTCGAGGGGGTAACGCTCCCGCGCCTCACCGCCGACACCGCGGAGTTCGCGACGCTCACGGCGGCCTTCCACATCCCGCGCGATCAGCTCAACCTGCGCTGCGATTCGCCGGTGAACAACTGGGTGCTCAACGCGCTGGTCCTCGAGCCGGCCGAAGCGCCGGAGGCGCCGAAGGTGACGAGGCAGCAGTTCGAGGCGCCCCGAGGCGTGGGCGCCGCCGAGCTTAACACCTGGCCCGAGGTCAGCGCGATGCCCGACCCGGTCGCGCCGCTCGTGAAGCAATTCCGCCAGGGGCTGGTCAAGGGCAACCGCAAGCTGAACGCCACCGGCCTGACGCGCGCTGATTACCTCAAGCTGATCGCCGGCAACGTCGACTTCTTCAAACAGCACCAGGACCAGCGCGGAGCCATCATCGATCCCTACCGCAAAGTGGAATTTCAATACTCCACCCCCTGCTTCGCCTACGCCGCCGCGGCGCTGGTCGCGCACGCCGGCCGCGACGACCTGCTCGAGCCGGCGGCGAAGGCCTTCGACTGGGCATCGAGCCAGCTCGCCCAGGGCCAAGCCGCAACCAATCACGACGACTTTTACACGCCGCCGCTGGCGCGGGCATACCCGCTGCTGAAAGACCGCGTCTCCCCCGAGCGCGCGACGAAGTGGGCGGAGGATCTGTCGCGCTTCGACCCGTACCGCGTCTACACGAATGGGCCCGGGCAGAGCAACTGGAACGTCGTCGCGATGTCCGGCGAGTTCCTCCTGCACGAGCTCGGGCTGCGCGACGACCTGGTCTTCGTCGAGCACAGCGCTAAAGCGCAGGGCCGGCATTTCGACTCGCCGTGGGGGTTGTACACCGAAGGCCCCATGGCCTACGACCACTTTCCCCGCATGTGGGCCGCCGATCTGATCGCATCCGGCTACCGCGGCGCGCGCTCAAGTGACCTTGCCGAAATGCTCCGCCGCGGCGCGCTGACGAGTTTGTTCATGCAGTCCCCCGCCGGCGAGCTGCCCACCGGCGGGCGCAGCGCGCACCACCAATGGAACGAGGCCCAGCAGTGCGTCACCTACGAGATCTACGCCGCCAAGTCGCTGGCCGACGGCGACAAGGAAATGGCGGGCGTGTTCAAGCGCGCGGCGCGCCTCGCGCTGGGCTCGATGTTCCGCTGGCAGCGCCCCAGTGGTGAGTTGTGGATCGTGAAAAACCGCGCCGACCCGAAGGAGCAGCACGGCTACGAGACGTACTCATCCCACTCGCAATACAACCTGCTGCCGATGGCCATGCTTGCCATCGCGCACGATTACGCCGAGCAGACGAACGACGTCGCCGAGCAGCTCACGCCCGCCGAAGTCGGCGGGTTCGGGTTCCACATTGGCCCGCCGTTCAACAAGGTGTTCGCCAACAGTGGCGGGATGTACATCGAGTTGGACGTCGCCGCCGACCCGGCGCACAACGCGACTGGTCTGCTCCGCGTGCACCAGAAGAACTTCAACCCGCAGCTGGGCCCCAGCGAAGGGCTGATCAGCACGCAGGCCGAGATTTATCCCGGCGTCCCGCGCACGACCGGTGCGATCGGCGGCGCGTGGCAGGACGTGAACGGAAACTGGAAGCGCTTGGCCGAGCATCCCGGCCGCGAGATCAGCAGCGCGTCGATGATCAACGTGCAGGCCGCGCCGCAGCGCGTCAGCTTCAGCGTGATCTATCAGGGCTACTTCTCCGGCCCCCGCCTCGTCGCCGAGCACTACGTCGTCACGCCGGAGCAGGTCGAGCAGACCATCGAGCCGCCCGGCTACGACGGTCCGGTGCGCATCACCTTCCCGCTCCTGGAGGACCCCGGCGACGGCCACAAGACCACGATCATCACGCGCGACAAGACAGCGACCGTCTCGCTCGACGAGCAGACGCAAACCTTCACCGCCCCCGGTGCATCGAGCGTGACGGTCGCGGACGCCCGCTATCCCTTCCGCAACGGCTGGGCGCGCCTGGGCGTCGCCGAATTCCCCGCGGGCACGCCGGCGAAGCTGCTCATCCGGCCGGAGCCGGCCAAGGGTGCGCCGTAAGGAATCCGGGGGAGCCACAGAGACAAAGAGGCGTCGCCGCGCGCTCCGGAACATCGTTGTGCGGCCGACGTGTTCTGGCTTCGGGTTCAGCGTGACATGGGGCGTCTCGCCCATGCTGGGATCTTCCGCACGGGCAAGATGCTGCAAGGTGCCCATGGCACGCCTGAAGCCCTTTCCTGACACGCCGTCGGGACGCGCCACCGATTCGGATCTCCGAGGCCGCCTCTGTGCCTCTGTGGCTCCCCCGCCTTTCCGATTTTCGCGCAAGATCGCGTCGCCCGGCGGTAGAATCGCGGTCGCATGGCGGACGCTGAGGGTCAGCACGTTTCCAATGACGCGCCGCGGCGCGCACCAGTAACGCCGCGGGTGCGGACGTCGCCGGGGTCGGGGGCGCTGCCGCTGGAGCGCTTGGTCGCCGGCATGCTCGACGCGGGCGCGGCCGGCGTCGTCTTCGTCCACGCGCCGGCCGGCGGCGGCAAGACCACCGCGCTGGCGCACCTCCGATCCGCCCTGCGCGAGCACGCGGCCCGCCTGCACCTCCTCGACGAACCCAAGCCCGCCGACCTGCGAGCGCACGCGGGCAAGCTGCTCGTCGTGACGGGGTCGTCGCGGTCGCACCACGACTGGCTCGCCACGCTCGAACTCGTCCCCTGGGCCGAAGACGAGTGGATCGAGTACCTCGCAGCGAACCACCGGCCGATGGTCGGATCGGTGATGGCGCGGCTGAAGGACGATGCGACGCGGCATGCACTCGATGGTTCGCCGCAGCTCTGGACGATCGTGCTCGACGCGCTGGCGGCGGACGTATCGCTGACGTCGGCGCGCGACGCGCTGCGGCACCACCTGCTCTCCCTGCTCCCTGACGAGCGCGCACGCGTCGCCGCCGGCGCAGTCGCCGTGAACGTGCTCGGCTGCGACGCGGGCGTGTTGCCGCCGAACCGCTCGAAACTGCCCGAAGAAATCCTCAGCCTCCTGCGTCACCCGGTCGTTCGGCTCAGGCTGGCTGCCGACTGGCTCGCGACGGCCTTCGCCGCCGGCGGTGCGCCGCCCGTGCTGCTCGCGCAGCCGCTGGAGCGCGACCTGCTGGCCGAAGCCGGCGCCGCGCTGCGC
>DASYWJ010000016.1:0-25643 GCA_035936155.1 Tepidisphaeraceae bacterium | reverse complement strand
GGGGCAACAGTGGCTCGACCAATTCCCACAGGTCGTCGGGTACGAGCGGCTTGGCCATGGCGTCCTCCGTGACTGCGGCCAAGCGAGATTGTCGGGCGGCATCGGATCATTCGGAACCGAGGTTTTGTTAGGAGCTCTTAGCACGCGGCTTCGTCAAGTCGCACTCGGACGTTAAAGTCTGGCCCGACGCCGATTCACACGAAGGCGGCTTCAAGTACTTTTGGATTTGCAGCCACGACATCCCGGGCGAAGTTCGTCATCTGGCGTACGTCCGAGCGAAGCGAGGTCGATTGCAGAGACGCGTCTACGACCAAGACGGCGGCGCCATCTGGATACCCGCGGATTAGATACGGATAACCAAACAACTATGAATCCCGCCTGGGGTCAAGGGGCGGTTGGGGCGCGGGGGTTCCTGATGCCGCCGCGAGCGGCGGGCGGTTTATTGATTGATTCTTCTGCTCGCTCGCTGTGCGGTGGCCGCCTGGCGTGTGGGTCGCTTCGTCGGCGTCGGGGGCCGGTGCGCTTCAAACAAACTATCCAATGGTCAGCCAGCGCTGTTGCGCCGGGAGCCGTCATTCACCGAGACGAATACGGGGGCACTGGACCGGGGCCAAGACGGTCCTTGTGATTCGAACGCTGGTTCTCGGCCGCGGCCGCTGATCGGCCTTACGTTATCCCTCACCGCCCCGCGTGCGGGATGCGGAGGCGATTGTGCCGATGAAGGTGGTATGCGCGCCCTTTCTATTCGCCAGCCGTTTGCGGAGCTGATCCTGCGGGGGATGAAGACGATCGAGTATCGCAGTCGGCCGACGCGGATCATTGGGGAGAGGTTTTATATCTACGCTGCGCGAGGCACGAAGCCGCGGAGGCACGAAGGCACGGAGGGAATCTACGCTTCGCGTGGAGGCACGAAGGCAGGCAGGCACGAAGGCACGAAGGGAATCTGGTCGGTGGACCTGGCGGCGGCGGAGGAGCCGCTGGCGCCGTGGATGGTGGAGCTGGCCGAGGGGCTGCGGATGTGGAAGCCGGGGGAGCTGCCGACGGGGGTGATCGTGGGGTCGGCGGTGATCGAGCGATGTGTGGAAGTTGCCAGCGTTCCGTTGCCCGTTGTCAGTACGGGCACAGCAGCGGACGATTCACCGGCAACTGCCAGTTCACACCGGACGACTATGTTCGAATGGCACCTGAGGGGGGTCGAGCGCGCCAGTCGATTGCGCAAGCCCAGGGGACATCCGCAGCCGGTGTGGTTCGAGCCGTTCTGAGTGAGCGGCTCGCGGCGCCGCTCAGACGGTGTCGGGGGGAAGGCCGATCCGGGATCGTTCGGCCCATGCGCGTCTTCGCCGCAGTTCCATCGCCCACAGCGCAGCGATGGTGAGCACATCGCACATCACGTGGAAGTTGCGCACGCCGCCGATGCCGCCGTACGCCGGCGGGTTGAGCGTGGGCAGGATGGCGCTGCGCACGCGCTGGATCACGTCCCCGCTCTCCTGAAGCTGCGGGGGCTGCTTGAGCAGCTCGAGGATCGCGTAGCGCTCGAAGGTGACATCGCGGATCGCGCCGAGGTTTTTGTACGCGAAGCACGCGTACAGCACGGTCACGAGCACGACGGTGAGCAGGTCCGGCCGCTGCCGCAGGGACGAGAACGCGAGCAGCCCGCCGATGACGATGACGTACACCGTCCAGTACCACTGAAGTGCGTTGGATCGGCTGAAGTACAGGTCGATGAGTTCGCCATAAGTCATGCTGACCACCCTCGTGAGACGGAAGGACCAGGAGAGAGTACCAGAACCAAGTTCCAAGAAATTCAACTTCCAAGAACCAAACAAACGCCGAAGGACCAAAAGGGAAAGCTTCAAACGGGATGTGCGCTTGCCCCTGCTTCGTTTGGACCTTTCCCCACCTTTTTGGCACCTGGTCCATGTTTGGTTCTTTAAGAGACTGGTGGTTGGATCTTTACGCTACGGATTCAGCAGCCCCTCGACCTTGGCCGCAGCGTCGAAGTCGTTCTCGGACAGTCCGCCGACGGAGTGCGTGCTGTAGCGGACGACGCACTTGTTGTAGCCGACTTCCAGGTCGGGATGGTGGTTGGTCTGGTGGGCGATCCAGGCAACGGCATTCACGAAGGCCATCGTCTCGTGATAGTTGGTGAAGTGGTAGGTCTTGCGGATTTCCTTGCCAGCCAGCTCCCAGCCGCTGAGGGACTTGAGCCGGTTGGCGACGTCTTCGGATTTCAATGCAGTGGGCATGCGATCACTCCGGTAAGGATGGGGGGCAGTATACTCGGGGGGATCGTGCGATGGATCATCGGCGACATCCACGGGATGCGCGTGCCGCTCGTGGCACTGCTGGAGGCGGTGCGGGCGACGGACGCCGCGGCGCGGTTCTACTTCGTCGGGGACTACGTCAACCGCGGGAGCGAGTCGCGGCAGGTGGTCGATGTGCTGCTGTCGCTGGAGGGGGCGAAGTTCGTCCGCGGGAACCATGACGATGTGTTCGACCAGGTGCTTCACGGCCAGGCCTATACCGGGGAGACCAGCGCCGCGCAGCGGCTGGCGGCATTCCAATGGTTCATGCAGCACGGGCTGGACGCGACGCTGATGAGCTACGGCGTCGATGCGCTGGACCTGGAGCAGGCGCTGCGCCGTCCCAGCGTCGGCGCGCTGGAGCGGCTGACCGAGTCGGTGCCGGAAGGCCACCGGCGTTTCTTTCACCATCTGCCCGGGGCCATCGAGGAGCCGGATTTGTTCGTGGTGCACGCCAAGTGGGACCCGGATAGCCCATCCGATGCGATCGCCGCCCGCGCCGGATCGAGCCAACGGACGCGCTACACGGTCCTGTGGGGTCGATTCGCAGCCGCGGAGATCGAGCGCAAGAAGCGCTGGCGCCGTCGCGGATTCTTCGGGCACACTCCGGTGTTCAACTACGCCGGGAGCGAGCGCGATGGAAACACCCCGATCATCCGCGAGGACATCGTGCTGCTGGACACGGCCGCTGCGATCAGTCCCGCCGGCCGGCTGACGGCGGTGTGCGCCGAGACGAGCGAGTACCTGCAGGTGGATCGGCGGGGATCTGTCGTCATGGGCGAGCGACGGCGCAAATGATCAGCGCTGCACCGGAGCGCGCCGATGCGCGGACTTTGCCGCTGAACCCCGCCCCGCTTCCGCCTACAATCGACCGCTGGAGACCGGACCATGGCCAAAGCCAACGTCGACCCCGCCGAGCTGCGCCGCTTCGCTCAGGACCTGTCGCGCTTCAACAACGAGCTCCAGAGCCTGATGGCGGGGTTGCACGCGCGCATGCGCGGGTTGGAGTCCACCTGGCGCGACCAGGAGCAGCGGAAGTTCGCCGAATCATTCGAGGCCACCGTGAAAAACCTGGCGGGGTTTCTCGAGCAATCGCACGCGCATGTGTCGTTCCTGGCGAAGAAGGCCAGCTTGATTGAAGACTATTTGAAGCAGAGATGAAAACAGCAAAGGGAAAATTTCCAAATCCCAAACAAGTGGGAAGCCCAGAAAGGGAGGAGTCAGGGGCTGACCCGTTTGCAGCTTTTGCTCTTGCGGTTTTTTGGATTTGGGATTTGAGATTTGGAGTATTCCCCCGTGGCTGAAGTTGCCCGCGTTCACAACCTCGAAGCGCTGAGGAAGCTGAAGCATGCGCTGTGGAAGTTCCAGGAAACGGCCAATGTCGCGCTGAGCGACGCGGAGTCGGAGTTGCAGCGGACATCGATCTGGCTGGAGACCGAGCAGCGCACGTATTGGACAGCGCAGCTGCGCAAGCGTCATGAGGCGGTCGAGAAGGCAAAGCAGGCGGTGCGCGACAAGCAGCTATACAAGGACGCGAGCGGGGCGCGCTCGTCGGCGGTCGACGAGATGAAGATCCTGCAAGCGGCGCAACGGCGGCTGATCGAGGCCGAGCAGAAGCTGGCTGCGGTGAAGAAGTACATCCCGAAGATGCAGAAGCAGACGCAGATGTACCGGGGCGGGGTGCAGCGGCTTGCGTCGGCGGTGCAGAGCGACCTGCCGGTGGCGGTTGACAAGCTCGATCAGATGCTCGCGAAACTGGAGGCCTACGTGGCGCTGGGCTCGGGCGGTGGGCCGGAGATGGCGACCAGCACCGCCGACGGGATGAGCGGCGCTGCGGCGGAACCATCGGGCGGCATGAGCCGTCCAGCCGCGGAAGAGCCGCAGCAGGGGCCCAAAGCCGAGGCTCCGGACCCTGCACAGACGGATGACCAGGAAGCTTCGCGCAACGAGCCGCAACGCGACATCCGGGAGTGACGGAGCGGCGCCTCGCGTGGCTTGGGCCTCTTCGCCCGAGCTTGCGGCGAAGCGCTGCGGTCCGAAGACTACTCGGGCCAGACGCCGAACCCACGGGAGCGCGCATGGGCGTTTACGAAGCCCGAGGTCAGCTCAGCAAGGCGCTGAAAGACCTGAAGCTGCGCTGGAACGAGGCGAAGATGGATTGGGACGACGCCGCCGCCAAGGCGTTTGAGAACAGCGTGCTCGAGCCGCTCGAGCGCGATGCGAAGAACGCCGCCTCCGCCATGGACAGTGCCGCAGAGCTCCTGCAACAGGTTCGACGAGAATGCGAGTAGCATTGAGACCCCAATGACGCCGACCGCCTCCTCCCCCGCTGCCGGTGATCAGAGCCGCGACCTCCAGCGCGAGGCGCTGCGGTTGCTCGTCGAGCTGTCCAACGAAAGCGCCGCCACCGAAAAACAGATCGAGCAGCGCCGCGCCGATGCGCTGGCCGGGGCGAAGCGGCGGCACGACAAGGCCGCCGCCGAGCTCGCACAGCAGCGCGACGCGGCGCACGAGCAGGTTCGTCAGCGCTACGAGGATGAGCTTGCCCGCATCAACGCCGAGGCCGACGGCGAGCTCGAGGAGCTGCGCCAGCAGGATCAGGCTGCGCGCAATGGCATCGCCGACGACTTTGAAAGCGCCGAGGCCGAGGCAAAGCAGAAATACCAGCAGGCGTCGTGGCTGGCCGAGAGTGTCTACGAAGGCACGATGAACCAGGTGCAGAAGGAGGCCAAGACCACGACGGAGCTGTTCGAGCAGCGGCAGAAGACGATCGAGGGCGTTGAAGTGCAGGCGAACCAGCTGGTCGTGCGTTACGGCCAGAGCATTCCGCCTGATGATGAGCCGGCCGATGCCCCGGCGCCCAGCGCGGAGCAGGCGAACGAAACGTACGAGCACATCGCCGTTGCCCAGGAACAGCTGGCGAACCTCCGCGGATTGGCGGTGCCGAAGCTGTTCATCGGCGCGCGGCCGTACCTTGTGGCGGCGGTGATTTTCATCGGCGCGATCGTGCTGACGCAGGTCGCGGTCTCGGGACGGCTCCCGACGGGCGAAGCGGAGCTGCGCGCGACGCAGATGGACTGGCGCTCGATCGGCATCGCCGCCGGCGCGTCGGCGGCGTTTCTCACCATCGCGGGCGCGGCGCTGTGGTTCACGGCCAAGCGGCAGGTGCGCGAAACGTTCATCCCGCTGCGCCGGGCGCTGCTCGCCGCCCGCACCTCCGCGCAGCTGCACCACGACGCCGGCGCTCGTCAGCGCGAGCAGACGGCCTCGCGCGCAACCAGGCGTCGCAATCTGGAGATCGCCGCCGCCACGGAGAAAGTCGCCCCGCTCAAGAGCCGCAACGCGCGTAACCGCGAAGCGGCGCTTCGGACGGCCGGCGAGCATTTTTCCCGCGTCGTCGCCAGGGTTGAGGGCCAGCGCAGCCACGCGCGTGCGGCGCTGGAGCAGTGGCGGCAGGACGCGCTGGCGCAGCTCGAGCGCGCGCATTCGCAGCAAGTAGCGGCTGAAGCGCAGAACTACGAATCGGAAGTGGCCACCGCCGAGCGGCGTTACGCAGACGAGCGCGCCAGCCTCGAACGCGACTGGAATCAAGGGCTTCGCAAGATTGAAGAGCCCATCGCCGCAAGCGACGGCAGCAACGGTCAGCCGCACGGTTGGGACGATCCCGCCTGGCGTCGCTGGGTTCCGCCCGGTCGCTTCGCGACCTCCGTCCGCTTCGGCGAGCTGGGCGTCGACCTCAAGCAGGTCACCGATCAGGTTCCACAGCAGCTTGCGCTTCCGAAGAATTTTTCCGTCCCGGCGGCCCTCACGTTCCCCAGGCACGCATCGCTGCTGATCCACACTGACCACCAAGGCCGCGCCGAAGCGATCCGCACGCTTCAGATGGTGATGGCACGTTTGCTCACGAGCCTCCCCGCCGGTCGCGTGCGCTTTACGATCATCGACCCGGTCGGCCTCGGTCAGAACTTCGCCGGTTTCATGCACCTGGCGGATCATGACGAAGCGCTCGTCGGGGGACGCATCTGGACGGAGGCGGATCAGATCGAGGAGCGGCTGGCGAACCTCACCGAGCACATGGAGACGGTCATCCAGAAGTACCTCCGCAACGAGTTTGCCACGATTGATGAGTACAATGAGCAGGCGGGCGAACTGGCGGAGCCCTACCGGTTCCTCGTTATTGCCGATTTCCCCGTCGGATTTCAGGGTGAAGCATTTCGGCGGCTCAACAGCATCGCCAGCACCGGCGCCAAGTGCGGCGTTTACACGCTCGTCGTCCGTGACACGCGCCAGCCGCTCCCATCCGGAACGCACCTGGACGAGTTGGAAGCGCACTGCCTCAACCTCGTCCGCGAAGGCGACCACTTCACATGGCGCGATGACGTCTTTTCGCGGTTCCCGCTGACGCTCGATCCTCCGCCCGCCGAGCAGTTCCTCACGACGATCCTTGACGTGGTTGGCAAGCACGCAAAGCAAGCCAAGCGCGTCGAGGTGCCGTTCGACACCATCGCCCCGCCGCAGGAGAAGTTCTGGACCGGTTCGACCGCGGAGGAAGTGTCGGTCCCGATCGGTCGAATGGGGGCAACGCGCCTGCAGTCGATGAAGCTCGGGCGCGGCGTGGCTCAGCACGTGCTGATGGCCGGCAAGACCGGCTCGGGCAAGTCGACGCTGATGCACGCGATCATCACCAACCTGGCGATGTGGTATTCGCCCGACGAGATCGAGCTGTACCTCGTCGACTTCAAGAAAGGGGTGGAGTTCAAGACCTATGGCGTGCACCAGCTGCCGCACGCCCGCGCGATTGCGGTGGAATCGGATCGCGAGTTCGGCCTGAGCGTGCTGCAGCGCATCGACGCGGAGCTCGGCCGGCGCGGCGCGCTGTTCCGCCAGGCGGGCGTGCAGGATCTGGCGAGCTACCGGAAGACCCCCGGCGCGGAGGTGATGCCGCGCACGCTTCTGATCATCGACGAATTCCAGGAGTTCTTCAGCGAGGATGATCGGCTCGCCCAGGACGCGGGCCTCCTGCTCGATCGGCTCGTCCGCCAGGGCCGCGCGTTCGGGATCCATCTCGTCCTCGGCAGTCAGACCATCGGCGGCACGAGCGGTCTGGCGCGGAGCACGATCGGACAGATGGCCGTCCGCATCGCGCTGCAAACCAGCGAGGCCGACTCGCAGCTGATCCTCGGCGACAACAACGCCGCCGCACGCCTGCTCTCGCGCCCCGGGGAGGCGATCTACAACGACCAGGGCGGCCTCGTCGAAGGCAACAGCCCGTTCCAGGTCGCGTGGCTCCCCGATGATCGCAAGGAGCAGTACCTCGCGGAGATCGCCCAGCGCGCCGGTCCATACATCCAGCGCTTCGGTCCGCCCATCGTCTTCGAAGGCAACGCCCCGGCCGACATCCGCAAGAACGCGAAGCTCATGCGCGCGCTGGACGCCTGGAAGACGGCCGCGCCCAAGGCGCCGCCCGCGCCGCAGGCATGGCTGGGGGACCCTGTCGCCATCAAGGATCCCACTGCCATCACCTTCCGCCGCCAGAGCGGCGCCAACGCCTTAATCGTCGGGCAATCCGAAGACGCCGCCATGGCGATGATCGCCTCCAGCATGATTTCGCTCGCCGCCCAGCATGGGAACGACGCCGCCAGCTTCTATCTCTTCGATGCCACCCCCGCCGATTCCCCGCTCGCCGGCACGCTCGCGCGCGTCGCCGACGCCATCCCGCACAAGACGAAGCTGATCGAGTGGCGCGCGACCGACGCCGCCATCGCCGAGCTGGCGGCTGAGACGAAGCGGCGCATGGACTCCGACCAGCGCCACCCCCCGGCGATCTTCCTCTTCATCTACGCCCTGCAGCGCTACCGCCAGCTGCGCAAGAGCGAAGACAGCTTCAGCTTCGGCAGCGCCGACGAGGACAAGCCCGCCGCGCCCGACAAGCAGTTCGCCGAGCTCCTGCGCGAAGGTCCGGCCGTCGGCATCCACGTCATCGCCTGGGCCGACACGCCCGCATCGGTCGAGCGCACGCTCGACCGCAACAACATGCGCGAGTTTGACACCCGCATCCTATTCCAGATGAGCGCCTCCGACTCCAGCAACCTGATCGACTCACCCCTGGCCAACAAGCTGGGCATGCACCGCGCGCTGGCGTACAGCGAAGAACAGGGCATCATGGAGAAGTTCCGCCCCTACGCCCTGCCGGACCCGGGGTGGCTGGAGCACGTTGGGGAGAAGCTCCGATGACGACAGACGACCACCACCCGCCGCCGGGTCGTGGCCGCCGCGTGAGGGTCGCCGCGTTGTCCGTCCACTGATGTCCCACTCCCGCGACCTCCCGCCCGGCACGTCGCGCGTAAGTCTTGGCCGACCCACGCGCAGCGGCCGCGAGTCCCTCGCCACGGGCGGCGCCGGTGAGACATTTTGAGACATTGTGAGACATCGCGTTCATCCGCTTCTCGATCTCAAACCAACCCCCGCCGATCAATCGTCGCTGCGCCTATCCCTCCACCCCAGCCGTGCGCGATCGTGCACACAACCACGCACCGCCAAGCGGCGCATCTCCAAAAATCGCCCGATAAACCGCGCAAAGAATTCTGCATTCCGGCAAGATTGCCGTAACTCCTTTTGCGCGATCGTGCGCCCGATGGCGCTGCGCTTGATCTCCAAATCGCCAGGAGTTCCAATCCAACGGACCAACTGGCGGGGACAACTTAGGGTGCGTCACGTAGAATGACGCGCGCATGAGCAGTCTCACCATTCCCGTTCATACCAGCGACCCGATCAACGCGCGCATCCTGGCGGTGTCGGAGGACAAGATTCAAGGGTTTCAGACCGATCCGCTCGGGGCCATTGCGCAGCAGGCGGATGTGGAGCGGTCGATCGTGATCGAACGCATTGCAGCGATGCTGCGCGCCGGGACCATCCGGAGGGTACGGCAGACGCTGATGGCCACGAACCTGGCGCGCGGGGCGCTGGTGGCGTGGCAGGTGCCCGAGGCGAGCCTCCAATCCGCCTTTGACTACATGTTTCACCACGATCCGTTCAGCGGGCACGTGGTCATTCGCTCGACCGACACGATCGTTGCGGGATCGAAGTTCCGGCTGTGGACCACCGTCAAGGTGCCGCAGGGCTATTCGATGGAGAAGCACTGCGCCTTTCTCGCCAGTCAGACGGGCTGCACGGCTTTCCGGTTGATGCCCGCCAAGCGGCTTTTCGCGCTGGGCGTGGGCCACGTACGGCGGCGCGGGATGGAACCGGGGAGCAAATCAGATGAGCTGGCGGAAGTGCTGGACACAAATATTGTCGAGCTGAGCGAGCTGGAATGGCGCGTGCTGGTCGAGCTGAAGCGGGAGTTCAGCCCGGATGAGATTCGCGAGGACCTCTGGCAGCCGCGCGCGCAGGCGGCGGGCGTGTCGCTCGAGGAGTTTTACCGCGTGGCCAGGAGCCTCAACGAGCGCCGCGTGATCGGACGGTTCAGCACGTTCCTGGAACACGTCAAGACGCTCAAGACCGGCGAGCAGGTGACCAAATACAACGCCCTGTTCCACTGGGCCGTGCCGGAGGGTCGCGAGATCGAGACGGGCCGGCAGGTCGGCCGGTTCCACATCATGACCCACGCCTACTGGCGCGAGGGCGGCCCCGACTTCAACAACGTCAACATCATGGGCGTGGCCCACGGCACGCAGAAGGAAATGGTCCTCGCCCACAAGGCCGCCATCGACGAGCACCTGAAGTCGGTGGGGATTCCCATCAGCTACACCAACGTTTTCTGGGGCGGGCGCAGCGAGATCAAGCCCAGCGAAATCTCGCCCATCGCGTATCGGAAATGGTGTGAGGGGAATGGGATTGAGCCGGATAAGATGAGGACAGAATGAAGACGGCGCACGACATTTCGCGGTTCGAGGTTGTAGATGACGACATGGCCGAACTGCTGCGGCAAAAGACCCCGGCGCAGCGCCTCGCCAGCGCCCACGCGATGTGGCGTTATGGCCGCGACCGACTGTGCGCGCTGCTCCGGCGGCAATATCCAGAGTAGACCGAGGCGCAGGTCAAGGCTGAGATGCGGCGGAGAATGCTTGGATCAGAGTGACCTGCTGAGCTTCGTCGCCGCCGCACTCGAACGTCGGGGCCTCACCTGCGGGCAGCGGCTCACACGCCAGCGGAATTCGTCGTGCCACGGGAACCGGATTGGCCGGACCAGTTTGCGCGGCGCGCGCATCTTCCGACGGATGCCGATCGCGACGTGTGGTTCATCGCCTGCATTTCCACCTGGGCGGATCGCCTCGCACTCACCGACATCTGGGAAGGAATCAGACGCCGGGTTGGGAGCTAAAGCGATGCGGCGTAACTGGCCGCGCCGTACAGGCCGTTCAACTCGAACTTGATCAAGTGGATCGGGACCTTCCCCAGCATCTCGCGGATGCGCGGCGGACCTTTTTGCGAAAACGAGTTCAGGAATACGTCCCCGCGGAACAGGTCCAGCAAACTTTCGGCGATGCTCCCCCCGAGCCAGACGCCGGCGGTGGCGCAGAATTTCAACGCGAGGTTGCCGGCTTCGGCGCCGTAGAGGGAGACGAACAGGTGCGTCGTCTCGACGCACAGCGGGCAGGCGCCGGCGGCGGCGGCGTCGGTGATCTGCTCGGGCCTGGGACCGTCCTTGCCGAAGTTGGCGCCTTGCAAGTCCCCGCCTTGTGCGCGGAGGAAATCGTAGATGACGCGGAGGCCCGGGCCGGAGACGACGGACTCCCACGTGGGGGGCTTGCCCCGGTCGCGGAGGCACTCGAGGAGGCGCTGTTCGCGCTGATCGCGCGGGGCGAAGTCGCAGTGGCCGCCTTCGCTTGGCAGCCCGCGGAGGCGCTTGGTGGCACGGTCGTAGTACAAACCGCCCTCGCCGAGGCCGGTCCCGGCGATGATGACCGCCCCGCCGCCGTCGGCGCAGCGCTCGCCGGCCCGGAGGGTGACCAACTGGTCGCCGCGCAGGTTCGCGATGTTCTCGCCATGGGCCACCATGTCATTGATCAGCGCGACGTTGGGGATGTCCAGGTCGCGCTCGAGCTCGGGATCGATCAGCGTCCAGCCGAGGTTCGTCATCTTCACGACCCCGCCGCGCACCGCGCCGGCGACGCCGAAGGCGGCTTTCGTGATGCGCTGGTTAGAACCCTGCTGCTGGTGTTGGGAGAGGAACTCGCGAGCGATGTCGAGGAAGCTCGTGCGGCCGGCGTTCTTGAACACGTGCTGGCGGACGAGCGTCGCGCCGTCGTCCTGAAAAATGGCCAGCCGCGTGTTGGTTCCGCCAATGTCGCCAGCGAGGATCATTTCGTTCTCAACCTTTCACGTGCAGCGGCACTGCCCAACGTCATCCTTGAAGGATGACAAAACGGGACGACGCTACGTTCAGGTGCAATCCGCTTTATGCATCACTGGTCAGGAATGCGGTAAACGATAGCGGCGGAAGAATGACGCTGCTCCCCCCGCCGTTGACGAGCGGCGGCGTCAGTTCCTCCGGCACGACCACATCGGGGTGCGCGAAGCTATTGGCCGCCTTGGGATCGATTCCGCTCAGCTGGCGGACCATGGTGATGCGCTCGGGCAGGTGGCCCTGCCAGTGGATTGTGGTCGGCAGCGCTTTCGCAAGGCTGCGGTTCACGACGAACAGTGCGCCCTTGCCGGTGGCGGGGTCGAAGGTCGCCGACACATCCAGCACCGGCACATCGCCGAAGCGCTTCGTCTCGTAGCAGGGGCACTTCACGAGCGCGTCGAGCGAGATCCCCTTCGCGTGCCGCGAAAACAGCTCGAATGGGTAATAGGTACTCTGCTTCAGCAGCCCGTGACCGGCAGTGAGGATGGGCGAGATCGTATTGACGATCTGCGCCAGGCACGCGATTTTCACCACGTCGCACTTTCGCAGGAACACGCTCAGCCACTGCGCGACAACCAGCGCGTCCTCCAGGTTGTATAGTTCCTCCGAGAGGTGCGGCGCCTCGGTCCACCCGCCCTGGCCGCTGCGGTCCTTGTACCAGACGTTCCATTCGTCCCAGGACAGGTAGACATCGCGGGTCGAGCGCAGCTTCGCCTTCACGTAGCGCAGCGTCGCCGCGAGCGTGTCGACCTGGTCCTCCAGCTCGATTGCATAACCGAGGTAAGCGGTCGTGTCGTTCTCATAGTTCGTGGCATAGTTGTGCATCGCCAGAAAATCGCTCTGCTCCCACGCGATCTCCAGCGCGACCCGGTCCCACTCCGGGTACGTCTTGAGGCCCGGGCCCGATGAGCCACAGAGGATGGTTTTGATCGACGGGTCCTGCCAGCGCATGAGCTTGGCGGCTTCGCGCGCCTTCAGCCCGTACTGCTCGGCCGAGAGCGCGCCCATCTGCCAGGGGCCGTCCATCTCGTTGCCCAGGCACCAGTACTTCACGCCGTACGGCTCGCGGTGGCCGTTGGCCGCGCGGAGGTCGGCCAGCGCCGTCTCGGCCGGCGCGTTGCAGTACTCGACGAGGTCAGCGGCGTGGTCCTTGATGTTGCCCGTACCGAAGTTCAGCCCGATCATGGGCTGACAACTCAGCCGCTTGCAGTAGTCGAGGAACTCGTCGGTGCCGAACTGGTTCGTCTCGATCTGCTGCCAGGCCAGCTCGCGCCGGCGGGGGCGCCGCTCGCGCGGGCCCACGCCGTCGCGCCAGTCGTAGTTGCTGACGAAGTTCCCGCCGGGGTAACGCAGGACCGTCAGGTTCAAGCTCTTCAGCGCCGCCAACACGTCCTTGCGGTAGCCGCGCTCGTCGGCGTGCGGGGACGTGGGGTCATAGATGCCCTCGTAGACGCACCGGCCCATGTGCTCTGCAAATCCGCCAAACAGCAGGGGCGACACCTCGCCGATCGTGCGGTTGGTGTCGATCGTGATCTGCGCGGAGAAGGGGTCTGACATCGCGCAGCACTATACCCCCCGCCGCGCGCATCGCGGAGTCGAATTCAGCAGCGATGTCGAAGCAACCTCAGGCACATGACCAGCGATGACTGTTGGAAATGACGACGTGTCGACCCTTCGCGGCACCGCCGTTGCGTCGTGGATGTCCCGAGCCGCCAGACCGTTGGGATTGCGGGATCGGCGCGATGAAGGCTTCGCGACCGCGACGGCTCGACTTAGCCACGGAGCGCACCATGACACGAATCGACCAGGGACTGGACATTTCTTCGGGCGGCGGGTCCGCGATCGCCGGCGCCGGGAGCGGCGCTTCGGCCGGCGCGAGCAGCAGCAGCCTCACAGACGCCGGACAGCAGCAGTCCCAGCGACAGCAGGACTATGCCGAGCAGATCAACGTCGGGAGCACCGAGCGCGCGGCTTCCGTCGCGGGCGGCGCGATTCTGGCCCTGTTCGGCGTGAAGCGCGGCGGACTGGCCGGGCTGGTGACCACCGCCCTCGGCGGCGCACTCCTGCACCGCGGCGTCACCGGACACTGTCACCTGAACCAGGCGCTGGGCATCGACACCACCGATGACACGCAGCACACGCACGGGATTCACATCGAGCAGGCGTTCCTCATCAACCGATCTCCCGAGGAGCTTTACACGTTCTGGCGCGACTTTCGCAACCTGCCGCGGATCATGACCCACCTCCAGCGCGTGGACGTCATCGACGACCGCCGCTCGCACTGGGTCGCGCGCTTGCCGAACTTTGGAGGAAAGCAGCTGGAGTGGGACGCGGAGATCACGGCCGAGGAGCCGAATCGCATGATCGCCTGGCGATCGCTGGAGAGCGCCGACGTGCACAACAGCGGCGCGATCCGCTTCGCCCCCGCCCTGGGCGAGCGCGGCACCGAGGTGCACGTGTTCATGGACTACATCCCCCCCGCCGGAGTCCTGGGGAACTGGATCGCCAAGCTGTTCGGCGAAAATCCGTCGCGCGTCATCCGCGAGGACCTGCGGAACTTCAAGCGGCTCATGGAGATCGGCGAAATCCTCACGATCATCGGCCAGCCCCATGGCACCTGCACCGGCCAAAGCGAACGTTACACCGAATCCGAATGGAGGCCGCTGTTTACCTGATCCAGGACGTGCCCCACGCCATCTGGAACCTGCAAACAGATTAGCACCGCGGAGACGCGGAGATCGCGTCTCCGCGGTGAATCAGCTTTTCTCTTTGGAGCCATCAAAGCACCAATCATTTTCGCGGAAGGAACCAAGTCATGAAAGCACTCATCTGGTGCGCCCCCTACAAGGTGGCGGTCGAGAATGTCCCTGAGCCCAAGATCCTCAACAAGCGCGACGCGATCATTCGCATTACCTCGACGTGCATCTGCGGCTCGGACCTGCACCTCGTGGACGGTTTCATTCCCTTCATGAAGCCCGGCGACATCATCGGCCATGAGCCCATGGGCGTTGTCGAAGAAGTCGGGCCTGATGTTGACAAGAGCAAGCTGAAAGTGGGCGATCGAGTGGTCGTGCCGTTCCCCATCGGGTGCGGTGAATGCTTCTTCTGCCGGCGCGAACTGTGGAGCTGCTGCGACAATTCCAATCCCAAGTCCTACATGGGCGAGGAGATGTTCGGCTTCAGCACCGCCGGGATCTTCGGCTACTCGCACCTCACCGGCGGTTATGCCGGCGCCCAGGCGGAGTACCTGCGCGTACCGATGGCAGACGTCAACTGTCAGGTCATGCCCCAGGACCTCACGGACCACCAGATCGTGTTCCTCTCCGACATCTTCCCCACCGGCTTCATGGCGGTCGAGCACTGCAACGTGCAGCCGGATGACACCGTCGCCGTCTGGGGCTGCGGCCCCGTGGGTCAGTTCACGATCCGAAGCGCGATGCTGCTCAACGCCGGCAGGGTGATCGCGATCGACAATGGCAGCATGGTTCCCGAGCGCTTGCAGATGGCCCGCGACGGCGGCGCGATCACCATCGACAACAGCACCGAAGACGTCTACGAGCGTCTGCTCGACCTGACCGGCGGCATCGGGCCCGATGTCTGCATCGACGCCGTCGGAATGGAAGCGCATGGGACGAACACCCTCGAGCACGTGTATGACAAGGCCAAGACCTGGATGCTCGGCGAAACCGACCGGCCCGCCGCCGTGCGACAGGCGATCGAATGCTGCCGCAAGGCGGGCACCGTCTCCATCGCCGGCGTCTACGGCGGGCTGGCCGACAAGGTCCCGCTGGGCGCGCTGATGAACAAGGGGCTGACGATCAAGACCGGCCAGACGCACGTGCACAAGTATGTCCCGCGGCTGCTCGACTACGTCCGCCAGGGCAGGATCGACCCCGGCTTCGTCGTCACGCACCGCATGCCGCTCAGCCAGGCCGTCCACGGCTACCACATCTTCCGCGAGAAAAAGGACGGCTGCATCAAGATCGTGCTCGACCCGGCGGCCTGAAGGTCTTTTCCGTAGAAGGCGGAGAAAAGTTCCACCGCGGAGACGCACAGAGCGCGGAGGAAAGGCGGTTGCGACCGGAAATTCTTTCTCTTCCTCCGCGCTCTCCGCATCTCCGCGGTGAATAAATTGGTTCGTCCTGGCCCAGGCATCAGAGGA
Source organism: Tepidisphaeraceae bacterium (assembly GCA_035936155.1). GTDB lineage: Bacteria > Planctomycetota > Phycisphaerae > Tepidisphaerales > Tepidisphaeraceae > DASYWJ01. Next base: position 9,829 of record DASYWJ010000016.1, on the reverse strand, counting down.
GGCTTGTGATGTGGTTTGGTCATCAGGAAACGCGGTCGGAACAACTGTTGCGGCAGATGAGGGAGCGCGCTGCGGAAATGGCGGACGCGCTGCCGAGCGTCGAGGTCGATGAGCTCGACGCCGCCCGCACGCTGGGTTGGATCAGCCTGGCGATTGCCGCGACGGAGCTGGCGGCGCCGCAGCATGTTGAAAGACTGCTCGGACTCCCCCCGGACAAGCAGCGCCAGGGGGCGATCCGCGCCCTGGGCGTCCGCGAGCTGGGCCATGGGATCAGCATCCTGGGGGAGGACCGGCCCAACAAGCAGCTCGCCGCCAGCCTGTGGGGCCGGGTGGCCGGCGACGTCCTCGACACCGTCGCCCTCGGCAAGGCCAGCCATCACACCAAAGCGCCGGGGCAGTTCCTCGCCATCTCCGCCATGGTCGCCGCCATCGGCATCGCCGACCTCTGGTGCGCCGCCCGGGTGTCGGCGGAGGCTTGACGCCTCCGCGGCCTGACGTGTTGCCTTTGCGCAATTTGGTCCAGCCGTCGGCGCAAATTTTGAAACTCCGTGGCCTGTTCGCAGTGTATACTATCGCTGGCGGCCATTTCGAAGAATCACCGCCCGCATTTGGAGTCAAGGAGCACGGCATGAACACGTCTACCGCCCGCACCCCCCGTCACGCACGGCAAAGGGCATTCACTCTCGTTGAACTGCTCGTGGTCATCGGCATCATCGCGGTGCTGATCGCGATTCTGCTCCCCGCGCTGCAAAGCGCGAGGCGGCAGGCGACATATGTGAAGTGCCAGTCGAACCTCCGCCAGATCGGGATGGCGGTGCAGATGTACGCATCACAAAACCGCGACTACGTCCCCTGGGGCTGGACGGCGCCACGCCAAGGCACCCTTCCTGACGGCACGCCCGGGGGGTCCTACTCCGAACGCATTCAAGAGACGCTCAGCCGCTTCATTACGCCCAGGGCGGGTGAAACGGAAACCTATGGCAGGATGACCGAGCCCATGCGCGTGCCGATTTCCGGCGTCTTCCAGGATGGTGACACGACCGGCGAAGGGCTGCGCCACTACATGGCCAACGCGCGCGTCTTTGGTCACTATAGCTTGATCGACCCATACTGGACGGCGAAGGGGGTGCCCGGTAGGGTAATGACGCCCGTGAAGCTGACGAACATGCGCCCCTCGGCGGAAATCTCCTCGTTCTGGTGCTCAAATCAGACCTCGATGGCTCCGGGCACGCACCCGATCAACTACCACGCCGCAGCGACGAACTCGGTCGTGATGGAAAATTCGCACCAGGTGGCGAACAAGTTCTGGTTCATTCGTGGGATCGATCCGGCCAGGGAGCAGGGGCTCATCCTCAACACCTACCACAAGCTCGACGTGTATGGCGGCCCCGGCCCCTCCCTGAATGTTCGGACACGCCACCTGAAGAACACGACCGCGAATCTGCTGTTCATGGACGGCCACGTGGCCCCGTACCGGAGCTCGGAGCTTATTCGTAAGCCGTTCTGCGTCCCGCCGCCGAAGCTGTAATGGCTCGCCGCGCACACGCACTCGTATCTTCATGAGCACAAGCCCGTGCGCGCAGGGGAACTGGCGCGGAACATCCATTCAACCCAGCGCTCGCTCGTGTGCGAGCGGGTCCGCCACATTTGCCGCGGCAGGTCGGAGCAGCGCCTCGCACCGCGTCTGCGCTGATCAGCGCCGCGCCGGCGAGTTCCAGCAGGAGCGGAAGCGGATTTGCCACCGCGGCAGCGACGTGATGGAAGGACGCCGCGCGCAAAACGACTAACCCCATCAGCACCACCACCCCGCAGCAGGCCATCGGCACGCGCAGCAAGCGTCGCCCGGCGAACCGCGCCGCTGCGCCCGCCGCGCACACGAAGCACAGCGCGACCGCCGCTACAAACGCCGCCTGAAGCAGCGCTCGGTGATGGTACAACCCGAGCGTTCTGGACCAGTCGCGCCCCGCCGCCGTCAGCGCCGCCTGCAGGTCCAGCTGCTTGTTCACGGTCAGAATCAGCAGTGCACCGCCCAGCGCGAACCAGAACCGCGGGAACCGGTCGGGCGCCCCGGCGCATTGGCGCTCCCGCAACCCCGTCGCAAGGCACAGACCGGCAGAAAGGGCATACGCGCCGGTGACCGTCCACCCCATGGGTGGTCGGATCGCCGGCCAAGGATGAGAGGTCGAGGCCCATGCAGCGCGGAAGGAAATGCTACCCGCCCGCCGCGCGGACCGGGAACAACCCCCCTACCCAATGCCCCACCATTTACGTCCGCACCGACCGGCCCGGCCGAAACCCCACCAGCCAAACAAGCCGAAAAGCGCCCGAAGGCTCCCTAACCGTTTGCAAACCCACCAACTTGCGCAACGGCTTTGGCCCGCTCGATCTGCTGGCGGTCCTGGGCGGGCGCCTGCGTCAGCAGGAGGATCTGATTTCACGCTCGGGCAAGGGATTTGAGGCGGGTGAGGTCCGCGGGGGCCCAGTCGGGTTCTTCCCAACCGATCACGCCTTCATGATCCATCTTCAAGGGCCAAACGTTGCCACCGAGCGCTTCGGCGGCGTCAGTGCAGGCTTGCTTGCATGCCGCCCGGGTCAGCACGGCGATGAATCCTCCGCCGCCCGCGCCGCATGTCTTGCCGCCGAGGATGTACGGGTCGAGCGTGGTGAAGAACGCGCGCAGCGTGTCACTGTCGCAACTGCTGTGCAGCGCGTAGTGGTTCTTTCGCGACTCGTTGACCGTTTCGACGAAGCCGTCGATATCGCCCGCTTCCAGCGCGTCGGCCATCCGGAGAGCGGCCGCCTTCAGCCGATCCATGGCGGCGATCGTCGGGGAATTTTCCATCGCGTAGGAGCGCTTGATGTCCTCATGAATAGTGCCGGAGAGATGGATGCCGCCGGTGTAGATCAGGAGCATATCGCGCTCGAGCCGCTCGGTCATGCCCGGCGGCAGCTTCAGGCGCGAGCAGGTGGCGCCGCCACCTTGATGCAAAACGAGCTTTTTCACTCCGCCGACCGCCGCGCCGAATGAATCCTGACCGCCCCCCGCGTAGCCCAGCTCATGGCGTTCGATGTGATTCGCGAGCAGGGCCAGATCGGCCGGTTCTATCTGCCGTCCGGTTGCGCTCAGGCATGCTTTGGTGATCGCGACCCCCATCGCGCCGCTGCCGCCCAGCCCCGTGCGCACGGGAACATCGGACTGGGTGATGAGGAGGAAGTCGTTTCTCCCCTTCAGCAGGTGCTTCACAAAACCTTTGACAAACTCCAGCCGGCCGTCGAATTGCAGCGCCTCGAGAGTGGGCGCCCACGCGCCTTGCTTGAGGTCAAGTGAGTACAGGTGCGCGCCCGCGCCATCCTCCAGCCACTGGAGCTGCGCGTAGCTATAGCGGGCGACCGAGAAGTTCACAACGCACCCGCCGTATTCGATTGAATAAGGAGGGGCATCCGTGCCTCCGCCGGCCGGATCGATTCTCACCGGAGCACGAGCGACAGTTTTCATAGGATCAGGTGATAAGCGCCACCGTTAGCCTCTGGTGCTGGTGGTCTGAGTCGAAAGATCGGAATGAGTAGCCGCGTAATGCCACGCCTGGAAAACGTTCCTCCACTTGTGGCGGCGGTTGCCGGCGGTGCAGAAGCATCCAGAGGGCTCCTCGCTCCAATCTCGAAACGCGGCTTCATCGAGCGTAAGGCCGACCGCTTCGTCGCAGGTCCCCATGTCGGACAGAAACTTTGCGCCGCTGCGTTCCGCTGCGCACATCGCATCGCAGCCGATGTCTGATCTGGCCGAACGGGACGAGGCGGCTTCGATCCTGCCGGCCGCATCAAGGCGGACTGTCATCACCGCCTCGATGGGGACGTTGTTGCAGGTTGATCCTGAGAGTAGGAAGACATAATCGACCCCGCCATCCGCGCGGTGCGCCCGCCGCAGCCGCTGCGTCGCCCAGCGGCGCAGCGCTTTTTCGGGCACCGCGTACGCAGGTCTCTGTGAGGTTGCTGAGAAAACGGCCATCGCTGATTATCTCGCAAGAAGCTCGAAGACCGCGTCACCGGCGCTGCTGACTGCCTCATTCCATCAGGGCTTGAACTTGCGGCAGGCGTCCACCGCCCGCTTGATGTTGTCGGGCGGCGCCGGCGGGGCAACGGAGCAGGCACTGGACAAGATGAACCCGCCCATCGTGTGGCCGGCAGTCTCGAGAATCTCCGTCGCGTCGTGCTTCACCTTCTCTTTGTCCCCCCGCAGCAGCGTGTTCACCGGGTCCATGTTTCCCTTGATGAAGATCTTGCCGTTGCAGCGCTCGACGGCGTCGGCCAGATCGACGTTTCCCAACGGGGGCGGGTCGAGGCATTCGATTCCCGACACACCGCACTCCATGATCAGCTCGAGGCGGTCGCCGATCGCGCCGCAGGTATGCGTGTAGCTGAAGCCGCCTTCGGCCTTGACGGCCGCGGCGATCTGTTTTTCGGCGGGGATGATGTACTGCTCGTACATCTCGGGCGACAGGAACCCGCTGCCGGCGAAGGGGCTGCTGATCTTGATGGCGTGCGCGCCCCGCCGCACCTGGGCCGCCGCCAGCGCAACCGACCATTTGGTGGTCGTTTCCAGCAGCCGCTGCGATTCCTCCGGGTTGGTGAGCAGCGCCATCAACCCATCTTCCATGCCGAGCAGGCTGAGGAAGTGGTCGAACGGCGCCCGGACCTCGCCGTGAACCGAGTATTGCTCGCCGCAGCGCGCGATCACGCGGTCGATGGTCGCGAACGCCTCCTCTGGAATCTCCTCTGGTGTTTTGAAGTCGTACGTGCCCTTGCTCCACTGGAACGCCTTGTACGACTCCGGCGCCCAGTCCATCGGCCGGTCGAAGTCGATCTCATCCAGCGTGGGGAAACGGAAATCGTCCGGCCGCTTGTAGTAGGCGTCGTCGTCGCGGGTGCACTCGATCCGCGCGCCGTCCCGGAGGTACAACGTCGGGATCTCCGCATCCCGGTCGACGCGCTCCACGAGTTCCATCAGCCGCGGCGTTCGGCTCGGTTTGTGACACAGGATGCCGTCAAACTCGTACAAGCTCCGCATGCGGATCAGGCAGTCCGCCCACACCTCGTCCTCGACGAAGTAGTCGATCGGATGCACGCCTGTGTTGATGATCGTGTGACCGTTGGCGAGCTGGCACATGACCGGAATCTGATCCGGCCTCTCCTGCCGCATTGCCTGGTCCATGATTCTTTTGGATGTGGACATGTTATTTCAATCGGCCATCGTCGAAGTCGATTCCTCAAACAGGCTCACCACCCGCTGGCGAACGCGTCCCATTTCACTCGGGCGCGGGGGCGGTCGCCAGGCACGTGTAGTATTCACTGCCGCCGTAGTACATCCACCATTTTCCGGCGTGACGGGTCAATCCATTGAAGAAGATGCAGTCCCGGAAGCTGGAGATCGGGTCGTGCGGCGGCTCGGCGCGGCAGCCGCTCTCGTGGGGGATGGCCGGGTCGGCCGCCAGCATCGGCCTCGGCAGGTAAGCCAGCGGCTTCCTTGGGTCGCGCGTGCTGAAGAGCACCTGCCCAACAGCATAGAAGTGACCGTGGTGGTGACCGCCGGTAAAGAGCACCAGGTCCTCGGGGCGGGCGGGGTCGTGCCCCGCCAGCGCCAGGCATCCCTCGCCGCCCGGCCACAGGTCGTTGATCTCCTCCGATTCCCAATGGATCAAGTCATCTGAATAAGCGATCAGCCCGTCGTTGATATGCATGACGAACTTGCCGTTGACGCGGACAGCATTGTTCTCCGCGTCCTGCACGACCACGCCGTTGCGGTGAATGCGGCTGGCCCTGGGGAAGACGATGCCGTGGCGCTGCCAGTGCCGCAGATCGCTCGAGGTGGCGAGAAACGTGCCGTTAATCGACGTGTTATGCGAGTCCTCCCACAACCACTGGTTGCAGAACAGATAATACACGCCTTCATGGCGGACGAGGCAGACATCTTCGTAGCTATAGCGGCGGAACTCGCCGTGGCGGAAGAACGGGCTGTGGAACTGATCCTTGGTGAAGTTCACGCCGTCGTCGCTGGTGGCAAGCCCGATGTCGCAGATATAGTCGATCCGGCTATTCTGCTCGACGTCGATCGGCCGCTCCCCGCGGTAGACATAGTGGAACTTGCCGTCGTGCCGGACGATGGCCCCGTTGTGCACGCCTCCGTCGTACCGGCCCGCGTCCCATTTGCGGGGGGTAGGTGCGAGCACCGGGTTGCCCACGTACTTCTGAAACGGTCCGATGGCCCAGGGAAAGCGGGCAAACAGATCGGCATCATCGCGGCGGCCGGGGAGGGCGGGCTCCTCGTCGCGCGGAAATGATCCCCACCATTTCGCGGTATCGAAGGTGAACTTGTCCCACGACCGCTCGCGGTCCTGGCCGACCGGAACCTGCCAGTCGAACAGCCCCTCGCCGAAAAAAGCGCGGCGCACGGATGCGGCTTGTTCGGTCATTGCGCGTTCCCTCTCTCGTTGCTTTCACCCTCGCCTGCGTCGCCGAAACCCTGGTCGACCGTGGCTTGAGTATTCTTGACCCGCAACGGCCGGCAGGGCAATCAAGGTTCGCTCGCGCGGGAAATTGATGCCTGCAGCGGCCTGACCGGCGGCGCACGCCGCCCCACCACTCATGGCTCGGGTGGGGACGCCCAGCCACGAGAAAAAGTGATGCCTGCGCATTCGTTCAGTTTTGCCTGAGCGGCACGTCGCCGGGGTGGTGCATCCGGCGGCCGTGGACGATCCAGCTGGGGCGGCCCTTGCTCTGGCCTTCCAACTGCTCGTTTTCGGGGGATTTGTAACCCACTCTCACCAGCCGGCGGGCTCGATCGGTTGTGTTGATGTACGAGCCATGCACGGTAAAGATGTTGAAGCAGACGACATCGCCGCGCCGCGCGGGCACCGGCACGGTGTCCTGGAGCCGGTACTTCTCCATCGGCAGGTGCGGTGTACAACCCTTCCCCTGCTCATCCTGCGTGATGTGCTCCAGCGCGCCCTGCTTGTGCGAGCCGGCGAGAAACCGAATCTCGCCGTTTTCATGACGCGTGTCGTCCAGGTGCACGAGAACGTCGACGTACCGCCCGTCGCGGTGCTTGTAAAACGCCCAGTCCTGATGCATCGGAAACGGGTGCCCGGTCTCCGGCGGCTTCACGTGCAGGGTGCTGTGATGCAGCTCGACAACCGGCCCGAGCAGGTCAGCCATGGCGGCGGCCAGCTTTTGCCTGGTCACCGCGCGCGTCCAGGCATCGGAGTAGTACTGCAGGTCGTGCAGCGCGATCAACTGGCTCTTTTTCTCGGTCTCGACATCCATGTACTTCTTCCGCCACGGGCCGGTCCAGCCCTGGTCCTTGATGGCCCAGGTGTCGATGACCCAGTTGAGGTGATCCGACAGCTCGTCCGTCTCCGTCTGCGTGAACATCGCCGGGATGTGGAGATAACCCTGCTCGTGATAGAAGTCGACTTGTTCACGCCTCAGCACGCGCGGCCCATCGGTGGCGTCTGTGAAGAACTCGAGCGGACGGGGGAGATCTGTTTCGAGCAACATGAGATTTGAGTCCTCCGGGTCGTGTTTTATGCCGCGTCCTCGCCTCGTCCGTTGTCGGTTCCGGGGCCCGGCTCGCGCGATTCGCGGAGTTGGCGGCGGAAGTCGCTGGGCGTGGTGCCCGTCTCGCCGTGGAACACGGCGGTGAAGTACGCGGACGTGCTGTACCCCAGGTCCATGGCAATATGCGTGATCGAGCGGTCGCTCTCGGCCAGCAGCCGCTTGGCCCGCTCGATCCGCAGTTGCGTCACGTAATCTCTCGGGCTGGAGCCGACCTCGCGATGAAACCAGCGGCGGAAGTAGCTGGGGCTCAGCCCCGCCACGTCCGCCAGGTCGCCGACGGAGATGTTCTCGTCCAGGTGCTCGTTGAGCCACTCCATCACCTTGAGGATGGGCGGCGAGTAGCCCTCCGGCGCCCGGTCCCGCCGCAGTTGCTCGGCGCGGTAATCGCGGATGATCCAGGTGATCAGCTCGTGGAGAATTCCGCGGGCCGCGATCGGGCTCTCGGGGGTGGGACGCCGGTGCTCCCCGAGGAGGCGTTCCATGCAGTCTTCCAAAGCCGGCGAGTAGTGAAACACCGGCGGCTTCACTTCCGAGAGTCCCTCCCGCAGGACGGCGGTTTCCCGGGCGCTGAGCCCCGGCATGGCGCCGCGCGCGTCGGTGGGCACGCGGAACTGCAGCCACATCCACCGCCCCGGCAGCATCAACTCGCCCTCGGCGCTGTGCAGTTGCCCCGGCTGCGTGAGCGACGCCATTCCGCCGTGCAGTTCGCAGACGCGCTTGGGGGAATCGATCCACAGCCGCATCCGACCGTCGTGGACGAGGTGAAGCTCGAATTCGGTGGGATGACTTGCCGGCCCCAGGGCGCGCGGGACGGCGCGTTGAAGGCTGATCTGCCCGAGAATCGGGACTTCGCTCACCAGCGTCCGCGGCGCCTCGTAGGTCTCACGGCGGTTGAGCGGCTCCTGCGACCAGATCGGCTCCAGCGCCGGCGGCTTGCGGTTCGGCTGCTGTTGAGTTTTCCGCCGGCGCGCCATCGCGACCGCCTCCGCTTGTCCCCCGTCCGCCGCCAAGATCGCATCGTTCAGAAGGGCAGACTATCAACTCCAGCCAGAGCCGAATAGCGATGGTCCGCTTGCGGGGGCATGATCGGCCACGCGTGATTCCCATGTGAAGCTCGAGAGCTCCACCCATGTGCGGATGGAATCGCCCGGGCGCAGCAGGTGCAGGATCTCCGGCTCGGGGCGCGGGCCGGTTTCCGGGAGGTAGGTGGTGGACGGCTCCACCGCGATGCAGCAGATCGAGTCGCGCCGCGCGCACCAGAGCCAGGCGTGTGGAAAGGTGAGCGCATCCCAGCGCAACCGAACGCCGACGCCGCGCGCATCGCTGAGCAGCGCCGCGTCAGCGCGCTCGACGTCCGCGAAGGTCATGAACGCATCGGCGGAGCAGGTCGGCAACAGCGCGTCGGCACTCCGCCAGCCCAGCGCGGCCTCGGTGCAGCTGCTATGGCTGCTGTGGCCGTCTTCCCCGTTGTCCTGGTGGCCGGGATTGCGTCGCCTCACGCGCGGTTCACCCCCTGGCAGCCAGACGCGCGCGGCGTCGTCCAGCAGATCGCCCCCCAAAGCCGGATGCTGCGTCCAGCTGAGCCGCACGCTACGGCCGCTGGTGTTCTTAACCGTCGTCTCGACTCTCAGCGTCGCGCTTTGCCGGCGGACGCCGAAACGCTTCACCACATCCAGCTCGCACTGCGGTAAGCGCGCGCGGCAGATCACATGCGCCGCTGCCGGGGTGGATACGACGCGCTTCACTTCCCACGGAATAATCGCCGCCTCGCCGACGCCCGCGCCGTCGCCGATCGCGCCGCCCTCCCATTGCGCACGGGCAGGCAGCACGTCCTGCCAGCCTCCTTCGTAGCAGTCGGAATAGCAGCTCCCCCGCTGCCCATTCTGGTGGAACTCCGCCAGGCGCTCCGCCCAGTCGTGCGTCTCGGCCAGCATCCGTGCGCCGGTGGGCACGTGCCAGAACTGGCGAACGTTCGCCCCCTTGTCCAGCAGGATCTCCGCCCGGACCGTCCCGTTTCCCAGCGTGACCTGCCGCACGCCCGCCGTCTCCCCAAACCACAGCTCGCACGGTCCGCAGTTCATGCCGCGACGCGCGCGCAGGGGCTCGCGCAGTTCAGCCGCTTGTTCAGCGCTCTTGCCTGTCACGACCTGCCTCCGTTGCGTCGGGCGCGCATGGCTGCGCACCACCGCCCATCCCCCCCGCCCAGAAAGACGGCCCC
>DASYWJ010000015.1:0-134271 GCA_035936155.1 Tepidisphaeraceae bacterium | reverse complement strand
GCACGCCGCGGCACAGCGCGAACGCGCCGCGACCGCCGCCGGACGGCGGCAGCGACGCGGCCGCCTGCAGTTCGACGAACCCCGATCCGGGCACGAACGCGCGGACCGTCGCCACCTGCGCCGTCGCGTGCGAGACAAGCGACAGGCGCGTGGTGACCGGGTCGATCGCCAGCGGCACGGGCCGCAAGACGGCGGGGCCGAAACGATTTTTCGTGACCGTGAGCGTCCGCCGGCCGCCGCGGCAGTCGAGGTGGAGCACGACGTCCACGGCATGCTCGAGCGATCGCGGCCCGCGCACCGCATTCTGCTTGGTGACGTGGCCGACGAGGAGGGTCGCGATGCCGGCTAGCTGGAGTCGTCGGGCCGCGTCAACGGCGGCGCGGCACGCGGCGGCGTCGGCGCCGGCGGAGACCGAGCCGCCCTGGATGCTGTCGAGGATGAGGAGGTTGATGCCGCGATGCGGGCTGGCCGGCCGCAGCACCAGTTGCTCCACGTGGCGGCCCAGCAATGCCGGATCGTGCGGCGCCACCTCGAGTGCGACGCTGCTCAGCGCACGACGGGCGGCCGCCCCGCCTCTGCCGGCGAGCATTCGGTGCGATCGCTCCGTCACGCGCCCCGGGTCTTCCTCGCTGAGGAGCAGGAGGGTGCGGTTCCCCGCGACGCCATAGTCCAGCGCGAGCTGGAGGGCTAAGCCGGATTTGCGGCTGCCGGGAGGGCCCGCTAGGAGATGGATGGCACGAGGAACTAGTTCTCCAATTCGCTCGCGACTTGACTCCAGCCGCGCGAGCGTAGGTGAAGCGAGCGCGAGTGCGTGATTGGACGCTCTAACGATGTGAGGGAGATGTAACGAGCTCCCCGCGGGGTCTTTGGCAGAGATCACACTCATGACGGGAGTGTAATATATTAGATTACTATGTCAATGAATAAAATTACGTTCCCCATCGATTTGCTGACGACGCCGTTGTGAGGTTTAATCTGGGCATGGCGCAAAAGCGTACGGTGAGCTTCCGGCTGCACCCGGTGTTAGCGAAACGATTTCAAGAGGCGGTTGCGCCATTTTACGGCAAGGTTGGAGCATGCTTCGGGGCGGCTATTCTGATGTTTCTTGAGGCTGATCCGAAAGAGCAAGCCGCCTTCGTGAAGCGGGTCTATGAAGCCGAACTGCAAGACGAGGTCGACGCTGCCGTTGCGCAAGCCAAAGCGGAGCAATTGAAGAAGATCAAGGGCCGAGAGGAAGGCGGCAAGGCCAAGCGCGGCTCCTAGCGGCCGCCCCGCCAGCATAAAGCCGCGGTGTACGGTACACGGTTCAACGCGAACCACGCCGGGCCGCGCCTTCCGCCCCACAGTCGTGCAACTCCCCGCCCCAACGGCCGTTTCCGCGCACCACCCAAGACACTCCCCCACCGCAACCCCCTCCGCCCGAAGCCCGGGGGCTCCGCGTGACTGCGCGCCCGCAAAGGGCAGGCGCGGCGGCGCTCCAGGCAGGTTCAGCGCCGCTCCTGTAGCACGCCATCGGTCAAAGGCCCAGGTGGGCTCCCCCGCACACGCGCGCGGGCAGGCGGGACAGCGGCTAACCTGTTTAGGGGAATCGCCCGCCGCCGCCGATGGCGCCTACACTCGGCGCAGCCCTCCCGCTTCGGTCACGAACCCGTGAGGATGCCCATGGCTGACGAGAACGGTACCCGTCATCCCGATCAGGCGCCACCGACGCGTCCCGGTCGGATCGCCCAGGCGCTGCTCAGCGACAGTTACTGGACCACGATCTGGCGGCTGTTCTCGCTCGCCCTCATCCTCATCGCGCTGGCGTTCCTCGGCTACCTGTTCTTTCGGCGCGGCGCGCCGGCGCTGGACCTGCGGGACGGTGAGTTCATGCGCGGGCTCATCACGATCCTGTTGCTCGTCGTGTCGCTCGTGCTCGTCGTGGTTCTGATCCTGACGTCGCTGTTCGCGAACAACGATGACAGCACGTTCAAGCGGGTGAACCAGGGTCGAGAGGTGCTCACGCCGCTCTTCGGTATCCTCGGTACGATCGTCGGTTTCTATTTCGGGTCCGTGACGCGTGATAAGGCGGCGGAGCCGGCGGCGAGCGACGAGCCTACGACGGTTCCCGCACAAGTGGTGTCGGACGACGCGAGTCCTCCCCTGAAGTGGGCGGGATCGACGGAGACGCTGAGGGTTTCCACTGTTCCGGGGAAACGCTAGCGCCGCGCTAACGGCGATCGGTGGACGCCAGCCTGCCTCAGGTTCGACCGCGGCCTACGCAGCCGCCAAGAAGGGCACGCAAGGGTACGGGTGGATCTGTTCCTTCCCGTTCGCGCCCGCGCGGGTAGCGTCCACCGCAGTCGTGCCCATCACGTCCCGACCGGGACGACGGCGGGCCCATCGCTCATGCCGGGGTTGAGCCGTCGCGCTTCAGTAGTTCACCGACGCCCGCGCTCGACGACGTGAGACCCGATCGCGAGGGCGCGGTCGATGACCCGAGGTCGTCGCGCTCGCCGCGGAACGCCATTCAGCATCGAGCGACGTCGCGGGGTATAGCTCGCACCATTGGTCGGGTTCGAGCGGCGCGTTAGTGCTCCCGCACCGAACGTACACGACGCATTCGCCTACCGGTCCGAACGGCCGCCGGAGGTAGAGGGGCCGAGGTTCTTCGGCCGGGATTTCAAAGACGCCTAACGGCGCACCGCTCGCCAGCAAGGTTTCGTAGTAGCGGAACACGGGCGGCCGGTTCGCCTTATCGCGGAACAGTGTCTGGAACGTCCCACGGCTCGTCGATCCCGATCACCCGCGCACCGCTCGTTACCCCGACACGGGGACGTACGCGGGCTTCGTGCGGCGGGTGTTGGCGAACGCGAGGATGTCCTTCATTCACTCGGCACGCTTGCGCTCCCGCTCGACCTCGGGCATCGCACCTTGGCAGGTGCGCGCGCTTGAGGTCGAGGAGGGGGCCCTCACCGCCGGTCAATAGCGCGGCGACAACGTTCGTCCTCGATGTCCTGTCCGAAGGGCGTCACGCCCCCCGAGCTTACCATGAAGATCCGCAATGGAGCCCACAAGCGTTCTGCGCGCGTCGAACGGTCCTCGCGTGACTACCCTGTTTAGGTGAACGGCGACCGCCCAGCGAATCTGATAGAAGGACGCTTTGGAGCGACCGCCCCTTCGCTCTGTGGAGCGCGCGGCGCTTCGCGCCCGGAAAGGACGACCCATGGCAGAGCGACGACGCGCCGTTCATTCTCCACTGGTCTGCACGCCCAAGCGGCTGCCCGAAAACTTGTTGATCCCGGCTGCGGAAGTCGCGGCGCGCGTCAACCCGCTGAACCACGCCCCCCTCGAGCGGCTGGCGCGGGTGATGCGGGGGTTCGCGCCGAGCCGCAAGCGGATCGCGGTGTTGACCACGAAGTACTGGGGGACGCGAGGCGTGCGTCTGGGCGTCGCGTTTCTCGACGGGCCGGAGAGTGCGCTGCGGCGCCGGATCTTGCAGCACCTCAACGCGTGGGGAAAGACGGCGAACGTCAAGTTCGTCGAGTCTTCGGCCGGCGGCGCGGGGGCGGAGGTGCGCATCGCGCGGCTGGGCGGGGTCGACGGCGGCTACTGGTCGTACGTAGGCACCGACATCCTCAGCATCGCGCCGGGCGAGCCCACGATGAACCTCGAGGCGTTCACGATGTCGACCTCGGAGTCGGAATTCGTCCGCGTCGTCCGGCACGAGGCTGGCCACACGCTGGGGTTTCCGCACGAGCACATGCGCCGCCAGCTGGTCAACAAGATCGATCCGCGCAAGGCAATCGCTTACTTCGGGCGGACGCAAGGTTGGTCGCCCGACGAGGTACGCGCGCAGGTCCTGACTCCCATCGAGGACGGTTCGCTTCTCGGCACCCCGGACGCCGATCCGAACTCGATCATGTGCTACCAGATCCCCGGCACGATCACGAAAGACGGAAGGGCGATCACCGGCGGGGCCGACATCAACGACTCCGACTTCGCGTTCGCGGCGAAGATCTACCCGAAGAAACCCGCGGCTCCCCCACCTCGGGATTTGCCGGAGGTGAAGGTGTTCCACTCCGCTCTCAGGATGGCATCTAGGCGTCACCTGGCGACGGTGGGAACCGCTGGCACACCGGATTCGTGATCGGCACTGGCGTCACGGTCGCGAGTAGGAAGCGCTCGGACGCGGCGCGCGTGCACGACCAGACGGGACAGCAGCTGTCGCTAAGTCCGCTGGAGGAACAAGGCTGGAGGGACCATGGCAAGGCCCGCACCTACCCGTTCGGGACACGACAAGCCCGCACGCCGCCGCCTACGCGTTTTCGCCTTCGACCCCGGGGTGCGCGCGGAACTGGACAACCTCTCCATCAGTGAGCTGACGCTCGACGTGCTGTGGGAGGACGAGTTGGGCGAAGGACCGTCCGGGCAGTACGTCGAAGTCATCGACTACGACCCCGCTAGCAAGGCGTTCTACGCACCTGTGAAACTCGACGACCGCTACCTGCTCGCGCAAGATGGCGTCGCGCCCGCCGAGGGACTTCCGCAGTTCCACCAGCAAATGGTGTACGCGGTTGCGATGAACACGATCGACCACTTCGAGCGTGCGCTCGGGCGGGTGGCAATGTGGGCCGATCGCATCGTGCGCGACGACGAGGGTCGGGTGATCGGCAGGCCGCAATTCGTGCCGCGCCTGCGCATCTACCCACACGCCCTTCGCGAAGCCAACGCGTACTACAGCCCCAAGAAAAAGGCCCTGCTGTTCGGGTACTTTCCAACGCCGGGACGCGGTCCCGGCCAAGCACGCGGCGGCATCGTCTTCACGTGCCTCTCCTACGACGTCGTCGCCCACGAGACCACGCACGCCCTGCTCGACGGCTTACACCCGTCCTTTAACGAGGCGACTAACATCGACGTCCACGCGCTGCATGAAGGGTTCGCGGACATCGTAGCGCTGTTCCAGCGTTTCGCGCACCCCGAGATCCTCGAGCACGTCATCGCCAAGACGCGCGGGGACCTGGAAAAGCAGAACATGCTGGGCCAGCTGGCACGTCAGTTTGGGCTCGCTCTGGGCATGCGCAGCGCGCTGCGCGACGCGCTTGGGCATCGCGACACCCGAGGTCAGTGGGTAGCGCACACACCCGATGAAAAGAAGCTCCAGGCCGCGCGCGAACCGCACGAGCGTGGCGGGATCCTGCTCGCAGCGGTGTTCTCGGCATTCCTGGCGATCTATAAGATCCGTAGTGCCGACCTGTTTCGCATTGCCAGCAACGGCACCGGCGTGCTCACGGCCGGCGAAATCCATCCGGACTTGGTCCGCCGCTTGGCACGGGAAGCCGCGTCGGCGGCGGACACCGTCCTCACGATGTGCATCCGCGGTCTCGACTACTGTCCACCGGTCGACGTCGACTTCGGCACGTATCTTAGGGGGGTGGTGACTGCGGACGCGGAGGTATACCCACAGGATGATCATCATTTCCGCGACGCGTTCATCGAAGCGTTCCGCAAGTGGGGCATCTACCCGGAGGGCGTCCGCAGCATGTCCGACAGGGAGGTCCGCTACCCGAGAATGGACGACGAGCTGGCGCCGACGACGGCGAACATGCCAACGCCGGCGGAACGTCAAAGCATCCAACAAGCCGTCAGCAGGATTTTTGAGCTGGAGCCTCCCGATGAGCCGCCGTCGCCACCGGCGAAGGGAACGCGCGGCCGCCGGCGGTCGCCCGGACAACGCGCGTCCGGGACTGGGCTCGACGCACTTCGCCTTGACTGGGACCTCAGCGCCGACCGCAAGCGCGCTTGGCGGAACATCCGTCATAATGCGGTGATCGTCCACAACTGGCTGACCGGGCCGGCGATGCACCACCATTTGCATGTGCTCGGATTGACCGTAAGTGCGGACGCGCCGCGGTCGGTGTACCGCGACGAAAAGGGACTGCCGGCGATCGAAGTGCATTCGGTACGGGTAGCGCGGCGCCGCGGTCCGCGGGATACGCTCGTTACGGACATCGTCGTGGAAGTGCGGCAACGCCGGCGCGCGTACTTTGATCCGAAGGTGCAGGCGCGCGTCGACGCCGGACGTGAACATGATCGGGAAAAGAAGCCGGACTTCCGGTTCCGCCGTGGCTGCACGCTCATCATTGACCCCGATACACAGCGCGTTCACTACGTCATCCGCACCCGGGGAGACGTGACCGATGCGGCGGAGTTGGAGCGCGTGCGCAAGTTCGTGACGCGCGGCGCAGCCGAGGTGGAGAACGCATTCTACGGCCCGCCCGCCGGGGCCGACATTGACGACGAACACTTTGCCGTGCTCCATCGGCATCACGCGGCGGTCAGCGAGTTCTGAGCGGCGCAGGAGAAGATCATGGCTAAGCGAGGGAAGTCCCGCACAGCTCGCGGAAGAACGATCCCTGCCGGTCCCCGCCGTCGCACGTCCACGTCGCCCCGGGATCGAAGCGCAGAATCACAGACGTCCCCCATGACACCACCGGAATCCGGTGTGAAGGTCCGCATGTACCGGCAGGGTCACGGTGACTGCTTCTTGCTCTGCTTTCGCCAGCGGGATGGATCGCCGTTTTACATGCTAATTGATTGCGGCATGAAGAGGGGGTCGTGGGTCAACAGGAAGAACAAGGACAAGATTAAGAAGATGCCCGAGATTGCAGATCACATCTTCAACGCCACATCCGGGCATCTCCACCTCGTCGTTATCACCCACGAGCATGAAGACCACGTCTCGGGCTTCCTCTCGGAAAAAGAAGTGTTCAAGCGGACGACGATTGACCGGTTGTGGCTCGCGTGGACGGAGGACCCTGAGCATGACTTGGCTAACCAGCTGCGCGACCGGTACAAGGACACTCTCCTCGGCCTGATCGCCGCGTCCGGCCGCCTCGCCGTTGCGCCGGAAAGAGCTGACCAGCGCGTCCGCGGTATCGTCGATATGTTACTCGACTTTGAACTTGAAGATCTTCAGGGCGCGAGGAGAGATCCACAGAAGATCAAAGGGATGACGCTCAAGAAGGCGATGCAGGTCGTCAAAGAGCGGGCCGAGCTGAGTAACGGCATTGATTACCTGCGCCCGCACGACCGGCCGCAGACGCTCCCTAACGTTCCCGGCGTCCGGATATTCGTCTTGGGTCCGCCCGAGGACGAGGACCTGTTGAAGGACCCTGATCCGATCGGCAACGAAGAGTTCCGCCGCGCAGCGTCGGCGGCCGCTTCGGCCGCCGAGCGGTCATTCTTGGCGGCGGTGGGCGCGACACCTACGGAGGTCGAGGCCCATCAGCCATTCGATCCGCGCTACCGCATCCCTGCCGCCGTCGCTCGGGGCCACCGCGATCACGGCGACTTCTTCTCCCGCCGCTACGGCTTCGGTAAGAATTACGCCGCGGATGACGACCGCGCGTGGCGCCGGATCGACGGGGACTGGCTCCGTACCTCCGAACAGCTCGCGCTGCGGATGAGTACCCACATCAACAACACCTCCCTCGTTCTTGCCTTTGAGTTGCCGCAGACCAAGCGCGTCTTGTTGTTCGTTGGCGACGCGCAACGCGGGAACTGGATCTCCTGGGGCAAGGGGGAGTGGGACGCGAGCAAGGGGCTGAACCCCGGCGAGAAGGTTACCGCCAAGGACCTGCTAAATCGCACGGTTTTCTACAAGGTCGGGCATCACGGAAGCCACAACGCCACGCTCAATCAAGGCGGTCTGTCGGAGATGGCGAAAGAGGAGTTTGCGCAGCACTTTGTCGCGATGATTCCCGCCAACGAAGATTGGGCTGTCACCATGAACGATCCGCCGTGGCGTCATCCGCTCGAATCGATCTATAACGCGCTGCTGAAGAAGGCGCGCGGCCGCGTGTTCGTTCTCGACCGTGACCTCAGGAAGCCGCGCGCGTCCGTGCTCCCGGCTCCGGAGTGGGAGTCGTTCAAATCGAAGTGCACGTTCGACGATGCGTTCTACGAATACGTCATAGAAGACTCGTAACGCCAGCACGTCGGCGTTCTGGATTCCGTTCGAGACGAGCATTGGCGCGCGTGCGGCCAACAGCTATGCAAATCCTCCAGCACGTCCGGACTCAACACCCGATCGGGCAAGGCTTCTTCCACTCCGGCGAAGTCCTTGTCGGCCGTGCAGCCTTTCGCTACGTCGTTGATTGCGGCTCGACGCAGCCGAAGGTCGTGCGTCGTGAGGTCACCGACTATTTGGAGCTGATGCCGGACGGAAAGCGACTAAGTGCCCTCTTTCTTTCGCACATCGACAACGACCACGTATCCGGTCTCGACGAATTACTCGTCAACGTCTCCACGACGGACGCGTTCCTGCCCCTGCTCACTCCCGCCGCCCGCCTGGCGCTTGCAGCCCATGCGATCGAGCAAGGACGCCTGTCAGGGACTCACCTGGACTTCCTTGCAGATCCCGGCCGCTGGCTCGGCGAGCGGGGAGTGGGCCGGATCTTCTTCGTCCGCGGCGGACCGCCCGAGGGCGACGGGGTCGTTCCGCCAACCCCGACGCCGAATCAGGAGTCCGACGTAACGTCCATTGAAATCGACGATCGGCGCTTGATTGAGCCGCCAACTTCAAACGACGAGCCGGGATCGAGGCAAGCGCGCCTCCGAGGCGCGCGAAGGCGAAGCTTTCACCATAACACGTTCGAGATCTCACACCTGCGGCCCATTCCCCTTCGTACCCGCGGCGGCGCGCTGTTGGACTGGGTGTTCATTGCGTTCGTCCACCCGGACGAATCAGCCTTGCAGCGTTTTGATCGGGCTGTGCGACGCGAATTCAGCGCGATTCCGCAAACCGCCGTTCAGTTTCGTAGCTGGGTTTTCGAGCTGGTCCGGTCGCGGGCGAACCGTCGAAGGTTGCGCGGCTGTTACCACGTGGCCCGCATCGACGTCAACGCGATGTCGATGTCGCTGTACTCCGGTCCGAGCGGCACCGTACTGTACGACGTCCGGTTCGCCCTTCGTCGGGTCGACTCGGAGTATCGGCGCAGCAAGGACCAGCGTGTAGGTTGGTTGGGGACAGGCGATGCCGACCTGCGTCGCGACTTATACCGCGGTGAGTTTGAGGGACATTTTGCGAGGGTTCTTGGCAATGTCGGCACCTTTACCCTCCCGCACCACGGGTCGATTCACAACTTCCACCCCACGCTTTTGGAACTCGGGCCGCAGTATTACGTAGTGAGCTCACGAACGGGTAACCGCCACCATCCTCATCGCGATGTTCGCCGCGCGCTGCGATGGCGGCAGTTTCTGCACGTTACTGAAGGGCTCGAGACGCGCGTTGACGAAACGGTGGAACTGCGAAGGTAGGCGGCGGCTTCGTGCCCAAAGTCGTCTCGCGTCTCGTGGGTGCTCTACTTGCGCCGGTACTCTCCCCTTTCCACCAGTGGCCGTCTCGTGGCGGTCCCGGCTGAGGCGGCAACTTCCGGAAAGGTAATCCCCCTGAATGACGGTGACGCCGACGGCGACTCCATCGGCAGCGCCGACATCTCGACCCTAGCAGCAAACACGCCGGCGGCAGCGACCACCATCTCAGTTCCAAGGGGGCCGCGGGGCAGGCGCATCGGAGCGGCCAGCGAAAGATGTGCTTGCCCGCGCCTGTACCGGACCGCGGTACGCACGTCCGCGGGCGGCCAACCAACGAACGTTCGTTGGCCACTGGGGGGCGGCAATCGGCGGGTCCCGCGCAAATCGCCAATGCGACGGTCGTCGATCCCAAGGCGACGCCCGTTGGCCCGACGGCGACGACGCGGGGGTCGTCGCGCGCCTCGCCCGTGGCGAGCCCCGACCGTCGATGCGGAGCATGCCCACTTCGCGCGCCTCGCTGACCGCGTCAGGGCGGAACCGCCGTCGGCGCGCGTGGGTGCAGGACGTCTTCGCGCCCGCGAACCCTCTACCTGAACCGCAGCGCGAACCACGCCTGACGCGCGCTGACCGCCGCGACGTGGCCGTCGCAGAAGAGCAGGTTCAGCGACTGCGCGTCGGGGCCGTTCGCCGACGGCCGCTTTCCGTGGCGGTCGAAGTCAATTGAGAACGTAACGCCGTCGGGGCGAATTGGGAACGCCGTGGCGCCCTCCGGGCGGTACCGCCACGCGCCGCCGGCCGGCATCGCGAGGCCCAACACGCCCGTGACGCTCTCGACGATCAACCCGCGCTCGCTCGGGCGCGCGTACTGAGTCCCCTTCGCGTAGAGCCCTGCGGCGATCGGCTGGCCCCCAACCACCGTCTGCTTATTCACGTCCACCATTCCGGCCGCCCTCAGGTCCCGCGGGGCGAACGGGAACCGATTCCATGCATAGCCGGGGTTCAGTGCCCCGTCGAGCATGAGGAACGGCCCGAAGAACGTCGCGCGGCGCCAGGAGGGGCAGCCCCACAGCGCGTTGTTCCCGCGGCGGATCTCGTCGCTCCAGATCTGCGGCTCGCGCGACGGATCGCCCGTGCCTTCGGCGTTGACCTCCCCCGTGCGCGTCACGCCACCCACGCGCACGCCCACCCCACCGACGAGGTAGCGGCCGAGGTAATCGTGCCACCGGCGCGAGCGCGCGCCGCCGCCGCCGGCCGCCGTCCACGCGTGGTTCTGCGGCGGCCAGAAGCCGCGGTTGTCGGAGGCGTACAGCGCCACGGACGCTCCGTGTTGTCGCAGGTTGGACATGCATTTGAGGCGATCTGCCTGCCGCCGCGCGGCCTGTAGGGCGGGGAGCAAGACGGCGAGGAGCACGGCGATGACCCCGAGGACGACGAGCAGCTCGACGAGCGTAAAACCGGGGCGCGGGGCGGACAAAGGGCGGGGCATACACACCTCATTGCGGTAAAGACGTGCGCCGCGTCCACGCCTATTGCGACCAAGCCACGCAGGCCGCCGGGTGTGAAGCGACGAAGGGACACTGTAGCGGGGGCTGCTGGATTTTGCGACGGGTCTCGGCTACGACTAACATATGGTCGGTCTGCGGGCCACTCGGGTGGAACGGTTGGGCGCCTTCGAGCGCGGAACCGCCGTCACGAGCGCGCCCGCTCACGTCTCACCTCCGGTGGGTCTTACCCTTCTAATCAGGAGCTTCCTGCAATGGCCGAACAGTGCTGCTGGTACATGGCGACAAACGTTCCCTCGACGTGTCCGGGATACATGGAAGGTGACATCGTAAAAGGTTCATGCGACGGTATCTGCAACGACCTGCGGGTGGAGGAAGCGGGCCCGTGCTACGGGATGGTGCTCGTCGCGTTGGAGCCGCAATGTAGCGACTGCGACGGGCCGTTCGGGTCCACCAGCGGCTTGACACTCGAGCAGGCGACGGCCGCGGCCAGGGCCAAGGGTCCCCCCGAGAATCCGCGGCCGATCTCCCTTAAGGAGCTTCAGGCCTCGTTTCGGCGCGCATAGCTCTGGCTTGTCCGGAAACATTCTGCAGCTCGGTTAGTTGCGCGTGCGTCAGCGGAACCGTCGATCGGATTGACGGCGTGGGCGGTCGCGCATCTGGCGCGAGCCATCGGGCAGAATGCCCAGCCTCCACGTGCATCGCCGGCGTTCGCACGAGTTGTTCGTCGTGGCTACCGTCAGCCAGGCGGCCGACGACGACATCTTCCCGAAGCCCGCGGTGACGGTAGTGGAGGTTCTGGACGCACCAGTGGATGTCCGGCCGCGCCCCTGCGAGTTTGAGCATCTCCACCGCAGCATGAGCAAGGTGCGACGCTGCTCCCTCACGGGTAGACGCGTTGCCGATCTCGCGTTCGGCTCGTATGAGCATGTTGATGAATATGCGCGTGATGGTCGCGTGGTCCGCAAGATGCCGTCGCACCCTGGCAAGCTGCCGCGAACTCAGTCCCGTCAAGTCTGCGAAGCCCGGTTCCCGCAACAATGAAAGCGTGGGTGCGGCCCCGAGGAGCACGCTGTCCTGCGCGCTGAGCAGGAGCGATGCGCGGGCAAAGAGGCGAGCGTCTGCGGGCAGCCGGCCGCGGCACTCGCGCGCCGCGGAGCGGAGGCGATGCACGATCTGCGACCGATCCTTTGCCGACCCGTGCGTCCAACGGGGGTCCGACTGGTGCGCGGCCGCGTCGGCGACGGAAATGACCTGAAGAGCCGCATCCGTAAGCTCGTCCGCAGAAGAAGCGTTTAGCGCAACGGCAAGTGGACGGAGAGTTGCGTTCGTCAGTTCGCCGCTGCGGAGCTGGGCGATCGCGGCGTCCAGGTGTGGCAGCATGGGCCGGCCCGCGCTCGACACGCCCAACGTGCGGTAGATCTCACCGGAGATCGTTTCGACTTGAGCGAGCGACCGGTCCGGCCGGACCACTACCGCCGCCGCAAAAAGTTCCGCAGCACCCAGCCCAAGTACCGCGGCAAGGGCGACGGAACCCGCGGGAGCGGCAACCCATTGTCTCGCGTGCTTCTGCCGTGGCCGCGGCAGGAGTCGCACGATGCGCCGGTAGAGGGGCTCGTCGGCAGCGGCCATCACCAGCGCCGGCGGCGACGACGACGCGGCGGAACGGATCTCCTCGAGGCGCAACAGCGCGGCGGCGTACGAATTCGCGTCGCCCGTCACACGGACGGCGATATCGTCGCAGCAGTTCTCCCGCTCCTCACGCAGGCGGCGCGAGAGCCACCAAACGGCCGGGTGGTAAAACAGGGTCGTCTCGGCGAGCGTCTGAACGATGTTCACGAGGTAGTCACGGCGCAGCACATGCGCGAGTTCGTGCGCCACGATCGCCTCAAGTTGCTCAATTGTTAGACCGCTCAGCGCCGCCGGCGGAAGCAGCACGACGGGCTTCAACCACCCGATGGTTGCCGGCACGCCTACAAGGTTCGACTCGAGAAAGCGGACACCGTTTAAGCCCAGGCGCCCGGCAACGGCCGACACCCGCGACAACGGCGCACGGAGCGGCACTGCGGCCGTGAGGAGGACCCGACGGAGCCATAGCCACTGGTACAACCCCTGCCCCCATGCGACGAATGCGCCGCCGAGCCAGCCGAACGCGAGCCACCCCGCGAATGGCCGAACGACCGCCGCGACGCGGCCCGCGAGGCCCGCGGCATGCGTCCCCGCGACCACGGCATCCCCGGCGGCACCACCGGACCCCTCGTTGAAGAGGATGAGTGGCCCCGGATCATCAAATGTCGAGTGGAGCGCAGCAAACGTGATGATGGGTGCGGCTGCCATGGCCATCGATGCGACGCACAGGGCAGCATATCGGCTGGATGCCGAGTGGTTCACGAGCGTCGCGAGGGCGATACGCGCGGCGGCGAAGACCACGGCCCCCTGCCACAAGAAGTGGAGCAGCGTCCAAGCGAAACGCTCGAGCGTGGCGGGGTCGAACACCATAGAGGCCACAGGCCTCAGTCTTGAGACTCGAGGTCCTTCAAGTGACGCCGGATCTTCTCCAGTTCGGCCGGCGATGCCCGCTTGGCGCTGATTGCGCGCATGATCAGGTCACTGGGCGAGCCGCCGAACAAACGATCGATAAGATCGCGCAGGACCTTCCGCTGCGTATTCGTCTGGCCCACGGCGGCAACGAAGATCTGGGGATCCCGCATTCCGTCCACCGGATGAGGCTCCATCGGCAGGCGCCGGACGAGGCCCTTGTCGGCCATGAGCTGCACGATCTTGGGCACGCTCGTCCGGCTGACGAGCCGCGAACCGGCAAGCGCCCGGCTGATCTGGCGGACGGTACTCCCCCCGCTCTCCCACAGTACCCGAAGGACTTCCAGTTCCGCGTCCGTCGGGCCTGCTCGCTTTTGTCGTCCCACGAACGCCTTCTATACCTCGACATGGGTGTGCATGTCCACTGAGGCTGGATGGGGTTCCGCGGAACGATCGTGCAGCAGCTCGCCGAAGACGCGGGAAAGGAGCTCCGCACGACTGCCGACGCCCCAGTGCCGGTACAGCGCTTTCACGTAGACGTGAATGGTGTGGGGACTGAGCCCAAGGGTGGATGCGACCTCCTTCTCACTCTTTCCCTGTAGAAGGAGCTTGAGCGTCTGGGACTGGCGCCGCGGCAGAGGTGTTTCGTCGTCCATACCGTCAGACGAAATACCGGAAATAATTCTCAAAATCAAGGAATTAATTCACGGGCTTTGCAGACCAGCCGCCTGAGGTGGAGCGAATACTCTTAGGGGAATCGCGCGGGGACCTGCCCTGAGGCCGTCGCGGTATCCCTCCGTCACCGGCTCCGGTTCAGCAGCTTCGCCATGCCGACGAGTGGATCGATTCCGCAGGCGCGGCACCAGGCCACGAACTCGGTCACGTCCACGCGGCGGTTCGCCGTCTCGCAGTTGTACACCCAGCTCTGCGGGCGGCGCAGCTTCGCCGCCACTTGTCGCTGCGTCAGCTCCGCGGCTTCCCGCATCTCGCGCAACAGCGCCGGGACAGTGCTGTAGGCGGGTGCGTGCTGGGCTTTCGGCATATCCTCCATGATCCGCGACGGCGCTGACGACACGGGTTGCGGGTCAGGCTGCAGAACCCTTCCCCCGAAAGGAGCACGACCATCACCTGAGGGAGGAGGTGAATGGTCGGGGACCACCGTCGAGTCAGGGGTTGGGCGGTGCCGTCGGGTTCGAGTTAGCCGCCGCCCCGCCAGGTCGGCACGGCGGCGTCGCTCGGGAACCGGCACCGGCCTTGCGGCCGTACAGCGTTCACCCGACGCTGCTCCGCGTTTACGTCCGACCTACACGGTTGGGCAAAGACATGTCAGCCGCCGGGGCGGCCGCGGACGAAAGCGAAGGTTGGGCAGTGGTTCGCCGACGCAGCCGGTGCTCCGTGGAGGGTCCGCGCCGCGAAGCTCGGGCATCTCGACCCGCGTGAGGTGACGAGCATCGAAGGCACGGAAGACGCCTGAATTCGTAGCGGCGCACAGCCAGATCGGATGAGGGCGTGGGCGGGCGCGAGGACGAGAACAGAGCATCTGCGGGAAGAGCACGTCAGCCCTATGCAGCGGTTAGAGCGGCGATTGCGCAGGCGCCTCCACGAACGAGGATCTGTGGGCGGACGTCGCACTTGGTCGCTCGAATGCTATCGCGACCGCAGCGCCCGCCTGGCGCCGCCCTTGATGCGGAAGAATTCGGCGCGGATGGCGGCGCAGGCGTCGGCGACAAACTGCGGGTTCCTCCGGACGTAGAAGTCGGTCGCGCCGGGGAGCCGGTGCCCGGCGAGCACGCGGGCCTGGTCCAACGTGGCTGCCCGGCAGGCGATGGTAAACCCGGCGTCCCGAATCCCGCTGAACGTCACATCATCGGCGAGCTTCGCGTCCGCCCGATACCTGCGCCACACCTTCAGGACGCTGTTGACCAGGTAGGACCGGCGGGACGTGTTGAAGATGTAGTCGCCCCGCCTATCCACTTTCTTCAATGCCTTGATCGTCTCAGGCCAGAGCACGGCGACGCGGCTGACGCCGGTTTTGCTGCGGCGCGTTACCAGCTCGCCGCTGGCGAGGTCGACCTCTTCCCACTTTAGTGCGGCGACCTCGCCGGCGTACATCGCCGCATTCAGGGCGGTCAGCATCAGGGCGGCATACGGCGTGTCGCCCGCGGTCACCGCTTGCTTCTGGACCGCCCAGAAGTCTTCCACGGCGATCGGCTGCGGGTCCAGCGGGTGCGCGTCCTTCACCTCGAGCATGGCCGTCATGTCCAGCGCACGGCGGCACTCCTCGACTCCACGCCCGCGCTTGATCGCGTAAGCGAGGATCGTGCGGACCTTCCGGTAGCGATGCAGCACGGTCTTTGCCGCGTAGTTGCCGGATTGCACAACGCGTTCGTACGCAATGACGTGATCGTGGGTCAGCTCGGGCACCGTGTTCACACCGGCCGCGTTGCAGAACTCTTTCCAGAACAGTTTGGAGCGGCTGACCTCATTGCCGCTCAAGCCCTGCTTTGCGACATACAGCTCGCCCAGTTCCTTGAGCGTCTGCGCGGGCGCGGGACGCTTCAGGTCCGTGAGCCAGGCGATCTGCTCCACGCCCACTTGTTGGGCGACCCACTGGCGCCGAGTGATCAGCTGCTCGTTCAGCCAGGCCCATTGTGCCCGGGTCAACGTATCGTCAGAGACGGCGAACGCCTCGACGCCCTTCTCGTGCAGGATGGCGGTCTCCGCGTCGAGTCTGCCACCGGCGGCAACAGTGCGCTGCAGGAGGTCCAACATCGCGGCCTCGGCTGAGGCGTGGACCTGAAGGGTACCTAGGTTGGAGGGCTTGCCGGTGCCGCTGAGCTTGTGAAACCGCTCGACGGCGAGACGTTCATCGGGTTCAATGAAGGTCTGGCCCGTCGCCGAGATTTTCCAGCGGCCGTCGGCTCGGCGCGTCAGGCCTTGGATTTCGTTGCCGTCGCGGAGGCGATAGCGGCCTTGCGGTCGGCCACGCTTTTTCGCTGTGGTTGTGAGCACGGGCGGCGACATTAGGATTAAGAGCGCGGAGAGTCAACATTTCGGGCGCAATTTCGGGCGCAGAACAGAAAATTCCCGAGAAATGCCCGGTTTTACAAGGGGTTCGACCCCCCTCTCCTGCATCAGAAAAACCTTCGAGCAGCATCGCGACGAGGTCGGACCCTACCCCGGTTCAGTGGCAGCGACACGCCGCACAGCCCCTTCCAGCGCCTGGATCGTCACCGGCTTCACCAGATGCGTCTCGAAGCCGGCTTCCGAGCTGCGGCGCAGATCGTCTTCCATCCCGAAACCGCTGAGGGCAATGCCCTTGATTCCCCGCTGACCCAGGTGCCGCATCACGTCGTGCCCGGTTCCATCCGGGAGTCCGATGTCGCTGACCAGCAGATCGATTTCCGCCCGCTCGGCAATCTCAATGGCCTCGGCCACGGTCGCTGCGGTAGTCACGGTGTAACCGAGGCCCTGCAGCAGTGCGCCCATCACCCGACGGGTGTCGTCGTGGTCCTCGACGAAGAGAATGCGGCTCCCCTTGCGGTGAGCGGGCGGCTCCTGGGCGGGAGCGACTGCCGGTCCCTCCGGCACGCTCGGCAGCGCATCCAGCATCAGGGTGAAGGTGGCCCCCTTGCCCCGGCCTTCGCTGGCGGCGGTGAGGCTGCCCTGGTGCAGTTCCACCATCGTTTTGCTGATCGACAGCCCCAAACCCAGCCCTCCAAATTGCCGCGACAATGTCCGCTCGCCCTGTTCAAAGGGATTAAAGATGTGGGGTAGCACGTCCGGCTCGATCCCGATCCCGGTGTCGCTCAGCACCAGCTTGAACTGCTCGCGCTCGTTGGTCGTGCGGACAGCGATGCTGCCGCCCTCCGGGGTGAACTTGACCGCGTTGTGCAGGAGGTTTGTGAGCACCTGTTGAAGCCGGGTCGGATCGCCCCAGATTTCATGCCGCGCGGCCCGCAGACTCGTCAACAGGTCCAGCCCCTTGCGGTCGATCTCCTTCTGCACGGTGTGTATGGACTGACGGATGAGGCTGTGGGCGTCGACCACTTCCGCGTGCAGCGCCACCTTTCCGCGGGCGATGCGCGTCATGTCCAGCAGGTCGTCCACCAGCCGCGCCTCAAGCTCGACGTTGCGGCGGATGGTGCCGATCTCGACGCGCACTTGTTGCGGGAGGTCCGGCCACTTCTCCATCAGGTTGACAGTCGCCAAAACGGGCGTCAGCGGCGTGCGCAGCTCATGGGACAGGACGGCGAGGAACTGGTCCTTCGCCTTGTTCGCCTGCTCGGCCTGCTCCTTCGCTCTGAGCAGCTCCTGCTCGGCCTCCTTGCGCTTGCTGATGTCGCATGTGACTTTCGAGAAACCGCGCAGCCGCCCCGAACCATCGAACAAAGCGGTGATCAGGACGCTGGCCCAGAACGTGGACCCGTCTCTGCGTACCCGCAGCCCCTCCTCCTCGTACTTGCCTGTCCCGATCGCGGTCTCCAAGGCCCGCTGCGGCTTGCGGGCCGCGACATCCTCGGCGGGGTAGAAGCGGGAGAAGTGCTCGCCGATAATTTCCGCCGCCCGATACCCCTTGATCCGTTCGGCGCCGGCGTTCCAAGTCGAGACGCGGCCATCGATGTCGAGCATGAAGATGGCGTAGTCCTTCACGCCGTCGACCATCAGCCGAAAGGCTTCCAGCTCACTGCGCAGCCGTGTTACCTCGTCGCGTTCAGCATCGGGTTGCATACATCTCCCCTGCCACAGCGCTCTGGAAGCATGGGTTGTGCGGCGGGCGAGCGTACCTTGTGACGGCTGAACAGCCAATGCGCCTCTTCCGCCGAGCGGAGTGGTTTTGGAACGCTCCAGCGACCGGTTTAGCGGATCAGCACCTGATTGTTTTCCTCACGGCGGTGGCGGGGTAACCTTGGGAGAGGACGCTGCTTTGCTGTAGAATTGGTCCGAACGCATGCACATGAACATTCTGTTCCGATGCAACCGGTTGCTCCCCCGGCTCGCCGCATTTGTGACGGCGATGTCGGTGTTCGCCGGCGCGGCGCGGGCGGACACGTTGTGGGTAAGCACGGCCAAGGGCGACGCGCCGGCGACCGGCGCCATGGAATACGCCAAGGTCAAGATCACGCGGATCGACGAAAATTCGGTCATCTTCTCCACCACCGCCGGACGCGAGGCGGATCGGCCCCTCGAGCAGGTGCTCCGCATCGCCATTGACGACGAGCCAGCGCTGAACGCTGCCGAGGAAGCGTTCGTCGCCGGGAAGTGGGAGGGCGCGGTGGAGGGCTACCTCAAGACGATCCGCAGCACGCAGCGCGATTGGCTGAAGGGCTATGTCGCCACACGGCTGCTGACGGCGGCGCAGAAGGCGAATCGATTCGACGCCGCGGCCACCGCATTTGTCTCCGCCGTGCTCAGCGGCGCCCCCGCGCCGGCGAAGCCGGCGATGCCCGACGCGAAATCCACCTACCTCGCCGCCGCCGCCAAGGAAGTCGAGGCTGCCTTGCAGAGCCCGAAGCTGGCTGCGGACCAGCGGCAGGCGCTGCTCAGCTTCCTGCTCGACCTGCACCGCACGGGCGGTGATCAGAAAGCCATGGCCGAGGTGTTGGAGCAGATGGTCAAGGCCGGCGCCACCGCCTCCAATGACCCCGCCGCAGCCGGGGCACTGGCGCGCATGAAGCTCGACGTCGCCGCCGTCGCCATCGATGCCAGGCAATACAAGAAGGCGATCGACCAGATCAACGCCAGCCGCAACGTCTTCACCGATATCAAGGACCAGGCGCAGGCGCTGTTCCTGCTCGCGCAGGCGACCGAGGGACTCGCCGGCGATGACCCCACCGCCCTGCAGGACGCGGCGCTGGCTTATATGCGCGTGGTGGCGCATTTCAAGGACGCGCCGGGCCGCCCGCACGTCGTCGAATCGCTGATGAACACCGCCTCCATCCTCGAGCGGACGAAGAACAGCAGGGCCGCGCTGGAGCTGTACCAGCAGGTCGCCGCTCAATACCCCGACGACCCCGCCGCCGCCGTGGCGCAGGAGCATGCGCAGCGGCTCAGCCAGCAGTCACTGCTCGTCCCCCCCGACACCGTCGGCAATGCCGCCCGCCGTGAGTGACGCGCATCTCCCCAGCCGTTCTGCTACCTTTCCGCCCCAGCGGCGCGATCCGTTTAGTCCCTAACGAGCGAAAAAGAAGAGCCATGTATCGCTTCATGCAGAAGAACAAGAAGAAGCTCCTCGCGGTCTTCGCCGCGTTTTTGATGATCGTGTTTATCCTGCCGGCGGGGCTGGACCAGTTCGGCGGGGGCGGGCGCGATCCGGTGCTGGCGAAGCTCGGGGATGAAGAGATTCACGCGTCGGAATTTCAGCAGGCCGAGCAGGAATGGCGCATGCTCAGCGAGCTGCGCGCCGGCGGCCCGCGCTCGCAGTTCGGCGCGCAGCTGCCGTTCGCATACCGGTTGGGCTGGGATCCGGCGACGAGCGAGATGGACCTGTTCACGCAGGGCGCGCCCCCCCTCCCCGTTCGCGCGATTACCGGCAACCCTCGCCTGTACCTGCTGCTCCAGCGCGAGGCGCAGCGGATGGGCATTGCCATCAGCGACGACCGCGCCAACGAGGTGCTCGTGAACGAGCTGGCCGGGGCGATTCCGCCGGATAAGCAGTCGGCGGACCGGCTTCGTCGCGCGATCGCCAACTTTCTGGCGGTCCAGGTGGCGTTTGACCGGGGGTCGAGCGTGATCAAGGTTTCGGACCCGGCCGTGCAGCACGAGCTGGCGCGGCGGACGCAGAACGTGACGGTGAACGTATCGTCCTTCCCCGCCGCCGAATACGCCGAGAAAGTCCCCGCGCCCACGACGCAGCAGTTGCAGGCCCATTTCCAGAAGTACAAGGATGTCTCGCCCGTGGTGGACCCGAAAGAGAACCCGTTCGGGTTCGGCTACCGCTATCCGAATCGTGCGACGCTCCAGTACATCAGCGTTCCCCGGGAAAACGTCCGCAAGATGGTGGAGGCGAGCAGGACGGATTACGAGTGGGAGGTCGAGGCGTCCAAGTACTACCTGCAGAACCAGAGCCAGTTCCCCACGACGCAGGGTTCCCAACCCGCAACCGGCCCGGCAACGACGCAGAGCACGACCACGGCCTCGGCGCAGAGCACCACGCAGGCCAAGGGGCCGACGACGCGACCGTTCGAGGAAGTCCGCGACGACGCCAAGGCGCGCATCGTGGTGCCGGAGGTCGAGCGCCGCGCCGCAGAGATCCAGTCGCGCATTGCCGCCATCATGGCCGCCGACTACCAGGCGTTCCGCAGCGCCGTGCCGGAGCCTTCAGCCGGCTCGACGCAGCCGACGAAGGCAGCGCCGAATTCATCGCAGGGCGTCCCGTACAACAGCTACGAATACCTGCAGCGGCTCGCGCAGACGATCCAGCGCGACTTCAACGTGCTACCGACAGTTGCTGCGTACGACGACCAGCTCCGCACGCAAGAAGAGCTGGCTGCGCTCCCGCTGATCGGCGCCGCCATGGCCGATGAAACCAACCAGCCGTTCGCGCAGTATATCACCACGGCTGCGCAGCCTTTCCTGCCCGAGGATCAGCGCGACAGCAGTGGCGCACTGCCCCTTTTGGCGCCTTCCCGGCCGCTGCGCGACCCGGCGAACAATGCTTATATCGTCCGCCTGACTGCCGCCGATCCCGCCCACGCGCCAGCAACGCTGGCGGAAGTGGAAGAGGCGGTCCGCGCCGACGTGATCGCCGCCGCCGCGTTCGAGCAAGCCAGGTCAGACGCGGCGAAACTGCTCGAGCAGGCGAAGCAGACCGGCCTGCGGCAGGCGGCGCAGTCGGGGCAGCGGAACGTGCTGACCGTCGGTCCATTCCCGTTTGATATCCGGGGCAAGCTGCCTGGGCTGGAACTGGAGAACGACGACTCAACCGCCCGGTTTGCCGAAGGCGCTTTTGACCTGCTCGCCACGCCCGCTCCGCGCGAGGGCGCGAAGCCGGTGGGGCTGATTGAGCTGCCGAACGAAGGGAAGGTGTACGTCGCCGAGCTCGCCGACGTTCACCAGCGCCCGCAGATGGCCATGTTTGGCGGCGACACGCCCGGCAAAGAGATCGAGCGCGGTCTGCTGCAGGAGCTGCGGCGCGTGTTCGAGATGCACTGGTTCAACTTCGAAGACATCAAGCAGCGCTTGAACTATGTTGCGACCGAGGCCGCCCGAGACGAGCGCGAGCCGCAAGCACCCAGAACTCCCCTGCCGCGCCCGCTGCCAATGTGAGCCACCGATGTCAATTACGATGCCCGCGCGAGTCTGCTCTGCTGCGGCGCGATGGCCAGCGCCAGCGCGGTGAACTTCTCGACCGCCTTCTCGACTCCGCAGTCAGCCGTCGGCCCCGTCTCGATCAACGCCTGATCGAGCAGAATGGTCCACGTGCCGTCATTGGCGAAGGTCAGCGAATACACCGCGCCATCAGCGCGAACGGTGCGGAACAGCGGTCGGAATGGTGTCATGTGCATTGCCCCGGGGTTGTCGTCGCGCTCGTTTTACCGACTCCACCCGCGCCAAGGCAAAGCGACAAATGTTCACCCCCCGCTACACCCCAAAATCCCCGCCGCGCAAAATCCACAGGCTCCGCCAGCGCCAGATTATCCACAGTTCGTCCCCGACAGAGCGATCTGTCCACCATCCGCCGCGGCGTCGCCTGGGGTGGCGCCAGGGTGGCGCCGCTGCGCGACCTCCATGTCGTGCTGCAATGTCTTGCGTGGTGCTCTTTTGAAGTGTCTGGAGGCACGACCGCCTCCGCAAAATCCCCGCGATATCAGTGTGAATATCGATCGAGCCACTCCCCAGGGTTCCCTAGCTCCCGTACTTGGTTTTCCACTCCCGCAGCAGGTCGAATGCCTGGATGGGTGTCAGACCGTCCAGCTTTGTGCCGGCCAAGGCGGTGAGCAATTCCTTGGCGGGGTCGGTGAACAGCGGCAGCTGCTGGTCGTTGATCTCGGCGGCGGACTTGTCGCCCTTGCGGCTGCGGCTGACGCGCGGCCGGCCCACGTGCTGGACGGCCAGCTCGCTCAAAAGTTGCCGCGCGCGATCCAGGACGGGCTTGGGGACGCCCGCCAGGCGCGCAACATGCACGCCGTAGCTGCGATCCGTACCGCCTTCCACGATGCGGTGCAGGAAGATGATCTGGTCCTCCCACTCGCGGACGGCCACGTTCAGGTTCTTCACGCCCGTAAAGCGCTGGGCCAGGTCCGTCAGCTCGTGGTAGTGCGTCGCGAAAAGCGTGCGGGAGCGCACCTCACTCGCGATGTGCTCGGCAATTGCCCACGCGAGCGAGAGGCCGTCGAGCGTGCTCGTGCCCCGGCCGATTTCGTCCAGGATCACCAGACTCCGCTCGGTGGCGTTGTTAAGGATATTCGCCGTCTCCGTCATCTCGACCATGAACGTCGATTGCCCGCCGTGCAGCTCGTCGCTGGCGCCGATGCGGGTGAACAACCGGTCGATCAGCCCGATCGTGGCGCTCTTGGCCGGGACATAACTCCCGATCTGCGCCAGCAGCGCGATGGCGGCCACCTGGCGGATGTAGGTGCTCTTGCCGGCCATGTTGGGACCGGTGATCAGGGACAGCGAATCGGCTTCACCGAAGCGGCAGTCATTGGCGACAAACTCGCTCCCAAGCTGCTGCTCGAGGACCGGGTGCTTGCCGTCGACAATCTCGAGAACCCGCTCCTCCACCACTTGCGGGCGACAATACCGGCGCTCGGCCGCCAACGACGCCAGGGACGCCAGGACGTCTGTTCGCGCGATGCTCTGCGCGAGCTCCTGGAAAGCCTGCACGTGTGGGAGCAGCGTTTGGCGGACGTTCTCGAACAACTGCTGCTCAAGCTGGATCGCTTTCTCCTGCGCGCCCAGCGCTTCGGTCTCGAACGTCTTGAGCTCCTGGGTGATGTAGCGCTCGGCGTTGGTGGTCGTCTGCTTGCGCGTCCACGCCCCAGACACCTTGTCCTTATGGACGTTCGTCACCTCGATGTAATAGCCGAAGACCTTATTGAAGCCGACTTTCAGTGATGGGATGCCGGATTCGCTGGAGAGCTGCGCCTGGTAGCGCGCGAGCCACTGCTGGCTGTTGGTGCTCATTTCGCGGAGGCGATCGAGTTCGGGATCAAACCCCTTGGCGATGACCCCTCCCTCGCGCAGGTGCGGGGCGGGATCGGGCAGGACCGCGCCGGCGAGGAACGTGGACTGCTCGGCGCAAAAGCTTCGCGAAGCAGCAAGCTCCGGCGAGACCGCTTCGGCGGACGGGAGTGATTGCAGCAGGTCGAACAGTTTCGGCAGCGCGCTCAAACATCTTGACAACCCCGCCAGGTCGCGCGGCGCGCACCGCCCCACCGCAATCCTTCCCACGATGCGCTCGATGTCGCACACGTCGTCCAGAGCCGCCACGATCCCCCGCAGCGCCGGCTGCGACTCCAGCAGCGCCGCGATGGCCGCCTGGCGCGCGTGGATGTGCTCCAGCTCGCACAGCGGATAACGCAGCCACTGCCGCAGCAACCGCCCGCCCATTGCGGTGCGCGTGCGGTCGATGGCGGAGAGGAGCGACCCCTCGGTTCCACCGCTGCGCACGGTGCGGTCGATCTCCAGACTGCGCCAGCTCGCGGGGTCGATGGCGAGGTGGTCCTCGACGACGTGCCGCCGCAGCGGGCGGAGGTGGGCGAGGCCCGTTTTCTGCGTCTCCTGGAGGTAGCTCAGGACCGCGCCCGTCGCGAGGACGGCGGGATCGTCGTCAGAAAACCCCGAGCCGCCTGCGGTGCGGATCCCCCACTGCCGGCTGAGCTGCTCCTTCGCATGGTGGGGCGTGAACTGCCAACCCGGCCGCACGGTGATCGCGTTGATGCCCAGTGCCTTGATGCGCGTTCCGATCTCGTGCGGCTGGCCCGAGGCGTGCTCGGGGATAAGGATCTCCGCGGGGCGCAGCCGCGAAATCTCGTCGAGCACCTCGCCCTCGCTGCCGCTCATGCCGACACACGACCCGGTAGACAGCTCGACCCACACCAGCGCGGCGCGGTAGCCGTCGCTCTTCGTTAGATAGAACGCCACGGCGGCCAGAAAGTTGTCGCTGCGCCCATCGAGCAGCGGGTCGTCGGTCAGGGTGCCGGGGGTCATCAGCCGGACCACGTCGCGTTTCACCAACCCCTTGGCCAGGGCCGCGTCTTCCATCTGCTCGCAGATCGCGACCTTGTGGCCCGCAGCGATCATCTTGCGAAGATAAGACTCGACGGCGTGGAACGGCACGCCGGCCATGGGGATCGCGTCCTCGGCGTTGATCCCGCCCCGGCTCCGGCTGGTGACGGCCACGCCCAGCGCCTTGCCGGCGAGGATGGCGTCGTCCCAGAACATCTCGTAGAAGTCCCCCATGCGGAAGAACAGGACGTATCCGGGGTACTGTGATTTGAATTGCTGATACTGCCGCATCGCTGGCGAGAGCTGGGCGTCTGCGGCGCGCGGGGCGGGCTGTGACGCGGCCGCCGGGGTCGCGGGCGCGCTTCCTTCACTGGCGGAATCGGTGGAAACGGGGCTGCTCACGGCGATGAGCCGAAGTTAGGGGACAGTGCGCCGCATGGCAAGTGAAACCACGTCAGGCGTCAGATCCAGGCAGAATTGGCCCACGGATGGGGCACAGATGCACACAGAGGAAATGCCGTAATGCCGCTTGTTTTGGCCTTATCTGTCTCCATCTGTGCCCCATCTGTGGCTGATCCAATTCCCGCTACAATGCGCCGCTTTAACAGGAAGCGCATGAAACGTCTGATCTCGCTGTTGGTCCTCACCTTCGTTCAACTTGCCCCCGCCGAGGAGATTAAGATCGCCACTTACAACATCGAGCAGTGGGCCACGAACTTCGAAGGCCACCGCATGCAGTTGGCGACGCGGAAGGCGAATGAAAGTGTCTCCGAGCAGATGAACCAGATCATCATCAGCGAGCGCCAGCAGAACGATGAGGACAACTGGGAGATCGCGCAGGTGATCCTCGATCAGTCGTTCAATCCCGACGTCCTCGTCGTGCAGGAGGGCCCCAGCCAGAGCGACCTCTCATTCTTCAACAAGCGCTGGCTGAACAACGCGTACGGCACCGTGGTACAGTTCCCCAGCAACACCGATCGCCAGCAGCACCTGTGCATCCTGCTGAAGCCGGGGTTCAAGATCCTGCAGCGCCGCGCGTACCACGAAGATAAAGACACGGTTGACAACGAGCGCAGCGGGCTGCTGTTCGCGCGCGGGCCGGTGTTCTGCCTGATCGAATCGCCCGGGGGATACCGATTCTGGGTCGGCACCACCCAGAGAAGCAAGCGCGGCAACGACTTGCCAAGCACGCAGTGGCGCAACCGCGAGAGCCAGCGAACGCACGAGATCATGAAGGAGCTGGAAAAGACGGGGCCGGAGGACGTGATCCTCCTTGGCGCCATGAACGATGAGCTGGGGTTGCAGGAGTTCGAAGCCGAGGGCGGCGGCGATACCATCGCCAACCTCGTCGGCCCGCCCGAGGCCGGCTTCGTCCTGGCGACCAGGACGCTGCACGATGCGAAGGAGTTCAGCTTCGGCGGGTACTGGCGGACGGACCACCGCACGCTGATCGATCACGTGGTCATCAGCCGGGGGATGAAGGACCAGATTGGCGAAGTGAAGGTGGTAAAGCTCCCGCTGGCGCAGGTGGCGAGCGATCATTACCCGGTGATGGTGACTGTAAAAGCCGACCAGTAAACCAATCAACGAGAAAGCACGTCATCCTGAGGTGACGATCGTCAGCAGATGACCACTCCTCTACTCCTCCCCGCCCTTTCGCTGTGTCAGCGCGAGCTCGTGCGCTTCGTGCGGCAGCGCAGCCGGATCATCGGGGCGCTGGTGACGCCGATCGTGTTCTGGCTGCTCATCGGCGGGGGCATGGGGCGCAGCTTCAGCGCCGAAGGGCTCCCAGGCGGGACGAACTTCATCCAGTACTTCTTCCCCGGCACCGTGCTGATGATCCTGCTGTTCACGGCCATTTTTTCGACGATCTCGATCATCGACGATCGCAAGGAAGGGTTCCTGCAGGGCGTGCTGGTCGCGCCGGTGTCGCGCCTGGCGATCGTGCTGGGCAAGGTGCTCGGGGGGACGGTCCTGGCGTTTGGGCAGGGACTTTTGTTCCTCCTCCTGGCGCCGACTGTTGGCATCAAACTCACGCTCGCATCGGCACTGGCGACGATGGGCGTCATGCTGCTCGTCGCGTTCGCCCTGACGGCGCTGGGGTTCTGTCTCGCCTGGCGGATGAGCTCCATGCAGGGATTTCACGCGATCATGAACCTGTTTCTCATGCCCATGTGGTTTCTTTCCGGCGCGCTGTTTCCCGCAAGCGGCGCAATGGGCGGGCTGGCGTGGATCATGCGCCTGAACCCGCTGACCTACGGGTTGGCGGCGCTGCGGCGGGCGATGTACTGGCACGACCTCCCGATCTCGACGACCATCCCATCGATGCCGCTGAGCCTGGCCGTAACCGTCCTCTTCGCCGTCGCGATGATTGCGCTGGCCAGCGCGATCGCCGGCCGCACGACGTCGGCCGACCTACAATGAACCACAAACTGCAGATGTGAGCATCTCGATGACCCGGACCCAGAAAATTCTGACATCGATCCTGTGGGGGCTGCTCGTGCTCGTGATGGTCAGCGTCATCGGCGCGGGCTGGTGGAAGCGTCAGCCGGAGTATTCCGCCACGGGCACGCTTCAGATTGAGACCATCGACGGCCCGAAGCGCGGCGATGTGCTGTTTGAGGTTCCCCCCTTCGCACTCACCGATCAGAACAATCAGCCCGTGACCGATCAGACGCTCCGGGGCAAGCCGTGGGTCGCGGCGTTTATCTTCACGCAGTGCGCCGGGCCGTGCCCGATGATGTCGTCGAACATGGCCAAGCTTCAGCAGCGCGTGCCGCACCCGGATCTGAAGCTGGTCTCGTTCACCGTGGATCCGCAGCGCGACACGCCGCAGGTGCTCAAGCAGTACGCGCAGAACCTGCAGGCGGATGAGTCGCGCTGGTCGTTCCTGACAGGCTCGGAGCAGGAGATGGCCGACGTCGCCCGGGGTATGCTGCTGCCCTTCAGCCCGGCGACGGAGTCGGCGGACATCACGCACAGCACGAAGTTCCTGCTCGTGGACGGCGAGGGCAACGTCCGCGGCGTCTACTCGCCGGATGAGATGGATGCGCTGGCTGCGGATTCGGCGAAGCTGGTCGGTGCCGTTCCCGCCACCCCCGCGCCCCAAACGGCCTCTGCGGAGGACCGGTAGCCGATGGACGCCGCCGACGTGCAGATCCCTGCCCTGCGCGCGATGAGCGGCGCGAAGGCGATCGCCGCCATTCTCGCGCTCAGCGCCGCCGTGTTCGCGTTCCTCGTCTGGCTGATCTACTTCAAACCCGCCGCCGGATATTCCTCCGGCGTGATCGGCTCGCTCCCGGCGCTCAACGCGAGCTTTAACTCGCTGGCGACGGTGTTCTTGGTTGCCGGGTTCGTCGCCGTACGCCGACGGCAATACGCGACGCACATCAAGCTCATGCTCGGGGCGCTCCTCTGCTCCACGCTGTTCCTGATCAGCTACGTCATTTACCACACGTTTCACGGCCACACCGATTTCCTCGGCACCGGAGCCGTTCGCCCGATCTACTTCTTCATCCTGATCACTCACATCGTCCTGTCCGCCCTCGTCGTCCCGCTGATCCTGACGAGCCTGTACCTTGCGCTGGCCGGACGGCTGGCGACGCACCGCCGGGTTTCGCGGTACACGTTCCCGATCTGGCTCTATGTGTCGGTGACGGGCGTGCTGATATTTCTGATGTTGAAGCTGTTTCAGCCGGCCGCGATGTAGACTTCTGCGCCGCCGACGGGGTACGATGAGGCGCGATGAAGCGATGGATTCCCCTGCTTACGGTTCTGCTGACGCTGGCCGTGACTAGCGCAGCGCTCGCCTGCCCCAACTGCAAAGATTCGATCACCAACACCGCCGCCGGCGGCGTCTCCTCCGGCCTTCCCGCAGGGTTCAACTACAGCATCTACTTCATGCTCCTGGGCCTCTTCGCGGTGCTCGGCTTCGTCGGCTTCACGATCGTGAAAGCCGTCCGCGCCAGCGACGCCCACAGCTCCCGCCGTGGGTTTCCCCTTAGGAAGCTTCCCTTGTAGCGGGTTGGGCCTTTCACAGAGCAGTACCGGCAAACGCTCCGCGGGAACTTGCCCAAACCACGGCTTAATCATTTCAGCGTCTCGCGGGGCGCAATCCTTTTGCTTCCACCCATCGCCTGGAAGCGGGTTGGCCGATGCGCACTGTGTACTCGCCGTCGGCAAAGACGAACGGCTCAAACGATTCCCCGCGAACGCGCAGCGCGTACACCAACCGCCCGTCGCGCTCATCGATGACCTGCACGACCGGGTTCGTCACGCCCGCCGGCGCTGTCACGCGCGGCAGCGCGCCGAAGCGCTTGGCGGCGAAGTTTTCGGCCTGGCGGATCGTGAGCGGCCAGCCGGGGAACTGGTTGTCCGCGTTGCCGTCGGTGGCATCACAGAGAAAGCGATAAGCTTCGCAGATGTAGATGCGCCGGTCGCGGTCGATGCGGACGATGCCGAAGCCGGAAGTTTTGCGGTGCGCCTGCTGGTAGCGGTTGGGATCCTTCAACCCGGTGGGATTGCCGACGGCGTAGACGTACACGGGGTGGCCGAAGGCGTCGGTGTATTCGCCGGTGTCGGGCAGGGCGTGCGCCGGGCGGTTCTGATGCGGCCGGCCCATCTCGTCGGGGCGCCACCAGCGCGGATAGCCCACGGAGATGGCCGGCGGGCAGAACGACCAGTGCGCATCCCGCTGCGCGTCCAGTCCATACTGCGTGAGGGTCGGGATGTGCTGATCCCCGTTGACGTGGAGCGGGAAACCCTTGCGCATGAGGCGGAGGGCCCGGTTGCGCGGCGTCTGCGGCCAGGCATTGCTGTCGAGGTCCGCGTAAATCGCTTCGCGCTTGGCGCTGCCGTGCGTCGAGAGGCAGGTGAACGGCGTCTGGCTGAGCACCACCTTCAGGTCCGCCCCGCGCCAGTCGCCGGCCCAGTGCTCGAGAAATTTCTCCTGCCGCTCGCCGAGCAGCTCCAGGCCCGGACGATCGAGCTTTGACGTGTCGAAACTGGAATCGAGCACGTGATCCGCCCGGCCGGCGCCGGTGTCAACGTGCTCCGGTCCGGACTTGAACTGACGATCCGCGAGGATCGCGAAGCTCACGCGGCCGAAGACCATGTCGCCGTAGTACACGCTGATGCCCTGCGCGATCGAGGTGGAATCGAACGGATCGGGGTGATGAGCGCAGTTCGTCCGGTGCACGACCCGGACCATCGCCGGCGGCTCGATGTATCCCCCGCGGCTGCTCGTGTTCTGCTCGAGCATCGGCTTGCCACCCTCGCCCCAGAGGTTGCCCTGGAACACATCGTGGTCATCGGGGATGCACAGCGTCGGGCGGTCGCGCATGACGTCGCCGAACGCCCAGCCGAAGAGGTACCACTTGCGGAGGTAGTTGAGGATCGCCCGGTCGGCCGGGCGGCGGATCACGCCGTACCCGCCGTTCTGCTCGTAGATCTGATCGCCGGAGAAGAACAGCAGGTCCGGATTGAGCGCCTTCACGTTGCTCGCAACCGGCGCGTACGGGAAACCGTGGTGCTCCTGGCATGTCAACGCCGCGAGCACGAGCGGGCGATCGAGCGGCTCGGCGCGGATGGTGCCGGTCCACTCGTGCTCGCGGCCATCAAATGCATACGTGAGCCGGTACGCGGAGCTTTGCGACGCGTCCCACTTTTCGATCCGGAAGTGGGCAGTGCAGGCGGATGCGTCGATAGCGCTCTGGCCGAGCGACTGCCATTGCCCGTGGCGCTGCACGTGCAGGTGGACCCTGCCGTCGTCGTCCCCCAGCGGCGGCAGCTGCGCGGTCAGTTTCAGCACCCGGCCGGCGTCGCCGCGCGAGTCGCTGACGGTGTACATTGCCCAGAGGATCGGGCCGAACGCGCGCTCGGGGTGAACGTCGATTTTGTCCCCGCCGACGCGCCAGTCGGCGAACCAGAAGCGAGCGCCGCTCTTGACGTCCGAGTCAAAGTTGTTGACCAGCGCCACGTTGCCGACGAGGTCGTCGGCCGCGACGGCGTCGGCCGTCAGCGCGGCGAGCACGCGGCCAGTCGCATCTTTCACGCTCAACGTCAACGTGTAGCGATCGCCCTCCGAAGTGTCGCCGCGCAGATGGAGGCGCAGGTCATCCATGGGCAGGTCGGCGTCGAATTTCTGCGACGCGTAGCCGAGTCGCAGCGACCCCTCGTCGATACCGGCGTCGAGCCCGTTGCCGAAGATGCAGTTGCCGCGGTAGTCGTCGATCTCATCATGAACCGCGATGCGGAAGCCGACGGCCGTGCGCGCGCCCGGTTCAAGCAGTCCTGTGCGCACGGACAGCTCGAAGGCCCCGCGCCGCGCGGCGAGCGAGCGCGTGAGCAGGTGAACGTTTCGGTTTCCGCCGGAGCTGATGCACTCGATGCGCCCGCGGGCGACGCGCCAGTCCTCCATCGGGTTGGCCCAATAGTCGGGCCCGAGCCAGACGCGGTCGGATGTGTCGTCGAAGCGGCTCTGGAAGGCCGAGGGTGGAGCCGGCTGCGTCTGCGCCGCGGCTTCACCATCGAGCTCAAGTCCGACGACGGCGCCTGCGGCGATGGTGCCGCCGGCCCGCTCGAGGAATTCGCGACGGTTGATCATCGTCAGGGAACAATACCGTGGCATTTGCATCGTGCCCACCGTGGCATGGGCATCTTGCCCATGGACGTGCGTAACCCGCACGCTCGCGGCGCAGCCGCGAACACCATCGCGGATCTTGGCAATTGGGCAAGGCCATAGGCACCGCTCCGCGGCCGCTGCATTGGGCTGCGCCCGATGTGCGTGAGTACATGCATCCACGGGCAAAGATGCCGGTGCCACTGGTGAGTACACGCATTCACGGGCGAAGACGCCCGTGCCACATGAGCGTTACATCGCAGCGAAGTTGGCGAGCATCTGCAGTCCGACGCGCTGGCTCTTTTCGGGGTGGAACTGCGTAGCCATCAAGTTGTCGCGCCAGATGCTGCTGATGAAGGGGCGGCCGTAGTCGGTCGTGGTGGCGATCACGGACTCGTCATCCGTCTCGACGTGGTAGCCGTGCACGAAATAGACGCACGACTCGTCGGCCAGGTCGCGCAGGATGGGCGAGCGGCGCTGGATCGTGAGCTGGTTCCAGCCCATGTGCGGGACCTTCAGCCCAAGCGTCTCATCGACGTCGAAGCGCACGCACCGCCCGCGCAAAACGCCCAATCCGCGGTGCTCGCCGTCCTCGTAGCCAACGTCGAAGAGCAATTGCAGCCCGAGGCAGATCCCGAGAAACGGCTTGCCCTTTTCGATGTGCCGGACGATCGGCTCGGCGAGGCGCTTCTCGCGCAGTGTGGCGACGGCGTCGCGGAACGCGCCGACTCCGGGGAGCACAATCTTCTCCGCCCGCTCGATCTCCTGCGGCTGTGAAATGATCTCAGCGCAAACTCCCTCGTGCTCAAACGCCTTCTGCACCGAGCGAAGGTTGGCCATGCCGTAGTCAACGATCGCGATCGTCATGTTGGGCAAATTGTAGGCACGGAGGCACGGAGGCACGGAGGGGAAAAGAAGAAGGCACGAGGTCTTACCCTTCGTGCCTTCGCCTGTGTGCCTTCGTGCCTTCCGTTCCCGCCTACCTCGTCGACACGACGACTTCGACTCGGCGGTTGCGGGACTTGTCGCCGCCGCGGGGCTTGGTGTCGCCGAAGCCGCGGGTGCCGATCTGCTTCGCGGGCACGCCCTGGTCGGCGAGATACCTGCCCACGACCCGGGCGCGCTCGGCCGAGAGATCGAGGTTGTCCTTCCACATGCTCTTGGTCTTCGTGATCGGGTCCGAATCGGTGTGCCCGTCGACGAGGACCTTCTTGCCCGGGTACTCTTTCTTGATCATCGCGGCCACCTTGTTGAGCGTGGACTTGGCCGACTCCTTGAGCGTCGCGCGGCCGGCGTCGAACAAAACGTCGCCCGGCAGGTTCACCGTCATCTCGCCGGTGGCCTGGTTCATGCTCATCTCGATGCCGGCGATGCCGGGATCGGTGGCAGCGGTGCCGCCTTGCGCGGGAGCCGGTTCGCGCAGCTGCTTTTCAAGCTCGGCGATCTTCGCGTCCTGGGCCGCGATCTGCGCGTCCCGCTGCGCCACCGCCGACGGGTCGAGCCGCGCGTCGCGCTCGGCTTCGAGCAGGCGGATTCGCTCCTGCTGCTCGCGGTTCTGCGTGTGGAACGCCAGGTTCTCGTCGTGCATCGCACTCTTACAGCCCGCGCCCGCCGCAACCATGCACATCACCATCACCACAACCGCGCCCATTCGAATCGTCCGCATATCAGAATCCTTTCGCGTATGCCCGGATTTGGAAGCCTGCTGGAAATGCTAGGAAAATCGGGGGTGGCGTCAAGGGCGGCGGTTATTGTTCATGAATGTAGAGTCTCGCCGCCGCCGTTCGCGCCGCGCGTCTGGAGCATCGCCGCTTTGGTCTTCATGTCCGCTACCTCGCGCTCCAGCCGCTCGGTACGCGAGCGGTTGCGCATCTCACGGACCTGGTTGATTGTCTTGAACATCATCCGCACGAGGACCGCGACGACGACGCCAAAGAGAAACGACAGCGTGACCAGCAGCAGCACCGACGCCTCGGGCGCGCGGTTGTACCAGTACCAGAACTGGACGGTGCGATCGTTGTTCTTCAGGACGAAGATGAGCAGGTACACCGCCACGAGGGCGAAGATCACGACCTTCGTCCAGATCTTGATCTTGAGCCACATGCTGCTCATATCGGCCTTTCCACGGCTAACTGCCCAGCCCCCCGCGGAGGATCAGCATCAGCCCTTCCATACCCGGCCGCAGGTAAGCGGCGATATCGCAATAGAATAGCAGGCCAAACGCGGTCGCCAAACTGAGGTACGGCCCGTAGGGCAGCTCGCGGCGGCTGCCGGTTGCCATCATCCACACCGCCAGCACCAGCCCGAAGAACGGCGCAATGAAGAACGCCACGGTCGCCGCCCCGGCGCCGACAATCGCGCCGACGCCGAACATCAGGTGCACGTCGCCCAGTCCCATCGCGACGCGGCCGAACCCGAGCGTGCCGAGGATCCGCGTGATCCAGACGACGAACGCGCCAACCAGCGCCCCCAGCACCGATCCGAGCAGCCCTGTCGCCCAATCGCAATCTGTCACGCGCAGCCACATCGATTCGATCCCCGCAACCTGCGTCGTCAGCACCCACCACGCCATCGCCAGCAGCATGGGCGGCATGAGGAAGGCCATTTCCCTGCGAATTTCGCGGCGGATCTCGCCAGGCGTGTACGGCGGCGGGATCTGACCCTGGTATTCGAGCGTCTTGCCCTCACGCAAGGCAACATCCCGCTCCACGACCATCGCCGCGCGATCCACCTCCAGCAGCGGCTCGCCCTGCGGAAAGCTCGTCGGGATCACCCCGCGCAGCCACAGGAACACGCTGACGAGCAGCCCCACCCCCCCGCCCGCGGCCAGCGCCGCCGCGTGCGGGTTCACGTTCAGCGCGCCGGGGTAGCCCGGCCGATCGACGATCGCGTGCACGAACATCCCCACCACCGCCAGC
Organism: Tepidisphaeraceae bacterium; assembly: GCA_035936155.1. Lineage (GTDB taxonomy): Bacteria > Planctomycetota > Phycisphaerae > Tepidisphaerales > Tepidisphaeraceae > DASYWJ01. The sequence goes on along the minus strand of DASYWJ010000015.1, from coordinate 100,225 downwards.
GTCCAGCAGATCCCGATGGGGATGATGAACAGCTCCGCGTCGATCAGGCTTGCCGCCAGCAGCGCGGAAATGAGAAACATGTACAGCACGTACATCGGCCAATGGTTCGCCAGCACGAGCGCCGGGCGGATCATCATCCCGCCGCGCGTCGTGGCGCAGGGGCCGATCTGCAGGATGAAGAACATCACGTAGTAGAAGACGAACAGCCCCCCGGTGATCGCCTCGATAATCGGGTAGCGCGCCGAGATCGGCGCCTTGCACGCCCGGCATCGCCCTCCCAGCTTGATCCACCCAATCACCGGGAGGTTGTCGTACCACTGGATCGGCGTGCTGCACGCGGGGCAATGGGACGGCGGGTTGGACAAGCCTTCAACCGAGCGAAACATCGACCGCCAGAGCGAATCGCTCTCGCGATGCTCGATCCGCGGCAGCCGCCAGACCACGACATTGAGAAAACTGCCGACGCAGGCGCCCAAGGCGAAGAAAAAGAGGATGTAGAACCAGTGGGGCATGGGGAGGAGCCAGAAGCCAGAAGCCAATATGAAGAAGAGCCGGTCTCGTTTTCTTCTGGCTACTGGCTACTGGCTACTTCTTCATCACTGGCTACTGGCTTCTTTCTTCATCACAGCAGTTTCACGACATAAACCACCGCCTCCTCCGGCGTGAGGTGGGTGACGTCGAGTTCGGCGGTCATCGCCTGCCGGTAAATCGGCTCGCGCTCGGCCAGGAGTTTGCGGATTTCCTCGACCCCGCCGCCCAGGCTCGTCAGCGGGGGACGGGTTTTGGCGGTCTCCGGGTCGTCCTGGATGTGCTGGAAGAGCACCTGCGGCTCGCAGCGGAGGTAGACGACCTTGAGGCCGACATCTTTGATCAGCTTGCGGTTTTCCTCGCGGATCAACGCTCCGCCGCCCAGGGCGATCACGTGCTCCTGGAGCAGGGCAACCTCCCGAACGGCTTCGGATTCAAGGTGACGGAACTGCTGCTCGCCGCCGGTCTCGAAGATCTCTTTGATCGTCTTCCCGCCCGCCTTGCGCACGACCAGCTCGTCGGTATCGACGAACGGTTGCCAGAGCCGGTCGGCGAGCTTTCTGCCGATCGTGCTTTTGCCGCTGCCGCGATAGCCAATCAGAACAATGCTCATGTGTCGCGGTCACTTGTCACTTGTCACTGGTCAGTTGTCAAAGAGAAGTACATCGCCAGCTTCTTGACCGATGATCAGTGACAAGTGACGAATCATCCCTCTTCCGTATAATGCCGCCCATGCCCGGCACGCCCAAATACAAGCGCATCCTCCTGAAGATCAGCGGCGAAGGGTTCTGCAAGGAAGGGGGATTCGGGATCGACGCGGATGAGCTGCACAACATCGCGCGGCAGTGCGTCGAAGTCGCGCAGATGGGCGTGCAGTTGGCGATCGTGGTGGGCGGCGGGAACTTCATCCGCGGGGCCACATTCAGCAAGGACGGCCAGTTCCCCCGCGCCACCGCCGACTACATGGGCATGCTCGCGACCGTCCTCAACGCCGTCGCGCTGCAGGAGACGATGGAAAAAATGGGGCAGCCGACGCGCGTGCAGTCGGCGATCAGCGTGTACAGCGTCTGCGAGCCGTTCATCCGCCGCCGGGCCGTACGCCATTTGGAGAAGGGCCGGTGCGTGATTCTCGCCGCCGGCACCGGCAACCCGTACTTCACGACTGACACCTGCGCCACGCTCCGCGCCACCGAAATCCAGGCCGACGTGCTGCTTAAGGCCACCAAGGTGGACGGCATCTACTCCGCCGATCCAAAGAAGGATGCGTCGGCCACGATGTTTCACGAAATCACCTACGAGCAGGTCCTGCGCGATGAATTGAAGGTGATGGACCTGACTGCGTTCACGATGGCCAAGCAGCAGCGCATCCCGCTGGTGGTGTTCAACCTGAAGAAAGATGGAAACATCGCCCGGGTCGTGCGCGGCGAGAAGGTAGGGACGACCATTCAGCCATAAAATCGGGTGTCGGGTTTCGGGTGTCGGGTCTCGGGTTGCACAAAGGCAGGGGCCCCGATCTCCTTCCTCCCGAAACCCGAAACCCGACCCCCGAAACCCGATTTGGAGCCTGCCATGCCAGCCGACGACGTCCTGATGGACTGTGAAGTAGCGATGGAAAAAGCCATCGAGCACCTGCAGCACGAGCTGCGCGCCATCCGTACCGGGCGGGCGACGCCGGCGCTGGTCGAGCACATCCATGTCGATTACTACGGCACCCCCACGGCGCTGAAGTCGATCGCGATGATCCAGGTGCCCGAGGCAACGCAGCTGCTGATCAAGCCCTTCAGCCCCGGCGACATCAAGTACATCGAAAAGGCGATCAACGACAGCAAGATCGGCCTGACCCCGCACAGCGACGGCAAGCAGATTCGGCTGACGCTGCCGCCGATGTCGCAGGAGCGGCGTATCCAGCTCGCGGGGCAGTGCAAGGGATTCGCCGAAACCGCCAAGATCAGCATCCGCAACGCCCGCCGCGACGCCAATAAGCTCATCGACACGGAAGAAAAAGGCGGCGTCATGACCGAGGACGAAGCCAACAGCGCCAAGGAGCAGGTGCAGGAGCTGACGCAGCAGTACGAGGCCAAGGCCGACGAACTGGTCGAGAAAAAGAAGCAGGAAGTCATGCAGGTGTAGCCGCTGTCAGCACCTCTGCCGACGTAAAAGCCGCGATCGATCGGGCTCACCCGGGAGGGAGCTGACGAACAGCTTCATCCCAGCCCGGCGATCAGATCCGCAGCAGTCGTTTGGCGTTGTCGTGCAGGAGCTTCCGCGCGACCGGCTTCGAGGGCGAGAGGCTGGTGATGGCGGAGATGAGATTGCTGCCCGTGCAGGACGGGCCATGGCCGACGGGGTCGGGGCAGTCGCTGCCGAAGAGCAGCCGGTCCTGGTGGCGCGCGATGAAGCCGCGAGCGTGCTCCGGGTCGCGCAGGAGCGAGTTGAGGCCGGAACCGGCGGAGAGGTCGCCGTAGAGATTGGGGTAATCGCTGAGGTACTTGTCCGTGAGCCCGCCCGGCGTGACCGGGCCTTTGGGGTACAGGACCTTCTGGTTGGCGTGATTCGCGTCGATGTTGGCCCAGAAGGTCTGCGCGTGGCCGATAAAGTTCACGTCATCGTACTTCTTCAGCACCTTGGCCAGATTCTCGTATCCCGTGTTAAACATCTCGTACTGAAAGTGGAGCAGCACCGGGACCTTGTACGCCCGGGCGATGTCATAGATGAGCTCCATCTGCGGCGAGTCGACCGGGAGGTTGAACTTCTGCTCGCCGATGCCAATGGCGCCGGCGTCCAGGAAGGATTCGATCCGCTGCTTCGCGCCGGGCAGGTCCGGCACCTCGTTGACGAAGTAGCGGTATTCATCCGGCAGCTGCTTCACAATCGCCTGGCAGGTTTCCGTGACGCCCGCGCCGGCGTAGAGGCCGTTGGTCTTGCCATTGTGCGTGGACGGGAGCTTTGTCGGGGTCCCGCCGGGCAGGAGAATGGTCATCGTCACGCCCATGTTGCGCTGGTGGGCGATCAGCCGCTCGTTCGACCGGCCGAGGTAGGTCGTGTGCTGGTGGACGTCGATGATCGGGCCAGGCTCGGCAGGGCGTGATGTCGTCGCTGGCTTCGTCGTCGCCTCCGTCACGAGTTCTGTTCCGGCCGGTGTCCCCGACGCCGTCTGCGCGCTGGCGACAAGCGACGAGGCCAGTACGGCGGCGGAGGAGGCGAGCAATTCTCTGCGCGTGAGCCGGTAATCTTCCGTTGCCATCATCCCTTTCCGTTGGCCGGCCTTTCCGTTGGCCGGTGCCCCGACTATTCTGACCCATCTTCGATGCCAGTTCAAAGATTGACACCACGACGCGTGCTCCCGCTTTTCCTGATGTTGCTGCAACCGGTGACGCTGGCGGCGCAGACGCGACCTGCCGAGCCGGCCGTGACGGCGCAGGACCTGCCCCGCGTACCGGCCACCGAAGCGAAAGACGCGCTCCAGACGTTCCAGGTCCGCTCCGAATTTACCCTGGAGCTCGCGGCGGCGGAGCCGGAGGTGATCGACCCGATTGCCATGTGCTTCGACGAACGAGGGCGATTGTTCGTCGTCGAGATGCGGGACTATTCCGAACGCCGCGAGGAGAAGCTCAGCCGCATCCGCATGCTCGAAGACCGGGACAACGACGGCCGCTACGAAAAGTCGACCGTGTTTCTCGACAACCTGGCCTGGGCAACGGCGGTGATGTGGGTCAACGGCGGCGTGCTCGTCGGCGCGACCCCGGACATCCTTTTCGCGAAAGACACCGACGGCGACGGCGTGGCGGATGAGACCCAAGTCCTGTTCACCGGCTTCGGCAACACGCAGGAGCGGCTGAACGTCCAGGGGCTGTTCAATAATTTCAACTGGGGGCTGGACAACCGCATCCACGGCTGCTCGGGCCTCAACGGCGGACTCGTCGAGCAGAAGCTGCACCCGGATAGGCCGCCGCTGGACGTCCGCGGGAAGGGGTTCGTCATCGATCCGCGAGACTGGTCGATGACCACGGAGAACGGCGGCGGACAATATGGCCTCAGCTTCGACCCCTGGGGGCGGCTCTACACCTGTTCGAACAGCAGCCACATTGAAACCTTCATGTACGACGCGCGCTACGCAGCGCGCAACCCGCACTACGCGATGCCGAACCCACGCGTGATGATCGCCGCCGACGGACCGGCGGCGGAGGTGTACCGCATCAGCCCCGAGGAGCCATGGCGCGTGATCCGCACGCGCTGGCGCATCGCCGGGCTCTCCAAGGGCGTGATCGAAGGCGGCGGGCGCTCGGCGGGGTACTTCACCGGCGCTACCGGGATCACGATCTACCGCGGCAATGCGTACGGGCCCGAATACGTCGGCGACGCCTTCGTCGGCGACGCCGGCGGAAATCTCGTCCACCACAAGCGCATCCGTCGCAGCGAAAGAGACGCGCTCGAGCTGGTCGCCGAGCGACCTGCCGACGAGAAGAAGATCGAATTCGTCGCCAGCACCGACAACTGGTTCCGGCCCGTCGATTTCACCAACGCGCCGGATGGCACGCTCTACATCGCCGACATGTACCGCGAAACCATCGAGCACCCCTGGTCGATCCCGCCGAGCATCAAGCAGTTTCTCGACCTCAACAGCGGCAACGACCGCGGGCGCGTCTACCGCATCGTGCCCGAGAACTTCCAGCGCCCCGATCCGCCGCGACTGGATCAGGCGGACGCGGCGGAACTCGTCGCGATGCTGGAGCATCCCAACGGGTGGCATCGCGAAACGGCGCAGCGGCTGCTTTACGAGCGGCAGGACAAGGGCGCCGTCGCGCCGCTCGTCGCGCTGTTGCAGACGTCGACGTCCACCTTTGCGCGCCTGCACGCGCTGCATGCGCTGGACGGGCTGGACGCGCTGAAGGAATCGCACGTGCTTGCGGCGATGGACGACAATGAGCCGTTCGTGCGGGCGCACGCGGTGGCGCTGGCGGAGAAGTTCATGCCCGTCGGGAAACCCTCGGCGGCGCTGTGGGAGAAGCTCCGCTCACTCGCCAGCGATCCGTCGGCCGACGTGCGCTATCAGCTCGCGTTCACCCTGGGCGAGGTGAAGCACGCCGAGCGGACGAACGTGCTGGCGCAGATCGCCAAGGGCGATCTCACCCGCCGCTGGATGCAGGGGGCGGTGATGAGCTCGATCGGCGATGATGCGGGGGAGATGTTTGTCGCGCTAAGGGATTTAGACGCAACCGGCGCGGGCGGTGATCTCCTGCGTCAACTCGCGCGTCAGGTTGCCGCGACGGGCGACGCGAAGCATGTGGAGCGGATCGCGGCCGCGCTGAAGTCCATGGATGGCTCGCCGCGATTCATTATCGCTGGCGGGCTGGTCGAAGGCGCCGCCGCGAGCGATACCCTGGATCAGGTGCGTCCACAGCTCAGTGACCTGTTCCGAACAGCCCGGGAGATGGCCGAACAAACAGACACCGCCGCTGCCGAGCGGATCGCAGCCGTGTCGTTCCTCGCCTATGCAGATGAATCCGTCGCCCTGCCCGCGCTGCTGGCGGCGCTGGATGACGCCAGGTCGCAGCAGGTGCAGCTGGCGGCGCTGGCTGGGTTGGATCGACTCTCATCCAACGACGTGCCGAAGGAAATCCTCCGCCGGTGGTCCACGATGCGACCGCGCGTGAAGAGCGAGGCGGCGGACGTGCTGATCAAGCGCCGCGGCCGCGCCATGGCCCTGCTGCTGGCGATGCGCCAGGGCGGTCCGGTCGCCGCCAGCGACCTCAATTCGATCCAGAAGCGCTTCCTGCTCACGCACGCGAACGAGGACGTGAAAGCCCTGGCGAATCAGGTCCTGAGCGCGCCAACCGCAACGCGCGAAGCCGTCATGGAAACGTTCCGCCCCGCCCTCTCCCTTACCGGCGATCCTAAGCGCGGGCATGCGGTTTATCAGAAGCTGTGCATCTCCTGCCACAGGCTCGGTGACGAGGGATTCGAGCTTGGCCCCGACCTGACCACCGTGCGCAACGCCGGCCGCGAAAAGTTGCTGATGAACATCCTCGATCCCAGCCGCGAGGTGCAGCCCAACTTCCTCGCCTACCAGATCGACACCACCGACGGCGACAGCGTCCTGGGCGTCCTGGTCAGCGACACCCCCGCCGGCATCACCCTCCGCCAGGCCTATGGCAAGGAAACAACCATCCGGCGCGACAAGATCAAGAAGATGAGCAGCGACGGCCGGTCGATCATGCCGGACGGATTGGAGGCCGGCATGACCCCGCAGGACATGGCGGATCTGCTGACGTTCATCGAGCGTGTTACCCCCTCTCCCAGCACTCCGGCAGCGCACCCGCGTGAGGGTGACTTCGACCCTTGAGAATCGTCAGCACGCGGCGAAACCGTCAGCCGCGCCACATCACGCTGCTAATATAAGAGATCAATTCCAGTGGCTGGAGCCTCCCATGGCAGACATCTGGTGGTGCCTCGATTTGCTGGCGCGCGCCGGGCTCCCGCCGTTGCTGCTCGCCCTCCTGCTGTCTGCGGTTCTGCGCCGGGCGCGGAGAAGTGAAGCGCCCGCACCGCGTGACGTGGTATGGGCGACATTTGCCTTGGGGGCGTACCTGATCGCGTGCGCGTGGTGGTGGCACTATAGTTATCCCGACTTCAACGAGACCGGCGGTTGGCCCACGCGCTTCCACAATCTGCTCGCGAGATGGGGAGCCGCCATCGGGATCGCATGGGGACTGTTCCGCCTCATCGCGTCCAATTGGTCGGTGCTGCGAACGCCTGATCCGCGTGGGTTCGAGGTGATCGGCCGGAGTCTGAAAGCATTAGATGAACCCGCCCCCTGCGAAGCTGGCTGTCCTCGATTACGGCCGGCCCCCGCCCCGAGGTCGGCGTCTGTTTGAGTGGCCGCTCTGGCTGATGACGTTGTGGTGCGTGCTGATCATCGCCGTGCCTCACGTCCTGGTCCGCGGCCGCGACGATCCCTGCTGGTTCGCGGCGATGGGGCTCTCGTTGGGTGGTTCCTTTAGCTGCGCGTGGAGGGCGCGGTGGCCACTCACGTGGTACTGTTTCTCGACCTGCTTGGTGGTCGCCGCGGTGGGCATCGTGCTGCCGAGCCTGAACCGTGCGACATAACCGGGGCGGGTTTAAATAGAGACGATAGGTGGCTAAGGAGGAATCCCCCTGCCCCCTCGCGTGATGTTCTTCACTTCTTCGCCGGTCCGCCGTCGGCGGCGCCGAACTGGGTTTGCTGATAGATCAGCCCGAGCACCGTCGGAATGAAGATCGACAGCGGGAGGAGGATCGGCTGACTCGTCAAACTCGCGATGAGCTTAGGCGTCACGCTCTGATACTTGAAGATCAGGCCGAGCAGGCCGAAAACGAGCATCACCGAGCCCTGCAGGCTGGTGTACATCATGATGCTCCCGCGGAAGAGGATGAACGAGAGCATTCCGAACGCAATCAGCCCCATCCCTCCGCCGGCCCAGGCGTACTTCGCTTCCAGCGCGGCCGTGTGCCAGATGGCGGCGCCAAGCAGGAACCCATAGAGCCCGCCCATCAGCGCGACGGCGTACTTCATGAGCGGCCAGGTCATCGCCGCGAACGTGAACCCGCCGATCAGCGCCCACGGGATCATCGCAGCGCGCCCGCCGGTCTTGAAGCCGATGAACGCGCCCAGATACGCGCCGACGACCGCGAGATTGATCGTGATGAGCGCTTTGTACATGTACACGCCGAACACGAGGTAGACCACCCCGCCGATGAGCAGGATCGTCGCCAACGCCGGACCCATCTGGTTGCACCAGGTGATCAGATCGGTCTGCCCCGGCCATTGCACGGTAGGGCTGAACCACGCGGGATTGACGGCTTGAGTGACGGTCGTGCCGACAGCTTCAGCGGCGGGTTGTGTTGCGGGAGTCATGCCCGATAGCTCCTATTCTTCCGCCTGCTTTCGCGCTGCGGGTGCGCTGGATTCGTTGGCTGTCGGCGCCAGTTGCCATTGAACAACCGCGCCAAAGGCAACGATGCCGATGAGCGTAGTGAGCTGCGCCCACGTTTGCGCGGGCACAATCATGATCCACTGCGGCCGGCTGTTTTCGATCGCGATGAGGCCCATGCTGACGAGCAGCGAGGTTCCCAGCGCGCTGTACAGCAGCACGACCGCCACGCGCGGCCAGAGCAGTGCCGTCATCACTCCGCTGAACGCGGCGATGCTCGTGGCATATGGCAGCACCTGTCGTACGTGAACGGGCAGGCCCAGCCAGAGCGTGTCGGCGAAGAGCCGCCAAGTCGTCGTTGGACCGACCGTCGGCCACGCCAGCGCTGCGCCTTCGCCGGCGAACACCCACGTCGCCAGCGCCGCCCAGCACCCGAGCAGCAGGCCTAAACCGATCGCGACCCACATGCGGTGCAGGAGGAATCCACCCATTCCGAGCACCACCGCCCCGCCGACCGACGCGGCCATGCTGTTCACGTTCCAGTGCATCCACCCCGGCAACTGCCGTCCGAGGATCGCCCCCAGCGCTACCCCCAGCAGCGTGATCATCGGCTGTGAGAATCGCGCCCCCGCCAGCCAAAGCCCCGCGCCGACGAGCGTCCCGACCAGCGCCGCGATCAGCGCGGCCTGCCCAATGTCACGCGGCAACAACGGCAATAACTCCTGGACCATCGGCGCACGAACCTCCAATGAGCCTTATCGGGCGGGAAGCCCACTTTTCTTGCGTCGGATCGCGCCGTCCGTACGGTGGGCCCAGAGCGCATCATCATTTTGAGGTACTCTGAAAGGATGTCGCTGCCGACTGGATGCGCCACCCATAGGAGCTCTCATGTGCCGGGCGAACAGTATCCGATCCACGAGATACGCATGTCCCCACGGATGTCCCCATTCCGCATGATGCTGGTCAGCGCCCTTGCCTTGGTCATCGTGGCCGGCCACCTGGTGGATGCCTGGAAGCAGAAGGACCACTGGCCATTCGCCGCCTACCCAATGTTCGCGCGGGTGAACAAGCCCGAGCCGTTCACCTCCGAAGAGCTCTGGGGCGTCACGCCCGATGGTCGCGAGATCCCCGTCACGAGCAAGATGACCGGAATTATGGGCACGAACCGCATCCGCCCCTCGCTTTTCCGGCTGTATCGGCACGGCCAGCGCACGAAAAACCCAAAGATCACTCAGGATGCGCTGCTCGGGCTGTTGAGGGATTACGAGCAGCGCCGGCAGCGCAGGGAGCATGATGGGCCGCAGCTGATTGGGATGAGGTTTTATCAGCTGAAGTGGGACTTCGACTGGTGGGCGAAAAATCGGGATGCGCCGCAGCGCGCGGTCCTTTTTGAGGTGCACTCGTGATCGCTGCGGTGAAACCCTGCTGGGAGCGGTTCTGGTTCGCGCCTAAGGGTCCGACCATGCTGTCGGTTTGTCGTCTCCTGTTCTTCGGGCTGCTGTTCTGGAACTACTTCGACGAGCGCTTCGCGCCATGGGCCGAGGTTTCGCGCGCATTCTGGCAGCCGATCTGGGTGTTCGAGAAGTTCCGTATCCCGGTCCTGAGTGCAGAGGCGCTGTTCGCTTGCGAGATCGTCTGGAAGGTTTCACTCGCCCTCGCGTCTGTCGGGCTGCTCACGCGCTTCAGCACGGCGACCGCGTTCCTCCTGGGGATCTACCTGCTGGGCCTGCGGCACAATTTCGGCAAGGTCAGCCATGACGACGCCGCCCCCGTCTGGATTATGCTGATCCTGGCCCTCTCGCGCTGTGGGGATGCGCTCTCACTGGACGCGATCCTCCGCCGCAAGCGCGTCGCCACGACCGCCGCGCCCAGCGCGGAAAAACTCCCGCTGGAGAGCGGCGAATACCGCTGGCCCCTCCGCGCGGTCTGGCTCGTCCTCTCGATGGTCTTCTTTAACTCCGCCATCGCCAAGCTGCGCCGCTCGGGGCTCGAGTGGGCGCTCTCGGAGAACCTCTCGGTCCTGATGGTCCGGCTGAATTACTTCAACAAGCCTACGACCGACTGGGGCCTTCACCTGGCCAACATCCGCGGCTTCGGTCAGCTCATGGGCGTCGGCGCCCTTGCCATCGAGCTGTTCTTCCCGCTCGTACTTTTCAGCCGGATCGCCCGCTGGACGCTCGTGCCGGGGGCGTTCCTCATGCAGCTGGGAAACAAGTTCCTCCTCGGCGTTGATTTCACCGTTTTCATGTTCGCCTACGTCTTCTTCATCGACTGGGGCTGGCTCCTCAAGCGGATGCGAAAGAGGGATCCCTTCTTCGCTGTCGCCGGTACTCCGGGGAGAGGGCAGGACAGAGAGGCGGGCGGCGCGGCGCATCAAGCACCCGTCGATTCAACGACGGCGCCAACCTGAGAACGCAAAGGCGCGGGACGTTCACGCACCTCGCCGCTCTCCCGCCGTCTCGGCTGAGATGACATGGGAGAGGGAGGATGTTGCTCGCGAGCGCCGACGCCACTGGTGGCTTTAGCGAGTGTGCCTTCGGGTGTATGCTCGTGTCCGCCATGCCCGCAGAAGACTCCAATGCCGAATCCCTCGATCCCCTGCGCCAGCAGATCGACGCGCTGGACGCGAAGATCGTCGAGCTGCTCAACGACCGGGCGAAGATTGTCGTCGAGATCGGCAAGATCAAACAGCAGAACAACTCGCCCATCTATGCCCCCGATCGCGAAAAAGCTGTCCTGCAGAAGCTCCGCTCGCTGAACCATGGCCCCCTCCCCGACCGCTGTCTCGAGGCGGTTTACCGCGAGTTGATGAGCGGCTCGTTCGCGCTGGAAAAGCCCCTCCGGATCGGCTTCCTCGGGCCCGAGGCGACGTTCTCGCACCATGCTGCCGTGCGCAAGTTCGGCAGCAGCGTCGACTACGTCCCGCTCTCGGAGATCCCCGCCGTCTTCGAAGAAGTCGTGCGCGGACACATCGACTACGGGCTCGTGCCCGTCGAGAACTCGATCGGCGGCGGCGTCGTCGACACGCTGGATGCGTTCCTCCAGAGCTCGGCGCGCATCTGCGCCGAGGTCCTCATCACCGTTCACCACAACCTGCTGGCGAAAGAGCCGTGGGAAAAGGTGACGAAGATCTGCTCGAAGGCCCAGGTGTTCAGCCAGTGTCGCAACTGGCTCAGCGCGACCGCAAAGGAGCGCGCGCACGTCCCGGTCGAGAGCACGACGGCCGCCGCGAGGATGGCCCGCGAGCAGCCCGGCGTCGCCGCCATCGGCTCGAAGCAGGCGGCCGAGCTGTATGGCCTGTCGCTGCTCTTCGAGAACATCGAGGACAACCCCGACAATGTCACGCGCTTCTTCGTCATCAGCCGCGAGGGCGCCAAGCGCACGGGCGACGACAAAACCGCCATGATGTTCACCACCGCCCACAAGCCCGGCGCCCTGGCCGAGGTGCTCGACGTCTTCAAGGAAAACGGCATCAACCTGACCGACATCGAGAAGCGGCCGAGCAAAAAGGTGAACTGGGAATACTACTTCTTCATCGACGCCCAAGGCCACGCCGACGACCCCGCGATGAAAAAGTCAGTTGAGGAAGCGAAGCAGCACTGTTTGCAGCTGACGGTGCTGGGCAGCTATCCGCGGGCGACGGAAGTGCTGTAGACGCTCTCGCCTCACCAGCCCGCCGCGATGCTACTCAAAGTCTGTCGCAGCAGAGCATGTGAATCCTAAGAATAGCAGCCACCGTGAAGCCCGCTTCGTCGAGCTTGGACACAACGCTGAACGCGCTGGGCGCGGTCATTCGCCGCCGCCGCGAGGATGTGGGCCTTTCGCAAGATGAGTTGGGGCACCTTTCAGGGCTGCACCGCACCTACGTGGGCAGCGTCGAGCGTGGCGAGCGGAACCTGACGCTGAGTTCCCTCATCGCGCTCTGCCGCGCGCTGCAGATTGCCCCGCACCAGTTACTACAGCGCGTCAACCTCTGATTATCGTGAAGAATCCGTACGGCGCGAACATCGAGAAGTGGGCGGCCATCACCGAGCGCCTGCTTCAAGATTTTCCGGTGAAGATGGACGAGTTGGTGAAGGTGGTCCTGTCCTCCTGGGAAGATATCTTTCACAGCAAGATCGGCGCACGGTCGTATCAGATTGGGCGGGACATCTGGCCGGAGCCGCAAATCATGGGCTTTCTGATGCACGAGCTGGTCCCGCTCAATTTAGCCGCGACTTATCCGCGAAAGTGGCGGCGATGCATGGCGGGCGGTGAGTGTGACGCCGTCTATCTTCTTGACGACGACTGGTCGTTCGAAATCAAGACATCCAGTTCGCGCAAGGGCATCTTTGGGAACCGGAGCCATGCGCAGGTGAGCGAAGCGTCGAAAAAGCGCCGCGGTTCGTTCTTCCTTGCCATTAATTTCGGAAAATTCGGCACGGAAAACGTCCGCCCGGAAATCTCGCTCATTCGTTTCGGCTGGCTTGGCGCGAGTGACTGGATTGGGCAAAGAGCACAATCGGGTCAACAGGCACACCTGACGAAAGAGGCACGCGCGTACAAGCTCAAGATTATCTATGAGCAGCTACTCGAATAGCGCCATCTCACGCGGACGCGATCGCGCCGCGCGAATCCGCCGGTCAGCGATGGCGCAGTAATCGGCCTTGATCTCGATTCCCATCCCCCTGCGATTGTTCAGGGCGCATGAGACCAAAGTCGATCCCGATCCGGCGAAGGGATCTAAAACCAAATCTCCCTCGCGGCTGCAAGCGCGGATGATGCGCTCGATGACGGCCAACGGGAACTGCGCCGGATGATTCGCGCGTTCACGCGATGCCCGACCCGTGCCCGACGTAACCTTTGGAATGATCCAAACGTCACCGGGGTTCTTTCCCAGTGGATTGCACTTGAGCTTTCCATTTTTCTTCTGACGCGGATACTTCACGTCCGGATCCCGAACGGCGTCCAGATCGAAGTAGTAATCCGCCGGGTCTTTGACGAACCAGAGCCACTTCTCGTTCCGCGGCGAGAACGCGCGTCGCGCAGCGACGCCCGCGCCGTAATGCCAGACCACTTCCTGCAGAAGGTAAAACGGACTCTGGTCCCACAGCAGATAAGGCAGCGGGACGGCGCGGCCTTTCCCAACCACTTCCAGGTATCCGAGATTAAGCCAGAACGATCCGCACGGCTTCGTCACGCGGTGAATCTCGGACATCCAGCGCCTGCACCAAACGAGGTACTCGTCCAATGAAAGCGCGGTCTCGTACTCCTTGCCAATGTTGTATGGAGGCGACGTGACCGTCAGGTCGACGTGATCGTCGGGCGTATTGCGGAGCACGTCGAGGAGGTCGCCACACGTTATCGAGAGGGTCATGAGTGCTCCGCGCGAGGTCGCTACTTATAGTCATCAAAGCGACCACCGTCAAGTGCGGCATCAGGTGCGGCCACCTGGCGTCCTTTTGAGGGTCCCTGTAGAAATTGCTGCAAGACGTCCGATAATGGCTTACAGCGACATGGAGGTTGCTCGGTTTGACGGACGTACTGGATCAATCTGAGGTCGACGCCCTGCTGGCCGCGGTGGATACCGGATCGGTGCCCCAACCGGACGCGCCCTCCACCATCTTCTCTCCCAACGGCAAGTCGCAAATCGATGTGCAGGTCTACGACTTCAAGCGGCCCGAGCGCGTTTCCAAGGACCAGATGCGGGCGCTGGAAGCGCTGCATGAAGGGTTCGGGCGAAACTTCGGCGCGGCCCTGTCAGGGTACCTTCGCACGATCATCGAGGTCAGCGTCGCGCATATCGAGCAGCTGACGTACTCCGAGTTCATCCACTCGCTGCCCAACCCGACCTGCTTCAACCTGCTCAAGGCCGACCAGCTCGATGGACAGCTGTGTCTGGAGATCAGCCCGCTGATCATTTATCCGATCATCGATCGCCTCCTCGGCGGATCGAATGCCGACCTGTTCATCCCGCAGCGGCCGCTGACGCAGATCGAGCAGCGGCTCGTGCAGCGCATCACCGACCGGGCGACACATCATCTATCCGATGCCTGGAGCAACCTGACCCCCACCACGTTCAAGGTCGAGGATTTTGAGTCCAACCCGCAGCTCGTGCAGATCGTCCCGCCCAACGAAACGGTGGTCGTGGTCGGATTTGAGCTGAAGATGGGCAACCGCGCCGGCACGATGAGCCTGTGCATCCCGTACAACGTGATCGAGCCGATCATGGGCGTGCTGGCGGCCCAGAACTGGTTCAGCTACCAGCGCAAGGGCGGTCAGGAAGACCACTTGCGCAAGCTCACCAAGAACGTGCACAACGCGCCGGTTGAGATGCGAGCGTTTCTCGGGCAGACGAGCATCAGCCTCAACGATCTGCTCAACCTCCAGGTGGGCGACGTCATCACGACGGAAAAGGACGCGGCCCACGACGTGTTGATCCAGGTCGAAGGGAAAAACAAGTTCCTCGCACAGATGGGGCAGTTCCGGGGGAGCCGAGCGCTGCGGATCACGCGGATGTGTCAGCAGATCGAGTTGAAGGACGTCGCGGGGGACCGGAAATGAGCCGCGCGGGATCGGCGCGGGTTACCCCACCGCGGGAAGAGCGATTGAGGACGGGCAATGCCGCGCGGGCCTTGCCCGCGGGGTACTTTGCGCAGTCGGAGTTGCCGCTTGCCAGCCTGGCGTTGCTGCTCCCGCTGCTCGTGCTGTACGAGGTGGGGACGCGTCATTTTGCCAGTAATGCCTTCGCCGGCACCGAGCACCGGATCATCGCGTTCAAGCTGATGCAGGACTTCTTCCACCTGTTCGGCGCCAGCGGGCGATACCTGCCTGCCCTGGCGATCGTTGGAGTGCTGCTTGCGTGGCACATCGCCCGCAATGACCCTTGGCGCGTAAAGCCGGGAACATTAGCGGGGATGACCGCGGAGGGATGCTTCCTCGGACTCCCGCTGCTGGCGATTGGAATCCTCGGGTTGCGCTACATGGCGGCGGGGACTGCATCCGACTGGCGGGGAATGGTCGTATTGTCCATCGGCGCCGGGATTTATGAAGAGCTGGTCTTTCGGCTGATCGCCTTCACGCTGCTCCACCTGCTCCTGGTGGATCTGCTCGACCTCCCGGCGTCCTCGGCAGGCGTGATTACCGTATTAGCAGCGTCTCTGCTCTTTTCCGTCTACCATTACTTGGGTGACGAGCCATTTGAATGGCGAACTTTTGCCTTTCGCACCTTCGCGGGCATCTATTTCGGGATCGTATTCCTGTTCCGAGGTTTCGGTATAACAGCTTGCTCTCACGCCAGTTATGATGTCTGCGTAGTCGCTCTCAAAGTCCTCGCCCGCGGTTGAGCAAAATTTTTCCTATCCATCCAGATAACGAGTCTATAAGATTCCGCCGTCACGTCCGCGTTGGGCGGACTCCTGTCATAACAAGCGGGCGGGTGAGCTGACATAGGAGGTCGGCTAGAGCCCCCTTCGATTCGTCTGGACCGGTCCGGACGGCCCGCTGTAACGTCACCGATGGAAGAGATCGTGCTTTCCGTCACAAACTGAAGGGCTGTTGTCTTCCCTTCTAGAAAGAGCATGGACGCCCTATGAGCAACCGAACCAAACAACGCCGTTCCGGAGGCCTCACCCTCCTTCTTTATCAGCGCACGCTCCACCCTGAGCTGTTCAAGATTCTCGCCTCGGAGCGGGTCTCCCGCCGCGCTTATGATGCCGATATCTGGCTCGTCGAAGGCGGGCACGTCATCTCGCTCACGGCCGGCAAAAACACCCTGACCGAGGTCATCGTCACCACCAACGAGCCGCTCACCGATCGCGGCCTGCTTCAGACCATCCCCTGCCGTGGCGAGAAATACCACGAAATGCAGGCGGCCCCGAACCTGAAGTACATGATCAGTACGCAGGAAGAGCAGCTGAGCCAGACGCTCTACGACGCGACGAAGCACGAGATTTCGACCTACGCTGCCCGTCGCGAGCTGATGTGCGCCGAAGTGCCCGCCACCCAGGAAACCGGCGCGGCCCTGAGCGTCCTGGACATCGAACGCCGCAGCCATGAGCTGCTCGTTCAGAGCTTCCATCTCTTCGATGAGAACCAGATGGTCATCAAGACCCAGGCGATCATCGAAGTGGTGAAAGGCTGAGGTCGCTCTGCATCCAGCGCATTAAGCAACCCCCCGTTCAGGAACCCGGCGCTGGCAGGTGCGGGGTCGGCTTGCGGCCTTGGCAATGTTTGCTTTGGGCCAGCTGAGCTACGCGCCCTGCTGCTGCTGGGGTGAAGGGAATAATCCGGGGATGTTCTCGAACTTCCACTGACCTCCGACGAGGCGGAAGACGGCGTCCATGCGGGTGGACTCGGAGAACTTGTCGAGCTCCATGAGCAGGATTGCCTGGCCGATGCGGCCGCCGGTCGCAGGATCGCTGGTGAAGTCGTAGCGTCCGTTGGTTGTAATGCCCTCGAGCTTGCCGTAGGTGGGGTGGTCCTGCACGTAGCGCATCGTGTCGTTGAACTGCTGCGCGTTGACCCGTTCCTGGAACCGCGGGCTGAATAGCGCATAGGCCTTGTCGAACTCGCCCTTCTGAATGTGCGCTGTGAGCTCGCTGATCAGCCCCTCGATCGCGATACTGTCGCGCTTTTCCTGCTGGACCGTCGCGACGGCCGCGTAGCCGACGTACGCCGCAAAACCGAGTGAGAGGAGCAGGCCGAGAACAGCAAGCCCCCTGCCCGTCTGCGTTCCGCCGCTCTTACCGATCTGGTAGAGCGCCACGGCCGCGCAGATCACGCCCGCCACAGGCACGATCAGGAGGATCTTGTCCACCACCGCCAGCGCGCTGGCAAGCCCAAGAATGACGGCGACGACCGACGGCCCGTTGATGGCGACATAATCCGTGCTGCCGAGCCCGGCCGTTGTCGACATCTTGTGCAGGTGCGCCAACGGATCGGGTCCGTCAGTGTCCTCGACGGGGGCGGGATGGTTATCGGTCGGGGGTGGTTGAAGGTCTGGCATGCGCGTCTGCTTGCCCGGGGGCGGTAACGTTCAAGTGGAAACGAGCACTTGTCCGATTCATAACGCGGGCCGCGCCGGTTAGTTGCGGTATTCCTCGCGCAAGATCGGCTTCCCGTGTTTTCGAAAGTAAACTTCCCATGAATAAACGTCAACTCATCGACGACATTCGGCGCTTCAACATCACCGTCCAGCCCCAGTTCCTGGCGCAGTTCGACGACGCCGCGCTGAAGCAATACCTCGATCACCTGCAGAGCGCCCAGCGCAAGCACCTCCAGATCGGCGCCTGGGTCCGCAGGCCGCAGCCCAAGCTGAAGATGGTGTCCTAAGGCTCCCTCCTGAGCTGACTAACGACCACTAAGCGATGAGCTCCTCTGCCCCTTCCGCGGCGCGTTTCGGGCCATGTGTAAGAACCCCAAGGTAGCCGCAATGCACACGAGCGTCGACAGGCCGAAGACGTGCCGGCCGACGCCCGGGAGCAGGTAGAGCCAGGAGCCGAAGAACGGCGCCAGGCACCCGCGCAGGCCGGTGAGCATCACGTGCACGCCCATGTACGTGCCGGCCTTGTCGGCGGGGCAGAAGTCGTTGTGGCCGAGGTTCCACGCGAGATTACCGGCGCCGTTGGACACCCCCACCAGCACCTGCGCAAAGGCGACGACGCCCAATCCCGTCATCACGTCGCTGCGCCCGATCATGGCCCCCGCCCAGAGCGTGCCAATCGCGCCGACGGAGACGAAACCCTGGTACGTGCGGAACGTGCTGATGTGCATCCGGTCGAACATCGGCGCCCACGCCTGCGTGGCCAGCATCATCACGACCATCGGGATGATCTGCACGATCATCGTCGCCAGCATCATGTTCTCCGGCCGGGGCGCGTAGAGCTGAACTTCCTGCCGGCGAAGCAGGACCTCGCGGCGAACCCGGATTTTACTGAACTGCCAGATGCCGATGACCCCGATGAGGGCAGCGACGGGGTAGATGTAGACGTACGCCCGCGCGTTCTGGTCGAGCAGATAGGAGCCGGCGAACGTCGTGACAGTCAGCACGAGCGTGGCGACGGTGGCGATGCGGCTGGTGAGCTGGCCGCGGAGCTGGCGGGGGTAATTGGCACGCCAGATCGAGCTGCGGATCGTGATGATGCCGCTTGCCAGCAGCCGCGCAACAATGATCTGCCCCGCAAAGACCCACCCCGCCGCCGCCGGGGGCAGCAGCGCGACAAGAGCAACGCTCCCGATCATCAGCACAACCCCCGCTTGCAGCGCGTTCACCAGCGGCACTTTCCGCCGGCCCATCGCCAGATCCGACCAGATCAGCGCCATGATGTTGCCGAACATCGGCGCGGCCGTGATCAATGACATCAGCACGACGCCCGCGCCGAGTTCTTCGCCGCGATCACGCCCGTGAACGATCCCTCGGCCAGCGACGCTGCGAGCGGGAAGGTCAGCGCCGAGCGCATCTCGTGGCGGTAGCTGTGCCGCACCATGTACGGCTGATGGCGGGTGGCGAAGGTAAGAAAGCGTCGGAACATGCGGCTGGGTCGCCCCTGCGGGTGAAAAAGAACACCGGCCCGCGCCGAGCGGCGCGGGCCGGTCCGTTGTCGTCTTAGAATCTGTTGCACCCCCGGCGCGTGTCTGTGCGAAACGCCGGCGCGAGCTACTCGCTTGCCTGAACGTGCCACTTCGTCAGCTCACCACCGCCGCGCAGGAGCAGCAGGTGATCGATGTCATCGCTGATCTGGCGACCCTGGTAGTTCCAGTTGCGCGCGATCATGCGTGCCCGCTCCTTGCCCGAGTAGGCGGGGGTGGCGCCGCACCCGAAGGATAGGACGGAACTGGCCAGAAACAACGCGAGCACCACCAACTTTTTCATGACCGGGCCTTCCTTGTCGTGTAGATCCAGGTGTTCTACCGGGCCGCCGGCGTGATTCGCCCGCGGCTCGTGCGAAATGTACCCGCGGCGGCGAGGTTGTGTCAAAGCTGAAGACGGAAGATGACAAGGTGCTGGAGTGG
This sequence comes from Tepidisphaeraceae bacterium, assembly GCA_035936155.1. Lineage (GTDB taxonomy): Bacteria > Planctomycetota > Phycisphaerae > Tepidisphaerales > Tepidisphaeraceae > DASYWJ01. The sequence goes on along the minus strand of DASYWJ010000015.1, from coordinate 80,795 downwards.
TGAGGTGAGGGGGTGCGGGGTGACAGCGTGAACAAACTATTCTCATCCCCTCATCCCAGCACCTCGTCATCTTTGAAGAACCGCCAGCGCCTGACGCCATTCCACGTACAAATACGGCACCCCGAGCTGCCCGTGCAGCCGCTTGAGCGCCGCGTGGAACTGCTCGTACCGCTCGTTCTGCCATTGGGTCGCCGTCGCATCGCAAAAAAACATTCGGCAGCCGAACGGGCGGATGGCGTGAACGGAGCAGAGGTTGTCGATCTGGAATGGGCAGCCGGGGGATAAGGATGAAGGCTGAAGGATCAACGGTGAGAGGGAGCGGCTTTGGCGCGGTTCACCCTTCCCCGTTGCACCTTCGTCCTGAGCTTCGTCCAAACCCGCGACAAAGGCAGCGAGTTCCAAGGTCGAGACGTAAAGCCGGTGGCCATACTCCTCGAACCGGCAGCACTTTCCCGACACCGAGCAGATCGGATGCCGCGCGTCGATCTCCCGCTGCAGATCGGCATAGACGTGCGCGACCCCCTCGCGAACGTCGGCCCGCGAGGCGGCGGAATAGACGTGTTCACGAAGCGAGTCAGCCATGTCAAAGACACGTCATCCGAACGAGCAGGTGTGAGAGGTCCAGCACCTTACTCCCTCTTCCCGGTACTCCGCGCCGTCATCCTACGTCGTTCGAATGAAGTTCTCGATGCCTGCGATGTTGTCCAGGTCGTCGGAGCCGCCGGTGCCGTCGTCGGCGTCGACGGCGGTGTCGTTGCCGGCGTTGCCGCTGATCGAGTCGCGGACGCCGGGGTTGCCGAACAGCACGTCATTGCCGTTCATGCCGATCAGCCAGTTGCTCCCGGTTCCGCCGTGGATCCGATCGTTGCCCCCGCCGCCCAGGACCGTGTCGTCGCCGCCCTGGCCATTGACGTAATCGTTGTGAGCGCCGCCGAGGATGAAATCGTCCCCGTCGCCACCGAGGACACGATCCATCCCGACCCCGCCGGACAGCTCCTCGTCGCCCGGGCCGCCGACGATCGTATCGCGGCCGGTCGAGCCGGTGATGAACAGCTTCGCCGCCGTCGCCACCTCCACGAGGATCAGGTCGTCGCCGTTCTGCGCGTCGATGTACAGCTCCGTGGCGCTGGTGTCGATCGGCGTCTGCATGCCGTTGATGTCGACGACGTGCGCACTGCCGCTTTGCTTGACCGTGATCACGTCGCGGCCATTGGTGCCGACGACAAACTGCTGCCCCGGCCCGCCGACGCTGCTGAGCATCTTCCAGTTGGCGCTGGAGCTGACCGCCAGCGCGTTTCCGGCTGAGTCGACGATGCCGCTCCCATTGCGGTCCAGCTTGAGCATGTAGTTGCCGGCGAAGGCGGTGGCGGCATCGAGGCCCGCGATGCGGTAGGTGGTATCGTTCACCTTCGTCAGGCTCGCGGTCGGCGGCATCACCCTCAGGCCGTTTCGCATGAGGATGAAATCAGCCATATCCACGCCGGTCACCGGTTCGCTGAATACGACATCCACAGACTCGACGCCGGTGTTGCGCGGATCTGGCGAGACCTCGACGACATCGACAGTGGGCGGCGTGGTATCGCCCGGCGGTGGTGGCGGCGGCGGCGGCGGCGGTGGCGGTGGTGGTGGTGGTGGTGGTGGTGGCGGCGGCGGTGGGGGTGGCGGTGGAGGGGGTGGCGTCGGCTGGTCCTCGCCGTGCACGCCGCCATGCTTTTTCAACTCCTCGGCGCCGGCGGTGTTGCCTTCGCGGACGGCGTAGTCCAGGGGGGTGAGCCCCAGGTCGTCCTTCGCGTTCACGTCCGCCCCGCCATCGATCAGCGCGTCAACCACGACCGGATCGAGCGTGAGCTCCTCGATGTCCCCGAGCTTCCGCATCATCGCCGCCCAGTGCAGCGGGGTTCGCCCGCGGTTGTCTCGCGCGTCTTCGTCAGCGCCGCCCGCACTGAGCGCGCGGACCTTGTCCCCCGCAAGCGGCGTCTCGGTGGTCGAGCCGCGCGTCCAGACATTCATGGCGGCGAAGTGCAGCGGCGTGAACCCTTCCGTCGTCGCCTGCGCGGTGTTGGCACCGGCCTGCAGCAGCGTGTTGATCACCTCGACCGCCCCCGCGTAGGGGCTGGCGGCGGCGGCATGCAGCGCGCTGTAGCCGCCGTAGGTGGTGGCATTGACGTCATAGCCCTGCGCCAGCCACTCGCGAACATCGCCGATATTGGCCTTGACGGCGGCGCGGTTCAGCCGGTGGCGCCGGTCGTGGTCCGTCGGATCCTTCAGCCCGTGCCGCCCGGGCAGCGAACCTCCGCTCGTGGCACTGACCGGCGCCAGGTCAGGCCCGCTGTACAGCGTGACGATGCTGTTTCCCGGCAGCGTGATCTTCACCTCCGACCCCCCCGCCACGATTTCCAGCTGCTGGTGGTACTCCCCTGCCCGCGTGCGGTACGCCTTGTAGCTGTCGGGGAGCCCGGCGCCTTTGAGGTTCAGCGTCACATTGGCTTCGTAGTCCTCGTTGTTGAACAGCACGTGCGTGACGGCGCCGCTCTCGGGGTGCTTGAAGCTCATCGTTCGCAGCCGCTCGGTGCTGCTCGACGCGTCAATGCGCACGGCGCCGGGGCGGATGTAGCGGTAGAAATGCTTGGCCACGTGGTACTTCACCGCCGGCTCGCCGTTGACCATGAGCGAATGGTGGCCGGCGGCTTCGCTTTCGGTCCACTGCCAGTACAGGTAAGCGCTGGCGTCGGCCTCAACGACGGCGTTCCAGATGTCCTGCGCCATCCGCAGCGCGCCTTCGATATCCTGGCCGTGCCCGTGGCTCTCGGTCGACCAGAGGCTCTGCTGGTAGGGCGCGACGATGTCGCCGATCTCATCCCAAAACGGGTTCGTCGCCGAGTGGACACCGAACACGCCGGGGAAATTCCGCGTCTCCGGGTCGCTCATCAGTGCGTCAACATACCACTTGTAGCGCTCGTCCTTGGCCATCTCCTCCGGCACAACCAGCTTGGTGTCGAGCTTCTCGTGGGCGAACTTGCGCATCGTATGGCGGACCACCTCGCGCATCTGCTCGGGCGTGTACGTCGCCGACTCAAACTCCTGCACGAAAAAGGGCTCGTTCTGCACCGACAAGTGCGACAGCTTCACGCCGAAGTCGCGATCGGCCGAGATGGCGACTGCCGCGAGGTACTCCGCGAACTCGTCGCGCAGGTCCGGCCGAACCGTCCCGCCGTAGTAGTACGTCTGATTCGTGCGCAAAAACGTCGGCGGCGTCCACACGCCGGCGAGCAGGTTCGTCATCCCCCGGTCCTGCAGCCGCTTCATGAACGTCATCGCGTAAGCGATCGCGTCCTTGTCGTAGCCGTTCCAGTTGAAGACGTTGGAGTCGGCGTTGTCGTTGCCGGACTCGAACGTCGGCCAGATGGCGGTACGGGCGATCGTCGCGCCCAAGTCGTTGACGATCCGGTCGTAGAACGCGGCGTCGTTGTAGCCGGTGACATCCTTCCACGTGGCCATGGCGGCGCCGAAGCCGTCCATCGTCTGATGGGTCTCGCTGGCGTCGACGCCGACGGTGGCGCCGTAAAGGAAGATGCGCCCTTCGAGCTGCTCAACCGCCGCCGCTGCGGCGCGCTGGATCGGTTTCCTGGACGGATTCACAAACGCAGTGATCACGGTGGTCCCTCTTTGGTGAACAGACACCCACTAAAGACGCTGTGGCAGCGTCGAGGATTGCACAGCAACCTCTGCGCCAGAAGGAATCATGGCGAGCTCAGCAGCACAACGACCCGCTCCCATCATTTGCGGCGCAGTCGCGGGTTCAACGGGCTGGAGTGCGGGGTGAAGGTCTTCTAACCAAGCGGCGGGAAAACAGTCACGGGGGCTTGACTCGGTACCTGCCTACGGAGCGTACACTTCAAGCGACTCAAGGAGCGATGCGATGAACGGACTGCGCACCAGCGAGCTCGCCAGGCAAGGCGGCATCAATCTCGAAAGCATCCGCTTCTATGAGAAGCAGGGATTGCTCCCTAAGCCTCCGCGGACGGCATCGGGGTATCGGATGTTCACGCCCGATGCGGTGCGGCGGGTGCGATTCATCAAGCGCGCGCAGGAGCTGGGCTTTTCGCTGAAAGAGATCAAGGAACTGCTGGCATTGCTTCTCGCGCCGGATACGACGTGCGCCGACGTCCGGGTACGGGCCGAGGAAAAACTGCGCGGTATCGAGCAGAAGATCGCCGACCTGCGCCGGATGACCCAGACGCTGGCGCAACTGACGGCAGCGTGCCCCGGCCGCGGCGCCACGGGCGACTGCCCCATCCTTGGAAGCCTTGATCAAGCGAACCCCAGATCAGGCTCCGGGTCGTAGAACCATCGACGGCGCGCGTTGCCTTCCGCGCGGCCGGCGATTGCGATATTCAGAAGGCGAACGGAGTTTCTCGATGATCACAACACTTCCCATCCTCATGGCCCTCTCGTGGGTGCCGACGGCGAACGTCACTGTCCAGGCAGCGCCCGTTCCCCAGCCGCAGCAGGCGCAGCCGCTCGCGCAGGCGACGGACACGATCAAGTGTCCAGTCACCGGAGAGCAGATTCCGTCCTGCTGCTGCCCCGTGAAGAAGTAGAAGACAGGTAGCGATCAACGGAAGCATCTCATGCGCTCATGCGGCGTCCGGCTCTGTAGCCGCCGGGACGGTCGAGGCGCGTGTTGGGGTGCGCATGATCGAAAGGAGCAGTCCCAGCGCGAGGATGATGACCGTCCCGACCGCACCCGAAGCCATGTGATGCAGTGGACTGCGCCACGCGCTCCACGAGACCGGCCACACATCGCGGCCGCTGAGCTGCAGCCGTGAGAGCGTCATCCACGCGATCACCAGCACGCCGACCGTCACAGAGAACGCTGCGATCTCGCTCGTGACGCGCTTGGACATCATGCCGAGAAGAAAGAGGCCCAGCAGCCCGCCCGCAAGCAGGCCGCTGAGGTCGGCAAAGAACTGGAGCGTGGTCATCGTTCCCTTGAGGGTCATGAACAGCCCCCAGCCGATGCTGGCGGCGCCCCAGAGCAGCGTCGAAGACCACAGCACGTAGAGCGACTCGCGGTCACCCGCATTGGGCCGGACGTAACGCCGATAGCCATCGATGAGCGTCAGCGTCGCCATCGAGTTCAGGTTGGAATCCATCGACGCCGCAAAGATCGCCGCGATCACCAACCCGCTGAGCCCCGCGGCCAGCTCGTGGGTGATGAAGTGTGGGAACACGCTGTCCGGCGCGATGCCCGCGGGCAGCCGGTCCGGCATCACCTGGTAAAACGCGAACAGTGCAGTGCCCATGAAAAAGAAGAAAAACGCCACCGGCATGTACAGCAGCCCCGCCAGCCAGATGCTGCGCGCGGCCTCGCGCTCGGTCCTGGCTGAGAGGTAGCGTTGGATATAGCTCTGGTCGACGCCCCAGTTGCGCAGGTGCTCCGTCAGCGCGTTGATCGCCACCAGCCAGAACGTCGGCACGGCAATGTCCCACACGTTTAGCCCCAGCGAGAACTTCTCGCCGGCCGCACCGATCTCGATCACGCGGGCGACGCCGCCAGGCATCTTCCAGAGCAGCGTGCTCACGCACAGGATGGGGCCGAGGATGAGCACGAACGACTGGATCACTCCCGTCCACACGACTGCTTCGATGCCGCCGAAGAGCGTGTAGAGGGTGATGAGCACGCCGACGGCGACGATGATCATCCGCGCGAGCCACAAGTCATGAGAGGTTCCCCCCAGCAGCGGGAGCACTGCTTGCGACAGCAGGTACAGGATCGTGCCCATTCGCGCCATCTGGAGCAGGAGGAAGGTGAAGACACCATACGTCCGTGCCCACGGCCCAAAGCGCGCCTCGAGGTGCGAATACGCCGACACCGTCGCGCCACGGCGGTAGAATCGCATAAACACCGTCGTGCCGATAAACAGCCCCACGGGCGTCATGATGGTGAACGCCGCGAACATCCAGTTGCCCTTGAACGTGGTGGCGGGGTTGCCCAGGAAGCTGATCGAGCTGATGTAGCTGCCGAACATCGACAGCCCGACCGCCCAACCCGGCATCGACTGGTTGGCGAGCATAAAGCGGCTGGCGCTCTTGCGCCGCAGCGCGAAGTACGTGCCGACGCCGACGATCATCAGCAGATAACCGACGACGATTGCAAGGTTGATCCGATTGGCGCTGTTCATTGCATTCAGGCTCAATCCTTGTGATAGATCGGTAGCGGGTGGCGCGGCGAGTGACGGGGCATCAAAAGCCCCCGGTTAGCGACGGCCGGACCGGAATGATCGCCTGGTACTGGTAGGCGGGATCATCGCGCTGCTTCCGCAGGATGGCGGCGATCTGGCGCCAGGTCTGCAGCAGCCCGCGCGGGCAGGGCGGCAGGTCGGGCGCGACGGCGCGGTGCAGACGCCCCAGCCGGTAGCACGGCACCGTCGGGTACATGTGGTGCTCAGTGTGATAATTCATCTGCCAGTACAGCAGCCGCACGAGCGGATTGAGATGGATCGTCCGGCAGTACAGGCGAAAGTCCGGGACGTTGTCCTTCAAGCCAATGTGCTGCGTGTTGTTGCAGAGGAAGAACAGCCACCCGCCGTAGAACGGACCGAGCGTCACCAGCACCGGCACCATCCACCACCCCAGCGCCAGCGAGACGGTCATGATGAGGCCGTGTCCGATCAGCAGGGCGCGCGCCCAGCGGACCGCCGCCCGGCGGCGGTGCGCATCGTCCTGCGGGTACAGCGTCAGCTCCCAGTCGCCCTGGAAACGCCCCACCGCGATGCGGACGGTGTCGCGCACCGTCGCGAGAAACCCGGGCACGTTGATGAAGCCGCGGGCGAAGAAGTGCCGCACGGCCAGCTTGATCGGCAGCACCACCTCCAGGTCATCCGGGGGGTGGAGCGTGTAGGCGTGGTGGCGGCCGTGGCTCTGGCCGAAGATTTGGAAATTGATCCAGCCCAGGAACGCCAGCACGCGGACGAACATTCCGTTGAGCCACCTGGAGCGGAAGACGGTGTTGTGCCCCAGCTCGTGCACACCGTTGATCATGAAGGCGGCGACCGTGCCGTGAAGGAAGACCAGCGGCGCGGTGACGTACCCGTTCCACTGGGCGGCGGAGTAGGTCGCCAAACCGGCGGTGGCGGCATATGCACCCAGGAACCCGAGCGTCTGCGCGGCGCCCAGCACGTCGCTGCGCCTGTTCAGCTTGCGGGGCAGCTGGGGTTCAATGGGCGTTCGGTACCACCGGATCTGCCGCGCCTTCTTCCCGCCCCGCGCGTTCTCGTCCGCGCAGGCGTTATCGTCGACGACGGCCGGGGCAGGCGGGCCGGTGGGCGGGGCATGTTGCAGTCGCTGCATCATGGCGGCGCACCCCCACGAACCAACTTAAAATAACTCCACACCTCCGTCTGTCGCAAGAACAGAAGGCCGAGGCCGAGGGACAGAGGCGGTGAGCCCCCTAACCATCTGGCACCAAGTTTCTTCTCGCCGGGCCTGCCTGTCTGCAAGCCCGTCAACCGCAGGTTCTCTCCCTCGGTTCAGCGACGGCACGTCCTCTCTCCACTCCTCTGTGGAGTCGGAACGCTTCGCCTCGCTCGAGGATGATCCGCAAACCGCCGCTTCGATTCCTGCTGGGGCACTTGATCACAGCGCCGAAGTCCTCCGTTTGGGTTGCCTGCTTCAGCGCACCAGTGCCGATTTTTCGTCCGCCACGCCGATCGCCTTGGCATCGTTTCCTCGCTTGGCTAAAATCTTGCGCGACGCGGGATTTATAAGCGAATCCGGAGGAGTGGCGGAGCGGCTGAACGCGCCGGTCTTGAAAACCGGTAGGCCCGCAAGGGTCTCGTGAGTTCGAATCTCACCTCCTCCGTTGTCAGCGGGTGGGCCGGGGGATCGCGGACGACGGCTTGATGCGGCTTTGTTGCTCGGCCGGCGATGCGTTAGAGTCGGCGGCGTGGTCGCCACGCTGGCCGTGCTCGCCGGTGGGGAGGGACGCCGGATGGGGCGGCCGAAGGCGGAGTTGCGCGTCGGCGGCACCCCAATTCTTGCGTATCTGCTGGATCGATTCAGTTGGGAAGGGCCGACGCTGCTCGTGAGCGCGCCGGGGCGGCAGCGGCCGCCGGGGGCCGAGCGCTTTACACGCGAAGTGGTGGATTCCGTCGCGGGCGAGGGTCCGCTCCGGGGGGTGATCACAGCGCTGGAGGCAACGGAGACGGAGAACCTGCTCGTCGCCTCGTGCGATATGCCGCTCATCGAACCGCGGCAACTACGCTGGCTCGGCAACACGCTCGCAGACGCCGTGGCTTGCCCGTTGATCATGCTGGCAAGGGCCGGCGGTCGATTGGAGCCCCTCCCGCTCGCTGTCCGCGCTAACGCGGCCCGCGACGTTCGCGCACATCTTTTGGACGGAAACCGTTCACTTCACTCCCTGGTGCGGCTCAAGGGCGCGCAAGTCGCGACAGCACCTGATGAACGGCCGGAGTCCGTTTGGACGAATCTCAACACGCCTGGCGACTTCGAACGCTTCCTGCGGCAATTCAACCCGTGACGCAGTCATCGGCCGAAGCAGGCTGCGTGCGGCAGGTAAGTGCGCCGGTCTGGCAGGGTTGGGCCGCTTGTATTTTTATGCTGATGCCCTGCCCGCCTGCAGCAGGCGCAGGGGCTCAGCGCGCGAGACGCTGGTGGCAGGCCAGAGGCTGGCGAGGATCGCGATCAGCATCACCAGGCCCGTGCCGATCCCGACGATGTTCCACGGGACGTCGACCGGCGGGATGTAGCCGATCGTGTGACGGCTGAAGCCGCGGGCGTTGAGGGTCATCAGCGCGCCGGCAGCCAGACCCAGGCCACACCCGACGAGCCCCAGGAGCACGGCCTCGGCCAGCACGAGGCGCAGGAGCTGGCCGCGCGTCGCGCCGATCGAGCGCAGGATGCCGAACTGCCAGCGCCGGCTGCGGATGCTGGCCATGATCGTGTTCGTCACGCCCAGCGACGCCACCGCCATGGCGGCGAACGCGACGCTGCTGACGAGCATCAGCACCTGCTGGAACGCCTGCGTCACCGCATGCTTCACCTGCCGCACGTCGTACGCCTGCATGCCCATGAGGCCGAGCTTGTTCCGCACCTGCTGGATCATCTGCTCGCGCGAGACGTGGTACTCCAGGTTGGCGGCGAAGAGGTAGACGCGCTCGACGCCGAAGTCTTCCTTGGCGTCCTCCAGCGAGCCGAAGACGCTGGCGGCCGTGCGCTTGTCGAACTGCCGGCCGAGGTCCTGAGTGCTGACGATGACGTCCATTCCCGGCGACCACACGACGCCGGCGACGGTGTATTCCACCGTGCCGTGCCTGGGTGTCTTCAGCGCCAGCTTGTCACCGACGTGCAGCCCCTTCAGCTGGCGGAATTCTTCGGTGACAATCACGTGGCGCCCCTTTTTAAGCATCGCCTGCGCCTGCTCCGGGGTGCCCTCGCGAAAATCGAGCTCCATCAGCTTGAAGGCCTTGTCGGGATCGACGCCGAAGAACATCGTGGCGTCGGGCATGAACGCCATGCCGGCCAGCGCGAAGACACCGCTCCCGAACTCTGGCGAGGCGATGGCGATGGGCATCAGCTCGTCGTCCTTGATGCCCGGCACCTCCGACAGCAGCCGCACGCGCTGCTCGTCCAGCGGCGTGAGTGGGGGAGCGGCGATGAAGATATCGGGGAACTTATTGGGCAGCTTCCATCCGCTGAGCATCGAGTTTCCCTGCGTCTGCATGACGATCAGGATCGACAGCCCCACCATCAGCGCCGCGCACGTTCCCGCCGCGCGCCACACCCCGCTCGAGAGCTGCTGGCGCAAGAGCGCGTAGCGCAGGCCCAGCAGCGGAGCGACCAGCCGGCCGAAGACGCGCTCGATCGCGATGACGAACATCGGCGCCAGCAGGAAAAACCCCATCATCACGCCAGGAAGCCCGAGGAAGAAGTGGCCGTAAAACCGCACCACGCGGGCGGTCTCAGGGGAGAGAAAGATGCGGTCGATCGGGCCGAACATGAGGAAGGTGTCGATGAAGATCAGGACCAGTCCCACGATGGCGATGCGCCACGGGGCACCATGCCGGGTCGCCGCCAGCGGGGACATTGCCGCCAGGGGCCTTGCGCGCATGGCGGACCAGGCAGGAAGGAAGCTCGCAACGAGCGCCGCGAGCATCGAGCCGATTGCGCCGAACAGCAGCCCGCCCCGGCTGATCGCGACGCCTTCGGTGAGCAGGTCGCGCGCCACGGGCAGCGAGACGAGGATCTTCACCCACGCGATGCCCAGCGGGATGCCGATGATGACCCCCAGCGCGGCCAGGATTAGCCCCTCGATCACCACCAGCCAGCCGACGCGGGACCGCTCCATGCCGATGGCGCGCAGCATCGCCAGCGTGCGCTGCCGCTCGGTCACGCCCATCGAGAGGGCCGAGAAGATGATGAACGTCGCCGCCACCATCGAGACGGTGCCGCCGAGGTAGCTGAGCAGTTGCATCGTCTGGAGGTTCTTCTCCAGATCGCTGCGGTGCTCGCGCGTGGCGCGGATGCGCAGGAGCGGGTCGATCGCCTTAAGCTTCGGGGTCCAGCGGCTGACGAACGCGACGGTGTCGGCGCCGTCCTCCAGCTCGATCATCACGCGATTCACCTGGTTCGGCTGATCCGGCAGCAAAAACTTCTGCAGCGTCCGCAGCGGGACGTAAACCGTCTGCACCTGTGAGGCGATAAAACCGGGTTTGTGGACGATCGCGACGACTTCCAGCGGAAGCTTGCGCTCGCCGCCGGGGAGCACGATGGTGTCGCCGACTCGCAGGTTCAGCACTTCCGATGCGACCTGGTCGATGACGGCGACGCTGCCTTGATCCCCGTCGAACCACTCACCGTCGACGATCTTCAGCCGGTCGGCGCGCTTGTCGTGCGGCCGCCGGATGCCGATGACCTGCGCCGGGCGAATCAGGCCGGCCGTCTGCACGTGCGACAGCATCAGTTCCGTCTCAAGCCGAGCCGTGACGCGCTCGACGTCCGGATTGGCTTCGATCTGCGCGACCATCTCCTGGCTCATGGCGCCGCGGTTGTCGTTCTGGCGCGTGATCTCGGCGTCGACGGTCCCGATAAACCGCTCCAGGAACGACTGCGCCGCCGCGTGCGCCGACGCGTAGCCGCTCGTGACGGCAACGACGAGGCTGACCGACAGCGCAACGGCGGCAATCGTCAGCGCCAGCCGCACGCGATGGGCGAAGAAGTTGGAGATCGCAAGCTTCGTCAGAACCATGGGAGCAAGCCTGACGACCAACCGAAAGACGAAGTTGATGTCGATTCCGAATTCGGAGGGGGTTCCCGCCGCTCGGGCTCGCGCATCTGTTCGTCACTGTGGTTTGGTCATTCGCGCAGAGAGTCCTGATACCGCACCGCCACCCCTTCTCCGTTCTTGGCCTCTTCCGTCGCAAACCGCTCCACCAGCCGACCATCCTTGACCACCGCCACGTCCCCCGCGTACGCGGCGACGCTGGGTTCGTGGGTGACCATCACAATCGTCTTGTTGTGGATCACCGACAGGTCGCGCAGCAGCTCGCAGACGGCCCGGCTGTTGGCCGAGTCGAGGTTGCCTGTGGGCTCGTCGGCGAGGATCACCGCCGGGTCCGTGACCAGCGCCCGTCCGATCGCCACGCGCTGCTGTTCCCCGCCGCTCATGGCATCGGGGCGGTGCGAGCGGCGCGCGGTCATGCCCAGCCGTCTGAGCATCTCCTCTACCTTGCCCGTGATCTCGCGCTGTCCTTTGCCCTCGAGCATCAGCGGCAGCGCGATGTTCTCTTCCGCCGTCAGCGTGGGGATGAGGTTGAAAGATTGGAAGACCAGGCCGATGTTCCGCCGGCGGAACAGCGTCAACTGCTTATCGCTGAGCGTCGCCAGGTCGGTGCCGTTGACCAGCACCCTTCCGGCATCGGCGGTCGCGAGGCCGGCCATCAGATGCAGCAGCGTGCTCTTGCCCGAGCCGCTGGCCCCCATGATTGCGAGGAACTGCCCGGCCGCGACCTCCAGCGAGATCCCCGCCAGCGCGTCAACGTCCGCTTCCCCCTGCCGGAACCGCTTACTGACGTTTTCAACGACCAATGGAGACATCGAAGAGGCATCATAGGGCCCGAAGCGCACTTTCTGTAGTTGCAGCGCCCCCGTCGCCTCTCGCACGAGGCTCATAGAGGCGACAGATCAACTCAGCGCTTGCTGTTGCCGTTCCGTCCACCATCGTGGGCGCGTCTCGTCAAAGCGGTCGGAGCCGAATCGCCGGCGGATGGCGCGTCGCAATTCGTCCACCCCCTGGCCCGAGATCGCGACCGTGCAGATTCCAGCAGCAGTTTCTCGATTTCCCGCCCGGTCCGACTTGTTCCACACCACGATCCCGCCCGGGTGCGCGTCGATCAGCCGTCGCTCCTCCGCCCCGAGCGGCGCGGACGCATCGAGCACGAGCACGACCAGGTCCGCGCGCTTCACCTCGGCGCCGCTGCGTTCGATCGCGGCCCGCTCGATCGCATCGCTGGTCGCGCGCAACCCCGGCGTATCGACGAGCATCACGGCCAGCCCGTCGAGGTTTGCCATCTCCCCCACCCAATCGCGCGTCGTGCCGGGCAGGTCGGCGGTGATCGACCGCTCCTGCGCGAACAGTTGATTCGCCAAGGTCGATTTTCCGACATTGGGCGGGCCCACGATCGCCACCCGCGGCGGGTGCAGCAGCCAGTACAGGCTCTGATCCTCCAGCTTCGGCCTCTCGCCGCGCCCCCACGCCGAAGGCTGCGCCAGCAGCACGCGCAGCGCCTGCTCCGTCCGCGCCAGCGGGAGGTGGGTGAGCACCTCGCGCCAAATCTCGCTCTCCGCATCCACCGCCTCGTCCGGCAGCGCATCATCGGGCGCGCTGATAAGCTCAAAGCCTTCGCTCCGCAGAAATTCGAGCACCGACGCCACAACCCACGGCCCGCCGTGCAGGTTCATGTCGGCCGCGCCGGCGTGCAGGACCACCACCGGATCATCCAGAACCCGCTCGGCGTGGCGGAGATGGCCGTGCACGGCGCGTCCAGCCGCGGCTGGTCGTGAGAAATGGGCCGACAGGAAGGGCTTCACGCGCGGCCCGGTAATGCGCACCACCGCGATGGCGGCGGCGCCGGGGGGCGTGAGCAGGATGCCATGGGAAGCGCTCACACCAGGTCGCACGCCTCCGGCGGCATCCAGTGGCGCTCCTTGCCCTTCCACTTCACGTTGCACCCGATCGGATTCGTCAGCTCGACCGGGGGCTTCCGCCCCGCCAGCAGCGCGTCGACGGCGTCGCGCAGCTCCCGCGTCGTCTGCTTGCCCGGCGTCCGCGGGTTGTCGTCCATCCGGCCGGTGTAGCGGAGCTTGCGATCCTCGTCGAAGACGTAGTAGTGCGGCGTGCGCAGCGCCCCGTACTTCAGCGCGACCTCCTGTGAATCATCGCGCACGTACGGGAACGGGAACCGCTTCTCGGCGGCGCGCTGCTTCATGTGCTCGAACGAGTCGGTCGGGTGGCCTTCGGTTTCGTTCGAGTTAATAGCGATCATCGCCACGCCCCTCGGCCCGTAATCGTTGGCAAACGCAATCATCCGGTCCTCGCTGCCGATCACATAGGGGCAGTGGTTGCACGAAAACACGACGACGAGCAGCTTCGCGTCCTGGAACGACGCGAGCGAGTAGTCCTTACCGTGCACATCCGGCAGGTTGAAATCGGGTGCCGACTGGCCAAGCTCGAGAGTAAATGCCATGCGATTTCCCTTTCGCGCTTTATCCTATCACGCGATCGGCTCCGACCCGAACAGCTCATCGAACAGCCGCGGCCGCGCAGGCTGATCGTTGGGCTGGGCCGTCGCGAGCGCATTTGGCGCTGCATCAGTGAGCGGTTGTGTCGCGCTGATTGTAAAGTTGAACCGCACCCGCTGGCGGTTGGCGTTTCCGGAGTCGTCGCTGATCCGAAACGGATTGATCTGCATCCAGTACTGCCCCGGCGGCTGCGCGCCTTTCACAAAGACGCTCAGAACCGTTCCATCGGGCGAATCGCTGATCTGCGTGTACCAGCGCGCATTGGGAATGGGCTCGCCGCTGATCCCGTTCCGCAGGAAGATGTCGTCCCGCGTCAGCGAGCCGTACAGATTGTCGTTGAATGTCAGCCGGATCTCCGAGGGCGCGCCCTGGGCAAACGTCCCCTGCGTCACGGCCGGCGAGGTGTTGTCGGCGACCCAGTGGAACAGATTGAGCGCGAACTGCCGATTGTCGTGCCTGGTGATGTCGGTCCCACGGCCGTTGGCGTTGAAGAACGTATTGCGGTCAAAGTAAGCGGCGACGCGACCCGCGCCGGCATTGACCAGCACCACGGACGCATCGCGCTCGTTCACGGACCGGAGCGAGCCCTGGAATCTCGTGGCCGGGTCGGCCCCGTCCTTGTCGCGCGTCTGGCCGCGGGCAGCGACGAGCCGCGTGATCGTCGTCTCGGGGGGCGCGACGCGCGGCACAATGAAGGTGCTCACGCCCTCCCCCTCGAACGTGTTGACGCCCGCCAGCACCGGATGATCCGCCACGACGAAGTCGCCCGCGCTGCGGCGGAGCGTGGTGACGACGGCGTTGTCCTGGTTCACCGTCAGCCCGAAGCGGTTGAGGAACGACTGATCGGAGGCGGACGCGTCCGCCCAGTCAGAGCCGAAATTCGCGTCGGCAATGAACATCGCCCCGCCGCCGTTGCGGACGTAGTTCTCCACCGCGTCCACCACGTAGCGGGGATAGTGGGCGTTGTTGGATCCGAAGACGATCGCCGTGTACTGCGTGAGGTCGAGCGTGTCGAAGCGGATCGGCTTGCCTTGGTAAAATCCGCTCCACGGCCCCGCCACCCCTTTTGCTTCGATCATCTGCTCAATGGCGAACCCCTGATCGCGCAGCGCTCCGGCCAGCGTCGCCCAGCCGGTGTTCTGGTTGTCGGTTGAAGCGTTGTTGATGTCCGCCAGCTCCAGATCGCGCGCCGCCGCTTCCGTCGCTTCGAGAAACCCGCCCGATCGCGTCGCCCCGCGGACGAACAGGATCGTCGGCGCTCCCGCGTCGGCAAACAGAACGCGTGATTCAAGCGACTCACACTGTGCGGAACAAACGGATTCGATCATGCTTGACCTCCGGCGATCAAAGACGTCCGCGGGCGCGGCTGCATTACGGGGATTCATGTTTCGTGCTTGATGTGGTGATTCGCATACGCCAGCGCGATGCCGTAGAGCGTCAGGTCCGGCGCGATGGCGTGGATCAGTTCCCAGTTCTCGAAGAGCTTAGGCGAATCGCCGCCCGTGGCGATGATGTCCGGCCAGAAGCCGAGCTCGGTGGCGTAGTTTTCCGTCAGCTCCTTCACCATTCCGCGAATTCCATGGTACGTGCCGTGGAGCATCGCCTGATGGGTGGAGCGGCCAAACGTGTCGGCCGGCGCGGCGAACGGAATGGACGGCAGCTTGGCCGTGTGCTCGTGCAGCGCCGCCAGCTGCAGCGATGCGCCGGGCGCGATCGCCCCGCCGAGAAATTCGCCGTTGTCGTTGCAGCAGTCGACCGTCACTGCCGTGCCCGCGTCGACAACCACGCACGCCTTCCCCATCTGCTCGTATGCCGCCGCAACATTCAAAACGCGATCGATGCCGGTCTCATCCGGCTGATCGGTCAGCACCTTCATGGGCAAATCCAGATCGCGCCCGACCCACTGCACCTTCTGCCCCGTCACTTGAAGAATCACGTGTTCGAGCGGCTCCACGAGCGGCGGGTTGACACTGGCGCCGGCGACGGACGCGTCTTGACGACCAGCGACCTTCTCCCACGCTTCCTGGATGCGCGCGGGCCATTCCGCGCGTTGGTCGTGGGCAATGCGGTTGACGTATGTCATCTCCCCCGCGACGAAAACGCCGATCGCCAGCCGGCTGTTGCCGGCATTCAGTACCAACAGGTTGATTTCCATTCCCGCAAGTGTAGCGCGGCGCCGACGCCTCGACTATCAGGCAGTTCGCGCACTCCTTACTCCCCCAGCGCCGCGTTCAGCAGGTCGGCCAGCCGATACCCCGCCAGCGCAGCGCGACGCAGCGCGACGGGCTCGGCATCACGCAGGTACCCCTCGGGCAGTGCTGGGACAAGGGTAGTCGGATCACGGCGGACGTCTTCGCTGCTCGCGCCCGCCAGCGTCCCCCCGCGGTACACCACGCTCCGGCCGAGGGCGTGACTTTCGTTCTTCCATACCTCCGGATCGCTCTGCCCCGATTGCGGAAGCGCCTCGCGCGTGAGATTCGGATCACTGCGGATTGAACCGGCGAGGTAGTTGATCATGGTCGGCGACGTCTGCAACCCCAGGACCTGGTCCCAGATGGCGTGCAGGTTCTGGTTCTCGCGACGAACGTGGACGAGAAACGAGTTCCCGCCGCGGTCGCCATCCGGGAACTGCGCCGAGTACAGCGTCGTCGCGTGCAGCGGCTGATGGATGTCGGCGACGAGGTGCGCCAGCCAGCAGATCGCGATCGCCTTCTCCGCATCTGAGGTCGACGCTTTGCGCAGGTCCTCGCGGTTCTTTTCAATCGCTTCAATAGCGTTCTTCGGCCCCTCAACGACAAGCTGCGTCGCGGCGCCCGCGCCGGCAGCGCTTGTGCTCGGCGCCGTCGCCGGCTTCCAATCCGGAAGTTCAAATCGCACATCAATGTAGTGCCACATCGGCTTGTGGTGCGTGAAGTGCATCGGATTGCTCTGGCTGCGGATGATGTCCGGCCAATAGCCCGCCATCGCAAACGCATACCGCTCCGGCTCCGCATGTTCCGGGGGCATCTCGCCAAGCAGATCGTTGTCATACCGCGGATGCGCGCGGAGGATCGAATCCACCCTCGCACGCACCGCCGGCGTGAGCTCGTCATACGCCATCGTCGCGATCAACCGGTGCCCCGTGTCGTTCCATGCCCACGCGCTGGTGGGAGCGAACAAGGTGCACAGGACAACCACAAGAGGGACGACGATTCGCATGGGTTGACGTTGTTTGGGACTTGGGATTTCCGACTTGCGTCTTCCCGCGCGCGGCGGGCTTTCAGTGGCCTCTATCGGAGTCGAACCGATACGCCCTTGCGGGCACAGGATTTTGAATCCAGCGCGTCTGCCAATTCCGCCAAGAGGCCGTCGGGGGCACTGTATCATAGGCCATTGCGGTCGCAACGGGCGCTGGTCGCGGCCGCGATCGCTCAGTCCAGGACATCCAGTGTCGCGAAGTGCCCCTTCTCCAGGAACTCCAGCGACGCCCCCCCGCCCGTGCTCACGTGGCTGACGGCTTCGGCCAGGTGCATCTGCTCGATGGCGGCGGCAGAGTCGCCGCCGCCGATGATCGTGATGGCCCCGTTGTTCCTGGTCGCGTCGGCGACCGCCTGGGCGACGACGCGGGTGCCCTCGGCGAAGGGCTTTTTCTCAAAAACCCCCATCGGGCCGTTCCAGATGACGGTCTTGGACCTGGCAATCTCGGCCATGTACAGCGCGCGCGTCTTCGGGCCGATGTCGAAGCCTTCCATATCGGCGGGGATGTCGCCTTCGACGATGCGTGTCTTGGCCGTGTCGGTCATCTCGTTGCTGATGACCGTGTCGACGGGCAGGCGGATCTTGCCCCGCGCCTTGCCTAGCAGCTCGCGCGCCAGATCGACCTTGTCGCGCTCGACGAGCGATTTGCCGACCTGCTTGTTCTGCCCGAGGAAGAACGTATACGCCATCGCGCCGCCGATGAGCAGGAGGTCGGCCTTGCCCAGCAGCTGTTCTATTACGTTGATCTTATCGGAGACCTTGGCGCCGCCGAGGATCGCGATGAACGGGCGCTGCGGATTTGTGATCGCGTCCCCCAGGAACTTCAGCTCCTTCTGGATGAGGAAGCCGATGACGCGCGGCTTGCCCTGCATCAGCTGTGGAACGCCGTACGTGCTCGCGTGCTCTCGGTGGGCGGTGCCGAACGCGTCGTTGACGTAGACGTCGCCGAGCCTGGCGAGCTGCCTGGCGAACTGCTCTTCGTTTTTCTCCTCGCCTTTATGGAACCGGAGGTTCTCGAGCAGCAGGACGTCGCCGTCACGGAGCTCGGCCGCGGCCTTCTCGACTTCCGGCCCGATGCAGTTCTCGACGAAGCGCACGGCCGCCATGGTGTCGGCCGTCGCCTCGGCGGGGTCATTCATGACGTGCAGATCGGTCGTGTTGCGGCCCGGCGTGCTGGGATTGGGTACCGCGTGACACTGGTTCACGAGCTGCGCCAGCCGCTGCGCCACGGGCTTCAGCGAATACTTCGGCTCCGGCCCGCCCTTAGGCCGGCCAAGGTGCGACATGAGGATCAACCGTCCGCCGCGCTCAATCACGCTCTTGATCGTCGGCATGGCCTGCACGATCCGGCGGTCATCGGTGATCTTCCCGTCCTCCAGCGGGACATTGAAATCCGCGCGCATCAGGACTCGCTTCCCCTTCACGTCGACGTCGGCAACGGTCTTCCTGCCCATAAAAGTGCTCCGGTAAAGTCGAGCGGGGGATGCTACGGGAGGGCTGAGGAGAGTCAAGACGAACCAGGGAACCAGGGCGAATGTCCGCTTAGTTAGGCCACGCTCGCGCCACGGAGTTGCGACGCCTGCGTCGCCTCGGCGCCATCGCGCGTTTTATTACCGGTTCTTCGGCGAGCAGAACCCGACCGCGTGAACGGGCATCGCGTCACCGCCCGCTCATTGCCCCAGTGGCCTGCTCATACACCGCCACGCAGGCGCGGGCGGCGTCGGTCCAGCTCATGCGGCCGACTTCGAAAGAGCCGTGCTGGCGCAAGGTGCTGGCCAGCGGCGGGTGACGCAAGACGGCGATGATCTTGTTCGCCATCTCGTTGATGTCCCAGAAGTCCACCTTCAACGCGTGCTGGAGCACTTCGCTGACGCCGGACTGCTTGGAGATGATGACGGGGACGTCGTGGCTCATCGCTTCCAGCGGGGCGATGCCGAACGGCTCGCTGACGCTGGGCATCACGTAGAGGTCGGCCATCTTGAAGACCTTGTCCACGTCGCCGCCGCGGAGGAAGCCGGTGAACAGGACCTTGTGCCCGATGCCCATGGCGGCGGCCATTTCGATGGTGCGGCGGATCATGTCGCCCGAGCCGGCCATCACGAACTTCACGTTGTCCATCACCTCCAGCACCTTCTTCGCCGCCGCGAGGAAATACTCCGGACCCTTTTGCATGGTGATGCGGCCGAGGAACAGGACGATCTTCTCATCGCGGTGGATCTTGTACTTCTCCTCATCGAAGCCGTTGCCGTTGATCTCGATGGCGTTGTAGACGACCTCGACCTTCGCCGGGTCCACGCCGTACTGGTGGACGATGATGCTTTTGGTCAGCGCGCTGACGGCGATGACCTTCATCGCGCCATGCATGCCGCGGCGCTCGATGTCGTAGATGCGCTGATCGACGCTGGCGCCGCTGCGATCGAACTCCGTGGAGTGCACGTGCACCACGAGCGGCCGGCCCTTCAGCGCTGCGACGGCAAGTCCCGCGGGGAAGGTCATCCAATCGTGGGCGTGGACGATGTCAAACTGGTCGTTGCGCGCGATCTCGGCGGCAAGGGCGGCGTAGCGATGTATCTCGGAGAACAGGTCGCCGCCGTAGGGCGATCCGCCGGCCTGCGCGGGATTGCCGATGAAACCGGGCGTGGCGCTGTTGGCCGGGCCGTTTGTGGGCGGCTGACCCATAGCTGGAGCGGCGGGCGCGGGTTGAGGGGCCGGCATCCTGTGCGGCGCGGGCGCTTCGACGGGAACAGTTCGCGCGCTGCGCGTAACATCGGGCACGAACGGCGGCGCAGCGCCTCTGATCTTGTGCTGGTAGTCGGCGGGCGTCTGGTACGGGTCAGTGATGTTCGCGCCCACGGTGCGGAAGGTCACGTGCTCAAACTCATCGAGGCGGAACTCGGTGCTGGGCGACGCCAGCGGCGAATTCTGATGCGGGCTGACGAGGCGCAGGTGGGTGCTGAAGGGAGTGGAAACCGGTCGCGGGAGCACGAACATGATGTCCGTGCCGATGCTGCTCATGGCCTTGGTCAGTCCGTAGCACGCGGTGCCCAGACCGCCGCTGATGAATGGCGGAAACTCCCAGCCGAGCATGAACACGCGCATAACGTCAACCGTCTCAATCCGTTGCGAGGAATCGGCCAAAGCCAGCGCCGAGAGGCCGATAGTACGAAGAATCGCCCGTGGAACCGCGATTTGCGAACGCGCACGACAGCCCGTTGAGACACAACCCAGGCCGGGAGCAGCGCCCGGCCGCTCCAAGGCGCACACGTGTAAGCCGCTCGGTCGGCATTGTCAACACAACGGCGGAAAACGGCGGATTTCTTCCGCCTTTTCTCCACAAGTGCGTAAAAACTGTGCGTCGAGTACGCTTGGTAACCTGCCCATGACCGAAGGCGTTCAATCAACCGTGCCGCGCATTTATGCAGTCTCCCCGGTGCCGCAGCGCCTGTCACCGGCCCACCGTTTGATCGCGCTGATCGTGTCGATGGCGTGCCTCGCCATGCTCATTACGGCCGTGATCATCTCCCCCGATCGCAGCGGAACATCGAGCCACGTTCAGCTGGGGCTGAGCGAGTGTCACTTCCTCCGCACGAGCAACCTCCCCTGCCCCAGCTGCGGCATGACGACCAGTTTCGCGTGGTTCGTGCGCGGCAATCTTCTCGCCAGCCTTTACATCCAGCCGATGGGGACGTTTCTGGCAACCGCTGCGACCATCACGTTCTGGGCAGCGCTGTACATCGCCGCCACCGGCAAGCCAGTGCACCGTTTGTTGGCGGGGCTGCCGAGCAGTTACTATGTCCTGGTCCCCGTCGGAATCGGCATCGCCGCGTGGGGTTGGAAGATCTTCATCCACCTGCGCGGGATGGACGGGTGGGGGTAGCGCCGACAGAGTCGAAGAGAAGGTCGAGAGTAAAGGGTAGAGGAAGCAACACACATGGCGCATCGTCCTTTGTCTTCTTCCATTCTCTACCTTCTACTCTCGATCCTCTCCCTCCTCCCCAGCTGCACCCTCATCGGGATCGGGGCGCAGGCGCTGCCGCCGGCGACGATCGTGCCGCAGTACAAGGGGTTCGCCGGGCAGACGGTGGGCATGATGGTGTGGGCCGACCGCGGCATGCGCATCGAGTGGGAGTTTATTCAGCTCGACCTGGCCAACGCGATCCAATCAAAGCTCGACGCCGCCGCCAACCCGCCCGCGCGCCCCGGAAAGAAAAAAGGGCCCCGAACCAAGGTGAAAGAACTGCAAGGGACGAAATTCCCCATCATTCCCGCGTCCATCATCCGCTTTCAGCAGGACCATCCGGAGATCGACGGGCAGCCCATCACCGAGATCGCGCCGCGGCTGGGCGTCTCCCGGCTGATCTACGTCGAGATCGAAGAATTCGACACGCGCCCCGACGGCGCGGTGGAGCTGTTCCGCGGCGACGCGAACGTGACGCTGCGGGTCGTCGAAGTCGCACCGGACGGCACGGGCAAGGTGGCGTACGAAGAGAATGACGTCCGCGCCACGTTCCCGCCCAAAAGCCCCAAAGAAGGCCGCCCCAGCATCGGCGACCGCCGCATTTACGTCGGCCTGATCGATGCCCTGGGCGACGCGATCGCAAAGCGGTTCATTCCTTATCCCGAGGAGGAATAGTGGCGAGAAGATCCGAGGCGAGGATAGAGGATGAAGGATCGAAGCGAGAGGGAACGCGGCCAGCGCTACGCTTTGTCCTTTATCCTCTGTTCTCCATCCTCGCTTCATCGATGCTCGCCGGCTGCACCGTCGCGTCGGCCCTGCAGTACAAATTTGCGGGACCGCCGGCGGTCGAAGCGCGGTACGTGCCGGCGAAGGAGCCGATGCTCGTGCTGGTGGAGAACTACCGCTCGTCATCGGGCGCGTATTCGGACGCGGAGATGCTCGCGCGTCACCTCATGCTCGAGCTGAAGGAGCACGACGTCGCGCCGCTGGTCCCCTTGGAAAAGCTCTACGCGCTGCGGACCGGCACGGGCGAGGCGTACCGGAAGATGTCGATGGCCGCGATCGGCCGTGAGACCGGGGCCAAGCAGGTGCTGTACGTGGATGTGCAGCAGAGCGCGATCGGCGCGCCCCCGGGCAGCGACCTGTTGAAGGGACGTATCGCGGTGCAGGTGCGCATTGTTGATGTCGCCACCGGTGCAACCCGCTGGCCGGCGGGCGCGACGGAAGGCATTCCGCTTGCCTATGAAACCCCGCTCCCCCGCGCAGATGTGAACACCACCGAGCCGATGGTCCGCCAGCGCATGCACGCCGCGATGGCCGTGCGCATCGCCCGCTTGTTCTACAAGTGGAAACCCGTTGACACGACCGAACAGCTGGACATGGGGGAGGCACGATAGCCGATGCGTCAAAATAGCTGCGACGCCTGCGTCGCCACTAACGGAGCAGTTCCGCCCACGCATCCGCCGCCGACTCGATCGAGTAATGCGATTTAACGCGCTGCCGTCCCGCCTCCCCCATCCGGGCGCGTAGCGACACGTCGTCCGCCAGCTTCGCGATCAGCGCGGGCCACTCGTCGGGGGCTGCCGGGAGAAATCCGGTCTCCCCATTGCGCACGATTTCCGCGTTGGCGCCGATCGGGGACGCGATGACGGGTAATCCCGCGGCCATGTACTGCACGATCTTGAATCCGCACTTGCCGAGGGTCCACGGGTTGCAGGGGGTCGGAGCGATGCCGATATCGCCGCGGATCAGCGCGGCCGCCTCGCCTTCCGCTGACCATGGCGCGTGCTCGACCGGCAACGCCGGCGCGTGCACTGTCGCGTCGGCGATCGTGAGCAGGCGAAGCCCCGGAACCTGCTCGGCAGCGCGAGCGAGCAGCGGCACGATGTCGGCCAGATACGGCAGCGTCGATTTCGACCCAATCCACACGAGCCGCGGCGCGTCCGTCGCCTCGTGTTCTTTGACAAGGTAGCGGCCCGGATCCACCCCCGTCGGCACCACGCTCGCCGCCGGCGCGCCGGCCCGGCGGAAGAGGTCGGCGAGATACGCATTGCCGGCGACGACGTGATCGACATTTGCCGCCGTGGCGCGGAACCGGCGGGTCGTTCGCCAGCGCGAGAACCATCCCACCGGGTGCGCGTGGTACATGACGGCGTCGTCAACGTCATACAGGATTCGCTGCGCGTGGCGGCGCAGGAGCCGGGCGTCGCATGGATCAAGCAGCTTGCGCTGGAGGAGCACCGCGTGGTATTCGCCCGCGGCGAGGAACATCGCGCGACGTTCGCCGCGCGACCTCGATCGCACGTGCACGTCCAGCTCGAATCCGCGCGCCCGCAGCGGCTCGATCAGCGCCGCGACGCGCACTCGGTAGGAGGCCTGCTCGAGGTTGTTCGTGATGACGAGGATGCGCTTCACGAGGTGTGCTTCAGTATGTGCGCATCAGGCGCATCCTTGTCATCCTGAGTTTGAGGTACTGCGAAGGATCTCATGCTTCCGAGCGGCAGGAACGCGTCGGGATATCTCAGAATGACAGCGCCGACGCTTGTCGACGCTTACAGCCGACGGAGATGAAACCCCCCATCGACATTGATCACCTCGCCCGTGCTGAACGGGAACGCATCGGTCGCGACGGCGACGACCGCTCGCGCCACGTCGTCGGGCTTGCCCCAGCGCGCAATAGGCGTCAGCCCCTGGGCAATCATCGCGTCGTACTTCTCCTTCACCGGACCGGTCATGTCCGTTTCGATCACGCCCGGACGGATCTCGTAGACATTGATCCCGAACTCAGCCAGGCGCACCGCGAACAATTTAGTCATCATCGCCAAACCGGATTTCGCGACACAGTAGTCGCCGCGATTCGTGCTGGCGGTGTACACGCTTACCGAGGTGATGGTGACGATCTTCCCCGGCGGCTTGCCGTCTTTCGCCGCGTCGGCCATGCGCCGTGCAACCACCTGCGTCAGGAAATAGGGTCCCTTGAGATTGATGTTCACCATGCGATCGAATGACTCCTCGCCAGCTTCCAGAAGATCGGCCCGGACCTTGGGTGCCACGCCGGCGTTGTTGACGAGCAGGTCGAGCCGGCCGAAGCCGTCGTAGGTCTCGTTCACCAGTTTCTCGCGATCGGCGGCGACGGAAACATCGGCTTGGACGAGCAGCGCGCGGCGTCCAGCGGCCTGGACCATCTTTCCGACCTCCTCGGCCGCGTCGCGGTTGCTTGCGTAGTTCACGACGATGTCAAAGCCGGCGGTGGCCAGGGCGGTCGCGATGCCGCGCCCGATGCCGCGCGACGCGCCGGTGACGAGTGCGACGGGTGTTGAGATCGTATTCGACATGTTGCGAACGCTTGTACCCGCCGCACGACGGGGAGAAAAGCTGCCGGCTGGCTCCGGCCGCGGTTCTCCCGGGAGCGCCCAGCGACATGAGCAGTACCGCGCGCTGCGGTTCGCCGATACGCTTTGCCGCACGTTGAGCGAGAACCTGGCCCCCATCGACGAAAACCTCCACCAGGCGATGGCCACGCGCGATCGGCTATCGATGCTGCTCTGCGCCATGGTCGTCGCTGGCGTGGTGGCGCGGATCGTGCAGTACCTCTGGCGGCGGTCGTACTGGCACGATGAGGGGTACCTCGTGCTGAACGTCACGTCGCTGACATACCGGCAGCTGGTTGGCCCGCTGCCGAACGCGCAGTCGGCGCCGCCGGGCTTTCTCGTGGCGCAGAAGTCGCTGTTTGATGCGTTCGGACAATCGGAGTACGTGCTGCGGCTCATCCCGCTGGCGCTGGGATGCGCGGCCGTCGTATTGATGGCGATCCTGGCGCGGCGGTGCCTCGGCATCATCGGCGCCCTCTGCACGGTCGCATTCTTTGCCCTCTCCGATCGGCTGATCTTCCACTCCGCCGAGGCCAAGCAATACAGCGGCGACGTGTTCTTTGCGATTGTTCTGCTGCTGGCGGCAACGGACGGGCGCAAGTCGGAGCTGCAACGGCTGCTCACTGCGTCGCTCGTGGCGGCCGCGGCGCTGTGGGTGTCGCACCCGGTCATCTTCGTCTTCGGCGGGATCGGCCTTGCGCTGCTGCCGTCGTTCCTGCGCCGCGGCGGCGTGCGCGGGTTCGTCACATTCGCGACGTGCTGCCTCCCGGCAGTTGCATCGTTTGCGGCGCTGTACGCGCTCTCGATCCGCCACCAGGAGGTGGGCGGGCTGTACGAGTACTGGTCGGACCGATTCCCCGACTGGTCGCGGCCTTGGTTGCTGCCGGTCTGGCTGATCAAACAGCTGATCGGCCTGTGCCGCTACCCGTACGAGATTGGCGGCGAGGTCGTGTTCGCGCTGGCATGTGCCGGCGCGTGGGCGCTGTGGCAGGCGGGCAGGCGGCAACTGCTCGGGATGGTGCTGGCGCTGGTCGGTCTGACGCTGCTTGCATCGTTCGCCGGCCGCTATCCGTTCGGCGGGTCGCGCGTGACGCTGTTCCTCGCGCCGGCGATGTTCCTGCTCGCTGGCCGCGGCATCGAGTGGCTGTGGAGCCGTGTCGCGGAAACCAAGTGGCGCGGCGTGGGCATCGCCGTGCCGATCATCCTGCTCGGCATTGGGATCGGACAGGTCGCATATCACCTGGGGGTCCCCCGCCACCGCGGGCACGTGCGCCCGGCGGTCGAGTTCGTGCGGGCGCATCGCCAGGGCGGCGAGCCGGTCTACGTGATCGGCGAGCCCACCCCGTTCCGCTGCTACTGGCGCGCGCCGGGGCTTCCACTGCAGACGACGGCACAGGACGTGCCGGCGATTGCCGATGAGCGCTTCTGGATTGTCGCCGCAATCGGGAACGAGCGCGACGAGCGGAAAATTGAGTCAGCAAAGACGGGCCTTTCAGAGCGCATCAACCCGCCGCGGCGGATGACCGCGTATCGCGGCGGCGCAGCTTATCAGTTCGTCCGCACCGGCCGAGCGCCCGCGACGACAAAGGCCGGGACGGGCCCAACGAGCGATTGAATTTGCAGGGTTGCTTCGTCATCAGTGGCATGAGGGGTCCCGCGCATGGATGCGTGTACGCACGCACATCGGGCGCAGCCCGATTCAGCAACCGCAAGAACTACCAGTCCAACGTCCCACGCCACGTGGCCGTCAGCTCGTCGAGGCCGATCTCCAGGACGCGCTCGTTCTCGCCGGTCACCGTCAGTTTCCGCAGGTGCTGCACCAGGCCCAGGTCCAGCACGTCGGCGACATCCGCGCAGCTGGCGCGGAGCACTTCCGCTCGGCCGGGGTCGCTCAGCTCGAGCAGGTAGCGCCCCGGGCGCTCGTCAAACGCATCTGGCGACGTGAAAAAGTCTTCTCCGCAGATGACTCCCAGCCCCGATGCGATGCACATCTCCGCCAGCGCCACCGGCACGCCGCCGTCGCTGACATCGTGGGCGGCGGTGACGTAGCCTGCGCGAATCGCGCCGGCCACGATCCGATGGGTCTTGGACAGGATGGACAAGTCGCCCGCGTCCTTCGCCGACACGAGCACGATGCAGGAATTATGGTTTTTCAGGTCCATCGTCACGCAGCGCCGGACGTCGTCGATCACGCCGATCGCGCTGATCAGCAGCGTGTTGGGAATGCGGACAACCTCACCCGTTTCAGAGTTCGTGAACTGGTTGTGCAGCGAGTCCTTGCCGCTGATGAAGGGGATGCCGTAGGCGAGGGCCGCATCACGGCAGGCTTCACAAGCGCGCACCAGCGTGCCCATGGTCCTCTCGTCGTCCACGCTGGGCCAGCAGAAATTGTCGAGAATGGCGATCTGGTCCGGATCGGCGCCGACGCACACGGCGTTACGCACGGCCTCGTCGATGGCGGCGATGGCCATGTCGTAGGGATCGGTCACATGAGGCGCTAAACCACAGGCAATGGCGACGCCCCTCATGCTCGACAGCTTGGGCCGCACGACGGCGGCGTCGCTGGGGCCGATCTGCTCGGGGCCGAGCAGCGGCTTGATGACCGACCCGCCCTGCACCTCGTGGTCATACTGGCGGATGATCCAGTGCTTGCTCGCGATGTTCGGGTGCGAAAGCAGCGTCAGGAGCTGGTTCTTGGTCTCCGACGTAGCACGGGCTTTTAACCCGTGTTCTTCCATCGACGGCACGGGTTGAAAACCCGTGCTACGGGAGCGCTCAACGACGACCGCCTTGCGCGTGGGCATCGGGATGCCCTTATGCAGGAAGTGCATCGACATTCGCCCGACTTCCGTGCCGCGGTGGCTGAGGATCAGCTCCTGCTTCTCCGTGCCGAACGTGCCGATGACGGTGGCTTCGACGTCTTCGCTCGCCGCCAGCTCCAGCAGCTCGGCCACGTGCTCCTGGGGAACGGACAATGCCATCCGCTCCTGCGCTTCGCTGATCCAGATCTCATCGTAGCGCAGCCCCGCGTACTTCAGGGGCACGGTTTCGAGCTTCACCGACGCGCCCACCTTTTCGCCCATTTCACCGATGGCGCTGGAAAGCCCGCCCGCGCCCAGATCGGTGATTGCGCTGAACAGCCCCCGGTCGCGCGCCTGCAGGATCACGTCGGCCATCTTCTTCTGCGTGATGGCGTTGCCGATCTGCACGGCATGGCTAAACTCGTCGGCGTGCGTGTCGGTCAGCTCGGCGGAAGAAAAAGTCGCGCCGTGGATGCCGTCGCGGCCCGTCCGGCCGCCCATCACCACGATGGCGTCGCCGACCTTCGACTCCTTGGTGATCTTGTCCCGCGGGATGATCCCGACGCAGCCGGCGAAGACGAGCGGATTGCCGATGTAGCGGTCATCGAAGTAGACCGCCCCGTTGACCGTCGGAATGCCCATGCGGTTGCCGTAATCGCGCACGCCCGCCACGACCTGCTGGAGGATGCGCTTCGGGTGGATCACGCCGTTAGGGAGGTTGCGGATTTTCGATTGCGGATTGCGGATTGAGGAGCCGGCGTCGGGGAAGGCGACGGCGAACACGTTCGTATTGGCAACGGGTCGGGCGGCCAGGCCCGTTCCCAGCACGTCGCGGATGCAGCCGCCGATGCCGGTCGCCGCCCCGCCGTACGGTTCGATGGCGCTGGGGTGGTTGTGCGTCTCGACCTTGAAGCAGACCGCGTCCATCTCGTCGAACGCGATCACGCCGGCGTTGTCCTTGAACACGCTGAGGCAGAAATCCGGAGGAAGGCACGAAGGCACGAAGGCACGAAGGCACGCAGGGTCGGAGGAGGCGGAAAGGGAGGAAGTGGATCGAGAATCAATCGGCGCCTCCTTCCCTTCTCCCTCACTTCGTGCCTTCGTGCCTCCCTGCCTTCGTGCCTTCTCCATCAGCTCCATCGTGCTCAGGAAGATCGTATCGCGGATCAAATTGCCGTACCGGCGGCGGCCGATCACCTTCCCCGTCTCGTCCTGCACCTCGATCTCGACGGCGCTTTTGAGCGTCTTGTGGACGCAATGCTCGCTCCACGTCTGGGCGATCGTCTCCAGCTCGATGTCGGTCGGCTCCCGGTCCTGCTGGCGGAAGTAATCCTGGATCGCCTTCATCTCGGGGATCGACAGGAACAGGTGCCCCTCGCGGCTCAGCTTCGCCAGTTGCGGCTCGGTCAGGTCGCGGATCGGGACGCGGCGCAGCTCGAAGCGGTTCTCGTGGCCGTGCTCGAACTCCTTGGGGATGAACGGCTTGAGGTGGACAGACTCGATCACGCCGTTGGCCAGCACGCGGCCGGCGATGTGCTTCAGCTCGCTCTCGTCGACCCGGTCGCAGATAACGTAAGACCGGCCCGTGCGCACCTCGTTCACATCCAATCCCATGTCGCGCACGGCCATCTCGGTGGAGGCGGCGACGGGGTCCATGACGCCGGGCTTGAGGTGGATCTCGATCCGGCTGCGGCCGGTATCGGCGGGCGGCTCGAGGACCAGGTCCGCCCACTCGACGATGGGGTCGGCCAGCAGCTCGGTGGCGACGCGCTGGACCTGCTCGCGCGGCGCGGCGGTGTCGATGAGGAAGATGCGCGACGTCTCGATCGCGCCGACGGCGGGTGAGAACTCCTTGATCTGCTGTCGGATGGCCTCCCCCAAGGGGTCCACCGCCGCCTCCCCGCCCCGGGCGAGGGGGGTCGTGCGCACGTCGATCCGGTAAATCATGGCCGGATTCTAGCGACGCTGAATCCGCTTGGTAGTGCGGAGGATGTCGCCGCAGATGAACGCAAATAAACGCGGAAGCTCCACAGGCGCGTCGTATCCCACCCGTGTTGCCTGATCTTGGTTCATCCGCGTCCATCTACGGCTGTCATCTCTTCCGCTTCACACCGGAAGCGCTTCGATAATGCTCAGCGGGGATTCCGTCGGGACGACGCGGGTGAGCCGGAAGCCGGATTTGTCCAGCAGTTCCTTGAATTGTGCCTCCGTGCGCTCCATGCCGCCGGTCATGTGCACGTCCATCAGCTTGCCCCAGTCGGCGCCGTTGCCTTCCGGGATGACGATATCGACGACGATCAGCTTGCCGGTTGGGACGATCGCCCGGCGGATGTTCTTGAGGATCGCCAGGGATTTCTCGTCATCCCAGTCGTGGAGGATGAACTTCATCAGGTAGGCGTCGGCGCCGGCTGGCAGCGATTCGAAGAAATCGCCGCCGACGCGTGCGCAGCGATCGGAGACGCCCGCCAGGTTGAGCGTGCGCTCGGCGCCCTCGACGACGTATTTCTGGTCGAAGAGCGTGCCGCGGAGCTTGGGGTACTTCTGGAGGACGGCGGTGATCACGCCGCCCTGCCCGCCGCCGACATCGACCAGGTGATCGATTCCGCCGAAGTCGTAGGCCTGGAGCAGCGCCGCGTTCACGCCGGCACTGAAGTCGACCATGCACTGGTCGAAGTTCTTCGCGTGCTCCGGGTTCTCGCGGAAGTAGTCCCAGATCTCCTTGCCGAACACGTGCTTGACGCCCGTCTCGCCGGTCTTGATGCAGTTCGCCAGCGCGCCCCACGCGGCGAAGTGCTCCTGCCCCATCGTGGTGATGGCGGTCGAGCGCATGCTGCCGGGGACGTTGCTGCGCAACACCTTGCCCAGCGGGGTGCTCGTCCACACGCCGTGCCCGTCCTCGCGGAACACCCCCGCGCCCGCCAGCCCGCGCATGAGCCGGTACAGCGACGGCGCGTGCGTTTTCGTCGCGGCCGCCAGCTCTTCGGTCGTCTTCTGCCCCTCGCCGATGATGTCGGCAATACCGAGTTCCGCCGCGACCGACACCATTCGCGCCACCCACAGTCCACCGAGGATCTGCATCACCTGCTGGGTGGGTTCCGCGACAACCGACTCCGAAATATTCTTTCCGTCAGACATTGCAGTGCCCTTTCACTGTTTCCGCTGTTCATCGCCAAATCTAAATAACGACCTCGTTATTAGCGGGCGAGATATTTAGCGTCGCCCCTCGGCGAATTCAAGTGAAAATTTTACCGACTTTTTTGCTCTCTGTCTCTGCTGGCAGTTGGGTCCGCTCTTAAGCCGACGCGCACCTGCATTTGCGGATAAGCCACATTCAGAGGGTTAGACTCGCTTGGACGCAGGATTGCGTTACATTGCGCGCTATGTCTTCCAGGCCGAAACTGAAATGGGGCGTGCTTGCCGCGGGTGGGATCGCAAGGGCTTTTGCGGAGGGGCTCGCGACGTCGCAGACAGGAACGCTCGTCGCAATCGCAAGCCGCTCGCAGGCGAAGGCGGACGCGTTCGGGCAGGAACTGAACATCCCACACCGCCACGGCAGCTACGAGGCGCTGCTTGAGGACCCGGAGGTCGATGCCGTCTACATCGCCACCCCGCATCCATCGCATGCGGAATGGGCGATCAAGGCCGCCGAAGCCGGCAAGCACCTGCTCGTCGAGAAGCCTATCGCGATGAACTTCCGCGAGGCATCGGCCGTCGTCGAGGCGGCCATCGAGCACGATGTGTTCCTGATGGAAGCGTTCATGTACCGCTGCCACCCGCAGACCCGGCGGCTGGTCGAACTGCTGCGCGCGCGGGTGATCGGCCAGGTGCGGGTCATTCACGCCACCTTCAGCTTCGACGCAAGCTTCGACCCCGCCAGCCGCATCTACAGCAACGCGCTGGGCGGCGGCGGGATTCTGGATGTCGGATGCTACCCCGCCTCGATGGCGCGGCTGATCTCGGGCGTCGCGACCGGGAACGATGTCGCCGAACCCATTGAGCTGAAAGCCGTCGGGCATCTGGGCGCTACCGGCGTTGATGAGTGGTCGGCCGCGGTGCTTCGTTTTCCTGGCGACATCATCGCGCAGCTCTCAAGCGGCGTGGCGGTGCAGCAGGAAAACGTCGTCCGCATCGACGGCACCGCCGGCAGCATCCTCGTCCCCCTGCCGTGGGCGCCCGCGCGCGACGGCGGGACGAGCACGATCCTCGTCACCCGCAAGGGCCAGCGGGAGCCAAGCGAGCTGCGGATCGAGTCGCCGCAGCAGATCTATGGGATTGAGGCCGACACCGTCGCCGAGCACATCGTCCATCGCAAAGCTCCGGCGATGACCCCGGAAGACTCGCTGGGCAACATGCGCACGCTGGACGCATGGCGGAAGCAGATCGGGCTCGTTTACGAGCAGGAACAATTCACCGCCAACATCCCCACCGTGACGCGGCGCCCGCTCGCCGTCCGACCGAAGCACAACATGAAGTACGGGCAAATCGCGGGGCTCGAAAAGCGAATCTCGCGGCTGGTCATCGGTTGTGACAACCAGCAGGACCTGTCGCACGCGTCCATCATGTTCGACGACTTCTACTCCCGCGGCGGCACCGCGTTTGACACCGCCCACATCTACGGCGGCGGCTCGTACGAAAAGCTGCTCGGCCGGTGGCTCAGCAACCGCGGCGTGCGCGAGGACGTCGTGATCATCGGCAAGGGCGCTCACACGCCCAACTGCAACCCGGCCGGGCTGACGAAACAGTTGCACGAAAGCCTCGAGCGGATGGGCGTAGCCGGCGTGGATATCTATCTGATGCACCGCGACAACCCGGAGGTGGCTGTCGGGGAGTTTGTGGACGTGCTCAACGAGCACGTGCGGGCGGGGCGGATCAAAGTGTTCGGGGGAAGCAACTGGACGACCGCGCGCGTCGATGAAGCCAATGCTTACGCCGCGGCGAAGGGGTTGCAGGGGTTCGGCGTCGTCAGCAACAACTTCAGCCTCGCGCGGATGATCGATCCCGTGTGGCCGGGATGCGTGAGCGCATCCGATCCCGACTCGCGCGCGTGGTTTGAGCGGACGCGGATGCCGCTGCTTGCGTGGTCCAGCCAGGCCCGCGGATTCTTTCTCCCGGGACGCGCGCACCCGGACCAACGCGACGATGCCGAGCGGGTCCGCTGCTGGTACAGCGACGACAACTTCCAGCGCCTCGCGCGCGCCAAAGAGCTGGCGGCGAAGTACAACGTGCTCCCCATCAACATCGCACTCGCGTACGTGCTCAACCAGCCGTTCCCCACCTTCGCCCTGATCGGCCCGCGGCAACTCAGCGAGACGCGGACCAGTTTGCCGGCGCTGGACGTGCAGCTGTCACCGGACGAGCTGGCCTGGCTGAACCTGGAACACGACCAGTCGCAGGGCCGCGCGCGATGAGCGAACTGACGAAAACGACGGCGCACCTTCAGCGCGGCATGGCAGAGGGACTGCACGTGGGCGTGCAGCTCTACGTCTGTAAAGACCATGAAACGATCACGGATCTCGCTCTGGGCGAGGCGCGGACGGGCGTGGCGATGACTCCACAGACGCTGATGCCGTGGATGTCGTGCTCAAAGCCGATCGGCGCTGTCGCGATTGCTCAGCTGCATGACCGCGGGGTGCTGGATTTCGACGACCTCGTGGCGCACCACATCCCGGAGTTCGCGGTCAATGGCAAGGACACGATCACGCTCCGCCACCTCCTCACGCACACCGCGGGCCTGCGCCCGCCGAGCCCCGGCTGGGACGAGCGGCCGTGGGACGAGATTATCGCGGCCATTTGCGCAACATCGCTCCAACCCGGCTGGACACCGGGCGAGAAGGCCGGCTACAGCGCCGCGGCAGGCTGGTTCATCCTCGGCGAGATCGTCCGCCGCGCCGACGGTCGGCCCTACGAGCAGTACGTGCGCGAGGCGATCTTCCAGCCGCTGGGGATGCACGACTGCTGGATCGGGATGCCGGTCGAGCGGTACCGCGCATGTGAGGATCGCATCGGCATGATGCACGACACGTCGCGCACGCCGATGAGCGTCCCCAATCTCTCCCAAGACGAACGGGAGGCGACGTCGTGTCGACCCGGTGGCGGCGGGCGCGGTCCGATGCGCGAGCTCGGGCGATTGTACGAGATGCTCCTCGCCCGCGGGGAAGACGTCCTGTCGGCCCAGAGCCTGGGCCAGCTGACGGCACGACAGCGCATCGGCATGTTCGACAACACCTTCCGCCACACGATCGACTGGGGGCTGGGGTTCATCATCAACTCCAACCGCTATGGCGCAGATTCGGTGCCCTACGGCTTCGGCAAACATGCGTCGGAAGACACCTTCGGGCACGGTGGCGCGCAGTCTTCGGCGTCGTTTGCGGACCCGGTGCATGGGCTGGTGGTGGCCATCGTCTGGAACGGCACACCGGGAGAGCCGAAGCACCAGCGGCGCGCCCGGGAGACGCTGACGGCGCTGTATGAGGATTTGAGCTTGATATGACCACGTCTGGCAAGTCAGTACGAATATGACTCGTATTGCTCGTCGAGCGTGGCTTGGAGGCCGCTGATGGCGGTGATCGCCGGCAGCGCCAGAATGGCGAGCACCGCGACTGTCCGCACGACCACGCGCTTCCAGGAATCGGGGTTGCCCAGTTTCGGCAGCTCGCCCGCCCACGCCGCAAGCGGCGCGGCCGCCAACAGAACGAGGTCGCGCACGGGCAGATCGGCGAAAAAGTGTGCCGTCAGCAGCAGGCCGAGCAGGAAGACCGCCACCGCGAGCGCACCGCCGCGGGCGAGAACGACTCCGCCGCGCGTTCCCATCGCCGCCGCGGCGATGATCACCAACGGCACGGCCAGCGAGCCCGCCACCTGCCCGAGCGTAGCGCTGTGAGCGTTGATGATCGCCAACCCGCTGAAGCCGAAGATGACCCCGATCAGCAGCGGCAGCGTGCCACCCCGCGCGCGGCGCGACAGCAGTTCCATCGCACCCCACCACGCCACCATGACGACGCCGCCCACCACGATCCACATCCACAGCGGCCGGGGCTCCAGGAAGCTCACCTTCTGCAGGAGCAGGTACGGCGTCGCCCCGGCGACAAGCGCCGAAGCGGTCGGCGCAAACCACTTCGACCGCACCAAAGCTTGCAAGACCGCGACGAGCACCACGGCCGCCCCGAGAAAGAACAGCCACTGCTGCGCCGATACCGGCGGGAACGGCGGGACGCCGCTGAACATGTGGTAGAACGCGATGGCAAAGCCGCCGGCGATGGCCAGCGCCCCGCCCCACCCGCCGAGGTCGCGCCCGCGCCGCCACGGCCGCGTCGCCAGCATCGCGACAGCGCCAAGCAGTGCGGGAAGGCACACGAGCCACAGGATATCGCGCAGCGTCGGTTCCATGAGTCGCAAACACGTGGTGGTGAAACGTGAAGACGTAAAGAGCGTGAAATGGGACCTGGCCCCTCACGTTTTCATGCTTCACGTCTCCACGTCTTCACCCGTGCTCGACTACGACTTCACCGCCTCGAACGAGATGGTGAGGTGCACGTCGTCGCCGATCGGGCCCATCATGCCCGTCATGCCGTAATCGCTGCGCTTCAGGTCGACTTCCGCTACCCAGCCCGTCCGGTAGCCCATCCGACCGGTGTCCTTTTCGCCCGTCTTCACGAGCGGAACGACGATCTGCTTCGTCACGCCATGCAGCGTGAGATCGCCGCTCACGGTGTACTTCTCGCCGTCCACTTTCACGCTCTTGCTCTTGAACGTGATCGTGGGGAACTGCTTGGCGTCGAAGAAGTCGGGACTCTTCAGGTGCGCGTCGCGCTTCGGGTTGTCGGTGTCAACATTCTCCGTCTTCACTTCGAACGTAAAAGTGCTCCTGGACGGGTCCCCCTTATCGAGCACGATCGTGCCCGTGGGATCATTGAACCGGCCGTACGCCGGCGCGACGCCAAGGTGGTCGACCTTGAAGATGACGGCGGCGTGCTCCGGATCGATCTTGTAGTTGTCGGCGGCTTGCGCGCTGCGCGGATGTACGACGATCGCAAACAACGGGACCAGCATGGCGATGGCAAAACGGGTTTTCATGTACGATTCTCCTTCTGTGCGCGCCGAAGCGCGCCGGGTTAAGAGATCCTTATTCGTGTAACCGGCGAGCGTGCTCGCCGTCTCGACCCCGAGCAAGCTCGCCGGCTACACGAAGAGGCGCAACGTCCCACTCGAACCAACCACCTCAACCACGATTCCTCCGGCGCAAATGAAACGACCGCTACCTCGCGATCTTCTCCCGCGCAAGCTCCAGCAGCTCAATCAACTGCTTCAACTGCTCGGGCGTGATGTGGCCCAGGTGCTTTCGATGACAGTCCGCAATCACCGGATCCAGCTCCGCCAGCACGTTCAATCCCTTTTCAGTTATGCACGTGCGTACCACCCGGCGGTCCTTTTCCTCGCGCGCTCGGCTGATGAGGCCGCGCTTCTCCAGCCGGTCGAGCAGGCGCGTCATGTCCGGGTCGCGCGTGAGCATCTGGTCGGCGATGGCGCTGCACGCCAGCCCGCTCGTCCCTGCCGGGCACGTGCCGCGCAGGATGCGCAGCACGTTGTACTGCGTGGATGAGAGGTCGTGCGCCTTGAACATCTCCGCCGCCGACCTGGCCAGGAGGTCGGCGGTGCGGATGATGCTGAGGAACGCTTCCTCTTCGGCGCAGGCGAACGGCTTTCGCTTCCCGAGTTCGTCTTGGAGCTTGCCCGCCATCACAACAACAATAGTCGTCGCAACGATCATTGTCAAGAGGAATGTTCCCGGCCCACTCCGATTGCCGCGGAATCGGCTTCTTACGTGCGCCTCTCAGCTCATGCTCTCGGAAACGTCATTGAGCGGTCGCCTTCTGGGCGCCGCCGCCGCAGGCTTTTCATCCGCTGAGCCACGTCCTATCATCGCGCGCCCCCTTTCCCGCGGAGTCATCAATGGCTAAGCCCATGCAGCGTCGCACGTTCGGAAACACGACACTCGATGTGTCGGTCATCTCCCTCGGCTGCTGGATTTTCGGCGTCGACTGGTGGGGCCACCGCACTCAGGAGGATTGCGATCGGCTCTGCTCCTTCAGCCTCGATCAGGGCATCACGTTCTTCGACAACGGCGACGCCTATGGCAACGGCCGGTCGGAAGCGCTTTTCGGGCACTGGCTGAAGAACGCGAAGGTGGATCGATCGAAGATCGAGATCGGCGGGAAGTTCGGCTACGACTGGCACTCCGACCCCGGCGAGCAGGGAAGTCATCGCGAGCGCAAGCAGGATTTCTCGCCCGCATTCATGCGGCGGATGCTCGAGGAGTCGCTGTCGCGCCTGGGCACCGACTACATCGACCTGTACCTCGCGCACAACATCAAGCTCCCGCAGATGCGCGACGATTTGTTTGCGGAGCTGGAAAAGGTCAAGGACGAGGGCAAGATCAATGTCTGGGGCGTCTCCCTCGGGCCCGCCATCGGTTGGCGCGAGGAGGGGTTCAAGGCGATGGGCGACCACGACGCCAAATGCGTCCAGACCGTCTATAACCTCTTCGAGCAACACCCCGGCTACGAGTTCTGCGAAATGGCGAAGGCGACCAAGGCCGGTGTCCTCGCGCGCGTGCAGGATAACTCCGGCGTGCTGAAGGACGTGATCAAGCCGGACACAAAGCTGGCCGACAACGATCACCGCAAGTTCCGGGACGCGAACTGGAAGACGTTCGGGCCGCAGAAGGTTGAGAAGATCCGGCACATCGCACGCGCCCATGAGATGACGATTCACCAGCTGGCGATCAAATGGCTGCTGCAGGCCAACCCGACCCTCACGTCCATCACCGCAACGCTGCTCGACGAGCGGGAGATCAAGGAAGTGTGCGAGGCGGTGACGAAGTCCGACCTGACGCTGGCGGAGATGAACGAGCTGGCGGAGGGTTACCGGACCGATTTCGGACTGCCGCCTGAAGCGCACCCGTGTGACCTCAAGAGCAGCACCGACCCCGAGGGCCACGTGCGCAGCACGTACGTCCCGCCGCCGGTGCTGATGGCATGATCAGTGACCCCCCACCGCTGCGCTACGCCGTGCTGCGTCATCAAGGGATCGATGCGCCGCACGTCGACCTGCTGTTTGAAACCGCGCCCGGCTCGATGCTCCAGACGTGGCGGCTGCCGACGTGGCCGATCAGGGAAGTCGAAGAAGCCACCCGCATCCGCGACCACCGCCCGGCGTTCCTGACCTACCAGGGTCAGCTCACGGGAGATCGCGGCCACGTTCAGCGCATCGACGAAGGCACCTGCACCTTCGAAGCCTCTCCCCGCCGACTGCTCATTCAGCTCGCTTGGTCGAACCAGCGGCTGCTCTTCGAGCAGGACCCCGGCGGCGACACGTGGCACGTTCGCGCGGTTCCCCTTGCTCCAGCGACACCCGAATCTCGAATGCTCTAGTTTTGTGGGGAAAAGAAACAGCCGCGCGCAAATAAAGGTGGCGTGGGCCTCTCGGCATCCCACGCCACCCAGGGAAGGAGGATCGTTACATCAAAGCATACGATACGTTCCCGCGCCTGGTTCACATTCGGACACACAAAATGTTGTGGAATTCTTATCTTTTTTTGTGCTCTTGGCCCCCCATGGCGTGGTGAGGGTTTGCCTGTCGCGGTCGAGGTCGCTCGCATCGGGTACGTCGGCGTCGAACTCGCCGGGTACGGCAGCCCCAACTCCGCCGCGCAGGTTCGGCAGGTGCTGGACGACAACGGGCTGAAAGTGGCCGGCTCGCACGCGCCGATCGATGCCCTGGAAGGCGACCTCAACCGGGTTCTGGATGAAAGTGCGCTTCGCAACCTCGGCGCTTGCTGATCCCTCAGAGCGCGGCCTGGTCGCTTCAGCGACCACGCCAATTCATTGCGCTCACACCATCGGCTCCATCGTCGCTGGACGAATTTCGGAAATCGACTCAATCGGCTCTTCGTCCGGCGCACCGAGCTTCGCGATCAGCGGCGTGGAAAACGCGCCGATCACCATCAGCGCCCCCAGTGTGCCGAACAGCGGAAGGTATGCGGTCGGATTGTACGCCCGCCCCCCCAGCGCATCGGACCACGCTCCCATCACGAAAGGCCCCGTTGATGCAAATGTCCCCGCGAACAGGAGGAACAGTCCAACAACCCGCCCGCGCACATCGGCAGGCACGCGCTCGAGGACTGCCGCGTCGCTTACCGCGTAGCTTCCAAGCTGAAACGTCTGGAAAATGCACATGACAGGCAGCACACCGCTCAAAGGCCACAGGGGAAGCGTGGCGACGACGCCGCCCCCCAGCACCAGCATCGCCAAAAGCGTCGGCAGCCGGCGCTGGCCGCCGCTGAAGTAAACGAACAGCGGATTGACGACGACGCTGACGAGCATCATCGCCCCCACGATGAACCCCGTCCGCCTGGCGTCCAACCCGTGCGCGCGAAGCAGGTAGATCCCCACCAGCGAGAGGCTGGCGACGCCTGCAAAATCGCGGCAGCCGAGCACCAGCGCCAGGGCGATCACCCGCCTGCGCATGGCCACTCCGAGCGGCGGATGCGGTTCGTGCTCCGCCCGCCGACGCCGCCGCGCATCCTTGGCCAGGATCAGGAACAGCAGCCCCACCACGATCCCCACGACCCCCAGCTCCACGAGCGGCCGCTGCCAGTCCGCCAAATTCATCCACTCCCACCGCGCTGCCTCTGCGCGCCACCCCGCGTAGTGGGGCCCAGCAAAGAACCCCAGCCCCGCGCCACAGCCCAACAGCCCGATCGCCATGCCGGGCGATTTGGGAAAATGCGCCGTCACCAGCGCGTTGGCCGACGGATGGAACAGCGTCCCAAAAAGCCCCGCGACGACGCCCAGCGCGATCAGGAATTCGTACCGCCGCGTGAATCCCATCAGCATGATCGCCGCCGCGTTGCCGATCAGACCGACTCCGAGCAGCCGCTTGCGATCCATTCGGTCGGCCAGCACACCCGCGCCGTAGCTCCCGAGGCAGTAGACAAGCCCGTACACCGTCACGATCAGCGACGCAGCCGCC
The DNA here is from genome assembly GCA_035936155.1 of Tepidisphaeraceae bacterium. Taxonomy (GTDB): domain Bacteria; phylum Planctomycetota; class Phycisphaerae; order Tepidisphaerales; family Tepidisphaeraceae; genus DASYWJ01. The sequence goes on along the minus strand of DASYWJ010000015.1, from coordinate 41,577 downwards.
GCGCCGTTGAGGTTCATGTCGTGCACCATCAGCAGGTACAGCGGCACGAGCATGGTGGAGTAGGCGTGGGTGAAGGCGTGCAGGACGGTGGAGAGCGCGAGCGTGGTCCTGCTGCGCGGATAAGCAGACGACTCTGATTCAGGCTCCGACATAGGGTCGGGCATTATAGGCGGCACGGCAGGAGGCGGAATCGCGTTGGGATGGGCGGGTAACGCCGCCGATGTCGTCGATGGCCGGATGAGGTTCGCCGACACTGTCGGCGGCTTTACAGAGACGGCTTATAGCGGCTCGTCCACATAGCGCGGCTCCTCCGCGACCGGTTCATCGCGAAGGGCCTGCAGCAGCGCGTCGCCGTACATCTTCACCTTGTGCGGGCCCATGCCCTTGATCTGCTCGAGGCGACTTGCGCTGCGCGGCGCGTGCTGGGCGATGAGCTTGAGCGTGCTGTCGTGGCAGATGCAGTACGGCGGGAGTTGACGCTGCTTGGCCAGCTGCGACCGCGCCGCCCGAAGCCGCTCGAATCGGCCGATCACCTGCGGGTCAGTCATTTCCTCGTCAGCGGGAAGTTCGCTGCGCTGGCGCAGGGCGCGCGGGTTTGTCCCCAGCGCGCGCGGGTTGGTCCCCAGTTCGCGCGACGAGCGCCGCGGGACGATGTCGATCAGCGTCGCCGGCGGGTTCTGCTCGCCCTTCATCACAGCGATCCCCGCCGCCGTCAGGTCGACCACCGGCATGAACTTCGTCCCCTCCGGATCGCGCTGCCGCGCCAGTCCGGCTTCGAGCAGCCGGTGGATCATCGCGATCACGCGCTTGCTCGTGTGCGCCCGCAGCAAACCGTAGACGGACAGCTGCTCCAGGCCCCATTTGCGGATGCGGTCGTTCTCCGCGCCCGTGAGCACGTCCGCCACCGCGCCGACACCGAACTTGCCGCGCATCCGCGCAATGGCGGACAACAGCTGGCGGATCAGCGTCACGGTCTGATCGGGGAGGACGACGGCCGCCTCAGCTTCCGTCTCCTGCCCGGATTCGCGCCGGCAAACGTCGCAGTGGCAGCTGACCACCTTCGCGTCGTCGCCGAAGTAGTCGAGGATCATCCGACGCCGGCAGGTGTGCGTCCGCGCGTAATGCAGGACGAATTCGAGCTTGGCGCGCGCGTTTTCCTTCTGCTGCGCCACGATGCGCGGATCGGAATGCTCGCTATTCGCGTCTTGGCCGATCTTGTCGATGAAGAACTCCTGCGTGTACCGGTCCTGGTAGCTGAACAGCATCACGCATCGTGCCGGCTGCCCGTCCCGGCCGGCGCGGCCGGCCTCCTGGTAGTATGCCTCGAGCGTGCCCGGCACGTTGTAGTGCACAACCCACCGCGTGTCGGGCTTGTTGATGCCCATGCCGAACGCATTCGTCGCCACCGCGATCGCCCGCGGCGTCTCCATCCACCGCTCCTGGTTGGCCGTGCGGGCGGCGTTGTCCATGCCGGCGTGGTAGGAGAACACCGGCCGGTCTGTCAGCCGCTCCCCGAGCAAGGACGTCACGGCATCCACCGCTTTTCGCGTGGCACAATAAACGATCCCGCTGCCGGGGTTGGTGCGGACGAAATCGAGCAGCAGCGTATCTTTCTCGCTGACATTCGACACGTTGCGCGACTCGTACATCAGGTTTGGACGGTCAAAGCCCGTGACGACGATGGTCGGCTGATTGAGCCCGAGGATGCGCACGATGTCGCGGCGCACATCGTCCGTCGCGGTCGCTGTCAGGGCCATGGTCGGGGGCTTTCCGAGGCGCTGGCGCACCTCGCCGAGCTGCGAGTATTCCGGGCGGAAATCGTGGCCCCACTGGCTGATGCAGTGGGCCTCATCGATCGCGAAGAGCCTCGGTTTCAGCGACGGGATGATCGACTGGAAGTTCGGCGCGAAGAAGCGCTCGGGGGCGACGTATAGCAAGCCCTCGAAGCCCTCGTGGAGCTGCGCGATCACCTCGCGCTGCTCGGCGGGGCTGAGCCCGCTGTTGAGCATCGCGGCGTTGATCCCCTCGTCACGCAGCTGCTGCACCTGGTTTTCCATCAGCGAGATCAGCGGCGACACGACAATCGTCAGCCCGCCCATCGCGGCCGCTGGAAGCTGATAGCAGAGCGACTTGCCGGCCCCCGTCGGCATGACGCACATGACATCCCTGCCGCGCAGAACGTCCTCGATCACCTCGCGCTGGGCGGGGCGGAAATCGTCGAGGCCGAAGAGTTCCTGCAACTGGTCGCGCAGCGGGTCGGACATCGAGGTGCGATTATAGCGCCGACGGTCTGATTTTGCCCCGCCAGCGCGCGGGCGCGACAACTCGGGCGCGGCGGCCAGCACCGCGGCGCCGACTCGCGGCGCCGCGGTGAAGTATCTCACGATGCGTCAGGTCCAGCTGTGCAGCTGCTGCTACTGCGCTTCGGGCTTCTTCTTTTTGCCGCCCTTGCCGTGCACCTTGGAATAGACCCACAGCGACGGCAGGATCGCGAACACCAGCGCCAGCGCCCAGGTAGGGAGGATGAGCGTCATCCCCTTCTGCGGGTGCTGCTTGAAGGTGAATGACGTCGCCAGGAGCTTCGGGCCACCCCCGTGAGCGGACGAGTTCCACCTGAGCTCCCCGCCGCCTCGCGAGTGGTGCATCGCCTTGGTCAACATGACCTGCCCGCCCGATCCGGTCACCTGGACGGACGCGCCGCCGACGCCATGCAGCGAGACCTGGTCGGTGTTCCGGCTGCTGTGGTTCCACCACCACAAGCTGCCGCACAGTAGCAGCAGCGAACCGAGTGTGCAGAGGTTGTAGAGTTTGCGCTTCATGGCCCTGACATCCGATATGCGCGGCGCGGAAATGGGCCGAGTGGGCAAAAGGCGGCCGCTTTTTCGACCAATGCGGCGCAAGCCGTGCGGCGCGTGAGACCTATGCCGGCCATGCCGACGATGCCATGGTGAAATCGCAGGTCACGCCCGGTTCAAGTCCGATCTGCGGCGGTGCTCCACTGCTCGAAGCGCTTCAATGCGTCTGGTGTGACGGACGGCCGCGTTTCCCCAAGCACGCTCTGGAGTCCGACGGCGGTGATCTCCCCCTCCTCGCCCGTTGCCACGCTCTGGAGGAACGGGATTGTCGCGGCGCGATCGCAGAGATACTTGATGTCGGCGCCGCTGTAGCCTTCAAGACGCCGCGCCAGCTCGTCGAAGTTGACGTCGCCAGCGACGGGACGATTGGCGAGGTAGAGGTCAAGCATCTTGCGCCGCGCGGTCAGGTCCGGCAGCGGGATGTAAACCTTCTCGTCAAACCGGCCGGGCCGCAAGACGGCCAAGTCGAGCTGCCACGGGAGGTTAGTTGCACCGAGAAAGAAAACCGTCCCCGTCCCGGTTTTTTTGTCGAACGCCTCCATGCCCTGGAGGATCTGCGGGACGACGCGCTGCATGACACTCGAGCCCTCGTCGCGCCGGGCGGGGACGAGCGCTTCAATTTCGTCGATGAAGATGATGCTTCGTGGCTCGGCGGCGGCGGCGTCGAAGAGCTTCTTGATGTTCTGCTCTGCCTCGCCGACCCATTTGCTCAGCACGTCGGCGGGCGAGATGCGGAAGAAAGTCGCATCGATTTCGCCGGCGGTGGCCTTGGCGAGCATCGTCTTCCCTGTGCCCGGCGGGCCGTAGAGCAGCACGCCGCCGCCGGACCGGATGCCGAACCGCTCGGCCAGCTCCGGGTGCTCCAGTGGGTAGAGCATTTTCAGCCGAATGTCTTCCTTCACGTCCTCCAGACCAGCGACATCGTCGAACCTGATGGAGGGCTTCTCCTTCACGATCCATCTGTCAGCCGAAGCGCCGCCGTCAGCTTCCTGCGACGCGTCCTGCTCGCGCGGCGTCCGGCGGACCCCGCTGGGTCGCCGCCGTTCCGCATGCGCCTTCTCTGAATCGCGGGCCAGTTCCAGCAGCCGCGCCGCGATCTCCTGCCTTCCGGCGCGCAGCGCCTCCCCCTGCGCCTCGCGCGCCAGCGCGGTCATCGCCCGCGCCGCCTCGAGCAGGTACGTGCGCGCCGCATCCCACTGCCCCGCCCGCCGCGCGTCGAGGCCTTTCTGACGGAAGCGCTCAAAAGTGTCCCAGGAGCCCATTGGCTACGCGTCTCCCCGCCGACGGAAAAATTCCCGCGCGTGCCCCGCTCCGTGGAGGATCGAGTACACGCCCAGCCCCGCGATCACCCACCGGAACCACCACCCCTCGACCACGACGAACAGCGCCAGGAAAAAGATCCCGAAGAAGACAAACAGCCCCGCGGCAATTGCGTGCTCCCGCCGTGTGGGAGGGCGGAACCACTCCGTCTCGGGAGCAGCGTCGGCCTGTGACTCAACGGGTTCCACGGTTGCGGGGATTCTACCCCAATGGCCGCTCCCCTCTACCCTCGCATGACGTGCAGCAGACCGCGCACGCCGACAAACAGAAGCCACAGCGCCCCGCCGAAGCTCAAGAACGCGAGCGCGTAGAGGATGAACACCAGCCCGAGCTGATTGCCGGTGAGCGCGCCGGCGCCGGCCATGGAAAAACCGTTCGAGACGGTCAACATCACGCCAATGAGAAAACACCCGCCGAGCACGATGAGGACCAGCCCGGCAAGAACGATTGCGGCGCCGGCCCACACGCGCGCGCCCGGTCTCGGAGCTGGGGTCGCATACTCAACCGAGTCGGCGTAGCTCATGCCAGCTCCATCGGAAAGTTCAGCAGGTTCTTAACGCCGCTCGCGGTGACGAGGTAATTGTTCTCGATCCGAATCCCGCCGTTGAGGTGCGGCCCGTACAGCCCCGGCTCGGCGGTGAAGACTTCGCCTTCGAGCAGGACGTCGTCCCACCCCGGGCTGGGGTTGAGGTGCGGGTACTCGTGCGGTTGGAGGCCCACGCCGTGGCCGAGGTGGTGTGGGAGCTTGATTCCAGTCCGGTCGAGCTGAAACGCCGCGGCGGCGTCGTGGAGGTCGCGGCAGCGCACGCCGGGCTTGGCCAATCGCTCCACGAGCTCGAGGCAGTCGGTGATTGCGGTCCAGGTGTTCATCTGTTTGTCAGTGGGCTTGCCGCCCACCGCGAACGCACGGCAGTTGTCGGCGAAATAGCCGCGGTAGCTGGGGCCGAGGTCCAGGACGTAGATCTCGCCAGCCTTTGCTGCCCGGCCGTTGCGCGGTGGGCCTCCTCCGCCGCCGCAGACGTAGTCGTTGCCCAGCGGCGCGGTCATGGGCTCGCCCGTCGATTTTACCGCGGCAGCATGAAGCTCCGTAAAGACGCTGATCTCTTGAATGCCCGGCTCGATCAGCTCCCGGGCCCGCGAGTACATCGCCTCGGTCGCGCGGATGGCCAACTTCATCAGCTCCAGCTCGTCTGCGTCCTTCCGCCGCCGCATCTGCCACAGGTCGGCATCGATAGGTTCCGCGTGACCTTCGTAGGCGAGCAGCAGCTGTGAGGTGACGGTCGAGGCGTCGATCCCGATTCGCGACGCGCTGCCGCCACCCTTCGACTTCAGTCGATCCAGCGCCTGCAGCGCGACCACCGCCGGCTGCTCCTGGCGGAGCGTCGCGTGCCACTGCGCTTCATAAGAGACAGCCTCATCAACGGCGGCGTTCTCCGCAGGCTTGTTCCCGCTCGTCAGCCATGCACGCCCATCCGGCATCAGCACGAACGCGCTTTCGTGCAGCCAGCTCGATCGCACGGCGGAGAAGTAGTAGACATGGTGCGGCACGCCAACCACGACGGCATCAAGGTTCCGCCGCCGCATCACCTCCAGCAGCCGTCGCTGCCTCTGGCGGGAGTGTTCGACCGTAAGCATGGGCAAACTCTAGCGACTTGAGCGGCTTACAGCACCTCGCAGGGCGTCGCCTTGTCTCGCTATGTTTCGCCGGCGAGCAAGACGGAACGGCGAGACAAGTGCCGCCCCTGCCCGAAGCGCGGTTCACCCATCAAGAATTGCGACTTTTCGGGATTTGCGATACCAATGCGATTTCGCCACGAAGGAAGCTTTCCATGGCCGATGCGATTGCCACTGCCGCCGACTACGCCGACGCCATCATGACCGCCCGGCGGGCGAAGAACACGCTGTTCCTACTCCTCCTGCTGATCCTGTTGACGCAGTTGACCCTGTTCTTCGTCGGGCGATACACCGACGTGAACTTCGCCGATGATGCTGCGACCGTCGAGGCGACCGTCATAACTTCCACGGCCGATGTCACAACGCAACCGGCAGTGGCGGGGAAGTGGCGGGCCGTTGACCTGCTCGAATACCTCGTCAGCGCCACCGCGTTTCTCGGGATCGCGATGACGATCGTGCTGGCGGTCGTGCTGCTGCTGATCGTGAAGATCATGCTGGTTGGCCGCCTCATCGGGGTGGCCCGGCTGACATCGGCGTTCATCTGGACGGTTGTCCTGGCCGTGCTGCTGTTCCCGTGGCAGGCGTTTTGGGAAGATTACTCGTTCAAGCTGCCCGGGGTGCTGTACACCTGGGACGAATTGGTGCGCCGCGTGAAGCTTCAACCGGAAAGGGACGACGCGGTGCTCTTCTGGGCGCGGTTCGTCGGGCTCCCCGTGCTGGCCCTGATCATCCTGCTCGTCATTCAGGTAAAAAGCCGCCGCGGCCTCCAGCAGGCGCTGGGCGAAGCGAATTACGACTCCACGAGCGCACCGCTCGCATAATGCGCGTCGCCGAACCCATCCCATGAGGCAAGCGTGAGGGAAGAACGCGGTCAGATTGCCGGCGACGTGGTCGTCTACGAGCCGTTCACGTTGTGGGGCGGGATAGGCGGCGACGTTAAGGTCATCGAGCGCGGCAAGCTCTACATCCGCGGCGCCGTCTACGGCAATGTCGTCGTCGAGTACGGCGGGCGCATGCACGTCTTCGGCCGCATCACCGGCAACCTCACCGTCCACCGCGGCGCAAAGGTCATCCACAGCGGCGTCCTCGGGGGCGATCTGATCAACCTCGGCGGCCGGGTCTATATCGATCACATCGCCAAGATCATGGGCAAGGTGAAGACCGAGAAGGGCGAAACCATCGTCCAGCAGGCGCCGCGGGCGCCGAGATAAAGAGGTGACGGAGTGATGGAGTGACGGAGTAAAACGCGATGAGCGAACCACACTCTTCTCCCGCCGTCACCCCCCACTCTGTCACCCCCCAACTCCTCTCCGTCGCCCGAGGCGATTCACCAGCTGACCTGCTCCTCGGCAACGCCAGAATCATCAACGTCTTTTCCGGTGAGATCGAGTCAGCGGATATTGCGATCAGCGGCGGCTTCATCACCGGCGTCGGCTCCGGCTACGAGGCCCGAGAAGTCGTTGACCTGCGTGGGGCGTACGTCGCGCCGGGGCTGATCGACGCCCACGTCCACATCGAGAGCAGTCTCTGCCTGCCCGCGCAGTTCGCGGCCGCGATCGTGCCACGCGGCGTGACAACGGTCATCGCCGACCCACATGAGATCGCCAATGTCGCGGGCGCCGCCGGCGTGCGCTTCATGGCCGATGCCTCCCGCCAGTTGCCGCTTCGGGTGATCCTCATGGCGCCCAGCTGCGTCCCCGCAACCGATCTCGCCACCGCCGGCGCGAAGCTGACGGCCAACGACCTGCGGCAGCTGCTCGATGCCGGCGTCGTCCACGGCCTTGCCGAAGTGATGAACTTTCCCGTCGTGATTCACGGCGAGGAGGAGGTTTTGCGGAAGATCAATGCATTCAACGGCCGCCCCGTCGACGGGCACGCGCCGGGCGTTTCAGGCAAGCAGCTGTGCGCCTACATCGCCGCTGGCATCGGGTCGGATCATGAATCTGTCACCGTCGAGGAAGCCAGGGAGAAACTGTCGCGGGGCATGTACGTGCTGATCCGCGAGGCGACCAACGCCAGGAACCTCGAGGCGCTGCTGGCGATGATCACCGAATCGAACAGCCGGCGCATCTGCTTCTGCACCGACGATCGCACACCGATTGACCTGCTTGAACAAGGCAGCATCGACTCCATGCTCCGCCGCGCCATCCAGCGCGGCGTTGATCCCATCACGGCCATCCGCTGCTGCACGCTGAATCCCGCCGAGTGGTTTCAGCTGCACGATCGCGGCGCGATTGCGCCGGGGCGGGTGGCGGACTTTTTCGTATTCGACGAGCTCGCCCGCCCCACCGCCCGCGCCGTCTACGCCCGCGGCCAGCTGGTCGCGCAGGACGGCCGGGCGATGTTTGAGCATCCGGCGGTGCCATTGCCGCCCGATGCCGTGCGCGACAGCGTCCGCATTCAGACGAACCTGATCGAGACGAACGCCAAAGTGCGCGGCAGCCGGATCCGCGTGATCGGTCTCCGCCCGGACCAGCTGATTACCGATGTCATCGAGCACACCAATCCCATGGTGCGCGACGGCTATGTTGTCTCCGACCCCGATCGGGACGTGCTGAAGATGCTGGTGATCGAGCGGCATGAGGCGACTGGCCGTGTCGGGATCGGCTTCGTCCGAGGATTCGGGCTTAAGCGCGGCGCCATCGCCGGCACCTTCGCGCATGATCATCACAACATCATCGCCATTGGCTGCAACGATGCGCCGTTGTTGACGGCGGCGTTCAGCATCGCGCGCTGGGGCGGCGGATTGTGCGTCGTGGATGGCATGGACGAGCTGGGCCCGACGCTACGGCTGCCCATCGCGGGACTGATGAGCGATCGCCCCATCAAGGAGGTCGCAGAGGACTACCGCAAGCTGCTCGCCGCCGCCCGCGAGCTCGGCTCGACGCTGCACGACCCGTTCATGGCCATGAGCTTCATGGCGCTGGAGGTGATTCCGTCGCTGAAACTGACCGACCGCGGGCTGATCGATGTGGACGCGATGAAGGTCGTCGACCTGTTTGTCTGATCCCGCCGCCTCGGCTATAACAGGCCCCCGGAATGGCACAGGGCGTCGGGCCACATCGTCGCAGTCACCCGCCCGGAAAACTCTGATGCGATCGCCCCACCAACTGGTCCACAGCCGCGCGCGTTTGCGCCAGCGGTACGCGCTGTTCCCGCTGGAGGGATATCCGACGTCGCGATTGCCGAGTTGGCCCGATGCGGAGGTGCGCGTGCTGGCATCGCCGGCGCTGGGGGCGCAGTTCGTGGAGTATCTGATCGACGTTCGCTCGGGAAAGGGAGTCGGGCACGGGGAGGCGAGCGTGCAGGAGTTCGTGTACGTATTGAGCGGCTCGATTCACGCCTCGATCGACGGCAAAAACTGCGACGCTGGTCCCGGCGGGTTCCTTTACGTACCGCAACACTCGGAGTGGCAATTGACGGCAACTGACGATTCACGACTCCTGCTGCTTCACAAGCGATATGACACGTCGGGCATCCACAACCAGCAGAGTCCCGAAGCGATCATCGGACACGAGCGAGAGGCGAAGGCAACGCCGTTTGCAGAGAACACGCACACCAGGCTTCAGACGCTGCTGCCAGACACCTTCGCCCACGACTTCGCAATGAACATCTTCACCTTCGACCCCGGCCACGGCTTGCCGTACGTCGAGACGCACGTGATGGAGCATGGACTGCTCATGCTCGAAGGCAAGGGGATGTATTACCTGGATGGCGAGTGGATGGAAGTCGAGAAGGACGACTTCCTCTGGATCGGCCCCTACTGCCCGCAGTCGTTCTACGCGACGGGGCCGACACCGGCGAAGTACATCTACTACAAGAACGTGAACCGGGAGATCGTGCTGTGAAGATGTTTTCACCGCGGAGACGCGGAGAGCGCGGAGATGACGAAGATGGGGTCTTTCCGTTTTTCCTCCGCGCTTTCCGCGTCTCCGCGGTGAAATGAATTTGAGGGACGATCATGGAACGGATTTACCGCGACGCCGACGTGGACACGTCGATCCTGAAGAACAAGACGATCGCCGTCATCGGCTACGGGATCCAGGGGAAGGCGCAGGCGGCGAACACGCGCGACAGCGGGTTCAAGGTGATCATCGGCTGCCGCGGGCCGGACGAAGGCAGCAAGTCGCGCGAACAGGCAAGGGGCGACGGCTTCGAAGCGTTCTCCATCGCCGAGGCGACGAAGAAAGCGGACGTGCTGCTGATCGAGCTGGCCGACCCGGTGCAGCCTGCAATTTACAAGAAGGATATCGGCCCGAACCTGCGCCCGGGGCAGACGCTGTGCTTCTGCCACGGGTTTTCCGTGCTGTACGGGCAGATCACGCCGCCGCGGGACGTGAATACCGTGCTCTTCGTGCCGAACGCGCCGGGCGCGTTCGTCCGCGAGAAGTTCAAGAAGGGCGAGGGGGTCTACGGCTGCGTCGCCGTCGACCACGACGCGACCGGCGACGCGATGAAGATCGCGCTGGCCATCTCTAAAGCCGTCGGCTCGACCCGAGCCGGCGTCGTGGAGATGACATTCCAGCAGGAGACCGAAGGCGACAACTTCGAGGAGCAGGTGCTGTACGGCGGCGCGATCCAGTTGATGAGGCTGACCTACCAGATCATGGTCGACAACGGCTACCCCCCGAGCTTCGCGTACGCCAAGGCGATCCGCTCGCTGCGGAGCGTGATCGACGTGATGGACGAGGTGGGGATCGAGGAATACATCACCTGCCGCTCGAGCCGCACCTGCGAGTTCGCGATCCGCACGCGCGGCCCGCGCGTGGTGAACGAACTCGAGATGCGCAAGATCTTCGCCGAGACCGAGCGCGGGGAATTTGCCCGCGACTGGATGCAGGAGTTCATGCTCGGCATGCCAACCCTCACGCGCATGCGCCGCACGGGCCGCGCCAGCCACATGGAACGGACAGGCGAGACGTGGCGCAAGGAATTCGGGAAGTGATTATTAATAGCCGCAAATGAACGCCGATGAATGCGGATCGATTCCGCTTCTCCTATCTGCGTCCATCCGCGTTCATCTGCGGCTCAATTCAATTTGCGATGCCAATCAGCGTTGACCGAATCCAAGCCGACATCGAAGCGATCACGCGCTTCACCGAATCGCCGGGCGGCGCGGATCGGCCTACCTTCTCTGCCGCCTGGCGCGAGGCGCGCAATTACGTGATCGAGCAGGCGAAACTTGCCGGGTGCAACGTGCGCATCGACGCCGCCGGCAACGTGCACGCGCGGCCAGAAGCGGTCGCGTGGGACGCGCCGGTGTGGCTGAGTGGGTCGCACCTCGACAGCGTGCCGCTCGGCGGGAACTATGACGGCGTCGCCGGCGTTGTGGCCCCGCTGGAAGTGCTGCGGGCTGCGCACGACGACAACATCATCGCGCCGCGGCTCGAACTGATGATCTTCGCCGAGGAGGAAGGGACCACGTTTGACGTGGGCATGCTCGGCAGCCGCGCCTGGGTGGGCGAGCTGTCGGCGCAGCAGCTTGCGAGTGTCCGCAATGCGCGGGGCGAGAACTACGTGGAGGCCGGCGCGGCGTGCGACGTTCGGCCGTCGCTGCTGATCGAGGATGCTCTGAACCCGCGGCACTACCTGGGCTTCGTGGAGGTGCACATTGAGCAAGGTCCGGGCCTGTGGAATGCCGATGTGCCGTTGGCAGTCGTCACGGGCATCGCGGGACGGAAGCAGTATCGCGTGACGCTCCGGGGGGTAGCGAACCACGCCGGCTCAACGTCGATGGCCGATCGCAAGGATGCCCTCACGGCCGCGGCAGTCTGCATCCTGCAGCTGGAGGGGCTCGCCAACGGACTCGGCGAATCAACTGTGATAACGGTGGGCCGGATCGAGTGCCGCCCGAACGCGATCAACGTGATCCCGGCGGCGGTCGATTTTGCGATCGACTTCCGCAGCCCGTCGAACGACATTCTGAGCGACGGCGACCCGCAGATCCGCCAGCGAATCGCGCAGGTGTGCGAACGGCGAGGGATTGAGCACCTGATCGAGCAGACGGAAGACGCACCGGCCGTGCAGATGGACCCGGACCTATGCGCCAAGCTCGCCCGCGCGTGCGCGGACGTCGCGGACTCCACCGCTACCGCCGTCAGCGGCGCGTTGCATGATGCGGCCATCCTGGCGCCGCACCTGCCGACGGCGATGCTGTTCGTCCCCAGCCGTGATGGGATCAGCCACAACCCCGCGGAGTTCAGCCGCGTCGAGGACATCGCGCTCGCCACGAGTGTGCTGCGCGAACTCGTGAATGAGACATGAATGCTTCAGTGGCATGGGCGTCTCGCCCATGCATTTTGCTCACGGAGAGCATGGGCGGGACGCCCATGCCACTGGAAGAGATGAAGACGAGCCTGCGACAACTTAACGGGATGGACGAGGAGGGCTTCGTCGCCGCCATCGGCCACGTCTTCGAGCACTCGCCGTGGATCGCCCGCCAGACATTCGCGAAGCGGCCGTTTGCGTCGCTCGCGGCACTGCACGAGGCGCTCGTGAAGACGGTGCGACAGTCGAGCGACAACGAAACGCTGGACCTCATCCGCGCCCACCCGGACCTGGTGGGTAAGATGGCCCGCGCGGGCGGCCTGACGCGCGAGTCGACGGCGGAGCAGGACGCCGCGGGACTGACGGCGCTGTCGGCGGCCGAGGTACAACAGTTCGACCGGTACAACGCGCAGTACCGCGAGCGGTTTGGATTCCCGTTCGTCATTTGCGCGCGGGAGAACAAGAAGGACGCGATCCTCGCGGCCTTTCCCGTGCGGTTGAACCAGTCGCGCGAGGCGGAGATCGACACTACCCTGACTGAAATCGCCAGGATTGCGCGCATGCGGCTGCTCGACGCTATCGAAAAGGACTGACACGCGTGGGGACACTTGGTCACAATTCGTACGGCAAGCGCGACATCCGGCTGACGAAGGTCGTCCGCAACGGCACGCGTCACGAGCTGTTCGAGATCACCGCGTCGATCCAGATCGAGGGGGATTTCGCCGCCGCCTACTGCGATGGGGACAACCGGGCGTGTATCGCGACCGACTCGATGAAGAACACGGTTTACGTGCTCGCCAAGGAGCATCGCTTCGACTCGATCGAGCAGTTCGCGCTGATCCTCGCCCGCCACTTCCTCGCGACCTATCCGCAGGTGTCGGAGGCGGCGGTCGAGCTGACGCAGTCGTCCTGGCAGCGCATCATCGTAAATGGCGAGTCGCACGATCACGCGTTCACCAGCGCGGGGCCGCAGCTGCGCTGCGCCAAGGTGCTGATAGACCGATTGGCACAGCGGCCGACGCTGATCGGCGGCGTGCGCGGGCTGCTGGTGCTGAAGACGACTGCTTCGGAGTGGCGCGGCTTCGTCGACGATCGCTATCGCACGCTGCAGGATGCGCCGGACCGCATCATGGCTACGAAGGTGAACGCCGACTGGCCGTACAACACGCTCGACGGCGATTTTTCCGCGTTCGCCGAGTTGATCGACTGCGCCATCCTCACCACCTTCGCGACGCGCCACAGCCTCAGCATCCAGCAGACGCTGAAGGACATGGGCGATGCGGCGCTGGCGGCCTGTGACGCAATTGATTCGATCTCCTTTACGCTGCCGAACCTGCACCGCATCCCCTTCAACCTCGAGCCGTTCGGACTGACCTTCGAGAACGACGTCTTCGTCGCGACGGACGAGCCCTACGGGCTGATCAATGGCACGATCACGCGGGAGCCGAAAACATGAATGGCGGGAAACTCACCACGCATGTCCTGGACACCGCCCACGGCAAGCCCGCAGCCGGCATGCGGATCGAGCTGTTCCGCGTCGGCGACCCAGGCGACGCCGGGCCGCTCGTCGAAGTCGAGACGAACCATGACGGCCGCACGCCTGCCCCGCTGCTTTCGGGCGACGGGATGCAGCGCGGCACGTACCGCCTCGTCTTCCACGTCGGCGGATATTTCGCGGCGCGGTCACACCCGGATGCGAAGCGCTTCCTTGACGTCGTGCCCATCGTGTTCAACATCGACGACCCCGCCGGCGCGTACCACGTGCCGCTGCTCGTCTCGCCCTGGAGTTACTCGACCTACCGCGGGAGCTGATGCCGAGCTACGACCTGATCATTCGTAACGGGCAACTGGTCACCGCGCGTGATGTGGTGGCTGCGAGCATCGCCGTCGCGGATGGGAAGATCGTCGAGTTAACGCCGGAAATCGCCGGGACCGCGCGCGAAGAGATCGACGCGACCGGCCTCCACGTGTTCCCCGGTGTCATCGACCCGCACGTCCACTTCAACGAGCCGGGCCGCACCGAATGGGAAGGCATCGCCACCGGCTCGGCCGCCCTCGCGGCAGGCGGCGGGACGTGCTTCTTCGACATGCCGCTGAACAGCTCCCCGCCCGTGCTGGACGGCGAGAGCTTCGACGCCAAGCTCGCCGCCGCAAGCCAAAAGAGCCTGACTGACTTCGCCCTCTGGGGCGGGCTCACGCCGAACAACCTCGAGCACCTGGATGAACTCGCGGAACGCGGCGTGATCGGCTTCAAGGCGTTCATGTGCGACAGCGGCATCGACGAGTTCGCATGGGCGGACGATTACACGCTATACCGCGGCATGGTGATGGCCGAGGCGCGAGGATTGCCCGTCGCCGTTCACGCGGAGAACCAGGCGCTGACGCAGGGTCTGGCGCGCGAGGCCAGCCACGCCCGCCGCGAGAGCTGGTTTCCCTGGATTTACGCGCGGCCGATCATCGCCGAGATTGAAGCAATCGGGCGCGCAATCCTGTTGGCCGAGGAAACGGGTTGCCGGCTGCACGTCGTGCACGTGAGCTGTGGGCTGGGCGTCGACCTTGTGGTGGACGCGCGTCGGCGCGGGCTGCCGGTAACCTGCGAGACGTGTCCGCACTACCTCACGTTCAGCGTCTCTGACCTGGAGGCGCTGGGGACGCTGGGCAAGTGTGCCCCGCCGCTGCGGTGGAGGCCGGACCAGCGCGCGCTGTGGTCGCACTTGTCCGAGGGCGGGATCGATTTCGTCGCGTCCGATCATTCGCCTTCACCGCCGCAGATGAAGGCGGTGGACTTCGCCGACGCCTGGGGCGGCATCGCCGGCGTGCAATCGACGCTGTCCACATTGCTCACGCCGCGCTCCGATGAAATAGCGCCGCTCCCGCTTCCGCGCATCGCCGCGCTGGTCGCGTCGAATGCCGCCGCCGTCTTCAAGTTGCCCGGCAAGGGGGACATCCGCGCGGGCGCCGACGCCGACTTGTGCCTCGTAGACCTGAACCGCGGGTTCGAGTTGCGCGAGCAGGACCTGCACGACCGGCACAAGCTCAGCCCGTACGTCGGGCAGAACTTTCGCGGCGTCGTCCGTCGAACCCTCGTCCGCGGCATGACCGCTTTCCGCGACGGGAAGATCGTCTCCGGGCCCCTGGGGCGGCTGGTGCGTCCCGCGTGAGCCACGCCCAAACCATCCTCGGCCCGATCCTGAACCCGCGCGTGGATGGGACGGTCGAGTTCACGCCGGACGGCGGACTGTCGTGCAACGATGCAGGGACCATTGAGTACGCCGGCCCCGCCGCAGCGCTCCCGCCGTCACTTGCGTCATCGCGACCGAAGCGCCAGTCGGACGGCTTCATCCTCCCGCCCTTCCTCGACGCCCACATCCACATCCCGCAGCACCCGATCCGCGGGCATTTCATGGACGGGATCGCGCGCGATCCGCCTGAAGGTCGGCTCCTCGCGGGGCTCAATCGCAACGTCTTCCCGGAGGAAGCCAGGTGCGAATCGCTTGAGGTCGTCGAGCGCGTCGTTCGCGACTTTGCCCGCGACACGCTCGCTCAAGGCGTCGTCGGCGGCGCGGCGTACATGACCGTGCACGAAGCCGCGACTGAAGTGGCCCTCTCCCAGCTTCACGCGTTCTGGTCCGTCGGACTCGTCCTGATGGAGATGAACTGCCCGCAGTATCTGCGGACGGACCCGGCGCAGGCTGAGGCGCAGATGCGCCGTCTCGCCGAGCGCTTTGGTCGTCGCTTCATGGTGACCGACCGTTTTGCCGTCACGGTCGGCTCCGACCTCCGCCGCCGCGCGGCGCGGCTGGCGTGGGACCTCGACCTGATGACGCAGACCCACCTGAACGAGCAGCTTCGCGAGAAGCAGCTGGTCGAGCAGACGCTCTACCCGCGGTACGACAGCTATGCCGACGTATACCGGCAGGACGGTCTTCTGGACGGCCCGTCCGTCCTTGCGCATTGCGTCCACATGACCCCGCCGGAGTACGAAATCCTCGCGCGGCGAAACGCCTTCGTCGCCCATTGTCCCACGAGCAATGCGCTGCTTTGCTCGGGCATCATGCCGCTCGATGAAATATTGGCGCATGAGATCGAGTACGCGATCTGCACGGACGTCGGCGCCTCGCCGACCACGTCGATCCTGGCGGAGATGGCCCAGTTCCTCAAAATCCATGCGGGCAGATCACCGCATGCGACGCCGAGCGAAGCGCTTTACCGTTCGACACTCGCCCCCGCATTGAAGCTGGGGGTCCAAATCGGCAGCCTTGCCGTCGGGCGGCCGCTCTCGTTCATCGAGGTCGAGCCGTTCACGACAAGCGCGACCTCTGCGGAGGACGCCATCCTCCGCGGTGTGCTCGGCCTGAGTGCGGGGGACCTGAATTCGCCAGCTTTGAAGCGCGCGCTGGACAGACTCCAAGCGGTCCGGCTCGATTGCGGACCCGATCTTGACGTGCTGCAACGCGACGTGAGGGACACCGCCAACCGGCTGGAGAACCGCGTCGTCCGCGTCACGCTCGCCGGCGAGGTCGTGTATAATCGCCCAACCCCGCCGGCCGGGCCATCGCCCCCGTAAAGCCGCATGCGTGACCACCTGCTCATCCACGTCAACGGCCACTTGCACCGCGTCGAGGGTGCGATGGCGTTTCAGTCGCTGTCGAACTTTCTCCGCTATCAACTGACCCTCATCGGGACGAAGGTCGTTTGCGCCGAGGGCGACTGCGGCTCGTGCACGGTGCTGATCGGCCGCGTCGAACACGAGCACATCGAGTACCGCCCCGTCACATCCTGCATCGAGTTCTTATACCAACTGGATGGGGCGCACGTGGTCACGATCGAGGGGCTGGCGTATGGCGATCAACTGAATCCAGTGCAGGAGGCGATGGTGCGCTGCCATGGTGCGCAGTGCGGCTTTTGCACGCCGGGGTTCGTCGTTTCCATGTGCGCGGCGATTGCGCGCGGCGAGACGGAACGGGAACAGCTGCGCGCCGCGCTGGTTGGGAACCTGTGCCGGTGCACGGGGTACGAGCCCATCATCCGGGCAGGGTTGGAAGTAAATCCCCGCGCCATGCGCTGCATCGATGACATCTACCCGCCCGCCCCGCTGATCGACTCCATGTCCGCCGCGGCCCACGAGCCTGTACTGATCCACGCTGACGGCAGGACGTTCTTTAAGCCAACGACGCTCGCGGGCGCAGTGGCTTTCAAGGCAACCGACCCCGCCTGCGTGATCATCGCCGGCGGAACGGATGTCGGGGTGCAGATGAACAAGTCTCTGCGCGACCCGCGGGTTGTGATGACACTCGCCGGGCTGTCAGATCTGCGTCAGATCACGTCCAGCGAGGGCATGCTCACCGTCGGCGCGTGCGCGACGCTGACGGAGCTGGAGCGCTCGACGCAACTTTGCTGCCCCGAGCTGAATGCGATGCTCCGCCGGCATGGCTCGCCGCTGATCCGCAACGCGGGAACGCTGGCCGGGAATATCGCCAACGGTTCGCCGATCGGCGACGCGATGCCGGCGCTATTCGTGCTCGGGGCCGAGATCGAGCTCGCCTCTCAGGGTGGGGCCACACGCCGGGTTGACATCAACCAGTTCTACACCGGTTACAAAACAAACGTGATGCGCCCAGATGAGCTGATCGCGCGCGTACACATCCCCCTGCCGTCGGCGAACGAGCTGTTCAAGCTCTACAAGGTATCGAAGCGCCATGATCTGGACATCTCCAGCTTCATGGCGGCATTCCACGCGCGACTGCGCGGCAATGTAATCGAGTCGATCCGCATCGCTTACGGCGGGGTCGGTCCCGTGATCCTGCGGCTGCCGAAGACGGAAGCGTTTTTGACGGGTCAACCGCTCGACGAAGCGACCATGGCCGCCGCGGGCGAGCTGGCGCGGACGGAGATTACGCCCATTTCCGATGTGCGCGGCTCCGCGGATTTCCGGCTGCAGCTGGCGGAGAACTTCATTCGTCGGTTCCATGCGGAAGTGACCGGATCGCAGAGCCTCGTTGCATCCCGCGACGGCAACGGCAACGGGAGGGTGCGCTGACCCATGGGCGTCATCGGCAAAGACATCCCCCACGACTCCGCCCGCGGCCACGTCACCGGCCAGTCGCTGTTCATCGACGACATGCCGTTTGCGCGCAATGAGCTGCTCGTGGATTTCGTGGGTAGCCCCGTCGCGCATGGCGTGATCGAGTCGCTCGACCTTCAAGCGGCCCGCGAGGTGGATGGCGTCGTTGCCCTTCTCACCGCCAAAGACGTTCCCGGCCACAACACGTTCGGCGCGGTCGTGAAGGACGAGCAACTGCTTGTCGGGGACACTGCCGTTTTCCTCGGCCAGCCGGTTGTCCTCATCGCGGCGACCAGCCAGCCGGCGCTGCGCGCGGCGAAGAAGGCGATCCGGCTGACGATGCGCCCGCTCCCGCCGATCTTCTCCATCGATGACGCGATTGCCGCCAATAGTTTCCTCGGCGGCGAGCGCGTCATCGCACGCGGCAATGTGACCACGGCGCTCGCCAGCTCGAGGCACGTCCTGGAAGGATCGCTCGTGGTTGGCGGGCAGGAGCATTTCTACCTCGAATCGCAGGCGGCAGTCGCATTTCCAGGCGAACACGGCGCCATCACGATTCACTCTTCCACGCAGCACCCGACGGAGGTGCAGTCGCTGGTCGCGGAGGTTCTCGGCGTCCCGTTCAACCACGTCACGTGCATCGCCAAGCGCATGGGCGGCGCATTCGGCGGGAAGGAAACGCAGGCCGCCCAGCCCGCCATGATGGCCGCGCTCGTTGCGGCCAGGACCGGCCGGCCAGCGCGCATCGTTTACAACAAGGACGATGACATGCGCACGACGGGAAAGCGCCACCCGTTCAAGAGCTGGTACACCGTCGGCTTCGACGACGATGGACTCATCACTGCGCTCGACCTGAAACTGTTCTCCAATGGCGGGTGCAGCACGGACCTGTCGCTGGCCGTGCTCGAGCGGGCGATGCTGCACAGCGACAACGCGTACTACCTCCCGAACGTGCGCATCACCGGGCGCGTGTGCCGAACGAACCTGCCCTCGAACACCGCCTTCCGCGGCTTCGGGGGACCGCAGGGCGTCGTCAACATCGAGAACATCGTGGAGGAGGTCGCCCTCTCACTCGCGATGGATGCACTCGAGGTGCGCCGGCGCAACTGCTACGGGACTGGTACGCGAAACTCCACGCCGTACGGCCAGCGCGTGCAGAACAACACGCTGCCGCGGATTTTCGAAAAACTGTCCGTGGACGCGGACTACTTCCAACGGCGGCGGGAGATCGACACTTTCAACGCCACTTCCAAGACGCACCTCCGCGGCCTCTCGATGACACCTGTGAAATTCGGCATCTCATTCACCAAAAAGACGCTCAACCAGGCCAACGCGCTGGTGAATATCTACACCGACGGGACGGTGATGGTCTCGACGGGCGCTACGGAAATGGGCCAGGGCGTGCATACGCGCGTGCGGCAGATCGTGGCCGACGAGTTGGGCATTGCATACGACGCCGTGATCGTCGGGGCCACGAGCACGGACAAGAACCACAACACGTCGCCGACCGCCGCGTCAAGCGGCACGGACCTGAACGGCGCCGCGGCCCGGGACGCGTGCTGCAAGCTGCGCGCGCGGCTCGCGGAGTTTGCGGCGCGGGAACTGGCCGACGCCGCCGCGGGGCTCGACTTCTCGCGCGAGCACGTCCAGTTCCAGGACGGAATGGTCTTCGACACCCGCGATCCGTCGCGGCGCATGCGCTTCGCCGAGCTGATCTGCCGGGCCTACATCCAGCGCGTGAACCTCGGCGAGCGCGGGTTCTATGCCACGCCCGGCGTCGATTTCAACCGCGAGACGGGCAAGGGGCACCCGTTCCTCTACTTCACCAACGGCGCCGCCTGCTCCGAGATCCTGATCGACCGGTTCACCGGCGAGATGACCGTCACGCGGGTCGACCTGCTGATGGACGCCGGCCAATGCATCAACCCCGGCATCGACCGCGGGCAGGTCGTCGGCGGGTTCGTCCAGGGCATGGGCTGGGTGACGACCGAAGAGCTGAAGTACGACGACGCCGGCGTGCTCCTGTCGCACTCCCCCACGACGTACAAAATCCCCGCGATCAGCGATGTCCCGCGCGTGTTCAATGTCGAGTTCCTCGACAATCCCGACAATGCCGTCAGCCTGTACCGCAGCAAGGCGCTGGGCGAGCCGCCGCTGCTGCTGGGGATCTCAGTGTGGACGGCGGCAAAAGATGCCCTCTCGTACGCGGGCTCGCGGCAGATCCCGCGGTTGCAACTCCCTGCAACGGTCGAGCAGATCCTCACCGCCCTCACACGCCAGACAGGGCCGGCGGCCCCGTCGACGCAGCCCGCCATCCGCGCGGAAATCGGTTGAATTCAGGATGAATGGCACCTGAACGGAGCATCGCGCGCAAACGACGCTGCGTTCGGGTGCATCAGTTTTAGGAGAGCGAGGCGACGGGTTCGCTTGCGGGCGGCGCGGTGGCGAACAGCTGCCGACTCTTCTCGACGTATTCTGTCATGGCCTGCGGTGTGAGGCTGCGCCATTGCAGGAACTGCTGGCGCAGCTCGGTGAGGAAGGTGCGGTTCATGCGGTGCCAGCTGCCATCGTCGCCGCTGAGGCGCTTGAGGCGCACCTCGACCTCGAAGATATCGGGGTATTCACCGGGATGGATCGTCAGCGTCAGGTCCTGGCGGACGCCCAGGTCGAAGGGGGTGAGCCAGATCAGGGTGTTGAGGCCGCGGGACGGGTCCTGGTCGGTCGGGGGCAACACCTGGACCTCCCCGGACGAGAACTTGCCGATCGATCCTTCGCGGTGCGCTTCGAAGAAGTCGGCGAGGTAGGCGAGCGCTCCGTCGGCGGCCGTGCGGTTGATCGTGAACGGCAGCTGGGCGGTGATGACGTCGCCGGTGGGCGCAGGGACGGACCACGAGCGGTCGATGCTCGGTGCGGCGATCTTGCTCGCCACCCGCGCGGGAACCAGGGCGCTGAGCAGCACCACGAGCAGGATGAGCCCCATCGTAAGGATCGCGCTCGTGCCGGAATAGTTGAGCGTGACGTCCCCGAGCCACCCCAGCTTCAGCAGCGCCGTCCCCACGCCCTGCCCCAGGACATAGCCGACAACGGTTCCAATCAGCCCGTACGTCAGCGCTTCGGCGACGAACAGTGCGCCGACGTGCAGTGGCGCCAGGCCAAGCGACGTATAGACGTGGATTTCGCGCTTGCGCTCGGCGATCGAGCCGAGCATGGTGTTGAAGATGATCAGCCCCGCGATCGCCATCGGAATCGCAACCTGCCCGGCGCCGCTGACGGTCGAGAGGCTTGTCGCCCAGACCAGCCGCACACCGTCATCGTAGCCGGCGAACATCGCCAGCGAGAATCGCCTGCTCAGCGCTTCGGCAATTTGCTCGACCTCCGCTTGATCCTTCAAGCGCACCTCAATGCTCCGGAGCGAGCCGTTGGGCATCATTCGGGAGATTGCGGCGGGAACCACAACGATCCGGCTGGCCGGCAGGTGCTCGTAACCGGTTGCTTCGCTGGAGCCGCCGCCGCTTTCGAGGTCGAAGCTGTCGGCGTCGAGGTTGCGCAGCTCGCGGCCGGAGGCGTCGAGGGCGCCCACGGTGTACAGCAGCGGCGACAGCGGCTCCCCGCTGAGCGCCAGGGCCTTTTCCTCAAATGCGGTGGGATCGAAAAGCCCGGCGACGGTGAGACGGTGGCCTGCGAGGTGAACGACGTCCCCCTCGCGCACCTTCAACTCATCGGCGGCGCTGTGGGGGAGGAAGATGATGTCGCGTTCGCCGCGCTCCAGGCGCGCGAACTGCTCACGGCCAAGGACTTTTTCGATGGCCGAGAGCTCCGATTCCCCGGGCGAAAGCCCCAGCGCGGCACCAGCGGCGAAGATGCGCCCTTCCCCGGCGTCCACATGAACGTGCTGCTTCGGCTCATTGGCGTCGACGTTCCACCAGCGCTCCACCAGCCGTGCATCCGCTGGCAGCAGCGGCCGAAGGTTCTCAACGGTAACCGGCGAAATCGGACGATACCCGCGCTGGCGGAGCATCAGACCCGGATGATTCGCCGGCTCGCCGGTCGCCATGGCTTGGGTTCCGACGTAGCGGGTCGCGCTGGTGAAGCAAAGGACGGCGAAGGTGATCAGGACGATCGTGAGCGCTGTCAGTGCGGTGCGGAACTTGCGCTTGCGCATGTTGGCGATGCCCAGCAGCACCGCGCTGCTCAAGACGCTGGCGCGCGCAAAACCCCCGCCGGGCGGGGTGCCGCGGCCGGAGCGCAAACGCTTCAGCTCCGTGTCGAACTTCGAGTACACCACCCCGATCACCACAATCGACATGAAGATGATCGCGAACGAGAGGATGATGATCAGCGGGCTGGAACTGATCGTAAAGGCCGGGTGGAAGCTCCACAGCGCCGCCGCCATCAGCGCGAAGATGGTGCAGCCCCAGGCGATCTGCTTGTAAACGTTGGGCGTGCCGATCAGCAGCCGTTCCATGCAGAAGGCGAACGGGACGCACAGGAGCAGGAGGAAGATCGCCGCCCGCACCACGTCGCGCGCCAGCGCATCCACGGCGGCGTACACGCGGGCGTTGTTTGCCCAGGCGCCGTTTGCCTGATTCATCAGCGCAGCGCCATCGTTCTGCTCCAGGGCCCGTTCCGCCCGCGCAATCTGGTCGCGCGCCTCGGCATGCATCGCATCGATCAGCGAGCTGGTGACGCCGGCCCTGGCGTACTGGCGGATGCGGCGATCATCGAGCCGCCAGAAGTCGCGGGCGGTGATCAGCGCGAGCGGGCCCAGGTCGTTCAGTTGCTGCGCCGTGAAACCGTGCCCCTCTGCGCCTTGCGCCCCTCCGCTTGCGGGCGCATCCCGCTGCGAATTCGGCGTCCTCGGTTGAGTCGCGGGCGGCGTTGCCTCGGAAGCCGGTGGCGCGTTGATGAGAAGCAAGCGATTGCCGACGTTGCCGAATCGAAAGATGAGTTGATTGCGCGTGCCCGGCTCGACGAAGCCCGCCATCAGCTTGTCGCGGATGAGCGCGTTGTAGCGCTGCGGCTCTGCGTTGCGCCGGGCGTCGAGCAGGATCACGTCGCTCAGCGTCTGCAGGAACCGCGGATCGTACAGCCCGACGAGGGTGAACGCTTCGCAGGCGAAGACGACTGTGCGGAAGGGATCCGGGATGACTGTTTTTTCCAGGTCCGCGTACAGCTTCAGGTCGGTCGACTGACGCCCCAGGTCCGAGCAGCCGGTAATCTCGCCCGTATCCGGCGCAACCCGGTACGCGCGAATGGCGAACATCAGCAGTTCAGGCTTGCTGGAGTGCGCCAGCCGCGGGATGCCCTCGAAGCGGTATCGTCCTTCGGCGTCGCAATCGCGCACTTCGCTGCGACGGATGCCCAGCGTGTAGGGCACGTGCTCCGGTCCCCGCAGCTCAGGAATCTTCTTGATCTCCGATTTGGCGTAGTAGTACGTCGCCAGGAACCCACCGCGCGGCAGGTCGGGCACGGGGCGACCTACGGCGGTCCCCACCACCTGCCCGCGGAACTCGCCGCGCATCCACTTGTGTTCCGGTTGTCCCTTGAACGTCGGATCGCTCCAGGCGCGGCGGAACAGCAGCCAGGTGGCCTCCAGTTGCGGATAGATCTTCGACAACTGAACGCGCTGGGGTGTGTCGGTGGGCGTGTCACGCGGCAGGCGCGGGTCGTCGAGCGTGATCATCGAAATCCCTGGAATCCCCCATGCCTGACACATCTCGCTGCCGATCGGCATCGACGCGGCCAGGTAGCTCTGCGGCGCCTCGGCCCCGGAGAGCGTGCTGAAATCCACAATGCGCTTGATGGATGCGAGCCATGCCGCGTCGGGATTATTCGCGGCCAGCTCGCGATTCCGCTGCGCAAACCAGTCGCGGTGATCCTGGATCTGATTAATGCCAGGCGTGCGCTGAAACCAACCCCAGTACAGCGGCCCGACGCGCGAGCCGCCATCGGTGAAATCCAGCGCGACCAGCAGCTCGATCAGCCGCGAGTTGTTCACCCGCGCGCTCGGATCGGCATCGCGACCCATGGCGCTGGCGAGCCAGCGATACAGGTCGACCCGATCCGTCAGCTCCCTTTCGCGCCCCGCAAGCTGCGCAATCAGTCCGATCGTCCCGGATTCCGCTGAGCCCACTCGCGCAGCTGAGCCCTCGCCCCCCAGCCGCTCCATGGCGCGCTCGATAAACCGCCGGGCCTGCTCTGGGAGTGTTTCGATCACCGCCGGCGGATCCTGCTGGAAACCGTAGCGGAGCTGATTGAGCATGATCTGGTTGTCGCTCAGCCGCTCGATGGCCGCGCGGTCATCGGCTGCGAGCATAGCCTCGGGCTTTCGGCGTAGTCGAAACAGCTCCTCCTGATCAAGCGACAGCTCCGTCTCGATGATGCGCACGATGCGTTCGAGCGCGCTGCGGTCGCGCGTGGGATGGAGGGTTTCGGGATCGCGCAGGCGCTGCAGGTCGCGCCTCGCCTGATTGAATTCCTTGCGGATCTCGAGAAGCTGTGTCCCCCACAGCGCCGGGACATCGGACAACGCGAGGAACATGTTGCGCGATCCGAGGAACTGGATGCTGTCGGCGCCGGTGAACGCGACCATCACCGGGCGGTCGAGCGGATTTGCCGCCGCATCGCGCAGGATGGCCAAGCCGCAAGCCGCCTGCGTTGCCTGGCTCGCGCCGGGGGCCAGATCAGGCACAAGGCTGCTGGACTCGAATGGGGCGCTGAACGTCAGCGCCGCGTCGCCGCTCGTGCGGCCTTTCACCAGCGCGTAATAGTTCCGCGCCATCACGCGCCGCCAGTTCACCTCGGCCCTGAGCGCAATCTCACCGTCGATGCGTTCGGCGCGCAGCGCATCGGCCAGCGGTCCGGGGGGGACGTAGAAACGGGGGAGATCGACCGGGATAAGGAGGTCGTGGGCACGCAGGTCGATATGGGTGGTGTCGGTCGATCCCAGCACGAGGACCGCCCGCGCGCCGAAGTACGGAGCATGCGTCCAGAATTCGCCCGCGGACGCTTCGACGACGGCGATTTGCCCATGCACGCGCTTCGGCGGGATCTCACTGTAGCTCGCATTGCCGCAGTAGATCGCCCGGCCGGTGATGCCCTCGGCGGGCGTCGAGCAGAGCCGCACGTCCGCAGGCCAGAACGGGTAGATCGGCTCCGTGGCGCCACCGGCGATGGTGAGCGTGGCGGACGTCGTCACCGGCGCCATCACCGGATACTCGTGCCGCCGCCACTGGATCCCCGAGCCAAGCGCGCTCAGCTGAGACTCGATATACGCCGCGGCCTGCTCGTAACCGGGGCTGCCGATCACGCGGGAGAGGTGGCTGGTGAGGGCGGTGAAGTCGCGCTGGAGCTGCTCACGATTAACGTTCTGCTGCGCCGCCGCATCCCGCGCCGCAACTGGGACGAGCAAGCAGAGCACCAGGGACCAGAGCCACCGGGGGAGCATCAATGCATCGCCTCGCCGTGAGCGCCTTCGATGATCCCCTCCTCGATCTTCAGCTCATCGCGCCGCTGAATGCGGTCGATGAGTCCGTCGCGCACCCAGAAGATGCGGTCGGAGACGGCGAGCATCTTGTGATCGTGCGTGGCGCTGATAATGGTGACGCCCTTCTCTTTGTTGAGTCCGCGGAGCAGCTCGATGATCAGCTTCCCCGTCTGCAGGTCGAGATTTCCGGTCGGTTCATCGGCGAGGATGATGGTGGGGTCGTTGGCGAAGGCGCGGGCGATGGCAACGCGCTGCTGCTGGCCGCCGGACATCTCACCGGGCTTGTTCATGAGCCGGTGGCCCA
Source organism: Tepidisphaeraceae bacterium (assembly GCA_035936155.1). GTDB lineage: Bacteria > Planctomycetota > Phycisphaerae > Tepidisphaerales > Tepidisphaeraceae > DASYWJ01. The sequence goes on along the minus strand of DASYWJ010000015.1, from coordinate 15,607 downwards.
GCTCGACGCGATTGAGAATCTCTGCGGCGCGGTCCTGCGCCTCGTCGGTCTTTAGCCCGGCGAAGATCATGGGCAGCATGACGTTTTCCAGCGCCGTCATGACGGGGATGAGGTTGAACGTCTGAAAGATGTAGCCGATCTTGCGGCAGCGCATCCACGCCAGCTCGTACGCGTCGAGCTGCGCGATATCGACCTCGTCGATGTAGACCCTGCCGTCGCTGGGTTTGTCCAGCCCGCCGATCATGTTGAACAGCGTGCTCTTGCCCGACCCGCTGGGGCCCATGATCGAGATGTATTCCCCGCGGCTGACGGAGATCGTCACCCCGCGCAGCGCCTTCACGACCTCTCCGCCGATGTGATACTCGCGCTTGACGTCGATGGTGCGGACCGACTGCTCCGCGAGCGTCGCCGTCGGTGCTTCGATGGTCGTATTCGCGGCCTCCGGTGCAATCATGCTGCCTCTGCTCTCCCCCGGCTCGGGTTAAGTATCAACGCGCATGGCCTCGATCGGTTGCATCCGCGCCGCCTGCCAGGCGGGATAGACCGCTGCCGCCACCGTCAGGGTCACGCCGACAGCAATGCAAATCGCGACGGCGGCGGCGATGCGGCCGGCGGGAGCGTTGATCCACGCGAAGCGCCCGAAGCTGATTCCCGCCGACGCGATGCTCAGCGCAAGTCCCAGCATGGCGCCGACAATGGTCCCAGCGACACCCTGGAACAAGCTTTCAATCAGGTACAGCTTCACGATGAAGCCGTCGAGCGCGCCCAGGCATTTCATCGTGCCGATCTCGCGGAATCGCTCGGTGACGCTCATCAGCATGGCGTTGAGGATTCCCACAAAGGCGACGGCCAACGCCAGCCCGAGCACCCAGCGCGTCTGAATCTGGCCGGCCGCAGCTTCCTGCGCCGTGACCGCCACGCCTTTGGCGCGCATTCTTTCCTCCAGCCGCTGGGTCGCAGCAGGACCGGCCGCCCCTTTGAGCGATGCATTTTTAGTCGATGCCTGTCGCGCGTCCGCGAGCCAGTTTCGCATTCCATCATGCAGCGCCTCGGTGCACATGATTGACATGAGGAATGCCATCGCCAGCACGATCCCGCTCGTCACCACCAGGCTTCGCGACAGCCGAAGACGGATGTTGCGGTAGGCGATCCCCACCGCCTGGCTCAGCGGCAGCTTGATCTGCCGATTCACCGCACCCGCTGATCCGCCGCCACCGGTCACTCCGATTCCTCCACCGGGATTCCAACCAGCCCTTTCTGCACCAGGGTTTTCAAGAATGCCATTGTCGCCACTTCGACCTCACGAACATTCAGATCATAGCGCTTCGCGATCTGTCGGATCAGAGCGCGGATGCTCGTCCGGCCATCGCAGGACTCCCACACCATTTTTCCAAGGTCATCCAACGCGAACGTCTTTCGGAGTGTACCGGGCTGGCGGCTGATCAACGCGAACCACTTGCTCGGTTTCACCGGCACGCTCAGCCGGTACTCACCGGGAGCGACCTGCTCAGGCACCGCGTCGAACAGCCGCAGGGGCTTGGCATTGAGTACCCGTTCCGGCGAGGGTCGAGGTGTGCGCTCGAGCAGTGACATCAGTTGGAGCCAGTGCCGACGGTGCGAGCGATGTCGCGGGCCAGCGACGCATCATCGGCTTCAATCATGACAATCCGGTTTCGCGTTGGGTCGTGCACCGCCAGGGTCAAGCGCTGCGGCGGCAGCCCCGATCGCCAGAAGAAGCGCCGCTTCCGCAGCGCCAGCCCGCTCAGCCCGAGCAGCTCCCGATCATCTTCGGTGAGCAGCCTGACTTGTGAAAGGGGCTGCTGCGAATGATAGGCCAGGTGGTGCTCGCGTTGACGGTTCCGAACGAGCTGCTCGAGTGTCGTGCGCTGCAGGACCAGGTCGGCCAGCGAAAGCTGCCGAACAGCAATACGGCCCCGCCGGCCACGCCACTTCAGCTGCAGGTCCCCGGCCCGCAGGTCGTGCGATTCCAGGATGAATCCCGCGGGAACGGCACAAGTCAGGTCCAGCACGGCCCAGCGCTGCCACGACAATGAAACCGTCTCCCGCAGCGCAGGAACGATCTCGTCCACCAGCACGTCGTCCCGCTCCGGCGCGTGGTAAACCAGCTGCACGAGCCGACCCGAATCAGCCGCCCACGCAGCGCACACATCCCGTCCGGGGATCCGCTCATCCAGGCAGACAACCGCCTGTTTCAGCGTGCAGGCGCCAGGATATGCCGGCAGATGCTTTACCTGCTGGGTGGAAGTGCCACCCGCCTCACGTCGAACAATCCGTTCCAGGACATCTGGCGTCTCGCGCCGCGCGTCGCCTTTCTTCCAGCGGAGCCCCAGCCGCGGCTCGCCCAGTTCAGCCAGCAGCGCGTGACCGGCTGAAAAGCTTCCGCTCAGTGCGACAGGGTTCCATTCCGCTGGGATCGACAGTTCAAATCCCTGCCACGCGAAAAGGGCCCGCTGCCGGCGCGGCGACGAAGTTGGCAGAGCGTCAACCACCATCTGGCGATCCAAAGCGACCGCTGGAAAAGCTAGAGCTTTTTCGGATCCACGACAACGTGCTTGATCCGCTTGCGGTCCCACGTGTAGGTGATGTGCACCAGCCCATCCGCGGCCTGAATGATGGCAGGATAGGCGTAACCGGCCTTGTTCGGCTCGGTCTCCAGCGTCACCACGCGGCGCCACGTGAGACCGTCATCGGAGATCGCCAGATCAAGCGGCCAGCGGTTTCCCTTCGCTTCATAAGGGCGGTGGGCGGAGTGGTTGTAGACGATGAGCTGTCGCCCATCGGCGAGGGTGACGGCATCGGTGCCGGAATTCGGGTTGGGCAGTTCGGCCGCCGTCAGCGCGCTCCAGCTCTTGCCCCCGTCCTTCGACCAGGTCTGCGCCACGACCCCCTGCCTCGATCGGCACAGCGCCTGCAACGTCTCGTTCGGGTGAAACAGGATGCTTGGCTGAATGGCCTCCAGAAACGGGCCCTTCTCGACCGGCCCGATGATCTGCCACGTCTTGCCCGCGTCACGCGAGAGCTCGAAATGAACCTGCCACCCGTTCTCCCCCTCGGTGCTCGACGGCGAGAGCCACGCGCCGTCGGCCAGCACGACGGGCTTGTTCTTGATCGGACCGAGAACCCCCTCCGGCAGCCGCCGGGCCTCGCTCCACGTGCGCCCGCCGTCGGTGGACGTCTTGAGCATGCCCCACCACTCGCGCGGATTCGGACCCACCTTGTAGAACAGGTGCAGCGGCTGACTGGGCGGCTGGAAGAGCACGGGGTTCCATGTCGGGAGTCGCGGGCCACTCGGTTGCTCCCCGTTGGCGACTTCGATCGCGTCCTGCCACTTGCCGCCCTCGAAGCGCGCCACCCAGATGCCCACGTCGGGGTGCCGCTCGTGCGTCCCCCCGAACCATGCGGCAACCAGCTGCCCCGGCGCGGTTTCGACGATCGTCGACGCGTGGCATGAGGGGTACGGGGCGGAGTCGTAGATGAACTGCGACGAGACGACCGCGGGGTGGATAGTGGGCGGCTGCGCGGAGGCAGGCGAGTGCAGCGAGGTCATGACAGCAAGGATGAGGCACGCGGCGCCGGCCTGTCGATACATGTCGGATTTCCTCATCGGGCCGCGGACGCTAGGGGTTTGGCGGACGGGATCGAGTTGAGGTACCGCTCCAGATTCGTGTAGCCGTCGCCGACCGCGTCGCGGTTCCCGTCGTGGGGGTCGTCCGGGTTGAGGTTGTGCTTCTGCTCCCATGCATCCGGCATCCCGTCGTGGTCGCGATCGGCGGGGGCTGGGCCGCCTTTGAGTTCGACGTAACCCCCGACATCCTGCACCGAGTCAGGGATGCCGGGCAGACCCGTCTTGCTGCCCTTGTAAGTGAACCCGCGTCGCTGCACGTCGCGCACCGTCCGCGCGTCGATCGCATCATAGCGCGGGAAATTGGCGCCAACGTCGGCGATCACGCTTTCGTACGCGTCTTTCGCGCTCTGTTCGGTTATGAACGAGGGGCAGAACGGCTTGGCGAGCACCATGTCGGGATAGCGATCGTACTCGCCGATGACGCCGCCGTTCTTCCAGTTGTCGGGGTTGTACTGGGGGCGGCCTTCCATGACATTTCCCGAAACGTAATACTGCTGCACGTCGTCGGGGAGCTTCATTTCCATGACCGCCTTGAGCAGGTGGAACACCTCGGTGGCGGGGCCGGGGATGTAGTAATTGCCAACGAGGTTCAGGTTGCGCACGCCGCCGTCGTTCGTGCGGTGGTGCCAGTTGTAGACGACGTTGTTGCGGATATCGAGGTGACCGGCGAACTTGTTGCCTCCCGTCAGCCCGCCCGCCAGCGACCAGTTGCGCCCGGCGCAGTTGGCGAGCAGGTTGTGATGGAAGCTGCCGATGTCGCCGGAGATGCTCCCGGCGTAGCCGTGGCCTTTGCCGCTGCCGACGTAGTGGGAGTGGATCGACATGTTGAGCGGCTCTGCGATGATCGAGCGCTGGAGGGTGATGTTGCGCCCGCCGCGCGAGCTGAACCCCTCGTCGATGCTCCAGGCAATGGAGCAGTGGTCCATGATTGCGTGGTCGGTGCCGCCGCCCATGCCGCTTCCGTCCATGGTCTGGCCGGACTCATCGCCGATGCGGATGCGGACGTAGCGGATGATCACATCATGTGCCCCGGCCACCCCGAACGTGTAGCCGCGCGTGGCGATACCGTCCCCCGGCGCGGTCTGGCCGGCGATGGTGATGTACGGGTTCTTGATGACCAGCTTGCTCTTGAGATTGATGGTCCCGCCGACTCGGAAAACGACGGTGCGCGGGCCTTCGGCTTCGACGGCTTCGCGCAGGCTGCCCGGGCCGGCGTCGTTCAGGTTCGTGACTTCGTAGACCTCGCCCCCGCGCCCGCCGCGGGCGAAGCGCCCATACCCCTCGGCTCCGGGGAATGCGAGGTGGCGGACGCGGAAGCTCCAGACATCCCCCTTCGTCGTCTTCTCACCGGTGCCGATCTGATCCACCCGCCAATAGTATGTGTCGAACGTATTCAACCCGCTCGTGGCGAACGTCGGCTGCTGCTGGATGCCTTTGAACTCTGGCGATTGTCGCGTGGCGCGCGCCACCGCTTCACGACTGGTGCCAAGATACACGTCGTGCGACACCGCGGACTTCGCTGGCGTCCAGGCGAGTGTCGGGTTCTCTGCCGCATGCTCATCGAGGTTTACGGGGAAGGGCTTGCGCGCCTGTTCCGCGGGATCCGCGCCGCCGATGACCAAGCCATTGATTATGATGCTTCCGGACGGTTCGGCGGGCGTAAATCTGAGCACCACCTCCTCGCCCATTGCGGCCTCCACCTCCACGAACGCGGTGGCGGCGTTGTAGTCGTCGGCGACCCGATGCGAGCACGTGATCGCGCCCGCCTTCGCCTGACCGTTCACTGAGATGCTGAACGGGTTCGACGGCTGAGCATCAAATGCGTTGTGATAGGTGGCGATCCCCGTGCGGCCCGCGGGCAAGCCGCTGATCACCAGCTCGACCGCGCCGCCGTGGGCGACCAAACCATCGGAGGCGAGTGTCGCGCCCGTGTCGTATCCGCCCTTCCACATCGCGCCCTCGATGCGCTTTGCGCCCCCGGTGCGCGGGATGCGGAACGCGACGGTAGCGTTCCCCAGCCGCAGGGGCTTGCTCGCGCCCTCGCCCACGCGCCAGTCATCCCAACCCTTGGTCAGCACGTCCTTGCGGCCGTTGTCCGGGTTTATATCGACGCGCAACGGCGACGGCCAGGCGCCTGCGGCCAGAGTCGGCCCGAGCAGTGACGATGCGAGCAGCAAGACGAGGTTGAGACGACGGTTCATGATTATTCGCTCCCCAGGAAAGCGCGGTCGCCGCCGCGCTGCGCACGCGCACGGGGATGGGCAAAGCAGGTCCGCGGGTGAACCTTATCCCCGCGGCCCGGCGACCGTCATTGCGAAGACGCGCAATTTCATTGCCATCCACCGCACGGCGCACGTCGAGGAGAGATTCCTCACACGCTGGAAAGTCGGACGGTTGAATGCTACAGAGGATGCCGGAGCAGCGGCTTGGCCACTGTTGACAGCCGGCTGCGCCGCTGCTGGCGATGGACATATCCGACTGCTGTGCGATTCACCGAAGTGCATGGACGAAGCGAGGGAAAGATCGACCGCCACGACGACGTCGGCAGCGCCGCCGCCGCGGGCTTCTGCTGCGCCGGGGCAGGCGCCGTCGGCGCGCGTGGCCGAGCAGATCGAGGACATCCCGGCTGTTGACGGCGCGGAGATGATGGAGTCGCTCACCTCTGAGCAGGCCGCCGACGTCGCCGAATACCTCGACCCGAACACCGCCGCCGACGTGCTGGCCGAGATGGACTCGGAGGACGCGGCCCACGTCATCGAGGACATGGAGACGCCCGAGGCGTCCATGGTCCTCGCGGCGATGGACCCCGACGACCGCGTCGACATCCTCGAGCACGTCACGCCCAAGCTCCACGACGAGCTGGTGGCCGAGCTGGGAGTGGAGGACCGCGAGGAAGTCCGCCAGCTCGAGCAGTACCCGCCGGACACCGCCGGCGGGATCATGACCACCGACGTTACCGCACTCTACGAATATCTCACCGTCGACGACGCCATCCACCTGCTCCGCCGGCTCAGCGAAGAGCTCGAGCAGATGTTCTACGTCTATGTGATTGACCGCCGACAGCACCTCGTCGGCGTGCTGTCGATGCGCGACCTGATCCTTGCCAAGCCCGATCGGCGGCTGCGCGACATCATGATCCCGAACGTGCGCAGCGTGCCGGCGACGATGGACCAGGAAGAGGTGGCGAACATCATGCGTCGCTACGGATATCTGGCGATGCCCGTGGTCGACGAGCGCGGTCGGCTGGTGGGGCTGATCACGCACGACGACGTGCTGGAGGTCATCCAGGAAGAGGCGCGGGAAGATGTCCAGCGCCTGTTCGGCGCCGGTGCCGAGGAGCGCCTGACGAGCCCCTGGCAGTTCAGCTTCAAAAAGCGGGTGTGGTGGCTGCTGGTAAACCTTGCGACCGCCTTCGCCGCCGCCGCGGTGGTCGGAATGTTCGAGCAGACGATCACGCGCCTGGCGATCCTCGCCGCATACATGCCGATCGTCGCGGGCATGGGCGGCAACGCCAGCGCGCAGGCCATGGCCGTCGCCATCCGCGGCATTGCGCTAGGCGAGGTCGACCGCAAACTCCTCGGCCGCATCCTTTACCGCGAGGCGATCGTCGGACTGCTGACCGGCATCGTCATCGGCCTGGTGACGGCGGCGATCGCGCTGCTGTTCAACGCCAACCAGGGCGTCACGTTCGGCATCGTCGTCGGTGTGGCGCTGATCATCAACCACACGCTGGCATGCGTCTCGGGGGTGTTCATCCCGTTCGTCATGAAGTCGCTGGGGTTCGACCCCGCCCAGTCGGCGACGATCTTTGCCACCACCGTCACCGACATCGTCGGTTTCTTCTGCCTCCTCGGCCTGGCGTGGATTTTTCTGACCTGAAGCGCTTGCTGGCTGGGAGCCGACTGCACTCGCTGCATCCTCTGCCGTCCAATAACTCCCCCTCGACGGCGCTCTCTGAAGCTTGCTTCGGGTTCCGTCGATATGACGTTTATGGCAACCACTTCTTCCGGGGAACGTGAAGCAGTCGTCGCCATCGACGACCTGGTGAACGAGCTGGCCTCGCGCGTGGGCAAGATGATCCCGCGGCGCAACGATGCGCGCTATCCGATGAATGCGCAGCTGATCATGGGCCGGCTCAGCGCCGGGGGCGTCTTCGAGGAGATCGGCCGCGCCTGGGGCTTTGACCTGGGGGCGCAGGGGCTGGGGATGATCACCGACCGGGTCGTGTGCACCGGTGATGAGATGCACGTGCGCCTCCGCGGCCTCGACGGCTGCGATTACCTCCTCCCGATGCGCGTGACGCACACCGATCGGCTGTTCGGCAACGTCTACCGCATCGGTGGCCAGTTCCTGTTCACCAACTCCGCCGCCGCCGCGGCGTAAGCAATGAGTGCCGCCGTCGAGTTCCAGCGCGGCTCGCACCACAACGTATCATGCGCCCCGCTTGTGATGCCGAGCCGGCCCCTTCCACTCGCCACTGAGCCCCTTTGTCCCCCCACGGCCCGCCAGCGGAGATAATCCGTCACAGATGGCGGACGCTTCCACCCAGCCTCCAAATGAGATCGAGCCCGCCGTGCCGCATCCGCGGCGGTACCGGTGGTTGGTGCGCCTGGCGGCGGTGTACGTGCTGACCGTTGCCGCCGTCGCCGGCGTGCGCTGGTGGTGGGGAGAGGTGGCCGAGCGGCGGCTGGCGGAGACGGTGGCGGCGGCGCAGGCGCGGGGGGAGAAGGTTCTCCTGGCCGATTACGCCCGAAATGAGCCTCCCCTGCCCGATGAGCAGAACGCCGCCTTTTTCATCCGGCGCTCCCAGCAGGCGATGAAGCTCAGCAACAGCGAAGACTGGGCGATCGACAACTCGACAAGCCTGCCGCTGCGCGAGGACATTGCACAGATCGTCGGCCAAGCCGTCGGGGAGCACCCCGGCGTGCTGGCCGATATTCGCACCGCGCGCGATCTGGATCGCGCCGACTGGGGCGTCAACATCGTCAGCCCGATGTGGTCGACGCTGCTGCCCCACCTCAATGGGGCCCGGCAGGTCTGCAGGTTCGCGCGCGCCGCCGCTATCCACGCCACACACCGCGGGGACCACGCGGCCGCGATCGAGCACGTGCGCGACATCCTCGGCCTCAGCAGGGCGCTGGACGAAGACGACGCCTTCCTGGTCACGCACCTGGTGTGCCTGGGAATCGACGCCGTCGCCGCCGACGCCGCCGGTGAGATCGCGCGCGATCTGCAGATCGTCGCGGCCTCCGACGAGCCGGGATCACCCGGAGCTCCGGCCACACGCGAGCAGGTGCAGACGCTGATCACAGAACTGCTCGACGATCGATCGCGCCGAGAATCGTTGCGGGACGCCCTGGAGGGTGAGCGGGCGATGCAGGTTGACATGGGCCAGCAGGTCGGCCGACGCGCGCGGGTGATCCGCCCGGCGATTCAGCTGGACGTGCTCAGGCTGGTCAAGGAAGGCGAGCAGCTGATCACCGCCGCTGCCGCGCCGGACTGGCCGACGGCACGCAAACTTCTGCCCAACCCGCCCGTGGTGACCGGTCCGCGCGTGGCGGCGCACGTGGTCAGCCAATCGGTGCGCCCGGCGCTGGGCCGCGCCCTGTCCACCTCGATGCACGGAGCGGCGAACGCGCGGCTCGCCGCCGTGGCGCTGGCGATCCGGCTGTACCAGCTTGACCACAATGGCCAACGCCCCCCGACGCTTGATGCGCTCGTGCCGGCATACCTGCCCGCCGTGCCGCTCGACCCGTTCGCCGGGGGCGGGCAACCACTGGGCTATGTGCCCGACCGTATCGCTCCTTACGTCTACAGCGTGGGGGAAAATGGCATAGACGACTCGGCGCTGACGCCCGCGTGGCGCCCGGACGAGAAGACGCTCGACCCAGGCAAGGCGCCGGACCTGTTCCTGCGGCTCACGCAGGAGAACACCCCGCCGCCGGAGATTACCGACCCGCCCGTAGACGAGCCGGATGCGACAACCTTGCCGGCGGTGGAGTCGGAGTAGCAACCCTGGGGCGACCCGTGCGCTGTGCTTCAGAGCGCGCAAAAGGAGTTACGAGAATCCGGAAATTTTTTCCGCGCTTTTTGGGGGAATGCGCACTGGTCGTGCGCGTTTTTCGACCCAATCGCGCACAAGTAGGGTGGAGTAGAAGGCGCGCAGGTTTTCTTCTGGCGCCGCGGGCTCATTGACAACTGAACACATTCTCCGGGTGCGATCGGGTCTGCGCTTGACGCTCAGACACCGGCGTGGTGGTGCGGGTTGGGTTGCCGGATGGTTCGATGTGCGGGAATGTGCGGTCGAACGCGAAAATGACGAAACGAAGCCAAGCTGCTCGGGTCGTGCGCTTCTGATGACCACGCAGGGACTTGCGCGCGGCGCAAATAGCGCAGATGTTCAGGCGATGCACTGCGTTGCTTGAAAAGCCCGCTCAAGGCAAGCGCGGCGCCCATCCTGTTAACATGTATATACGCGACGGCAGTGTGTAACGGTTAAACGTCTCCGGGATGCGATAAGGGCTACGCGCGGCGCCGCCGGGTAAGCAGGACCAGCCCCGCTATACCCATAAGACTTGCGACAGCGGGTTCGGGGACGGCAGTGTAGACCAGGTTGAGGTTACCCCCGGCATCACTGACGCTGAAGGTCCCGCCGTACGTGGGCGCGAATCCGCTCGTGTCGATGACGAAGTCGGATGGGTCGAATCCGGTCACTGCGGCGGCATCGACCATTGTGAAGACCTGATCGATCCCGTCGTCAAAGCCCGCACCGGCCCCGGTCAAGTTGATCGTGAACCCGCCCGCGCCCGCGGGCACATCCAGGTTTCCGTTGGCCGTGCCGGCGCCGTTGAGGCTGAGCAGGCCCCAGCCGATGCCCGCACCCGTTGCGGCGTCGTTCAAGTTGAACAGGTAGCTGCCGCCATCGGCAAAGTCGGCGCGGGAAGCGGTGAAGGTCGCGGCCGCCGTGTCGTCGCCGGGCGACAGGGCGCCGGCGGGGTTGGCGTTGGAGGCATCATCGTAGACGCTGAGGATGCGCACCGACCCGACCCCCTGAAGCTTGCCGGCGCCCACGAGGGTGTCGCTGACGTTGCTGCCGTTAATCGCGAGCGTGCCGTTGGCGATGGTCGTGGGGCCGGTGTAGAGATTGTTGCCGTTCAGGACCATCGTGCCCTGTGCGCCTTTTCCAAAGCCGGCGGCGCCGGAGATGACGCCATTGACCCTGTGGTAGCCCCCGGTGCTTTGGCTGATAGCCACTTGGAGCTACCGGGAAAGAGACGCCGGATGAACAGCGCGATTAGCAGACGTAGCGAGTCCTGCGGCGTCTCAACTGGAAAAAGGGAGTGTCAACTAAACCTCGCCTGCGTAGCATGTTGATGCCGTTGTCGATCACCCGCATGATGAACGATGATGATGGATCCTAATGATCGCCGTTCCGAAGCCGTCGCCCGGAACTCGACGAGTGGTGCGCGCATCCCAGCAACTGATGACAACTGATCTCAACCAGACGTCCGTCTGCCGGCCTGCCAGCGGCGCGTAACGACCGCCAGTCTCCCAAGCAAGATTTCTGAACCTGCTGCGCGCATCAGCCGTACACGTTGCGTAACTGATGCTCTTGGTTCATCCGTCACAGGGGCATATGCGTCGCTCGCTTTTTGAGAAACCGAACACACGGAGGTGTTCCAATGTCACGGATATGGTGGTCGATGATGCGCGCATTGCGCGGGAATCGCTGGCTAGGCTGTTGACGTCTGCAGGTCATACGGCGGTCACTGCCGCCAATGGCAGGGATGCTTGGCTAACGCTGTACGAGGGGGTGCCCGATTTGATCCTCCTCGACCTGATGATGCCGCAGATGGACGGGATCACCTTCCTCAGACTCCTCCGTCGCAGCGATCATTGGGCCGACGTGCTGGTGATCGTCATCACGGGTTTTTCCGATGATGAGCGTCTTGTGGGTCAGGCCAGACAGCTGGGGGTCGTCGATGTGCTCCCGAAGATGAGCTGCCGAACTGAGCAGCTCCTCTCACTCGTCGAGCAGACGCTAGGTCCGGTGTCCGATCCCCTTGCGCTGCCAGCTCGATGACGACGCGGAACCTGCTCATGCGCCTCAGCTCTTGCGGAACTCATCGGCCGAGCGAGCAATCGCCTTCCACGGCAGATCTCCATCAGACGTGAGGACGCGGTAACGCAGCACCAGCGGATCGCCGGCCTTCAAGTCCCCTCGCCCGCGACCACGATGCACGGATTGATCATCCCGGTCATACGGTGGAATCGCCGCCGCCTCACCAAGCCGTCCACCCTCCGTCGATAACGAAGTTTTGACCGGTGGTGTAGCTGGAGGCATCACTGGCGAGAAAGACCACCGCGCCTTTTAGCTCGTCTGGCTCGCCCATTCGGCCCATCGGTGATTTGTTGGACAGCCGCTGCACGAGCGCGGGCGAAGCGTGCGCGGTGTCCGGGAACGGGCCGGGGCCCAGACAATCCACTCGTATTCCATCTCTCGCCCAGTAAAAAGCCAGGTGGCGGGTCAGCTGGACGATGCCGCCCTTCAGCATGTGATATGCGACAGGACTGCCGGTTGCGATCCCCTCGTAGGCGTCGGGGTAGGAGCCCACTACGGCATACATTGATCCGATCATTACAATTCTCCCGTGCGCGCCGGTGCCGCGGGCCCCGACGTGCTCGCGGAGCAGCCGCGACAACAGGAAATACCGCGTCGCATTCATCAGGTGCCGGTTGAACTCGGCGGCAGTCACGGTCCGCCAATCGGCGGCCAGGGGCTCGTGCCCGTTGTTCACGAGCACATCGATTCGCCCACCCCCCACTGCGACGGCTTCGGCAGATCCAGCGCAAATCGATTCCTCATCCGTTTGGTCGATCTGGGCGCTCCCGATCAACTCGCGGACGTAGTCGACGCTGTTCACCGATGGGATAAAGCTGAACCGGACGTTACCCCCTAACCGCGACCGAACGCGTCGACCATGTCGTCCAGCTGAACGCTAGTTACGTCCTTCTTCCGGCATGAGGATGTAAACCGTGCGTAACCCGGGCCGCGCGCTGCTGGCCTATACCCCCCCGGAACGTTCCCCGCCCATGCTGACGGACCAGCAGCTTCTTGCGCACCAGAAGGCTCATCCCGCGATGTGCGGTGGCGTTGCTGACGCCGAGGTTGCGCGGCGTTAATTCCCGCTCGCTTGACGTACAGCTTCCGGTTGTGGACTACCGGCGTAGCCCGCACCTGCCGGGCTTGAACGAAGGCGGAGATGGTTGTAAGCATTTCGAAATACTCCGGCGTGACCTTTGCCAGCGTCAGGCGACCACTCTGGCATAGCATGATCATCCGCTCGTCGTTCACATCGGCGGCTGGAAGGGGCAGCTCGTCTCCTTGTTCACCCACAGCCGGGTCGGCGGGCCCTACGGCGCGAGCTTCAGCATCATGCGCGCCCAGCTCTCCGCCAGCGCAGCGCGCCCCTCGGAAGCGGTCGAGCACTTTCAAGAAGCCCGGCTCGGCGCAGTGGCTCAGGTCGACGATCATCGCCAGCCGCTTGAACTCGCGCAGCAGCTCACGCCAGCGATTGCGGGGGAAGCAGGTGGTAGGTGGCGCCCCGTGTTCGACGGAGAAGTTGTGGCCGATCCTCGCTTTGCGTGCGGGAGCCGTTTCCTTGACGGGTTCGACAGTTCACCTGTCTCGCCACGCCACGTTTGCGCAATAGAAGGTAAGGAGAGTGCCGGATGGCGGACGAACCACCCGAGACGGCGTCGTTGCTGGCCCGGGCTGCGGCGGGGGACGGGGCGGCATGGGGGGCCCTGCTGATGGCCCACCAGCAGCGACTTACCCGGATGGTCGCCTTCCGGATGGACCCGCGGCTGCGCGGGCGGGTGGACGCGGCAGACGTCGTGCAGGATGCGTTCGTCGAGGCTTCCAAACACCGGGCGGACTACTTCCGCGGGACGCAGGGGCCGCTGTTTCTCTGGCTCCGAGGGGTGGTGAGTAATAAGCTGCTGGAGGCGCACCGCCACCACCTCGGCACCCGCAGGCGCGACGCGAAGCGCGAGCTGCCTCTCGACGCCCCGGGAAGGCCGGATGAGACGTCCGCCGCGCTGTGCGCGCACTTGACGGCGGGACTGACGCGCCAGAGCGTCGCCGTCGCCCGCGGCGAGGTGAGGACGCGACTGGCCGAGGCGCTGGACGCGATGGATCCGACCGATCGCGAGGTGCTGGCGATGCGGCACTTCGAGCAGCTCACCAGCGCCGAGGCCGCCGAAGTGCTCGGCATCGAGGAGCGCGCAGCCGCCAAGCGATACCTGCGGGCGCTGAAGCGGCTCAAGGCGCTCCTCGCGGAGATGCCGGGCGGACTGACGGAGCTGCGGCCATGATTGAACCGACGCGCGCTGCCAACGTCCACAGCGACGAAGACCTTTTGGCGGCGCTGACAGACGATTTCCTCCGCCGCCACCGCGCGGGCGAACACCCTTCGGTCGACGAGTACGCAAGGAAACACCCCAAGGTGGCCGACCAGATCCGCGACCTGTTCCCTGCGATGATGGCGATGGAGCACCCCGGTTTCGCCCCGACGCTTGACCCCGCCCCGCCCGCCGAACGCGTCGGCGCCATCATCGGCCGATACAAGCTGCTCGAGCGCATCGGCGAAGGCGGGTTCGGCATCGTCTACATGGCCGAGCAGCAGCATCCGGTCCGCCGCAAGGTCGCCCTGAAGGTCATCAAACCCGGCCTCGACACCCGCCAGGTCATCGCCCGCTTCGAGGCCGAGCGCCAGGCCCTGGCGCTGATGGACCACGAGAACATCGCCAAGGTCCTCGACGCCGGCGCCACCGACTCCGGCCGGCCGTACTTCGTGATGGAGCTGGTGCACGGCGTGCCGATCACTGACTTCTGCGACAAGAACCAGCTCCCCCCGCGCGAGCGGCTGGAGCTGTTCGTGCAGGTCTGCCGGGCCGTCCAGCATGCGCACACGAAGGGGATCATCCACCGCGACATCAAGCCGACCAACGTGCTGGTCACGCTGCACGAGGGCGTGGCCGTGCCGAAGGTGATCGACTTCGGCGTTGCCAAGGCGACCGGGCAGCAGCTCACGGACAAGACGCTGTTCACGAACTTCGCCCAGATGGTCGGAACGCCGCTGTACATGAGCCCCGAGCAGGCGGAGATGACCAGCATCGACGTCGACACGCGCAGCGACGTTTACAGCCTCGGTGTCCTGCTCTATGAGCTGCTGACCGGCACCACGCCACTGGACAAGGACCGGCTGAAGCAGGCGGCGTTCGATGAGGTTCGGCGGATCATCCGGGAGGAGGAGCCGCCGCGCCCCAGCACCCGGCTCAGCACGATGGGCGAGCAGGGCCGGAGCATCTCGGCCCATCGCAAGAGCGATCCGAAGCACCTCGGGCGGCTGGTGCGCGGCGAGCTGGATTGGATCGTGATGAAGGCGCTGGAGAAGGACCGCAGCCGGCGCTACGAGACCGCCAACGGGCTGGCGCGGGACGTGGAACGACACCTGCAGGACGAGCCGGTGCAGGCTTGTCCGCCGTCCGCGACGTACCGGTTGCGCAAGATTGCACGGCGGCACCGGGTGACGCTGGGGGTTGCGGCCGGATTCGTGTCACTACTGGTGGCCGCGACGCTGGTGAGCAGCGCCTTAGCCGTGCGCGCCCGCCGCGCCGAATCGCTGGCGCAGGCGCGGCTGGAAACGGAGACGCAAGCGCGCGCACGGGCGGTGACCGAAGCCGCCAAAGCCACCACGATCAGCGACCTGCTCCTGGAGATGTTCTCTTCAACCAATCCCGACCAGAGCAAGGGGGCGGACTACACCGTCCGGCAACTGCTCGACGAGGCGGCGCCGCGGATGCGTGATCAACTGAAGGGGCAGCCGGAGGTTGAGGCGGCCATCAGCGCCGCGATCGGGACAGTGTACCGGCGGCTCGGCCTGCACGAGAAGGCCG